>NZ_VITO01000001.1:0-623977 GCF_007828025.1 Nitrospirillum bahiense
CAACGATGACGGGACACTCGAAATCGAACTCTCATACGACAACGACGACGAGGTCACTCTCAAAGCCCGAAGAAGCTGACTTCTTCAACACCCTGCTAGGTAAGAACCTTCATGCTGGTCAAGGGCTTGATGATCTCGTGTCTGCCTTCAAGATTTCTGGCAGATCAGTGGAGAGTTTCGACCGGCTGGTTGAGGCTATAGATGCGGCGGGTCAGCGCGCGGGGAAACGCATCCCCATTGTCATTGACGGCCTGAATGAGGCGGAAGACCCGAGAAACTGGAAGGATGAACTCTCACGGGCGGATGAGCTTCTGAAGGGATTCCCATGCGTACTTTTAATAGTAACGCTGCGTAACGAATTCGCGCACATGTGTCTGCCAGAGGAATTTCCTCAATTGGAGCACAAAGGATTCCAAGAAGATACTCAGGTCGCCATCGACAAATATTTTGAGTACTACAAAATTGACGCCACCGACGCAAACCTGCTAATCGAGTTCTTACAGCACCCGTTGACGCTGAGAATCTTTTGCGAGGTGGCGAATCCACGTCGCCAGCCCCAATGTTGGGGTGGAAGCGCTACCTAACTCGCTTGCAAGCCTATTCGACGAGTACTTCAACAAGGTTGCTGCACGAGTTGCTGAGCTTTCACCAGCGGCGCATCGCGTCTATCAAAATGAAGTCGAAGATGCAGTGCTGATGATCGCGGGTATGCTCTGGGAGAACAACGCGAGAAGCGTGGAGTTAAAAGCTGCTCGGACGATTGTTCAAGACGTGGGGCGCTGGGACCTCAGCATCATTCGCGCGCTGGAGTCCGAAGGCGTACTCGTTCGAACGACGTCCCCGGAGGGTGGCCAAGGTATCGCATTTTCGTACGACCTGATTGCTGGACACATGATGGCGCGTCACTTACTTGCCAAGCCTGCCTTGGCGCAGTGGCTGCAAAGCGATGAAGGGCGCGCCAAGTTCCAATTCGGTAAACCTGGATCGCATACCTTCGCCTATGACGTGTTCCAGTCTCTGGTTGGCTTGTACCCGCACCGTCCTAGTAGGCGCCAACTTTGGCAAGATTTGTCGGATGAGAATCTCGTCATGAATGCTCTATTGCTGACGCCTCAATCAGACCCAAGGCAAATCGGCCGGGAAACGGTAGAGCGGTTCGCGCGCGCGATGCAGGAGTCCATGCAGTTCGCGCGTATTGCATTCAAGAGGCTACGGAGTACCAGGGCAGCGCGGGCGCATCCGTATGATATGGACTTTTTGCACGGCGTGCTCTTGGCTATGTCCAATACGCAGCGCGATCTCCTTTGGACGGAGTGGGTTCGAGCAAGCTCTGAGGAAGTTGAAAAGGATTTAAAATTTCTATCTACCAGATGGAAAATAGCTGACCTAGACGAGCGAGAGGTTCGACGGGCGCGGTGGGTGATGTGGACGCTGACGTCGACGTATAGAAGCCTGCGGGACATGGCCACCAAGACACTGTACGAATTCGCTGTTAGGCGGCCCACAGAGTTTTTCCGGCTGGCGGTGGAAGCAACTGCTATTTCAGACCCATACGTCCCAGAGCGAATGTTCGCTGCGGCCTATGGTGCAGCGCTGACCACTTGGTCGGATATCAATGCCGCGGAGATGCGTGAGGCGCTGCCTAAAATTTCACGCGAGATTTATCAAACAATGTTCGCGCCTGGAGCTACGCATCCTACATGGCATGCTCTATATCGGCAATACTGTCTGGGAATCATTGCTATTGCAAGGATGATTGATCCAGTTTTCTTGTCTGAGGAGGAGGCTGCTCATCTCCTTTCGCCGCTGAGCCATTTGCCCAATCCGTTTGACAACATGCCGCATTACGACCAGGCGGTTATAGAACGTGCGAGGCTAGCAGCGATTCAAATGGACTTCGGCAACTATACAATAGGAAGACTGATTCCAGGTCGGTCAAACTATGACGACCGCAACCCAGAGTACCAGCGGGTACTGCCAGCAATTGTCTCACGAATGCTAATGCTCGGTTATGACCCCGAGCAGTTCGAAACTGTTGATCGCCAAATGAACTCCGGCCCCCGTATGGGAAATGATAAGCACCAGATTGACCGATATGGGAAAAAGTATGGATGGATCTCTTACTTTGAGATGTGGGGCGTCCGATGCGCACAGGGCCTCCTTGCCGAAGACCGCAGTGCCCGCCCTTCAGATGTGGACATCGACCCGACATTCCCGCTCGAAGCAGCGAGCATTGACCTGCCGCTTCCAGCCTTGTTTACCGATCACCTTATAGACGCTGGTGACTGGCTAGTAAGAGGTCCGCAACCAGACTACGGCTGCATCCTCGAGATCGAGGAGATTGATGGCCTAACAGGGCCGTGGATCGTACTTGACGGGTACCTCGAACAGAACGCTCCTGCTGATGAACGACAGGTTTTTACCTTCCTTCGAGGTGTGCTCGTGGACAGCGGAGAAGTCGACCGTCTTTGCACGTTGTTCACTGGTCTTAAATACCCCGGCAATCACGCCATTCCAGAAGGACCGAGCTATTACTATACTTATGCGGGTGAGATGCCGTTCCTGTCGATTCCTGGCCTGCCTATTGCCGGTGAGCAAGAGAGCGATCGCGCTGAATATGTAGTGTCAGCTGATGGATGGTCAAACAACGGTGTTGTGGTCGACATCCCAGTGCAAAAGTACGCGTGGGAAAGCTACCATAGCGAGATGAACCAGAGTGGTGGTGCGTGTCTACCTTCTAAACAGCTCTGTGAAGCTTTGAGCCTTAGGTATAGCCCTAACAAATGGGACTTGCACGACGCTTCAGGCGTGGCATCTCTGTACCGCGAAATCGGCGAGTACGGCTCCCAGATTAATGGTAATTTCAGCTATCTGCGCCGTGACCTTCTTGACAGGTATTTGTCGCATTCCAATAAAGTGCTGGTGTGGCTCATGTGGGGAGAGCGTGACTTCCATTACCGATTTTCTGAGAGGTCTAATTTACATAAGCACTATGCAGGCCATAAAAATATTCATAAGGGTATTCGTGTCTATGAGTCAACTTCTAGTGATCGACTTTAAGTCGCGTCGGACAAACGAACTCCCTCAACATATGCTTTCGAATATGTCAATATAGGATGGTCTTCACGGAGGAATCAGCCCTATGACCCAACCGTCCACACCCCCATTCCAGGGGCCCACCATGTGTGCCAACACCCCGGTCTGTGACCAAAAAGAAGCTGGTATTCCAATTCAAGCTCTCGCCCAGGTGGATCGGCTCATCGCTGGCATGGAAGCTGATCTCGATGCCGCCACTGCCGCGCTAGATACAACACTGCAGCGCCTCGAAACCACCGAAGCTTCAGCGCAGGAAGCCACATGACCCACAGGTTTGGAATACCTGCTATCATGGCGGTTGGCATTCTATAGCTCTTGTCCTCCTCGACCATGGAGAAACGGAATGGCGACGCATCAGCTCAGCTTGAGGGTACTGTTCAACGGAGCAGCCGATGAGCAGGAAGTTCAAAGAGCGATTGATAGGATTCGGGACGCCCTGCCTGGTGCTGTGGTACAATTACAAGGTTATTCCACAGCAGTGAGCGTGTCGGAGTTCTCTGAAAAAGACTTTCAAGCCGTTATCAACTCCGAAATGTGCCCAAGACATAGCCGCCTGGACGACCTCCTAGACGAATAGCGATTTTTATTTATATCTTCCAACATTAATTGCAGTCGAACGCTATTCGATCGCCCGGTCGCACCGTCCATTCCGAAAAATAATGCGCTGACATTATGAAGATTTTCCCTGCGCATTAATATTTTATGAATATACACGCTACAATATTAAAGGTGACTATGTTCCAAATCCAAAATACACTGAATGCTCTTAACCCGCTCGTCACATGTATTTCATCGCTAAATTCGGGATGGCGGATCGATCCAGAGTGCGACCTAGCATACGAGTCCTTGCGAAAAATAAGCTGGATAGGGTCCCCGAGCCATCTGTTCGAACTTCTCCGCCCTCTGGATGGAATGTTTCTAACTGGCCAACCCTATGACGCCGAGGTTCGACTGCTGGATATTAGGGGAATTTCTGCTAGCAAATCGGACTATCGTGCCAATCTAGACGCGATGCCTGAATCTATGAGGCTGGCGAATGGCGAGACATTCGGTCCGTTCGATGACGCCGGCATGGCCCAACTGCGCGAAGCGGTGGAGCGCGAGTTCGGCGGTTTCGGGGTTAAAAGGCGCTTCGATCTGTTACGGCAGACCTGGGACGGAATGCTCATTGCCCGCAATGCGGGTGCGTCAAGGCGTTTTTCCCTGTGGCGCCGGCTCGCACGCTGGTCTAACCCTGACTTGAGAGTCCCCGCCAGCATCATCGACATCTCGATTAGCAGCGGCATGCTAAATCTGCTTAAGACGCATCGCGTCACCATTATCCTAACCTCCGCAGTTCCCATGATCGATTTTTGGGCCCTTGCGAGCCGTTGGCGAAACATGAGTTTCGCGCCGACGCAACCAGGGGAGGGCGTTCTGATACTACCAAAGCCGGAAACCGTGCCGATTTTTGCGAGTAGACTTGGACGTATCCATAGCCGCCTAGAACAAGATGGATGCTTCGATTTGGGGCGCTATCTAGCCGACCGTAGGGGATTGTGGAAGCCGGAAATAATATTAAATTAAAATTGAGACATCGAAGGGCATGTCTCCGACATCGGATAATATCCGGCCCAGTGGATGCATCATTCACCGACCCAACATTTCATCTATTCGATTCATTCGGTATCAAATAGTATTGCCCCTGCTACAGTTCTTCGCCATTCGGCATGAGAGGCCGCAACTTCATCGGCCGGAGTGATCTGCCTACCTCACTCGCGCAAAAAATATGTGATGAGCCTTTACAAATTTCGCCTTGGCGAAACGAGGGTGTTCCCTCGTGCTCCCCTTGCGCTCGAGTTGCGTCGAATCGATGATTCGACGCAACTCGAGCGCCACATGTAAACTTTTACGCCTCATTTGAGCAGGATGTTTACACTTCCTGAGCTAAATCCTTGAAAAAGATAAAAAATATGTTTATAATCAAATACGTAGACGTTGTTTACACAGCGTAAGTATGCATAACCGTTCTGATCCGGAACGGACGTATACGAAGGGCCGCGGAGACGCGGCCCTTCCCTTTTGGACTCAGCGCCCGAATTCGTGGCGCAATTCATCCTTGGCGGCCTCCAGCACCGTCTTCTGTGATTGCGGCAGGTTTTTGCCCGCGCGGTTGATGTAAAAGGTCAACATCGACATTGCCGAGCGGTAGGGCGACGATTTCCGCCGGTGGCTGGCCTCGGCGGACTGTTTCAGGGACTTCGCGATCTCCTTTGGATCATGCGATTCGAAGACGTGGTTCTTGAGGTCCAGCGCGTCGCTGTGTTCCGTGACCTCGGCTGACCATTTTCGCTTCCCGGTCATTTCTCTTCTCCTTCCGGACTCAGGACGTGCTGCCGCGCCCTTGCGGCTTGTTCGCCATGGTTCCGGTTCCGGCGGAGCTTTCGGCGCGGTCGCCCTGGGGGCCTTTCTGGCCGCTACCGGCCGCACTCCAATCCCCTTTTGACTTGGCTTGGGGGCCCGTGCCGCCGGTGCTGGCGGGCGGATCGTACGGCGGACCCTCCATGCCGCGCGACTTCTTGGTCGCGGCGTGGCTGGTCATATGCCACTCCTGCTTCAGGCGCTGGGGGTCGCTGGCCTCGTGCACATCGTCCTTTCGGTCGGTGGTGTCTTGGTGCTGGGACATGTTCTCCTCCGGCGTTGGGTCGGCCGGGCTTGCCCGGCTCTTCCCTAACGTAAGGACGGGGGAGGGGTATTCGTTCCCGGGGATTGCCCAGGGCCCGCCCCCGGATGCTAGGGTGACGGCCTGGCATCGGAACCCATGAGACTGAGACCATGCGCACGCTGAAGGTCGCCCTGCACCAGATGAACTACACCACGGGCGATTTCCGGGGGAATTTCGAGCGGACCAAGGCCAGCATCCTGGGGCAGGCGCACGCCGACCTGCACGTCCTGCCGGAATGCGCCGTGGCCAACTATGCCGCCGGCGACTATCTGCTGGAGGCCGACTATCAGCAGTCCATCGTCCATTGGACGGAGCAGTACCGCCTGCTGTCGGAAGAGGCCGGCACCACCATCGCCGTGGGCACCCCCCTGCGCGGCAAGGTGCAGGGGCGCAAGATGGGCAATGGCCTGGTGGTGTTCGAGCGGGGCCGCGCGGTGCTGAGCCAGTTCAAGACCCACCTGCCCAACTATGACGTCTTCGACGACGTGCGCTGGTTCGAGGCCCGGGGGGAACAGACGGGCGCCGATGCCGAAATGGGCGTGCTGCGGTTCCAGGCCGCCGGCGGCCCCGTCACCCTGGGCTTCTGCATCTGCGAGGACATCTGGTTCGACGACGTCACCCATGACTTGAGGCAGATGGGCGCGGAGGTCATCGTCTCCCTCAACGCCAGCCCCTATGCCATCGCCAAGGGTAATTTCCGCCGCCGCCTGTTCGCCCAGCGCATCCAGGAGACGGGCCTGCCCCTGGTCTACGTCAATCAGGTGGGCGGCAATGACGAGCTGGTGTGGGAAGGCTGTTCCGCCATCATGGATCCGGCCGGCGCCATTTATGAGATGGCAATCGGCGGGGAAGGGGGCGCCACCGTGACCCTGGCGGATCAGGGTCAGGGCTTCCGCCTGACCGAGACGCAGGCGCCCGTCCAGCTGACCGACCCGCAGGAACGCTATCTGGTCGTGGGCCTGGGCCTGCGTGACTACATCGAGAAAAACGGCTTCCAGGACGTGGTCTTCGGCCTGTCCGGCGGGGCCGATTCCACCCTGGTGGCGGCCTTGGCGGCCGACGTGTTCGGCCCGGCCAAGGTCAATGCCGTCATGATGCCCTCGCCCTACACCAGTTCCGGTTCCAACACCCGGGCGGCGGACTTCGCGGCCGGCGTGGGCGCGGGCTTCAGCGCCATCAGCCTGCCCATCACCGTGGAGTATGAGGCCGGGCTGGCCAAGTTCCGCAACGCCTTCGGCCGTGACATGGGCAGCCTGGCGGATGAGAACCTGCAGGCGCAGATCCGGGGCAATACCCTGTCCGCCATCTCCAACGACCATGGCCGCCGCGCCATCCTGGGCACCAGTAACAAGAGCGAGATCCTGATGGGATACGGAACGCTCTACGGCGACATGCGCGGCGCCTTCAACCCGCTGAAGGACCTGTACAAGGCCATCGATGTCTTCCCCATCCTGGAGATGCGCCTGGCCCAAGCGCAAAACCCGGACCCGCTGTTCGCCCGCATCTGGGAAGGGGCCTTCGGCAAGCCGCTGGAGGCCTACGACGCCAAGGCCCAGGCCGCCTTGCGCGCCGTCATCGATGTGGAGCCCAGCGCCGAGCTGAAGCACAACCAGCGCGACACCGACAGCCTGCCGCCCTATCCCCGCCTGGATGCGGTGTTGTGGGAGATGGAGGACGCCAAGGAGCGACAGACCGACGCGGAGATCGCGGAAAAGCTGGGTGAGCCGCTGGAATTCGTGCAGGACATCCGCCGCCGCGTCCGCCGGGCGGAGTTCAAGCGCTTCCAGTCCCCGCCCGGCCCCAAGGTGCACCGCAAGTCGCCCACCACCAAGGACCGGCGGTTCCCCCTGACGGCGCGCTTCACAGGCTGATCGCGCGCCCGTGACTTTTCTGTAGCGGGGGCATAGCGCCGGTGCGGCCGGCCCGCTACCGCAGTAGGATGCAACCTGTTGGTGCGGAAACAGGCCTGCAGGCTGGTCTCGAATGCGTCGATCGTTTCCAGCGTGGTCCGCCGCGACGCTTGCCGTCCTTGCCCTGGTTCCTGGCCAGGCTTCGGCCCAGCAGACGCCACAGACACCGGATGCCGGCAGCATCCTGCGCGACACTGAACGCACCACCCCGCGCCTGACGGCGCCGCCCGCGCCCCTGCGCCCGGTGGTGCCGGAGGCGCCGCCCCCGGAGCGCCCGGCCCAAGGCCCCACCGTCCACGTCACCGCCTTCCACATCGCGGCCACGCTGTTTCCGGAAGCGGAGTTGCAGGCGGTGCTGGCGCCTTTCCGTGACCGCGACCTGACCCTGGGGGAGTTGCAATCGGCAGCAAGCGCAGTCAGCACCTATTACCGCCAGCACGGCTATCTGGCGCGCGCCTACCTGCCCCGGCAGGAAATCCGCGACGGCGTCGTCACCATCGCCGTGCAGGAAAGCCGCCTGGGCCGCGTGGTGGTAGACCCCAGCAGCGACACGCGCCTGGATGCCGACACCGCCGCCGGATACCTGCTGGACCGCCAAGCCAGGGGCGAGGCCCTGCGCCTGGATGCGCTGGAAGGGGGTGTAGCGGCGCTGGACGCGCTGCCGGGCATCACGGCCACGGCAACGGCGGAGGCCGGGCAGGCGGCCGACCAGACCGACATCCGCCTGAAGCTCACCGAGGGGCCGCTATTCAGTGGCGTCGCCCTGGTGGACAACCAGGCGCAGCGGGCCAGCGGCGGTTGGCGCGGCATCGCCGTGCTGTCGGCCAACGACCTGGCCGGCATTGGCGACCAGACCGTCCTGACCGGCGTGCGCAGCCTGGGCAGCAACTACAGTCGCCTGGCCGCCACCCTGCCCGTGGGCTACTCCGGCCTGCGCCTGGGCGTCAATGGCAGCGCCTTCGATTATCGCGTCGCCCATGACTTCAACGCCGGCACGCCTGACGGGTGGGGCGCCACCGGCGGGGCGGTGGCCACCCTGCCGCTGTGGCGGACGGAGGATACGGCCCTGGACGGCCGCCTGGTCTATGAACATCGCCGTTTGGTCAACCGCACGGCGGAGATTGCGACGGGCATCACCGTCATTGACGCCGCCACCCTGGGCGTGAGCGGGGTGGCGCGCGACGGCTGGGATGGCGTCGACCAGGTGGATGGGACCCTGACCGCCGGCAATGTCGACCTGGGTGGCGTGCCGGAGAACCAAGCGGTGGACGATGCCTCCGCCCGCACCCAGGGCGGTTACGCCAAGCTGGCCCTGACCCTCAGCCACGCCCAGCCCTTGGGTGAGGGGGTGGAGTTGGTGGCGCGGCTGGCCGGCCAGTGGGCCAGCAGCAACTTGGACAGCTCCGAACGGCTGGCCCTGGGCGGCCCCGACGCCATCCGCGCCTATCCCGTGAACGAGGGGCAGGGGGCGGAGGGGGCCCTGGGCACCCTGGAACTGCGCTGGCGCCCCGTGGACAGCCTGCGCCTGGCGGCCTTCTGGGATGGCGGGTGGATACGCCAGTTCGTCAGCCCCTGGGCCGGCTGGAACCGGGGCACGGACCTGCCCAACGACTATGGCCTGCAGGGCATCGGCGTTGCCGTCAGTTGGCGGCCGGTGGACGCCCTGACGCTCGATGCGACGCTGGCCCATGTGGTGGGCGACAACCCCGGCCGCATCGCGGGGACCGACAGTGATGGTTTGCGCCGCCACACCCGCGCCTGGGTGCGGGTGACGGGTAGCTTCTGACGGGCCGCCAGGGCATCGCAAGCCGGACGCCCGGCAGCCGTGCGCCGCTCGCGGGTTGCGGCGGCGCGCCCGGCGCGGTAGGCAAGGGGGACGCCCGAACGGCCGGCCGTTGGGCGATGATAAAGCCACCCGAGCGCGCCCGTCATGGCCCAGTCCGAGATCCCCGTGCCGCCGGAACTGTCGGCGGCGGTGACGCCCTTGCCGCCCCTGGATGAGGCGGCGGTGGAGAAGGCCTGTCCCGGCTTGCCGCCCCGGGCCCCCAATGAGCGCCTGTTGCCCCGCATCCTGGTCCATGCCCGCGACCTTGTGCTGCTGGCCACGCCCCTGATGCTGACCCGCATCGGCCAGTTGTTCATGCAGACGGTCGACACCGCCATGGTCGGGCGCCACAGCGCGGAGGAACTGGCCTATTTCAGCCTGGGCGGCACCCCGGTGGGCACGGCCTTCGCCACCGTGGTCGGCCTGATGATGGGCACCATCATTCTGGTGGCCCAGGCGGTGGGGGCGGGGCGCCCGCGTGACGCCGGCGCGGTCTGGCGCCGCTCGCTGCCCTACGCCCTGCTGATCGGCAGTGTCGTCGCCATCGGCTGCCAGTTCGGCGAGGCCTTCTTCCTGCTGACGGGGCAGGAGCCTGGGATCGCCCACGGGGCGGCCCCCGTCATCGCCATCCTGGGCCTGGGCATGCCGGCGGCGGTGCTGCAGATCAGCACCTCCTTCTTCCTGGAGGGCATCAAGCGGCCATTCCCGGCCATGGTCTCCATGATCGTGGCCAACCTCCTGAACTTCGCCCTGGATTACACCCTGGTGTTCGGCCATTTCGGCATGCCGGCGCTGGGGGCGGTGGGGTCCGCCATCGCCACCACCACCATACGCTGGCTGACGGCGCTGGGCCTGATCCTGTACGTCTGGACCATGCGCGACCACGTCCACTACGGTGTGCGCGGATCCTTCCTGGAATGGCGGGAGGGGCGGCCGCACCGTCACCTGGGCTATGCCGCCGGCCTCAGCCAGGGGGCGGAATCCACCGCCTTCGGCACCATGGGCATTTTCGCCGGTTGGCTGGGCGCCTTGGGCCTGGGGGCCTATGCCGTGGGACTGAACCTGCTGGCCCTCATCTTCATGGCGGCCTTGGGCCTGGCCTCAGCCACGGCGGTGCAGGTGGGCCAGGCGCACGGTGCTGGCAACCGCCGTGAGGCGACGCTGGCCGGGTGGACGGGCCTGACCCTGACCGCCCTGATCATGGTCGTCGTCGGCGTGGTGCTGTCGTCGGTGCCGGAGGGCATCGCCACCCTCTACGCCAGCGATCCTGACCTCATCCGCGTGTTGGTGCCTGCCATCGCCTTCATGGCCTGGATCGTGGTGGCGGACGGCGGGCAGACGGTCATGGCCAGCGCGCTTCGCGGCCAAGGTGACAGCTGGATACCAACCGCCCTACATTTCTTCAGCTACTACGGTGTCATGATCCCCACGGCGGCCTATGCGGCCTTCCACCTGGGGCATGGCATCATGGGCATCTTCGAGGGCATCCTGGTGGCCAGCATCGTGGCGGTCACGGTGCTGATGACCCGTTTCCACCTGCTGTCGCGGCGCTGAGCCGCTTCTGTTATCCTCGCGGCTTAGGAAACCAAGGCCGCGGGTCATGACGGAACTGACGGTACAGGCGCTGCTGGACACGGACACGGCGCACATCCGCGACGTGGCCTGCGCCGGCACCTGCCGGCATCGCAGCGCCGGGGAATGCGCCGGCGCCACCACACTGGTCTTTCCCTATCGCGGCATCTATGTCCGCCACCTGGGCCGGGATGAGGCGGTGGCCGAGGCCAACCAGGTGCTGTTCTTCAACAAGGGCGATGAATACAGCGTCAGCCATCCGGTGACGGGCGGCGACGCCTGCCTGTCCATCACCGTGGACGAGGCGTTGCTGCAGGAACTGGCACCGCGTGAGCATGTGCGTGACCAGGGCGTCCTGGCCTTCCGCCATCAGCGGCTGCGCATCGACCCACGCGCCCAGGTGCTGGCCGCCCTGCTGCGCCACAGCCTGGCCCAGGGTGCCGCCGAGACGCTGGAGGCGGAGGCGCTGACCCTGACGCTGATCCGCCGGGCGCTGGGGGAGCGGACGTCGCACGCGCCCCAGGCCAGCATTGGCCATCGGAAGCTGGTGGACCGGGCCAAGCTGGCGCTCAGCGGCGACCTCACCCGGCGCTGGACTCTGGCGGAGATCGCGGGCGAGGTCGGCGTCTCCCCCGTCTACCTCACCCAGGTGTTCCAGCAGGTGGAGGCGGTGCCCCTCTATCGCTATCAGCTACGCCTGCGGTTGACCCGGGCGCTGGATCTGCTGGGCGAATACGACGACATCACCACGCTCAGCATGGACTTGGGCTTCTCCAGCCACAGCCATTTCAGCGCCGCCTTCCGCCAGGCCTATGGCCGTACCCCGGCGGAGTTTCAACGCTCCGTCCGCGCCCGGTAAGTCGCTAAAGATTCCGACAGCGGTGGGGGCGGGCGAAATGGTCTCTTCCCCTTGGGCCGGAACGGCCGGCCCTGAGTGACCGGAGGAGAACCATCATGAGCGAGAAGACCTGCGCCGCCTGCGATTACCCGCTGGATGAAAACGCCATCAGCGTGACCATCGGCGGCCGCACCGTGGAGGCCTGCTGCCAGGAATGCGCCGACAAGCTGCGCGAGGCCCAGGCGGCGGCCGGCGGCGGCGACTGAACCGGCGGCGACGGCAAAAAGGGCGGGGCTTCGCGGCTCCGCCCTTTTTCTTTGAAACGCCTCAGCGCCGGGGAAAGCCGAAGCTGAGGCTGGAGAAGACGGTTTCGAAATCCGTCTCCGCCATGGGCGGCTGCGGCTTGGTCCAGATGACGTTCAGCAGCCAATCACCGGCATCGGGCAGGGGGAAGCGGGCGCGGCCGTCGCCGTCGGTGCGGCGGGTTTCCAGCGGCTCCGCGTCATGGGCCAGGTCCGTCAGCTTGACCAGGGCGCCCGCCAGGGGCCGGCCCTCATAATAGATCCGCACCGGCAGGTCGGCCGGCCGGGGCAGGGC
Organism: Nitrospirillum bahiense; assembly: GCF_007828025.1. NCBI lineage: Bacteria > Pseudomonadati > Pseudomonadota > Alphaproteobacteria > Rhodospirillales > Azospirillaceae > Nitrospirillum > Nitrospirillum bahiense. Next base: position 12,543 of record NZ_VITO01000001.1, read on the forward strand.
GTACGGATCGACCTCCGGCACGATCTCCAGCGTCAGGCCCAGGGGACGAGTCACCGCCGCGTCGCTGCTGCCGGATCCGACCCGCACCAGCACCTTGGCCCGACGGCTGTAATTCTCCGCCCCATCGGCGTCCATGCGATGGCCGGCGCGGCGCAGTTCGAGGGCGGGCGTGAGCCCCTCCACGGTCAGGTAGTCGTTGAAGCGCAGGGCGGGCAAGTGACTCTGCGCCCTATCGTCCGTCTCCAGCACCAGGACATGGGTGCCGGGGGCGGTGAGACGGACGGCACCGTCCTCATCAGCCTCGCCGGGGTGCAGGGCGGCGCGCAGGTCGGACGCCGTCCCATCCGGCGCCACGGCCAGGAAGCGGACGATGCGGCGCGCGGGCAAGGGGGAGCGTTGGCGGTAGGGGCCGTGCCCCACCTGCAAGGTCAGGGGCAGGAGGGCGCCGGGGGCGGAATGGAAACCCTCCGGCTGTACCCAGAAGTCATGGGCCGATGCGGGGGCCGACGCGGGCAAGGCCGCCAGCATCGCCGTCAGGGCCAGCGTTCTCAGCATTGCGCACCTCATTCCAAATGATCCGGCAGATAGCCGGGCGTCACCGGCAGGCAGGCCAGGGTGACCGCCAGCACGGCCACGGCGACCAGCCAGCTGGACATGACCCGCACGGCGGGGAAGGACAGGTGGCGCATTGCCCAGGCTGCGGCCGGCAGCAGGGCCAGGGCGGGCAGGGCCGCCAGCAGATCCAGCGGCGCGTCCGTCACGGCGGCGAGTGCGCCGGACCACAGGCCGGCGTTGACCGCCAGGCCCCAGGCGAGATGCCGGTCGGTGCGGCAAACCAGGCCGCCGGCCGCGGTCACCGCCACGCTGATCCAGCAGCCGACGAACACCCCGTCATGCCAAGGGGGTGGGTAGGTGGCCGCAACACCCGTCGTCAGGACCAACAGGCCCAGGCAAAGCCACCAGGCGCGCCGGGGGGCGGAGGCCAAGGACAAGGCCAGCGCCGCGTAAAGCAGCAGCAGGGGCGGCAGCGCGCTTCTCATGACAGCACCGCACGGGTGAGGAAGCCCACGCCCAACAGGGCGATGGCCCCGCCCAGCCCCCGAGTTACACGCATCCCGCTGGGTCGGCGGTTCAAATGGCCGACGGCGACGCCCGCCAGATGCAGCAGGCCGGTGGCCAGGACGAAGCCGGCGCTGTATCCGGCGGGATCGGCGGCCGACGGCAGTTCCCGTCCATGGGCATAGCCGTGGAACAGGGCGAAGACGGCCACCAGCGCCAGGGCCAGCCAGACCGGCGCCTTGATCCCGCCGGCGACGCAGCCGCCCAGCACCAGGACGGAGCAGGCGATGCCCAGTTCCTCCGGCGGTAGGGGAATCCCCACCATGCCGGCGACGGCGCCCACCACCATCATGGCGGGGAACAGGATGGGCAGGGCCAGCAGCAGGGGATTGCCCAGGATGGCGCCCCACAGGCCCACCGCCACCATGGCCAGCAGATGGTCCAGGCCGCTGAAGGGATGCAGGAGTCCCGGTCCGAATCCGCCCGGCAGGCCGGTGCCGCTGTGCGCCGCCGCCGGGTGGCTGATAGCCAGCGCGGCCGCGACAAGGATCCAGCGCTTCATGACGGCGGCACCTTCGGCGCCACCAGGAAGGGGAAGATTGTGTTGGACGGCGGGTGCTCATCCCGCGTCAGGCCGTCGGCCACACCGGCGGCGGTGCCGTTCACCAGGAAGGAGCGATAGATGTTCGAGGCGTCGTAGGTCAGCGTCCGGCCGCCGCAGTCGGACCGCAGCGCCCGTTCGTCCGACAGGGCCGCCAGCTCCACGGCGAACATCTGCGTGCAGATGCCGGTGGCGCTGTTCACCCACAGCCTGTCATCAGCAAGCGTCGCCGCCAGGCGGTGATAGCGCCGCGCGGGCGATGCCCTGGCATCGGCCAGCCATTGGTTGCCGCACTGGCCGTCGAAGCTGTCGTAATAGGCCAGGCCCCTGGCGATCTCCGCCTCGAACCGGGCGCCGTCGGCGGGGGTGGCGGCGTTGTACGCCTCCTTCCACCGGTCGCCCTCCTCATCGGAACGCAACTGGCCCAGCAAGGCATTGCCCGTCAGCGGCCGGCCGGCACGGTCCACTTGGCCTTTGGCCCCCGCGGTGGCCGCCCAGACGGCCAGCAGCGGGCCACCCTGGTTCACCGCGTCCACGTCCACCGACGCCACGATGGCCATGGGCGTCCAGCCGGCCAGCAGGTTCTTGGCCGGGCCGCCGTCGGTGTGGCGCCACTTGTCCAGGATCTCGGCCGAGGTGGCGGCGTCGAAGGCGGGACAGCCGGCCTTGTCCTTGGCCACACCCCGGGCCAGGGCCGCCTCCGCCACCTGGTAGGCCTGGCGGGTGCCACGCACGTTGTTGAAGAAGGGGTCGTCGCGCAGGCCGGCGTACAGGCGGACGCGATGGTGTTCGCCCCACAGCCCCTCCGTCGAGCTGGCATCGCCCTGGACGCGGTCAATGCCGCCCAGGCGGCAATCCGCCTGCTGCAGGCCGGGGAAGCGGCAGGTCAGGTCCATGCTTCTTCCCGAGGCGTTCCCGGGTTTGCCGAAGCGGTGGGCGCTGTCGATGTGGAAGGTGTAGTCCAACCGGTCGGACAGGCTGTGCCCGACGATGGTCATCACCAGGTTCAGCTGGCGCCCGTCCGGGCTCATCCAGGCGTAGAGGTCACCAATATCGGCGCGCGGGTCGGCGATGACGGTGGGCGTGTCCAGGTGGTCGGACGCGAGGACAGGCCCGCTGAAGGGCGGCAGTCCGAGGGGCAATAGGGCCGCCAGCAGCGGGATGAGGTGCCTGAACGGGCGCATGATGGGCTTTCCAGCTTGTCTCCAGATGGGCGGAAGCAAGCCGGAAAGCCGACAGGCGCGCTGTCGGATTCTTTAGCGACTTTCAGCGGGGCAGCAGCAATTCCACCTGCGTGCCCTGGGGGTCGCGGACATAGAGAGAAAGGGTGGGCCCATGGCGGTTGTCGCCCACACGCTCCTCGATGATGTCCAGGCCGTGGGCCGCCAGATGGCCGCGCACCGCCGCCTCGTCACAGGGGGCCAGCGCGATGCACAGGTGGTCCAGGTTGCGGCCTGGCCCCGCCGGCGGCTGGGCCCAAGCCCCTTCCGGCACTGTCACGTCCACCAGGAACAGGTCGGCGTCGCCCACCCGCAGCCGCACCAGCGCATCCTCCGGCCATTCCGCCGTCACCGGACATCCCAGGACATCGCGGTAGAAGGCCACGCTGGCGGCGATGTCGGTGACGGGCAAGGCCAGGTGGTCGAAGCCGCGCGGGGTGAAGGGCGGAGTCATGGGTCGGGGCCCTGGGCAGGGGGAAAGCGCCTGCGCACTGTAGCGCCGGGGTGAGGGCTGCGGAACCCCATCCGCGAGTCGCACCCGCGCGCGCGAACCATAGAGATACGCGGCGTGCCGGTTTCATTGTTCACATGCGCGATTGGTGCTAGAAAAGCCCCCGATCCCCATCGCCCGGGGGCGGCTGAGCATCCGCCCCTAAGGCTTGGTTTTCCTTGCTTTTGGATTCTGGTTTGGTCACGACTCCGACGCCCCCCGCGGCCCCTCCCGCCAGCGACATCACCCCCATCGCCATCGAAGAGGAGATGCGCAGCAGCTATCTCGATTACGCCATGAGTGTGATCGTGAGCCGCGCGCTTCCCGACGTGCGGGACGGCCTGAAGCCGGTGCACCGCCGCATCCTCTACGCGATGAAGGAAAGCGGCTACGACAGCACCAAGCCGTACCGCAAATCGGCCAAGGCGGTCGGCGACGTCATGGGTAACTATCACCCCCATGGCGACAGCTCGATCTACGAGGCCATGGTCCGCATGGCGCAGGATTTCTCCATGCGCCTGCCGCTGATCGACGGCCAGGGCAACTTCGGCTCCATGGACGGCGACCGCGCGGCGGCCATGCGTTACACCGAAGCCCGCCTGGCCAAGTCGGCCGAGGCGATGCTGGACGACATCGATAAGGACACGATCGACTGGCAGAAGAACTACGACGAGTCGAAGGATGAACCGACCGTCCTGCCGTCGCGCTTCCCCAACCTGCTGGTCAACGGCGCCGGCGGCATCGCCGTGGGCATGGCCACCAACATCCCGCCCCATAACCTGGGTGAGGTGATCGACGCCTGCTGCGCCTATGTCGACAACCCGGACATCACCATTCCCGAGCTGATGGAGATCGTCCCCGGTCCGGACTTCCCCACCGGCGCCCTGATCCTGGGCCGTGCGGGCATCCGCTCCGCGTTCGAGACGGGGCGCGGCTCCGTCGTCATGCGCGCCAAGAGCGAGATCGAGGAGATCCGCAAGGACCGCTGGGCCATCGTCTTCACCGAGATCCCCTACCAGGTGAACAAGGCCAAGCTGATCGAGCGCATCGCCGAGGTGGTGCAGGAAAAGCTGGTCGAGGGCATCTCCGACGTCCGTGACGAGTCCGACCGCGACGGCGTGCGCGTGGTGGTGGAACTGAAGCGCGACGCCGTGGCCGACGTGGTGATGAACCAGCTGTTCCGCCACACGCCGCTGCAGACCTCCTTCGGCGTCAACACCCTGGCCCTGAACGGCGGCCGGCCGGAGCTGATGAACCTGAAGGACATCATCGCGGCCTTCGTGAAGTTCCGCGAGCAGGTCATCACCCGCCGCACCGAGTTCGAGCTGGGCAAGGCCCGCGAGCGCGCCCACACCTTGGTGGGCTTGGGCGTGGCCGTGGCCAACCTGGACGAGATGATCGCTCTGATCCGCCGCGCGCCCGATCCGCAGTCGGCGCGCGAGGAGATGGTGGCCCGCGAATGGCCGGCCCTCGACGTGGCGCCGCTGATCACCCTGATCGACGAGCCGGGCCGCGGCCTGTCGGAGGCCGGGACCTACCGCCTGTCGGAAGCCCAGGCCAAGGCCATCCTGGAACTGCGCCTGCACCGCCTGACCGGGCTGGAGCGTGACAAGATCGGCGCCGACCTGACGGCGGTGGTGGAGCAGATCCGCCACTTCTTGGAAATCCTGTCTTCCCGCCCGCTGCTGCTGGACATCCTGCGCAACGAACTGGTGGAGGTGAAGGCGCGCTTCGACACGCCACGCCGCACCAAGATCGAGGACCTGGAGTTCGAGGCGGACATCGAGGACCTGATCCAGCGCGAGGACATGGTCGTCATCGTCACGCAGGGCGGCTACATCAAGCGCGTGCCGGTTTCGACATACCGGGCGCAGGCACGCGGCGGCAAGGGCCGCAGCGGCATGCAGCTGAAGGCGGAGGATACGGTCAGCGACCTGTTCGTGGCCAACACCCACACGCCCATGCTGCTCTTCACCAACCGCGGCATGGTCTACAAGCTGAAGGTCTGGCGCCTGCCGCTGGGCCAGCCGCAGACCCGGGGCAAGGCCCTGGTGAACCTGCTGCCGCTGGAGGAGGGCGAGGTCATCACCACCGTGATGCCCATGCCCGAGGATGAGGCCAGCTGGGGTGACCTGAACGTGCTGTTCGTCACCAGCCACGGCAACGTCCGCCGCAACAAGCTGTCCGACTTCACCAACATCCGCGCCAATGGCCTGATCGCCATGAAGCTGGAGGAAGAGGGTGAGCTGCTGATCGCCGCGCGCACCTGTGGCGAGGCGGACGACGTGCTGCTGGCCACGCGCCTGGGCCGCTGCATCCGTTTCCCGGTGGTGGACGTCCGCGTCTTCGCCGGCCGCACCTCCACCGGCGTGCGCGGCATCCGCCTGGCCGAGGGGGACGAGGTCATCGGCCTGTCCATCCTGCACCACACCGAGTACACGGCGGAGGATCGCGCCGCCTACCTGAAGCAGGCCAGCGCCGAGCGCCGCCAGCAGGGTGAGGAGGTCGAGGAGGCCGCCGACGTGGACCCCGAGGTCACCGGCGATGTCGGTACCCTGTCGCCTGAGCTCTATGCCGAGATGAAGGCGCGCGAGGAATTCCTGCTGACGGTATCGGTCCAGGGCTTCGGCAAGCGCACCTCGGCCTATGAGTACCGCCTCACCGGACGTGGCGGCCAGGGCATCTGGAACATGGACATGGGGGCCCGCAACAAGGCCATCGCCGCCGTGTTCCCCATCGCCGAAACCGACCAGGTGATGATGGTCAGCAACGGTGGCCAAGTCATCCGTATGCCGGTGCACGACGTGCGCATCACCGCGCGCAAGAGCAAGGGCGTGACCCTGTTCCGCCTGTCGGCGGACGAGGGCGTGGTCTCGGTGGCGCGGCTGGCGGACGACGGTACCGAGGACGGCGGGGCGGACGACGCCGTGCCGGCTGAAACCGGCCCGGTCGCGGGTCCGGCCCCTGATGGTTCAAACGAGGGAACCGGCGGCTGAGGAACAGGGGTTCGAATCCCACCGGGATTCGAACCTCGCCTTGGCAAAGCCGGCGGAGGGAGCTGACACGATGGGTGGATGGGATCAGCGGGGGCGAGGATGAGCGAGCGTCGCATCGGGGTTTATCCCGGCACCTTCGACCCCATCACCAATGGGCATTTCGATATCATCCAGCGCGCGGCCAAGCTGGTCGACCACCTGATCATCGGGGTGGCCAGCAACGCCGGCAAGGGGCCGCTGTTCTCCACGGCGGAGCGCGTGGCCCTGGTGCAGGATGAATTGGGGCCGCTGGCCGCCAAGGGCATCTCGGTCGAGGTACGGCCCTTCGACACCCTGCTGATGAATTTCGCCGTGGGCTGCCAGGCCCAGGTGATCATCCGCGGACTGCGCGCCGTCTCGGACTTCGAATACGAATTCCAGATGGCCGGCATGAACGCGCGCCTCAACCCGCAAGTTGAGACCGTGTTCCTGATGGCGTCGGATCGACACCAGTTCATCTCCTCCCGCTTCGTGAAGGAGATCGGACGGCTGGGTGGCGATATCGCCCACTTCGTCAGCCCGCGCGTGGCCAATCGCCTGACGGAGCGCTTCGCCCAGGACGCCCGGCAAGGACTGGGTGGGGGTGTCGAGCCCGCCACCGGCGGCGCCGGCGAATAAGCCCGATTACATTTGCGGGCAGGGGCCCTATGCACCGTTGATGTGCCGGACCCCGCCGCTTTCCATTGACCGCGCCCATACCCGTCATTATGGTGCGCGCCACACCGGGACAGGCCCCAGGGCCCGTCTTCGTTCGCGGAAAACCCAAGCGTTTTCCCTGCGGTCGATCCCGTAGCTCAGCCGGTAGAGCACGTGACTTTTAATCATGGGGTCGTGGGTTCGAATCCCACCGGGATCACCAATTTTCAATGACTTGGCCAAGTTTTGGACAAGCGGGCTTAAGTCTGCATTGTGCTGGGCTATTGGCGCCACGCGTTGGCAGCCGCACGATGTATCGGCCAAACAGATGAATCCATATTGAATAAAGCGCCTTGTCCGGCGGCAATATTTCCGCTGATTTTCTCCTCATCAAAATAAAAAGCGACCATCTGTATGGTCGTTAAATGAGGAGGGAATGCTCTGTGAAGAACTGGGCAGCGTGTGCGGCATTTCTGTACGCGATTTCGTTTGCAAATGTGGATTTGGCGTGGGCTACCGAGAGCGGCGGCAACAGTTATCCGCCGGGTGCCAGCATCTACCTGGCCGGCGCGATGCCGCCGCCGGGTGAGTACATCCTGTTCCAGCCCAACTATTACACCGCCGATCGGATGAACGATGGCTTGGGCAACAAGCTGCCGCTGGATTTCAGCGTCGAATCCGTCTCGCAGACCTTTCGCGGCTTCGTGGTCACGCCCTACCGGCTATTCGGCGCCCAGGTGGCGTCCGAGGTGATCCTGCCCATCGTCGACCTGCATGCCGAGGTGGCGGGGCAGAAGACCAGCAAGCTGGGCTTCGGGGACGTCGGCATCACGCCATTGATGCTGGGCTGGCGCCTGGGCCCCAACCTGTCCCTGGTGTGGGGCACCGACATCTTCATGCCGGTGGGCCAATACAACGCCGCCGCCCTGGCCAACATTGGCCGCAACGTCTGGTCCTTCCAGCCCACGCTGGGCCTGGCCTATATCGATCCTCAGGGCTGGCAGGCGCAGGTTTCCCCGCGCCTGGCGTTCAATACCACCAACGATGCCACACGCTATCATTCCGGGTCGGACTTCGACCTGGATTTCGCCGTGGCCCGCAATGTCGATGGCTGGCGCTTCGGCGTGTCCGGCTATTTCTACGTCCAGTATGAGGATGACACCCAGGATGGGCTGAAGGTTGGTACCGACGGCTATCGCGGCAAGGCCTTCGCAGTGGGACCGGCCATCAGTCATGACATCGGGCCGCTGCAGGCGACCTTCACCTGGCAGCATGAGTTCGTGGCCGAACATCGTGCCCAGGGCGAAAACCTGTGGATGCAGTTGGGCCTGCGGCTCTGATCTCAGAACAGGGTTGCGGCGCCCTGCGGGGCCAGGAGGTCGGCATCGTCGTTGCGCACGTTGCCGACGCGCGGCCCCACCGCCCAGAAGCGGGTCTCGTTGGCGGGGTAGGGGCGCAGCAGATCCAGCAGGGCGGAGGCATCGGTATCCGTCTCGCCCAGCCAAGCGGGCCAGTGGTCGGGCGTCAGGATGACCGGCATGCGGTGGTGTATGTGGCCGATGGCGTCGTTGGCCGCCGTGGTCAGGATGGTGTAGGTCCGCACCCATTCCCCGCTGGCCGGATCCTTCCAGCCCTCCCACAACCCGGCGAAGGCGGCGGTATCCGCGTTGGCTGGGGCGATGGCATAGGCCTGCTTGGCACCGTTCTCCACCCGCCATTCATAGAAGGCGGTCACCGGCACCAGGCAGCGGCGGCGGGCGAAGGCCTGCCGGAATGTGGGTTTTTCCGTCACGCTTTCCGAGCGGGCGTTGATCATCTTGGCACCCCCCGCCATATCCGCCGCCCACGACGGCACCAGGCCCCAGCGCAGCATGTCCAGGCGCCGTTCCCCCGTCTGCGCGTTCCAGCGCACCACCGGCGCCGACTGCGTCGGCGCGATGTTGAAGCGGCCGGGGAAATTGGGCAGGGCGCCCAGGGTCTGGAACAGCGCTTCCATGGCCTGCGGCGGGGTGACGGCGGCATAACGACCGCACATGGTGGGGACGACTCCGGAACGTGGACGGGCGCTTGGCACCCGGGCGGCGGCATGATACCGCTGCCAAGGCCAAATACGCCACAGCTAGTATCCGGAGCCATAGCATGACCCAATCCCTAGCCTCCGCCGCTGCGGGCGTGCCCAAGGTCGGCATCGGAGTCCTGATCCGGCGTGAGGGTCGCATCCTGCTGGGCCGCCGGCGCAACAGCCATGGCGACGGCAGCTACTCCTGGTGCGGCGGCCACCTGGAATATGGCGAGACCTTCGAGGAATGCGCCATTCGCGAGGTGAGGGAGGAGTGCGGCCTGGTGGTGCGGCGCCTCCGCTTCCTCTGCCTGCACAACATCCTAGCCTACGACAAGCACTACGTGGACGTCCAGTTCATCGCCGAGGAGGTGGAACCGGGCGAACCGCAGGTGCTGGAACCGCACAAGATCGCGGATTGGGGCTGGTACGGCCTTGACGCTCTACCCCGGCCGCTGTTCCGCCCGGTGGAACTGGCCTTGGACGCCTGGGCCGCCCGGCGCAGCTACACGCCCCTGGCGGCGCCCTTGGCGCGCTAGGTCGTTTGGCGCGACCAATCTGTGACCCACGACCTATTTCCAAAGAACGTCTTTGGCGACGTCGCGTGCGCCATATAAAGTTTTTGTTACATTTTGTTGGCAGTTGCGAGTCGAGGTGGCGCGGGGTCGCCTGCCCGACATCGCCGGTATTTCCGGGGCAATAGGGGGAATAGCGCGCGTCCGGCCGTCATCGCGGCCGGCGACGCCCGAGACTTGCCCGATCGCCACAAGAGACGAGTAGGGCCAGGGAGGACGAACATACAAATGAACGGCTTCGACAGTGCCATCCAGGAATTCCTGACCACGCACGCCTTCACCTCGGATGTGGTGAACCACGCAATCCGTACCATCGCCGACTTCTCGATGTTCAAGGGCCTGTTCCCGGTGGCCATCCTTTGGTGGATCTGGTTCCGGGGCGGCCGGCGCGGGCTGTGGGAAAAGGAAATGGTGATCGCCACCTTCGTCAGCGGCTTGCTGGCCCTGGGCGTCGGGCGCCTGCTGGCTCACTTCCTGCCCTTCCGGGAGCGCCCCATCTACGACCCCGCCGTGCCCTTCCACTTTCCCTTGAGCGGCACCAGCGAAGCCATCCTGCGGACCTGGAGTTCATTTCCCAGCGATCACGCCATGCTGTGGATGGCGGTTTCCACCGGCATCTTCCTGGTTTGGCGCTGGATCGGTGTGCTGGCCATGGCCTACACCGCCATCTTCGTCTGCACGGTGCGGGTTTATCTGGGACTGCACTACCCTACGGACGTGCTGGGAGGCGCCATCATCGGCGTGCTGATCACCCTGGTCATGACCCGCGACGCCGTCCGACCGCTGTACACCACCCCTATCCTGCGGGTCATGATGCGCTTTCCCGCCCCCTGTTATACCCTGGCATTCCTGTTTTGTTTTGAGTTGGTAACCCAGTTCGACGAGATCCGCATGATCGGCCAGTCCGTGCACAAGGTGCTGGAGGCCCATCACGGCGACGCCGATCCGTCCCCGTATGCGGTGGGGCCCGTGGAAACCGCGGCCCGGCCCAACTGAGACGTCGGCGCTGCCGCGCGATCCCGTCACCGCGCCACTTTGGAGATAGCCCGCCCGTCACAATTCCATGGCCGTTTCGCAGCCTGTATAAATAACTTTCGTTGTAGATCAGTGCCCACAATTGTCCGGGAGACATGGACCGTGTCCGATCTTCATGACGATCGCGGGGGTGGTCCCACAGCAACGATAGGGAGCGCCTCCCCCAAGAACAGACCGGCACAGCCGTGCATTGCGGCTGACATCGCCCTGACACGGGCGGCGGAGATGCTTCTGGGCATCCGCGGCACCCGGGCGTACGCCGATGCCACCCCTGAGGAACGGCTGGAACTTGAATCCTACGTTCTTGAGCTGGTCGACGGACGCCCCCCGAACCACGCCGCGCGGGCGCATTTCGGTTCACCCTAGGGCAAGATCCCCAATCGCCCCGCTCATTACGCATCCGCAACGGCGCAGGCGCCGAACCATAAGACGCGCGCCGTGCAAGAACCTCGCGGGAAAGGCATTCCGCCCGGGCAATTGTATCGCGACGGCTTTGGCGGCACACTTCAGCCACGGCATGGCTTACGCTACCCTATTTTCGGGAAACCGTCGGCCCGCCTGACTTCGCAGGGGAGGGGTTAATGGCCTGGGGCGGTATCAGACGCGTGCTGTCCAATCTGGTTCGGCCCAGCAACCGCCGGACCTATGACCGCCTGTCCGTTGACAGCCAAGTGCAGTTGAGCTGCGGCGACGTCCTTGTATCTTGCCGCATCGCCGATGTTTCCGCCGGCGGTGCCTTTCTTGTTCCCGACCCTGACCTGCCCATCGGGACGGAGGGGGTGTTGCGCCTGCCGGGCGCGCCTGTGGCCGCCGCCGTCCGCATCGTGCGCCGCACCGAAAACGGCGTGGGTGTCGAGTTCCTGCGCGACGGCGTGGGCGCCATCGTCGCCGGTTGGGTTCGCGCCGTCAGCGGCACGGGTCCGGCGGCCCGGGATGATGCCGCGCACACGCCGACCTGAGGGGCCGTTGCCCCGACTAGGGGAATGATCGCCAGCGAAGCGGCCGCGGCGCCTACAGCCCGCAGAACAACTCGAATTCCTTGACGGGCAGGGGGCGGGCGAACAGATAGCCCTGGCCTTCTTCCACGCCCATGCCACGCAGCAGGCTGCGCTCCCCTTCCGTCTCCACGCCTTCCGCCACCACCTTCAGGCCCATGGCCTTGGCCATGGCGACAATGGCCTGGACGATATGGCGGGTGCCGCTGTCCTGTTCCATGTCCTGCACGAACTTGCGGTCAACCTTCAGGCAATCCAGCGGCAACTCGCGCAGGTAGGACAGCGAGGAATAGCCGGTGCCGAAATCATCCAGCGCCAGGGCCACGCCGCAATCGGCGATCCAGGCCATCTGGCGCAGCGCCCCCTCCAAATCCTCCGGCAGCACTGATTCGGTGATTTCCAGCTGCAGCAGGTGGGGCGGGATGCCCGTTTCCCGCAGCAACACGTCGATCAGCGCGGGCAGGTGGCCCCAGCGGAACTGACGTTCCGAGACGTTGACGGCAATCTGCAGCGGCTGGCGGCCGGCCTCGATCCAGGTCTGGATCTGCCGGCAGGCGGCGCGCAGGGCCCATTCACCGATGGGCACCATCAGGCCCGTCTCCTCGGCGATGGGAATGAATTCCATGGGATAGAGCAGGCCCCGGGTGGGATGGCGCCAGCGGATCAGCGCCTCCCCCCCGATAGGGGTGCCGTCGGCGATGGCCACCTTGGGCTGATAGTGCAGGACGAAGGCTTCATCCAGGATGGCCTGGCGCAGCTCCGTCTCCGTGATCAGCTGATGGCGCAGCCGCTCCCGCATCTGTTCGGTGTAGTGGAGGTAATGAGCGGAGCCGGACTTCGCCACCTCACCCTGGGCGATGGCCGCGTTCCGCAGCAGCGCCTGGCCGCTGGTGCCGTCGTCGGGCGACACCGCCACCCCGATCTTGGCCACCATGTACAGGAGCCGCCCCTCCACCAGGATGGGCTCCCCAATGCGGGCAGCCAGGGCGGAGGCGGTGAACAGCGCCTTGCTGGCATGGCTGAGGTTGGGCAGGAACAGGGCGAACTGCGCCCGCGCGATTCGGCAGACGGCATCACCGCTGCCGCACAGACCCAGGACCCGCTCGGCCATGACCGCCATGGATGCGTCCAGTGCCTGCTGGCCCAACAGTTTGTACAGCTCCGCCATGCGGGAGATCTCGATCACCAGCACCGCGCAGGGGCCGCTGTGGCTGGCCAAATGATCATCGATACGGCGGGTGAAGACGGAAATATCCTGCATGGCACCGGCACCGGGAGGTGCAGCGTCGGTTCTGGCGACGACGGTCAGGCAGGCATCGGTCACGATCAGGGCTAGGCCGGCTTGTTCTCGATTGAGTTTGACCTTAGACCATTTCCTGTCCCGACCGCATGAGGAAACTGCGCCGTCCATGCAATATTCGAAAAATACGATGGAATCTGACGGTATCCGGACGGGTCTGGCCTGAAGCACTGGCTACAGGGGTAGGCCGGTTACAGGAGTAGGCCTGCCCGGCCTAGGCTTTCCCGCTCAATGATTATGGGAGGCAAATGCCTTGAGTTTTGCCCTGTCCAAGATCTTCTGGACGCTGACGGCGCCCGGCAACCTATTGCTTTTGTTTTTGTTGACTGGCCTTTTTGCAACCGGGGGCTTCAGGGCGCGCCGGTCCCTGCTCTGCGCCCGGGCCGCAGCCGTGGGGTTGGCCATCATCGCCGTGCTGCCCGTCGGGGCGTGGAGCATGCGCACGCTGGAGCAGCGCTTTCCGGCGCCTGCGAGCCTGCCCGCCCATGTCGACGGCATCATCGTCCTGGGCGGGTCCGTCGACCAGGTGGCGACGGCCGAGACGGGCCAGCCCGAGGTGAACGCCGCGGCGGAGCGGCTGATGGTGATCCCCGACTTGGCCCGCCGCTATCCCGACGCGCGCATCATCTTCTCCGGCGGTTCCGGGGAACTGCGCGACCCCGATGAGAAGGAGGCGCCGGTGGCCCGCGCCGCCCTGGAGGAGATCGGCATGGACATCGGCCGCGTGACCTTCGAGGGGGAGTCGCGCAACACCTGGGAGAACGCGCTGTTCAGCCGTGACCTGATGCATCCGCAGCCCGGACAGACCTGGCTGCTGGTGACATCGGCCTTCCATATGCCGCGCTCGGTGGGCATCTTCCGCCATGTCGGCTGGCCGGTGGTGGCGTACCCGGTGGACATCCGGGCGCCCAAGACCCTGCTGTACCGGCCGGACTTCGATCTGCTGCGCGGGCTGGAACTGCTGTCGCAGTCGGTGCACGAATACATCGGACTGCTGGCCTACCGCCTGCTGGGCCGCACCGACAGCCTGTTCCCGGCGCCGGATGCCGCCACCAAAACGCCCTGATTTCATTTCTAGTTTTCGATCACCTTTCCCGCTTGCCTGAGGATTTCGCCTGTGACCCGCTTTCCCGCCAGCCGCCCCCTCCTGTCCCGCAGCGCCGGCATCGGCCTGCTGTCGGCGCTGTTGCTGACAGGGTGCGCCGGCGGGCCGCCGGCGGCAGCGAACGCCCAGCAGCCACCGGCACCCCCGCCCGCGCCGGCGCAACCCCAGGCCCCGGCGGCGCCCGCCCCCACCGTCATCACCCCGGAACAGCAGGCGGACTTCGCGCGCTGGCTGGACGGCGTGCGGCAGGAAGCGCAGGCCCAGGGCATCTCCAAGGCCACCCTGGACCTGGCGCTGGCCAATGTGCAGGAACTGCCGCGCGTCATCGACCTGGACCGCAAGCAGCCGGAAGGCACGGTCACCTTCGCCACCTACGCCGACCGCGTCCTGACCAAGGACCGCATCCAGCGCGGGCGGGACATGATGCGCCAGAACGCGGCCCTGCTGGCCCAGGTCAGCGCCAAATATCATGTGCAGCCGCAGTACATCGTCGCGCTGTGGGGGTTGGAGACCAATTATGGCCGCGTCACCGGAGGTTTCCGCATCATCGACGCCCTGGCCACCCTGGCCCATGACGGCCGCCGCCCGGCTTATTTCCGCAAAGAGCTGATCCAGGCCCTGCGCATCGTGGAGGAGGACAAGGTCGATCCCGCCACCATGAAGGGGTCATGGGCCGGCGCCATGGGCCAGGTGCAGTTCATGCCCAGCGCCTTTTTCAAGTTCGCGCAGGACTTCGACGGCTGCGGCCGGCGCGACATCTGGACCAAGACACCGGACGTGCTGGCCTCGGCCGCCAAATACCTGTCCACCGTAGGCTGGGACGCCGGCACCACCTGGGGACGGGAGGTGAAGCTGCCCGCGAAAGGTCTGGACGCGGCGGCCGCCGCCGGCCTGGACAAGAAGCGCACGCTGGCGGAATGGGCCAAGGCCGGGGTGCGGTCCCTGGACGGCAAGCCGCTGCCGGCCCGCGCGCTGTCGGCTTCGCTGGTCATTCCGGACGGGCCGGACGGCCGCGCCTTCCTGGTCTATGACAACTACCGCACCATCATGAACTGGAACCGATCCACCTATTTCGCGACCACCGTCGGTTTGCTGGCCGATCAACTTGGCGCGGCGCCGTGAGATGTTGTAGGGTGCAGCCACAATCCATAGCGGTGTGCGAGTAATGAGCCGGGCAAATCTGGTGAGGCGGACGGCGGCGGCCGCCGCCGCCAACGAATCGACGTGGCAGTTCCCCTGGAAAGCGTCCACCCTGGCCGGGGCGTCGCTGGCTGGGCTGCTGATGGCCGGCTGCGCCCACAAGCAGGAGGCGCCGGGCCCCACCGCCACCATCAAGACCCAGGCGCCATCGCCCGCCGGCGCGGGCCAGCCCACCTACAAGGTGGGCAACCCCTATCAGATCGGCGGCATATGGTACTATCCGCGTGCCGACTATGATTACGATCAGACCGGCATCGCCAGCTGGTACGGTCCGGGCTTCCACCAGGAGCGCACCGCCAACGGCGAAACCTTCGACCAGAACGAGCTGACGGCGGCCCACCAGACCCTGCCCATGCCCAGCCTGGTGCGGGTGACCAACCTGGACAACGGCCGTTCCATCGTCGTGCGCATCAACGACCGCGGCCCCTTCGCCGCCGGCCGCATCATCGACCTGTCCCGCCGCGCCGCCCAGCTGCTCGGCATGGAACAGCAGGGCACGGCCAAGGTGCGGGTGCAGATCCTGGCGGACGAAAGCCGCGCCATCGCGGCGGCGGCCATGCAGGCCGGCGGCAGCCAGGTGGCCTTGAATGCGCCGCCCAGCAGCACGGCACCCGTGCCCACCACCATGGCGGACGGCAGCCCGGTGCCCAAGGCCGCCCCGCGCCCCAGCGTGACCGTGCAGGGCCAGGCCTTGCCCCCGGCGCAAGGGCCGAATCCAGCCCCGGCGCGTCCCGTCCCGGCCCCCACCACCGTTCCCGGCACGACGGAACCGGACGGCCGATTCCTGCCGGCGCCGGTGGTGCAGCAGGTCGCAGTGGGCCCAGGGCCGAAGCGCATCTATGTGCAGGCCGGGTCCTTCACCCTGTTCGACAACGCCAACAAGCTGCGCGCCCGGCTGGCCAGCATCGGTCCGTCCTTCCTGGCGCCCAGTATGGTCAACGGCACGCAGTTCTTCCGCGTCCGCGTCGGCCCGCTGGACACGCCCGAACAGGCCGACCAGGTGCTGGACCAGGTGGTGGCCGCCGGCAACAACGGCGCCCGCGTGATCGTCGAGTAAGGCGCGGGTTAAGCTTGAAATATCGCCGCTGGCCGCCGCACCCTGTGCACCAGGGTCGCCGCCGGTTGGGACATTTTGGCCATAGGCCGTCTGGAGACTGGCATGGACGGCCATTCATGGGGCATCAGTGCCCCCGCATGCTTTAAGGCTTTTAGAGCTATCGGACACGCAGTCGGGATAGAAGAGACATGGAACTGAAGGTTTTGGCGAAGCGCGGCGCGGTTAAGGCCGCCCTGGTTATAGGGCTGCTGAGCGGTCTGTTGAGCAGCGTGGCGCACGCCGCCACCATCGATACCGAGGCGCGCCAGGCCATCCTGATGGATGCCGACACCGGCACCGTCCTGTTCGCCAAGAACGCCGACCAGCACATGCCGACGTCGTCGATGAGCAAGGTCATGACCATGTACATGGTCTTCGACCGGCTGAAGAACGGCAAGCTGTCGCTGGAGGACAGCCTGCCGGTCAGCCGCCGCGCCTGGGAACTGGGCGGGGCCAAGACCGAAGGCTCCACCATGTACCTGCCGCTAGGCGCCAACGTGAAGGTCGAGGATCTGATCCGCGGCGTGCTGGTGCAGTCCGGCAACGACGCCACCATCGTCCTGGCGGAAGGCCTGGGCGGCACGGAGGAAGCCTTCTGCCGCAACATGACCAAGCGCGCCCACGACATGGGCATGAAGGACAGCAACTTCACCAACGCCGCCGGCCTGCCGGACGCCAATCACTATTCCACGGCGCATGACCTGGCCATCCTGGCCATCCACACCATCCACGACTTCCCCGAGTACTATCATTATTTCTCGGAGTTGGAGTTCACCTACAACAAGATCAAGCAGGGCAACCGCAACCCGCTGCTGTACCGCAACATGGGCGTGGATGGCCTGAAGACCGGCCACACCGAGGCGGGCGGCTATGGCCTGATCGCCTCGGCCAAGCGCGGCGACCGTCGCCTGGTGCTGGTGATCAACGGCCTGACCAGCATGCAGAGCCGCGCGGATGAGCCCGCCCGCATCCTGGAATGGGGCTTCCACGAGTTCGACGACTACGCCCTGTTCAAGGCGGGCGAGACCGTGGACACCCTGCCGGTATCGCTGGGCACCGCCGACACCGTGCCCGTCGTCGTCCCCGACGCCCTGAAGATCACCCTGACGGCCGAGCAGCGCCGCGCCATGAAGGTGGCCGTGGTGACGCAACTGCCGCTGGCCGCCCCGGTGGCCAAGGGCGCCACCGTCGCCACCCTGAAGGTGACGGCGCCGGACCTGCAAACCCTGGAGATCCCGTTGCAGGCGGCCAACGACGTGCCGCGCCTGGGCCTGTTCGGCCGCATGGGCGCCGGCCTGCACCGCATGATCTTCGGCAGCTGAGGTGGCTGATGGCGACCGGCCGGTTCATCACCCTTGAGGGCGGGGAGGGGGCGGGCAAGTCCACCCAGATCCGCCTGCTGGCCCAGGCCCTGACGGACCGGGGGCTGGAGGTGGTGACCACCCGCGAGCCGGGCGGCGGTTCCGACGGCGCCGCCGGCATCCGTGCCCTGCTGGTGGCCGGCGACACGCCCTGGCAGCGCCTGACCGAGGCGCTGCTGCACAACGCCGCGCGGCACGAGAATGTCGAGGCGCTGGTGCGCCCGGCGCTGGCCCGAGGCGCCTGGGTGCTGTGCGACCGCTATGTCGACAGCACCATGGCCTATCAGGGCTATGCCATGGGCGTGGACCGGGGCGTCCTGGCCGACCTGCACCGCCTGTCCACCGGCGGCCTCATGCCCGACCTGACCCTGGTTCTGGACCTGCCGGTCGAGGCCGGTCTGGCGCGTGCTGGATCACGGCCCGGCGCCGAAGACCGGTACGAGCGCATGGGCATGGCCTTTCATGAACGCCTGCGCCAGGGCTTCCTGGACATCGCCGCCCACGATCCCGGCCGCTGCGCCGTGATCGACGCCACCGGCGACATCGCCACCATCCAGGCCCGGCTGCTGGGGGTGGTGGAGCGGCGCCTGGGCCCGCTGGGGAGGGCCGCCTGATGCCGGCGCCGGCGTTCGACCGGGAAAGCGTGCCGGCGCCCATCGCCACGCACGACCTGATGGGCCATGCGGCAGCGGAGCAGACCTTGCTAAAGGCTGCCACCGGCGGACGACTGCACCACGCCTGGCTGATCGGCGGACCGCCCGGCATCGGTAAGGCGACCTTGGCCTACCGCTTCGCCCGCTTCCTGCTGTCGGGCGGCGCTGAGCCGCAGGACGATGGCTTGTTCGGCGCCCCACCGCCGCCCACCAGCCTATACGTCTCGCCGGAGAACCCCATTGCCCGGCGCGTGGCCGCCGGCGCGCATGGCGATCTGCTGACCATCCAGCGCACCTGGGATGAGAAGCGCAAGCGCTTCAAGCGCGACCTGCCGGTGGAGGAGGTGCGGCGCATCGCCCCCTTCCTGCGGCTGACGGCGGCGGAGGGCGGCTGGCGCATCGTGGTCGTGGACGGCGCCGACCAGATGAACCCCAGCGGCCAGAACGCCATCCTGAAAATCCTGGAAGAGCCGCCGCCCCGCGCCCTGATCCTGCTGGTGGCGGATAACCCCGGCGCGCTGCTGCCCACCATCCGCTCACGCACCCGCACCCTGATGCTGGATCCCTTGCCCACCACCACGGTGCGCAGCCTGGTCAACCGCATGATGCCGGATCTGGAGATGGGCGACGCCGCCGCCCTGACCACCCTGTCGGACGGCAGCATCGGCCGGGGCCTGGATCTGGCCGCCGCCGGGGGCCTGGACCTCTACCGCGTGCTGCTGGGCGTGCTGGATACCCTGCCGCGCCTGGATCTGGCCGCCGCCCATGCCCTGGCCGACCAAGTGGCCCGCGCCGGCCAGGACACGGTGTGGGAGACGACGACCGACCTGCTGCTGTGGTGGCTGGCCCGCTTCAACCGGGCGCTGGCCCGCGACCAGGCGGCGGCCGAGATCGTGGAGGGCGAGGCGGCCTTGATGGAACGTCTGTCCTTCGCGGCGCGCCGGGATCGTGCGCTTGATCGCTGGATGGAGGTATGGGACAACGTCAACCGCCTGTTCGCCAAGGCGGAAGGCGCCAATCTCGATCGCAAGCAGGTGATGTTGAGCGCGCTGCGCACGATCGAGGCGGCGGCGTCCTGAACGCTGAAAAGCGGTCGCACAGACCTAAATAATAAACCGACAGCCTGTTAGCCGGAGAGTTGCCATGTCCGGGCGCCCGCCCTTCTACATCACCACGCCGATCTACTACGTGAACGACGTGCCGCACATCGGCCACGCCTACACGACGATCGCCTGCGACGTGATGGCCCGCTTCAAGCGCCTGGACGGTTATGACGTCAAGTTCCTGACCGGGACGGACGAGCATGGGCAGAAGGTGGAGAAGTCGGCCGAGAAGGCCGGCGTCGACCCGCAGGCCTTCACCGACCGCGTGTCGCAGAACTTCCGCGACCTGACCGGCCTGCTGAACATCTCCAACGACGATTTCATCCGCACGACCGAACCGCGGCACATCACGTCGGTGCAGGCGCTGTGGCAGAAGCTGGTGGAGAGCGGCGACATCTACCTCGGCTCTTACGCTGGCTGGTACTCCGTCCGCGATGAGGCCTATTACGGTGAGGATGAGTTGCGCACCGAGGCCGACGGCCGCAAGTTCGCGCCCACGGGCGCCGAGTGCGAATGGGTGGAGGAACCCAGCTACTTCTTCCGCCTCAGCGCCTGGACCGACCGCCTCATCGCCTTTTACGAGGCCAACCCAGACTTCATCCTGCCGGCCGGCAAGCGCAATGAGGTCATGAGCTTCGTGAAGGGCGGCCTGAAGGATTTGTCGGTCAGCCGCACCACCTTCGACTGGGGCATTCCGGTCCCGGGCGATGAGAAGCACATCATGTATGTCTGGCTGGACGCCCTGGCCAACTACACCACCGCCATCGGCTATCCCGAGACGGGGGAGGGCACGCCGTACGCCCGCTACTGGCCCGCCCTGCATGTGGTGGGCAAGGACATCCTGCGCTTCCACGCCGTCTATTGGCCGGCCTTCCTGATGTCCGCCGGCCTGCAGCCGCCGCGCCGCGTGTTCGCCCACGGCTGGTGGACGGTGGAGGGCGAGAAAATGTCCAAGTCGCTGGGCAACGTGGTGGCGCCGTCCGAGCTTCTGGAAAAATACGGCCTGGACCAGACCCGCTATTTCCTGATGCGCGAGATCCCCTTCGGCAACGACGGCGACTTCTCCCGCCGCGCCATGGTCACCCGCATCAACAGCGAACTGGCCAACGGCTACGGCAACCTGGCGCAACGGTTCCTGTCCATCATCCAGAAGAACTGCGGCGCCGTGGTGCCCACGCCCGGTGCGTTCACCGAGGCGGACAACGCCCTGCTGTCCGCCGCGCGCGGCCTGCTGCCCACCATGCGGGCGGAGCTGGACGTGCAGGCCTTCCATAAGGCGCTGGACGCCCTGTGGGTGGTGGTGGGCGACGCCAACCGCTACATCGACGAACAGGCCCCCTGGGCGCTGAAGAAGACGGATCCGGCGCGCATGGCCACGGTGCTGTACGTGTTGGCGGAGGCCGTGCGCCACGTTGCCATCCTGACCCAGCCCTTCATGCCCGGTTCCATGGCCAAGGTGCTGGACCTGCTGGCCGTGCCGGCGGACGCCCGTGACTTCGCCCACCTGGACCAGGCGCTGGTGCCCGGCACGCCGCTGCCGCCGCCGCAGGGCGTGTTCCCCCGCCACGTCGAGGAGCCGGAGGGGGCCGCCTGATGCCGGACGGTCTGATTCAGAAGCCCTTCCTGATCGACAGCCACTGTCACCTGGACTTCCCCGACTTCGCCGACCAGCGCGATGCGGTGGTGGAGCGGGCGCGGGCGGCCGGGGTCGGAGCCATGCTGACCATCTGCACCCACCTCAGCCGTTTTCCCCAGGTGCATGCGGTGGCGCAGGCCTATCCCGATGTCTGGTGCACGGTGGGCGTCCATCCCCACCAGGCGCTTGAGGAGCAGGAGCTCTGTTCCGTCGACAAGCTGCGTGAACTGGCCACCCTGCCGAAGGTGGTGGGGCTGGGCGAGACCGGCCTGGACTACTACTACAACAAGAGCCCGCAGGCGGTGCAGGAGGCCAGCTTCCGCGCCCACCTGACCGTGGCGCGCGAAACCGGCCTGCCGGTCATCATCCACACCCGCGACGCGGATGAGGACATGATCCGCATCCTGCGGGAGGAGGGCGGGGCCGAAGGCAAGCTGCGCGGCCTCCTGCACTGCTTCAGCTCCAGCCCCGAATTGGGCCGCCAGGCGCTGGAGATGGGCCTGCACATCTCCTTCAGCGGCATCGTCACCTTCAAGAAGTCGGACGAACTGCGGGAATTCGCCAAGGAAGTTCCGCTGGACCGCATGCTGGTGGAAACCGACGCGCCCTTCCTGGCGCCGGTGCCCATGCGCGGCAAGACCAACGAACCGTCGTTCGTGGCCCACACCGCCCGCCTGCTGGCGGAGGTGAAGGGTATGGATCCGGCGGACCTGGCCCGCGCCACCACCACTACCATGCTGACGCTGTTCGACCGCATTCCCCCCGCCGAGTGCGGCACCCTGGTCGCGGGGTTCCCGGCGTGAGGAACGGCATGCGGGTGCGGATCCTGGGCTGCGGCGGGTCCGGCGGCGTGCCCATGATCGGCAACGTCTGGGGCGACTGCGACCCCGATGAGCCGCGCAACCGCCGCCGCCGGGCGTCCATCCTGGTGGAGACGGACAGCACCAGCGTGCTGATCGACACCGGTCCGGAAATGCGGGAGCAGCTGCTGGACGCGCAGGTCACCCGCATCGACGCCGTGGTCTACACCCACGCGCACGCCGACCACGCCCACGGCATCGACGACCTGCGCCAGGTCAACTGGATGAATAACCGGCCGCTGCCCATTTACGCGGACACGGTCAATCTGGGCCAGCTGCAGGAGCGGTTCGACTATTGCTTCAAGCCGCAAGACAGGCCGGACTGGTTCCCGCGCCCCTGCCTGGTGCCACACACCATCACCGGCCCCTTCAGCATCGGCGACCTGGGTTTCATTCCCTTCCACCAGGACCATGGCCGCTTCCCCAGCCTGGGCTTCCGCATCGGCGACTTCGCCTATTCCACGGACGTCGTGCACCTGGATGAGAAGGCCTGGAGCGTGCTGGCGGGCGTGGACACCTGGATCGTGGATGCTACCCGCATCGAACCCCACCCGGTTCATGCCCACCTGGACCTGGCGCTCAGCTGGATAGACCGGCTCAAACCTCGCCGCGCCTACCTCACCCACATGAACCACCAGATGGACTACCGCTCCTTGATGGCGATATTGCCGCCAGGGGTGGAGCCGGCCTACGACGGCCTGGTGCTGGAGATGGCCTGACCACCCGGCACCAGACCGTCCTGAGGCGCCGCCTTAGTAGGCGACCTGGGCACGGAAGCCCACGGCTTGGTAGCGCAGGCCGGTCTGGTTCTGCAGGGTGGCGCCGCTGAGCTTGCTGACGTCCACGATCTGATAGTCGGCCATGAACTTCAGGTGGTCGTTGGGATACCAGTTCAGCCCCAGCTGAATGACATCCTGCTGACCGCCCGCCACGCCGCCGGTCACCGACTGGGCCAGGAAGCGCTGGATATGGCTGTTCAGGTTGATGTCGCTGTAGCGCGCCGCCACCTCGAACGCGCCCCAGTCGCCCGTCCCGGGATTGAATGGGTGGGCGACCTTGAGCCCGCCGAAACCGCCGCGGGCCGACTGGTACAGGCGCGGCTCGCCCGTCAGCACCCAGGACGCATCCACATAGGCGCCATGGAAGGTGAGGTCGGGCGTCTGGGTGGCACCGCCCAGGCCGGCACCGGCCTGATGCTGGCGGTTGATGCCGATCTCCACATACTCCGCCTGGACAAGGAAGTTCTGGTAGCGCAGGCCCACTTCCGGGTTCCAGGTGTAGACGCCCGTCGCCGGCATGGAACCGGTGTTGATCAGCTTGCTGGTGTCCACCCGCAATTCCGGTTGCACCGACAGGGCCAGGTTCTGCGCCAGCCGGTTGCTGTCGTTCTGATTCATGCTGAACACCTTGGACCCGCTGAAGCCCAGGTGGACGTCATAGTCCTCGCCATAGACCGGGCGGCCCGCTACGCGCATCACGGCACCCGTCTGCTGCCCGTTGGAGGGCTGGGTGGTGGAGATGGCGGTGGTGACCGATCCGGTGGCGCCGACGGATGAGGTCGCGGTGGTGGTGGACTGGCCGCCATACGCCTGGCCTGTCAGGAAGCCGGAGACGAAGAAGCGGTCCTGGTAGTAACGGGCGCCCACGGCGGCGCGGGCGTCGCCGGCGGCGATGTTGCGCTCCACATCCATGATGGCCGGGCGTTCCATGAACATGAAGTCGTTGGAACTGGGCGCGTCCTGCAGGCTGATGTTGGGCTGCAAATACCCCAGCGCCGCCGTGAACCCCTTGAACGGCATATAAGCCAGGTTGGCCTCATACAGGTACTGGGTGTTCTGGCGGCCATCCGGCGACCCGCCGAAGTCGGGCGTGACCGTCGCCGTGATGTCGCCATAGCGGAAGACGAAGGGAATGCGAATACGGCGGGCGTTGACGCCATCGCCCAGATCCACGCCCGATCGCTTCACGCTGGCGTTGTCCTCGAAATAGGCGGCGGCGTCGAACTGCGCCTGCAGGCCGATCTGCAGCGTGCCCTTGCCGCCGAAGGCGGTGAAAGTGGGGCGGCCGCCGGCCATGGTGAAGCTGCCGTTGTCGCCGCTGCTGGCCTCCAGCTTGGCGATGGTCTTGGCCTGGGTGGCCGCTTGCGCCGCGACCTGTTCCGCCTGGACCTTGGTTTCCGCCTGCGCCTTGGCGTCGGCGGCCTCGCGCGCCTCTAGCGCTTCCAATCGGGCCTGGATGGCCTGGCTGACCTTCATCTGCGCCTCCAGCTGGGCGCGCAGGAGCTGGACTTCTTGGGACGCGCTTGCGGCGGCATGGGCGGGCAGGCCGGCCATCAGGCCGCAGGCGGCGGTGAACAGGAACACGCCGGTTCGCCCGGGCCGGGACGTCCGCGTTTGCTTCGACATTTTGAGGAACCCTTCATCTGTATTCGATCGCACCTGATCGGGATGCAGGGCCAATTTTAGGCGCTATATTTATATATTTATTGCGTCACGCCGATAGTATTTCGTGATCGACTGATAACGAAATCTTAATTTCGGGTATAGTTATACGCTTCTCATATCGAAATACTCTGTTTCCGATATGGATCAAAGGCCCATCAGTCTGGCTGACTCCAATCATCCGGCTTGTCCACGGCAACCGGTATGCGCCGCGCGCGGTGCTGGGCAAAAATGCCAGCATTGCGAGTGTGCGTTGTGTCACACCGCCGTCATGGTAAAATCCCTGCCATCGACAAACGGTTCGGGTGCCCAAGAATGCGGCGTTCCGGTTCCTGTCCCTCCCGCCTGCGGCCCTTCCGCGCCGCGATCGGCTCTCGTGTCTAAGGCTTCATCGACATCGGCATGAGCCAGCGCCGCCCCTGACACCGGCGGCCTCCTGACACATCCCCCAATTCCACCCCATTCCGCCTGCCGGATGCCCCTTTGCCTGGGCGTCGGCCACGGCGGTACTGCGCCCGGACTCCGTCACGGATCCGGATCGGGCGCCCACATCATGGTCCGTTGAACGAGGCTTCCATGCTGGAGTTCCCTTCCTGGGCGCTCACCACGCTTTATCTGGTGGGCGGCGTCCTGGGCATGCTCATCCTGGCGTTTCTTACCGGTGCCGTCGTCTATATCCGCAACGATGCCGTGGGCATCGTCGAGAAGCTCTGGGCCCTGGGCGGCTCGGTTGAAGAGGGTTTCCTGGCGCTGGCGGGCGAGGCCGGCTTCCGGCCGGAAACGCTGCGCGGCGGATTTCATTTCTTCATGCCGCTGCAATACCGCGTGCACCGCGCCAACCTGGTGACGGTACCCCAGGGCAGCCTGGCCTACATCTTCGCCCGCGGCGGCCAGGCCCTGCCCAACGCCCAGGCGCTGGCCCGCTGGCCGGTCGGCGTGGGGGTGGAGAACGCCCGCGCCTTCGTGAGCCAAGGCGGCCAGCGCGGCCCCCAGCGCCGCATCCTGCGTGAGGGCGTCTACGCCATCAACACGGCGCAGTTCATCGTCTTCACGGAATCCGCCACCCACGCCGTGGTGCTGGGCGATGCCAGCGATGCGCGCGCCGTGGAAACCATGCGCGAGATGATCGAGGAGCGTAACGGTTTCCGCCCGCTGATCATCCGCGACCATGAGGACGCGGTGGGCGTGGTCACCGTCCACGACGGCCCCGCCCTGGACCATGGCGAGATCATCGCCCCCACTGTGGGAACCCACGCCGCCGACGGCGCCACCTTCCACAATTCCTTCCAGGATCCGGAGACCTTCCTGGCCGCCGGCGGCCGCCGGGGCCGGCAGGAACAGGTGCTGGTGGAGGGCACCTACTACATCAACCGCCTGTTCGCCACCATCGAGGTGCGGCCCAAGACCCAGGTGGAAATCGGTAATGTCGGCGTGGTGGTCAGCTTCACCGGTCCGCGCGGCACCGACGTGTCGGGCACGGATCATAAGCATGGCGAGCTGGTGCAGCAGGGCCAGCGCGGCGTCTGGCAAACGGCCCTGCACCCCGGCAAGTACGCCATCAACCCCTATGCCGTGAAGGTCAGCACGGTGCCCACCACCAACTTCGTCCTGCGCTGGATCGAGGGGCGCAGCGAGGCCCACGGCTTCGACGACAATTTGGCGGAGATCAAGCTGATCACCAAGGACGCGTTCGAACCGGTGCTGCCCCTGTCCATCGTCGTGCACATCGGTTACGACGACGCCCCCTGGGTGGTGCAGCAGTTCGCGGACATCAAGAAGCTGGTGGAGCAGACCCTGGACCCCATGGTCAGCGCCTGGTTCAAGGACGCCGCGCAAAGCCGCACCCTGATCGAGCTGGTGAACCAGCGGGCCGAGGTGCAGCGCGAGGCTCTGGCCGCCATGACCGGCCGCTTCGCCAAGTACCGCCTGAACGTGAAGGAGGTCATGATCGGCACGCCGCGCGCGGCCAAGGGCGACACCCACATCGACACCATCTTTGAACAGCTGCGCGCCCGCCAGGTCGCCCGGGAGAAGGTGGAGACCTATGAAAGCCAGCAGGTGGCGGCCGCCAAGGAACTGGAACTGCGCGCGGCCGAGGCCCGGGCGGCGGCGCAGGGCGACCTGACCAAGTCGTCGGTGTCCATCGAGGTGGCGCAGAACCACGGCCGCGCCGAGCTGGCCCGCAAGACGCAGGAGGCGGAGGCGACCAAAGTGATGGCCGAGGCGACCGCCATGCGCACCCGCACCGAGGGCCGCGCCGAAGCCGACCGCGTGGCCGCCATCGGCGACGCCAACGCCCAGGCGGCCAAGGCCCAGGTCGATGCCTTCGGTGGCGCGGAGATGGCCCTGTCCAAGGAGGTGGCCGCCATGCTGAGCGGCGCCATCACCCAGGCCAAGGTGCCGCTGGTGCCCACCGTGGCCATGGGCGGCGGCGAGGCCGGTCACGGCACCTTGGTGGACGCCCTGATCAGCCTGCTGATGGCCCAGGGCGGACTGGACCAGCTGGTGAAGCAGCGGGGCAAGCAGCCGGAGACGGCGGCGTAAGGTCCAATGGGCTCAGGAAGGCCGGGTCGGGAACGATCCGGCCTTTTTATTCATCTGTCGCGAGGCCAATCGCACCAGGGCGCCACGCGGCCACAACCATTTGACCACCAACAATGTAGGCAGAATGCCGACGGCCAGGAGGAGGATGGCTTGCAAAGGGTGGTGGCTCGCTAGGATGAACGCGCCACAAAGATACGCGAAGGAGAGAGCGCAGAGGGCCATGTCACACATTATGGCGCGCACTGGTGGGAAGGGAGCCATGGCCTCAAGACCACATGGATGACGCCTCCCTTCATAACGTAGTCCACGTTGTCGGGCGACTAGGTTATGCAGCCAATGGTCGGGGAAGGTGGCCGCCCTCACCGGGGTGACTGTCTCGGAAATGACTCCAAACCCGGGTATGGTCCGAGCCATCCTTGATGGTTCCGCGAAAACAGGGTCTTAGATGCGCCACCTCCGCCCCCTTCGCCGCTGCCTGTGCCTGACGGCAGCCTTCTTCTTCGCCGCCCAGCCGGTGGCGTGGGCGTGGAGCGGCCACGCCCTGTGCACCTGGGATGCGGTGGGGACGATGCCGCAGGTGGTCGGCCACAGCGTGCCGGCCGAGGCACTGACCACCTTCCTGGCCATGGAGGCGGCGGCTTTGCCCAAGGTGCTGGAGGAGGAGGAGCAGTGGGCGCGAACCAACGTGCCATTTTACGCGCCCCGGCCGGACAGCCTGGCGTTCAAGGCGGCGGACGGGGCGGAGCCGGTGGCGCTGAAGCAGGCCTTCGTCCATGCCATCCGTGTCAACGAGGACGTGCCCTTCCCACTCTACGTACAGCGCCAGCCCGGCACGGTCGCGGCGGCGGGCCGGGAGATGGCGTGGTCGGCGCTTAGCATCCTGAAGGACGCTGGCGACATCGACCAGAAGCGGATGGAGCGGGTGGAGGAGGGGGAGGCGCTGAGCGTGGCCGACGTGATCGCCACCGCCACCGACGAGCCCGATTTCGGCCTGGATATCGGCCTGTTCCAGGACAATGGCCAGAAGCAGGGCGCGCTCTACAATTTCGGTCCTCAGCCCTTCGGCAATCCGCTGCTGGACTATGGCAGCCAGGCGCCCTTCCATATGGGCTTCTATCACGAGGCCGGCATCCTCTATAAGGCCGCCCCCTTCCTTCAGCACACCTACCCGGAGGCGCGGGTCCATTTGTACATGACCCTGTCGCGCTTCGCCTTCGCCCAGGGCCATCCCTACTGGGGTTGGCGCTTCGCCGGATGGGCCGCCCACTACGTCCAGGACATGGCGCAGCCCTACCACGCCCGCGTCCTGCCGGGGGTCGGAACGGTTTCCATGCTATGGACCAGCGTGCTGGACAAGGTGGGGGTGCATGGGCCCAGGATCGCGGCCCTGAACCGCGTCACCAACCGCCACACGGCGCTGGAAAACTACCAGAAGAACCGCATGACCGCCGCCTTGGCCCAGGGCGACAAGGACGACCCGCTGGTGGCCGCCCTGCGCGACACCAGCGGCGACGCGACCGTGCAGCGGCTGCAACCCACCACCCTGCGCGATGTCAGCAGCGTGCAGTCGGTGGCCGCAGCCGACGCGCTGGACGCCCAGGTGGAGCGCAGCTTCCCCGCCCGCTACGTCTCGGATGCCGCCACCAACCTGGATGGCAAGGACGCCGACCTTTATGCGCTGTCCCGTCAAGCCCCGGCGGCGGAGCAGGCCAAGCTGGCCGGCCTGGTGGCCGACCGCATGCGCCAGGCCGGCCGCGACACGCGGGCGGTCATCCGCGCGGTGGCGCCGGACGGGACCGAAGCCGCTCAGCGCTGAGAGGGGCGCCTGTATTTGGTTCCTGCATGGCGGCCTCGGCCGTCAGGCGCGGCCGTAACTGTCTTCCAGGCGGACGATGTCGTCCTCCCCCAGATAGGGACCGGACTGGACCTCGATCAGGTTCAGCGGGATCTTGCCGGCGTTCTCCAGCCGGTGGGTGCAGCCCAGCGGCAGGTAGATGGATTCGTTTTCCCGCACGATGTGGGTTTCGCCGTCGCGGGTGACGGTGGCGGTGCCGTTCACCACCACCCAATGCTCCGCCCGGTGGAAATGCTTCTGCAAGGAGAGCTTGTGCCCCGGCTTCACCGTCAGGCGCTTCACCTGGAAACGCTCTCCCTCATGCAGGGTCTGGTAATAGCCCCAGGGGCGGTAGACGCGGGGGCGGGCCAGCGCCTCGCGCCGGTTGCCTCTCTTCAGGGTGGCGACAATGCCCTTCAGGCCATCCATGCGGTCCTTGTTGGCCACCAGCACGGCGTCCGGCGTCGTGACGACGATGACGTTGTCCATGCCCAGCACGGTGGTCAGGATGCCGTCGGTGCGGACATAACTGCCCGTGGTATCCTCCAGCACCACGTCGCCGTGCAGGAAATTGCCCTTGTCGTCCACGGGCAGCACATCCAGCAGGGATTTCCAGGAGCCGACATCGCTCCACCCGATGCTGCAGGGCACCACCGCGGCATGGGCCGTGCGGGCGAACAGGGCGTCGTCGATGGAGATGGAGGGCGCCCTGGCGAAGGTGTCGGCGTCCAGGCGCTGGAAGTCCAGATCACCGGCGCGCCGCTCCACCGCCTCGCGCACCGCCTCGATCAGCTTGGGCTCGAACCGGCCCAGTTCCTCCACCAGGCGGTCGGCGCGGAACAGGAACATGCCGCTGTTCCAAAGGTGCTGGCCGCCCGCGAGGTAGTCCTCCGCCGTGGCGCGATCCGGCTTTTCCACGAACTCCGCGACCCGGAAGCCACCGGCGCACCCCGCCAATCCGTCCCCTTTGCGGATATAGCCATAGCCCGTCTCCGCCCGCGTCGCCTCGATGCCGAAGGTGACGAAGGCGCCATCGACCGCCGCCGGGATGGCGGTGTCCAGCGCCGCGCGCCAGGCGGCCTCATCCACGATGGAATGGTCGGCCGGCAGGACCAGCATCAGCCGGTCGGGCCGCGTGGCGGTCGCGACCAGGGCGGCGGCGGCGATGGCGGGCGCCGTGTTGCGGGCCAGCGGCTCCAGGAACAGGCTGTCCAGTTGCAGGTCGATGGCGCGCGCCTGCTCCGCCACCACGAAGCGGTGCTCATGGCTGGCGATGATCATCGCCGGCCCCAGGCCCGCCTGATGGCAGCGATGCAGGGTCTGCTGCAACAGCGACATCTCGCCCGTCAGGGGCAGGAACTGCTTGGGGTAGAGTTCGCGCGACAGCGGCCACAACCGTGTTCCGGAGCCGCCCGATAGAATCAGCGGAAGTATCTGCGCCTTGTCCATGACGTTCCCCAGCCCAATTCCGCCACTTGGCACCAGTCGCACCCTGGGGCCGCACCCTGGGTGAGAATAATTACATTTTGATGGCGGTGCGTGAATTACGGCGTATGGTCGCGACCCGATTGATTTTTAGTCAGACTGAAGCCTGACAATGATCTATTTCGAAGATCATATTTTCCAACGGCCAACGTACTTGATTATTGATCCGCTGAAACGGGGGTTGGCATGGCCAACAACATAGGCGGTTCCAGCGGGATTCAAGCCTCGATCCAGCAGCGTCTCCAGGAAATCAGGGCTGGATTCCTCAACCACCTTCCCAGGCGCATTGATGAGATCGCGCGCGGTAGCGGCGTTCCGGAACCACCGCGCACCGTTCCGGTTTCCTGAATGATAGCCACACAATTATGGGCCTGCCGCCCGGCTCGCGTCGGCGCTATCTACCATCCGACGGCCGGCGCCAAAACGCCGGCCCGGACCACGGGAGACGGACCATGGGTTTGCTGGTTGAAGGTGAATGGCGCGACGTCTGGTATGAGACCAAGTCGACGGGCGGCCGCTTCGTGCGCAAGGACAGCGCCTTCCGCAACTGGGTCACGGCCGACGGATCCGCCGGGCCCAACGGGGACGGGGGCTTCAAGGCGGAAGCCGGCCGCTACCACCTGTACGTCAGCCTCGCCTGTCCCTGGGCCCACCGCACCCTGATCATGCGGACGCTGAAAGGGCTGGAAGACGCCATCAGCGTCTCCGTCGTGCATTGGCGCATGCTGGAGGAGGGGTGGACCTTCGCCGAGGGTCCGGGCACGGTGCCCGATACGGTGAACAACGCCCGCGTGCTGTACCAGGTCTACCAGGCGGCCGATCCGCGCTACAGCGGCCGGGTCACGGTGCCGGTGCTGTGGGACAAGCAGCGGCGGACCATCGTGAACAACGAGTCCTCCGAGATCATCCGCATGTTCAACGGCGCGTTCGATGGCGTGGGCGCCAAGCCGGGCGATTATTATCCCCAGGCGCTGCGGCCGGAGATCGACGCGCTGAACGCCCGCATCTACGACACCGTCAACAACGGCGTCTACAAGGCGGGCTTCGCCACCACCCAGGCCGCCTATGAGGAAGCCGTCGGCCCCCTGTTCGAGACCCTGGACTGGCTGGACGACCGCCTGGCCAGCCGTCGATTCCTGACCGGCGACCATGTGACGGAGGCGGACATCCGCCTGTTCACCACCCTGGTGCGCTTCGATCCCGTCTATGTCGGCCATTTCAAGTGCAACATCCGCCGCATCGCCGACTACGCCAACCTTTCCGCCTACCTGCGCGACCTGTACCAACTGCCGGGCGTGGCCGGGACGGTCAACCTGACGCACATCAAGGGTCACTATTACGAAAGCCACCGTTCCATCAATCCCACCGGCATCGTGCCCGTGGGGCCGGCGTTGGACTATGGCAAGCCGCATGGTCGGGAACGGGTATCACCGGGCAACCCACTGCCGGCCTGAGAAAACAAGCCCGTCGGCATCGGCGGTGCCTTGCGTCCGCGTGCGTCGACAGGATTGCCGTCCCCATCGCAGGATGGTGGCACCCCGACGCCGCCGCTGGACCCCATGCCTGCCGTTCCCCACGCCGACCGCACCTTCGCCGCCTTCCTGTTCGACATGGATGGCACCCTGATCGACAGCATCGCCTCCGCCAACCGGGCATGGTCCCGCTGGGCCCTGCGCCACGGCCTGGATCCGGCGCCCCTGCTGGCCACCATGCATGGCGTGCGCGCGGTGGAGACCATCCGCCGCTGGGCGCCGCCCGGCACGGACGTGGAGGCGGAGGTGGCCCAGCTGACACGGGATGAGATCGACGATGTGGCGGGCACGGTGGCCATCCCTGGCGCAGCAGCCTTCGTGGCGGACCTGCCGGCCGCGCGGTGGGCGGTGGTGACCTCGGCCCCGCGCGCCCTGGCCCATGTGCGCCTTATGGCCGCCGGACTGACCCCGCCGCCGGTCATGATCACCGCCGATGATGTCAGCCGGGGCAAGCCGGCGCCCGACCCCTTCCTGCTGGCCGCCCGCCAATTGGAAGTGGCGCCGCGGGATTGCCTGGTGTGGGAGGATGCGCCCGCCGGCATCACGGCGGGGGAGGCGGCCGGCGCCGCCGTGGCCGTCATCACCGCCACGCACCACCAGCCCCTGGAAACCAGACATCCGCTGGTGCCCAACTATGAGCCGCTGAAAGCGATGGTGGCGGCCGACGGACGTCTGCAGGTCACCGCACGCAATTGACTAGGCCCAAAGCCCGGGGCCCTTCTTGATGATCAGGTCGGCCAGGGCCGCCGGCGCGCCCTGCAGCCGGCGGCTGCGGCCCAGCACGACGAACTCCACCTCCCCCAAGGGGGGCAGGGCGGCGCGGCCGTCAACCTCCACCAGGTCGGATCCCGGTGCCCGCATCAGCAGGGGCGACTGCGCCATCACGCCCAGGCCCGCCTGCGCACCCGCGCGCAAGCCGGCCAGCGTTTCGCTGGAGCAGGCGACGAACCAGGGCCGCCGGGCACCGTTCAGCGCTTCCATCGCCAGGGTGCTGGTGATGGAGGAGGTGGGGTAGAGCACCAGGGGCACGGCTTCGTCCGCGCCCAGCGCCAGCTCCCGGTGCGCCAGCCAGGCCAGGCGCTCACGGTGGATGAGGATGCCGCGATCATCGCCCGGCTGGCGCTTGGCGAACACCAGGTCCAGCCGGCCGGCGTCCAGCTTCTGGTACAGCAGGCTGGTCAGGCCCACCGTCAGCTCCACGCTCAAAGTCGGATTGGCCCGGCCCACGTCGCGCAGCAGGTCGGCCAGGCGCGTGAGGGTCAGGTCGTCCGAAACCCCCAGGCGCACGCGGCCACGCGGCGCGCTGTCGGTGAAATAATCGGCCGCCTGCCGGCTGAGGCCCACGATATCGCGCGCCAGTTCGGCCAGCACGGTGCCGTCGGCCGTCAGCACCACGGTATGGGTGTCGCGCTCGAACAATTGCCGGCCGCAGGCGGCTTCCAGCCGGCGGATATGCTGGCTGACGGTGGACTGGCTGATGCCCAGGGCCGCGCCCGCCGCCGTGAAATGCCGCGCGTCGGCCACGGCCAGGAAGGTCTGCAGTTGATTGAGGTCGAACACTGTCATTGCATCCAATAATAACTGTTATTTCTGCACATCGTCCGTTACCTCAGCCATATTGGATGTGTCGGGACCAAGTCATTGGAATTAATGGCAGGTCACCCGGCGGCAAATCGTCCCAGAAGATCACAGCAGCCCCGACCCTCTTTGAAAATCATCCTCTGGTATGAGCCGGGGTGAGGGGCCAGCCGTGCCTTGCCCGAGGTATCCGTCATGACCGACTTCACCAGGCGCAACATCATCGCGGCCGGCGCCGTGGCCGCGGCGGCCGCCGCCGCGAACTCCGCCGGCGCCGCCACATTCGGCAATCCCGATCGGCCGGCCCAGGGCCGCGTCAACCTGTCCAACCCCATCGCCGGGCAGGAGCCGGGGCCGCAGAACCCGGCGCTGGCCAGCCAGTTCCCGTCCTTCCAGGATCCGCCCGCCACCGATGTGGCCGGCATGGACCTGTTCTGGGCCTCGTTCAACAACGCCCACAAACGCATCCAGGACGGTGGCTGGGCGCGCGAGGTGACTCAGGCTGACTTCGCCATTTCCGAGGCGGTATCAGGCGTGAACATGCGCCTGGGACCGGGGGGTGTGCGTGAACTGCATTGGCACCAGCAGGCGGAATGGGCGGTGATGACCGACGGCAAGTGCCGCATCACCGTCATCGATGCCGACGGCCGCCCCGCGGTACGCGATGTGAAGGAGGGTGATCTCTGGTACTTCCCGCCGGGCCTGCCGCATTCCCTGCAGGGCATCGGCACCAGCGGGGCCGAATTCACCCTGGTGTTCGACAACGGCCGCGCGTCGGAGTTCAACACCCTGCTGCTGACGGAATGGATGGCCCACACCCCGCCCGAGGTGCTGGCCGAGAATTTCGGCCTGCCGCAAAGCGCCTTCAAGAACATCCCGGTCGATGACCTCTGGATCTATCAGGCCAAGGACCCCATCCCGCCGCTGGAGGAGGTGCAGAAGGCCGTGCGCTCGCCAGATGGTGAGCCGGAGTTCGAGTTCACCTTCTCCATGGGTACGATGAAGCCCACCCGGGTCACCAAGGGCGGCTCGGTCAAGGTGGTGGACACCCGCAACTTCCCGGTCAGCAAGACCATCGCCGCCGCCCTGGTCACCATCAAGCCGGGCGGGCTGCGGGAACTGCACTGGCACCCCAACGCCGACGAGTGGCAGTACTACCTGAAGGGGCAGGGCCGCATGACCGTGTTCAACACCGGCCCGCGCGCCCAAACGGCCGACTTCCGCCCCGGCGACCTGGGCTACGTCAAGAAAAGCTTCGGCCATTACGTCCAGAACACCGGCACCGAAGACCTGGTGTTCCTGGAAATCTTCAAGGCTGACCGCTTCCAGGAGGTCTCGCTGGCCCAGTGGCTGGCCTGCACCCCGCCGGAACTGGTGGCCCAGCACACCAACATGGATCCCAACCTGATCCGGCAGTTCAACAAGGCCCGTTGGGACATCCTTCCGGCCTGACGCCAGTCCCCCCTCTTTACCCCTCCCACAAACTTGCCGCCGACATCCGGGGGGCTCCCGTGTCGCCCCGAACCGTCGGCGGCCTTTTGGAACTCGTGATCATGCAAAGCGTGCTGCCCGCCTGGCGCCAGATCCTGCTGTTCCAGTCCCCCCGCCAGCTGGCTTCCTATGGCGCCGGAACCCTGGCGGCCATCGCGGCCGGCCTTTGCCTGTTCATCGGGCTGCCGCGGCTGGTAGGCCATGGTGCCATCCCGCCCGACGTCCTGGCGGGAACGCTGGCCTTCGCCATCGCCATTTCCCTGCGCGTTCCCTATGAGGTGCAGCCGGTGCGGTGGCGCGTCAGCAGCGCCTATCCCGGCCTGCTGGCGGACAGGGCCGCCGTTCTTCTGGCCAGCATCGACTACTTGCCGGCGCAGCGCTCCGGCGGCCGCACTGTCTATCGCCTAGCCCCGATCCCGTCGCTCAGTTGGCTGCGCTGGCGCGAATGCGCGGTGGAGGTGCGCGTGCATGGTGCCGACGTCACCATCGTTGGCGCCCGTATCGCCGTGCGGCACCTGCATCGCGCCTTGAAGAACGCCTGACGTTTCAGCGATGCCGGACGTGTCAGCCGTGGTTGTAGCGGGACACGGCCTCGCGCACGCCCAGCGCTTCCGCCATGCGCACCAGGTCGGCCAGCGACTCCGCCTCCATCTTGCGCATCAGGTTGCCGCGGTGGATTTTCACCGTGATCTCGCTTAGCGCCAGCCGGCCGGCGATCTGCTTGTTCATCAGGCCGGCGGTGACCAGGCCCATAACATCGCGCTCGCGCCCCGTCAGGCCGTCATATCGGGCGCGCAGCAGGGCGCTTTCGCTCCGCTTGGCCCGCCGTTCGCGATCGCGGGCCACCGCCTCGGCTATGGCCCGCAGCATGTCGTCTTCCTCGAAGGGCTTGGGCAGGAAGGTGACCGCGCCGGCCTTCATGGCCCGCACCGTCATGGGAATATCGCCATGGCCGCTGATCAGGATGACGGGCAGGTGGCTATCGCTGCCCAGCAGCTGCTCCTGGAAATCCAGGCCGTTGGCGTCACCCAGCTGGACGTCCAGCACCAGGCAGGCGGCGGCGTCGGCGGCGTCGCAGGCCAGGAAGGCATCGGGGCTGGCGAAGGTGCGCACGGCATAGCCGCAGGACCTCAGGAAGCTTTCCAGCGAGCCTCGCACCTCCGCATCATCATCGATGACGCAGATGAGGCTTTCCGACATCCCAACCGAACCTGTCATTTGCCCATCCCCTGTCGCTTGGCCACATGCCCCGCAGCTTAATCACCCGGGGGTGTAGCCATTCTTGTCCCCATCATCCATGGGCCCGCGCCGCGCCCGGGACCATCATATCAAGGTATAGAATTAATTTTTAACCATCCTCGGGCGGCCTGGATGAGTGCGCGCTCGGAGAGGTATCTCTAAACGTCATAGTTGTAAAAACTGTCTAATTCGGCTATCAATGACGCGAGCAACCGGCTGATAGGGACAGCTCGTCGACATGCAGTGCCTTCTGCCCCGCTGGCGCCAGGTCCTGATCTTCCAGTCGCCCCGCCAGCTATTGAGTCATGGCGCCGGCACCCTGGGCGCTGCCACCGCTGGGCTGCTGGCTTTTGACGGCCTGCTGCAGCTGTTCGGTTATGGGCCGCTGCACGCCGACGTCATCGTGGGCACCTTGATCGGCAGCCTCGCAGGATCCTTGCGCGCACCTTATGAGGTTCTGCCGTTCCAGTGGCGGCTGATAACGACAACCCCCGCCATCGCCGCCGCCAAGGCCGCCGGCGTCCTGGCCGGCATCAAGTATCACCCGGCGGAACGCGGCGGCGGCCGCACCCTCTACCGCCTGGCCGTGCCCTGGTACCTGGCTTGGCTGGAGTGGCGGGAAAGTGCGGTGGAGGTGCGCGTCGATGGTTCGGACATCACGATCACCGGCGCCCGCATCGCCGTCCGGCGCCTGCACCAGGCGCTACAGGATATCGACATCGCGAGGGAAGGGGAGCCTGCCATTTGATGCCATTGGGCAGAGCATTAAAAGATTAAGCCAATTTAGAATTCTATAAATATTAACAGAATATCACGCGTTTTTCTTTCTAATAAACAACAGGACCAAACAGAAAAACTCGCCATAGATGGCGCCGCCAGCCGCGGCACCTGCGATGAAAAGCATCCATCCGCCTTTAAGGCCACCGGCGCGCACTGCCGGCGGCGCTCATCATGCTTGTTTGGGGGAAGTCATATGGGAAACCTGAGCACTCACATCTTGCCCGTATTGCGGGGCATGCCCGACGGGCCGTTCCGGGGGCCGCTGCTGACCGGCTTTTCAAGCCATCCCGCGGCGTTCGCCACCATAGAACATGGGTTCACCGCCCTGACCGCGCGCCAGCAGGACGCCGAGGTCCTGCGCCGGTTCTTCGCGAGTTGGAGTCAGACAAACAACAGCGCCATGACGGTCGCCGGCATCAGCAACCGATTGACCCTGAAGCTGCATCGCGGCGAACCGGTGATCGACTCCCACGCCCTGCTGCAAAGCCTGGTTGCCCTGCACCGCATCATCGATGAAGACCTGGCGGTGACGCACAAGGTTCTCCATTCGCAGCTGTTCCATACCATGGCGACCAGCATCGTCGGTGACGACGCCTGGCTGCAGACCCGCTACATCGACCCGACCGCCGCCGATTTCAAGACGTGGAAGGACCATATGTCCTTGCGGGAGCCTGACGTCGCGCTGGGCTTGCTGACCACGCTGACGCACGAGATCTACACCCATGGGGAGGTCGAGTTCATCCTGCCGCTGTTCAAGCGCTGGCTGATCGACCAGTACCATTACACCGAAGAGGACACCGCCCGGCCGCTGCGCTGGATCACGGTGCATTGCGGCGGCACCGAGAAGAATCACTTCTTCCACGCCGTGAACACCCTGACGCATTACGCCCGGGCGATGGAGGTTGACTGGACGGCCTATGATCTGGAAGGGATCATAGGCCAGTATCTGCAGAGGAAGGCCGCCGTCCTCCACGCCCTGTTCCCCACGGCCGGCTGACGTCTGGCGCGGACCTTGATCGAAACAGGCGGCGCCGGAGAGGCGATGGCGCCGCAACCGAGAGACCGGCGATAAGACCGGCTTCAATCAGCCGACGTTCCGACAAATCCAGGTGAGAGTAGTGAGACCCCATTTGCGACCTCCTGTCCAACTCACTGAGAACGTTGGAAAGTCGCACTTCGTTTTTGAGTCCACCCGCCTACATACCAAAAACCGATAATATACGTTATGGAAATAACGTTCAAATCGCCTGGTCGGCTGGTACCGGGCTCAACGCCTTGGCTTGGCGCATGACGACCAAGGTCTTGAAGGTGCGAACGTTTTCATCGTTCAGCAAGATGCGCCGGGTCAGCTCGTCATAGCCTTCCATGTCGCGGGCGACGATGCGCAGCGCGAAGTCATGGTCGCCGGTGACGTACCAGGCCTCCACCACCTCCGGCACGGCGGCGATCTTGCGCATGAACTGGTCGATGACGTGCCCGCCGCCGGCATCGGTGGCGCGGCCGCTGTCGCGCTCCAAGGTCACCAGCACCACCATGGTCAAAGGCCAGCCCAGCGTGCGCGGCCGGACGATGGCGATCTCACGCTCGATGGCGCCGATCTCGCGCAGGCGCCGGACACGGCGGTAGCAGGCTGGGCCCGACAGGCCCACCCGCTCAGCCAGCACCGGCATGGGCAAGCGGGCATCGCCTTGTAGCTGTTCCAGCAGCTTGGCGTCGATGGCGTCCAGGTCGGGCGATATCATCATGGCCTCATGCACCGCTTTCGCGATAAAAATTATCATGGATCAACAATAATTGACACGTTTGGACGGACCAAGCCGCTAAACTAGCGCAGCGCTTGAAGTCTCAGGCATCCAACACCCTTCCTCGATCACAGTCCCATGTCCCACGACACAACCCTGCCGCCGTCCCTGCCGGGGGCCGCCCGCCTGTCCCCGCTGCTGCCCGTGGCTGCGTTGTTCGCCGCCATGGTGTCGGTCACCACGGGCGCGTCCATCGCCAAGACCCTGTTCCCGGTGACGGGCCCGCAGGGCACCACGGCCCTGCGCCTGACGACGGCGGCCCTTATGCTGACCCTGCTGCTGCGGCCTTGGCGCCTGCGGCTGACGCGGAACAGCTGGCGGCCGCTGCTGGTTTACGGCGGCGCCATGGGGGCGATGAATTTCCTGTTCTACCAGGCGCTGCAAACCATACCGGTGGGCGTCGCCATTGCGGTCGAGTTCACGGGGCCGCTGGGCCTGGCGCTGCTGTCATCCCGCCGCCGGGTCGATTTCCTATG
The DNA here is from genome assembly GCF_007828025.1 of Nitrospirillum bahiense. NCBI lineage: Bacteria > Pseudomonadati > Pseudomonadota > Alphaproteobacteria > Rhodospirillales > Azospirillaceae > Nitrospirillum > Nitrospirillum bahiense. Next base: position 51,764 of record NZ_VITO01000001.1, read on the forward strand.
GATAGGGTTGGCCGTGGCGGGGCTGGCGCTGCTGCTGCCACTGGAGCGGTCGGCGGCGCAGCTGGACCCGTACGGCATCGCCTGCGCCCTGGGGGCGGGCGTGTTCTGGGCGCTGTACATTGTCGCCGGCAAGAAGGTGGGCGGCGCCCACGGCACCCAGGCGACGGCGGCGGGCACGCTGATCGCCGCCACCCTGGTGCTGCCCATCGGCATCGCGCAAACCGGGGCGGCCACCCTGTTCCAGCCGGGCATCCTGGGTAGCGCCTTCATGGTGGGAGCCCTGTCCAGCGCCCTACCCTACACGCTAGAAATGTTCGCGATGCGCCGCCTGCCGGCCCAGACCTTCAGCACGTTGACCAGCGCCGAGCCGGCGGTGGGCGCCCTAATGGCCATGATGCTGTTGGGCGAGGCGCTGTCGCCCCTCCACTGGCTCGCCATCGCCACCATCATGGTCGCCTCCATCGGCGCGACGCTCAGCGCCCGCCGGCCAACAGCCCCCGTGATGCCGGAATGAAGCCAGCGGCGGCCACCAGGGCCGACAGCCGGTCATCGGGCGCGGCCGCCAGCAGCAGAAGGGCGGCATAAGGGTCGCCCCGCAGCTTCAGCACCTGCGCGAAGGCGGGTTCGGTCTTCATTCCCCCCAGCCGGGCCGCCATGACGGCGGCGCGCAGGGCCGGGCCGCCCAGGGACAGCAGGCGCGCCTCCACCATGAAGTGCCGCCATCCCGCCTGCATCTCCACCGGCTCGGGGCTGCCGAAAACCTCGAAGGCCCAGCCGTGGGCCCGGAAACGGGCGATGATCGGCCGCGGCGCCCGACGCCATTGATACAGGGTGAAACCTTCCCAGTCCGCGCCCACGGTCCATAGCGCCGCGGCAAGGGCGGCCGCGTCCCGGGCGTGGCACAGGATGTCGATGTCACTGGATGGCAGGTCGAGGCCCAGGGGCGGCGTGCCCGCGACGCGCGGGTTGAACGCCGCCAAGGTCTTCATGAGGCCGGTCAGCGCCAGCGCCTCCTCATAGGACGGCTTTTCCGTCCAGCGATTGTGCCACATGGCGCCGCCCTCCGTGGGCCTCAGGCCGCCGGCTTGCGGCAATAGTCGGCGAGGGTGTAGGCGGCGCGGATGTCATAGGGGCGGCTGGGCTTCAGGATGAACTCGCTGGCGCCATAGCGGACGGCGCCGTCGGGCCCGCCGGCCTGGGGATGCCAGTCATAGGTATAACCCAGGCGGGTCCAGGGCGCGCCACCCTCGACATAGTTCACACGCATGTTGCGGGCGAACCAATCCCAATAGCCCTGCTTCTCCAGGCAAGCGGCGTCGCCGGCGGCACAGCTGGGCCGGGCCACGGTGGAGGAGGTGTCCAGGGCGCAGTGGGAGGCGGTCACGTCCGTGTCTGGGCACGGGCGGGCCAGCGCCTCGGGCGCCACCCACATCTCCACCACCTCGGAATAATCGCGGGACGGGTCCAGGCCCAGATACTGTTTCACCCGTTCGGTTTTGGCGGCCGCATCGCCGGTGGCACCGGCACAGAACTCCTGCAACTGCGGCACGGCCGTCACCCACATGGTGCCCCAGCTGTCGGGCGAGGTGCCGCCGGCCTTGCCAGCGTAGTACTTCTCATAAGCCGCCGCCGCCATGGTCGAGGCCACCAGCACCTGGCGCCCGTGCGGCCCATCACGCCACACCAGTTTGGCCCAGGATGCCTGGGCGGCGTCGGGCGCGATGCGCACCAGTTCCGGCCCTACCAGGTCGGGCCGCGCCACGGCCGCCGCGTTCAGGGAGCGGGCGAAAAGCTGGGCCGGCGTGGCGCTGGTGCCCTGCCCGGCCGATCCCGGGCCACCCGTTCCTTGTCCCGTGGCGGCACAGCCCGCCAGCACCAAGAACGCCACCGCGCCCATGATCAAATTCGTCCGCATCCCGGCCCCCAGGGTTCAATCCATTGGAGCCAGATATGCCGGAAAGCAGGTCGGGTCGCAACCTATACGGAATGCAATCTCTCAAAATACCCGTTAAGGGGGAGCGGCCGCCAGCACCTGCCGCTCTTCCAAGATGCCGCGGATCTTGGCCGCCAGTTCGTCCATGGCGAAGGGCTTCATCACCATGTCCATGCCCGGTTCCAGGAAATCACCGCGCACGGCGGCGTTGGCGGCGTACCCGGTAACGAACAGAACCGGCAGGTTGGGCCGCCGCCGGCGCGCGATCTCCGCCAATTGCCGGCCGTTCAAGCCCGGCAGGCCGACATCGGTGATCAGCAGATCGATCTGGCTGGAGGATTCGATGACACTCAGCGCACCGCGCCCATCCGCCGCGTGCAGGGCGGTGTATCCCAGTTCCTGCAGCACATCCAGGACCAGCAGCCGCACGGAATCGTCATCCTCCACCACCAGGACGATCTCCCCGGCCCCTTCCGGCGTCTCGCCCATACCGGCAAAGCCGCCATCCTGGGCGTTGGCGCCACCATCGCACGGCAGGTACAGGGTGATGGCCGTGCCGCGCCAGGGCTCGCTGTCGATGCGCACGTGGCCGCCCGTCTGCTTCACAAAACCATAGATCATGGACAGGCCCAGGCCGGTGCCCTGGCCGATGGGCTTGGTGGTGAAGAAGGGATCGAAGGCCTTCGCCACCACATCGGGCGGCATGCCCATGCCGGTATCGCTGACCCGGATCATGACATAGTCGCCGGGCGACAGGCCGTCGTGCCGGTTGGTGTAGGACCGGTCCAGCGTGGCGCGGCTGGTCTCGATGGTCAGGATGCCGCCGTCGGGCATGGCGTCGCGCGCGTTGATCGCCAGGTTGAGGATGGCACTTTCCAACTGGTTCACGTCACTGCGGGCCGCCGTCAGGTTCTCCGCCACGGTGATGCGCAGCTCGATCTGCTCGCCCAAAGTCCGGCGCAGCAGGTCTTCCATGGAGCGCACCAGGCCGTTGACGTCGATGGGCTTGGGGTCCAGCGATTGCCGGCGGGAGAAGGCAAGCAGGCGATGGGTCAGGGCTGCCGCCCGCTGGGCCGAGGCCATGGAGGCGTCCATGAACCGGTCCAGGTCGTTCAGCCGGCCCTGGGAAATGCGGCGGCGCACGATGTCCAGGCCACCGATGACACCCATGAGCATGTTGTTGAAGTCGTGGGCCAGCCCGCCGGTCAGTTGGCCCACGGCTTCCATCTTCTGGGCCTGGCGCAGTTGCTCTTCCGTCTGGCGCAGCATGTCGGCGCGCTGCTTGTCCTCGGTGATGTCGCGGCCGTAGGCGTAGACCAGATCGCCTTCCTTGGACGTGTTCCAGGAGATCCAGCGCAGGCTGCCGTCCTTGTGCAGCTGGCGGTTCTCGAAATTGGTCAGGTTCTGGTCATGAAGGGCACCCATCAGCGCCTCCGCCGTCGCCACCACGTCGTCGGCGTGGACGAAGTCCTGAACCTGACGCCCCACCACCTCATCCGTCTCATGGCCCAGGATGGCGGTCCAGGAGGGGCTGACCGCCCGACACAGGCCGTCGGCACCGATGATGACCAGCAGGTCGCGCGAGTTGTTCCAGACGCGGTCACGCTCCCGCGTGCGTTCCTCCACCCGCGCCTCCAGCGTCTCCGCGAACTGGCGCAGCTTTTCCTCCGCGTCCTTTGACGCGGTGATGTCATAGATCACGCCGATGAAGCGGCTGCCGGATCCCTGGCGGCCCTCGCGGTCACGCTTGCCGTCGCGGCGGTGCTCCCCCCGCTGGGCCAGCCAGCGGATCTCCCCCGTGTCGGGCCTGCGGATGCGGAACTCGCGATAGGGTGGTGCCGTCTCCCCGCCCTCCAGGCTGGTGATCAGGGGGGCGTCCTCGGCCAGCACCACGGCGTTGACGGTGCGCACCGGCAGGGCCGTGGTCGGGTGCAAACCCAGCAGGCGGCAGAACTGCTCGGACACGGATACGGTGCCGAAGCCACTGATATACTCGAACGTGCCCACGCCGCCGGCCGTCTGGGCCACGCGCAGCTGTTCCTCCACCCGCTTCTGCTCGGTGATGTCGGCCAGCACCCCGCGAAAGCGGCGCACTGCCCCGTCCGCGGTGCGGTCGGCCCCCCCGCGGGCCGAGACCCAGTGCACCGTGCCGTCACGGGCCACCACCCGGTAGTCCTTGGCGAAGATGTCGGCGCCATGCATCACCCCGGCCACGGCGATGCGGATGCGCATGCGGTCGTCGGTGTGGATGGAATCGAAGAAGGCGTCGGTGGACAGGCCATTGCCGGCGGCCACGGGATCCAGGCCATACAGCTCGGCGAAGCGGGCGTCGGCGTAAAGCCGGCCATCGGCCACGTCCCATTCCCAGGCGCCGGCGGTGCCGCCCACGGCCTGGGCCAGGCGCGCCCGTTCCTTGGCGTTGGCCAACGCCTGGCGGCTGGCGGCCAGCTCGGCCTCCACCTCCATGCGGGCGAGATCAACGGTCTGGTCGCAATGGGTCCACAGGAAATAGGGCGTGGCGCCCTGGCCGTCCACCACGGGGGTCAGGCGCAGCCGGTCCCAGAAAATGGTACCGTCCTTGCGCATCACCCGCAGATCGGCCGTCAGCGGCCGGTCGGCGGCCAAAGCCTCCTCGATCCCGGCCAGGATGGCGGGGTCGGCATCGGCGGCGGCCAGGAAGCCGAAAGGCCGGTTGGCCAGGCCGCTGAAGGCGTGGCCGGTCAGGCGTTCGAACGCGGGATTGGCGAAAACCAGCGGCTCGCCCGGCCGGCGATGGTCGGTGATGGTCAAGGGCATGCCGGACTGGACCAGCGCGTCCAGCAGCGGGCCGCACAGTGCCCGCACCTCCGGCAAAACCCCGCTGTCCCGCTCCATCACGATCACAGCCTCCGCTCGGCCGCTCATGCCCGTCCCCTCACCCTGGCGCCAGAGGCAAGACCGTCAGTGGGCATCGCCACCGTCCGTGCCCACCACCCGTGCGATGAATTCGCCGATCAGTTCCTTCAGCGACTGCAAAGACGGCAGATCCATCAGCATGGCGATATAGCCCCGGATGTCCCGGCCGCTGATGGCGAAATTGATGTACAGGAACAGGACGACGCCGTCGTCATCGTGTTTTTCCGCCAGTTCGAACAGGATCTGCCCATCGCCGCGCAGCACCTGCGGCAACGACATGGTCAGGGGCCGCTGCAGGATGTTGGCCATGGTGGCCAGGCAACCGTTCAGGACGACGTTGCCCGTCTCGGCCAGGGCCTCCTCCTCGATGTCCACCATCTCCGTCCGCGACAGCTCGTCCTGGGTGACGGCGCGGACCAGTTCCAGGCTGTTGGACTCAGGGAAGATCAGCAGGGCGCGGCCGTTGAAGGCGCCGGTGAAATCCTGACGAACGGCCACCAGTTCATCGCTTTCCCGCTCCTGGATCAGGGTGGCGGCCAGCTTGCGCCCCACCACCTCCACCGACGGCACCGACAGCGTCACCTGGTTGCCCACCATCTTGCGCAGGCTGACGGCCGCGCGGCTGACACCGATGTTGACCAGTTCGGTCAGCGCGTCGTTCTCCAACTCATCCAGAATATGGGGGGTTTGGTTCATCCGTGCACCGCGCGCAGCTTCAAGGCTGCGCCGGACAGGAAGTCCCGGATCCCGTCTTCGGTGATGGGCTTGCTGATGAAGGTGGCGTTGGCCGCGCGGGCACGGGCGATCACCTCGTCCTGCACGTTGGCGGTCGCGAGCGCTATGGGCATGTCCGGGTAGCGATGTCGCATATGCTCCGCCAATTCCAATCCATTCCGGCCGGGCATGTTGAAGTCCAGGATGGCGAGGTCGACTTGACCATCGCGCAGGACGGCCAGCGCCTCGTCGGCATTGCTCGCCTCGACCTTTGTCCAACCGGGCTGCAGCGCCGCTATAGCCTTGGCCACGACGATGCGCGCTAGTTTGCTATCATCGACGATTAAGACCGTAGTACCCATTTCAACCATCCCGCCCAAGTCATCCAATCTGCCTATTATCGTCACCAGCAAGTTATCGGTCTTTTCGCGCCCGGCCAGTGACCAAATATGTATAGCGCGCGCCCAGTAATCTTGTCTGCGAAAGACTTAGCGCGGCGCCGCCAAATTGGGTATGACCCAGTCGCGCAGAAATATATCTTCGGCCATACCGCGTACACTAGGCCGAAAAGCGAGCAAAACCTGGGCAACGGCACCGTGCAGGTGGCGGCAAGCGGTGACGTCGATTTCGGACTCGGGCGCCGCCTGCAGCCGCGACAGCAAGGTTTCCGCGTCCTCGGCGGCGCAGACGCCTCGCAGGCGGATCACATTCCCCGCGACCTCCACCGTCATGGCTCCCCCTGCCCCAGCAGCGCCGCGTCGCTGGGTGCGGCGGCGATCAGGCCGGGCACATCCAGGATCATCAGCACGTGCCCATCCCCCAAAAGAGTTGTCCCCAACAGGCCCGGCATCGCCGATAGCAGGCCGGTCAGGGGCCGCAACACCACGTCGCGCCGGCCGACGAAGGCGTCAACCTCCACCGCCACCAGATCGCCGCCCACCCGGACCACCACCGCCCGGCACGGTCCCCCGGCCGCCCGCGCCCCTTCCGGCAGCCCCAGCAACGCCGTCAGGGACAGGAGCGGTACGGCCGTATCACGCAGGACGAAGGCCCATCCCGCGCGGATGGGCAGGACGCGGTCCGGGTCCACACGCGCCGTTTCCACGATGCCGTCAATGGGGATGCCGTAGCGTTCTCCCGCCACCGTCACCACCATGACCTTGGTCAGCACCAGATTCAGAGGCAGGACGAGGCGCACCGTCGTGCCCTGCCCGGTGACACTGCTGATGCCGACGCTACCGCCCAGGCGGCCGACCGCGGCGCGCACCGCGTCCATGCCCACCCCCCGGCCGGATAGGTCGGTCACCGCCTCGGCGGTCGAGAAGCCGGGACGGAACACCAGGTCCAGCACCTGGTCGTCGGCCAGGGCGTCCAGCATGCGGTCGGGCAACAGCCCGCGCGCGGCGGCGGCCTGGCGGATGCGGGCCGGGTCCATGCCGCGCCCATCGTCCGTCACGTCGATGACGACGTGGTCGCCCTCGCGCCGGGCGACCAGGCTGATCAAGGCGCGGGCGGGCTTGCCCGCTGCCGCGCGCTCCGCCGCCGGCTCGACGCCGTGGTCGACGGCGTTGCGCAGCAAATGGGTCAGGGGTTCGAACAACCCCTCGACGATGGCCTTGTCGACCTGGACATCCTGGCCATCGACCGCCAAGTCGACCTCCTTGCCCAAGGCGGTCGCGGTTTCGCGCACCACCCGGGGGAAACGGCGCAGCAAGGGCAGGATGGGCACCAGGCGTATGCCCATCACCGTGCGGTGCAGACGCCCGACCAGCCGGTCCAGCGCCGCCTGGCGGTCACCCAGGATTTGCACCGCCGCCTGCGGCGCCAATCCGTCCGCCATCTGCCCCGCCAGGTCGGACAGCGCGTTCTTGGCCACCACCAGCTCATCCACCAACTGAGCCAGGGCGTCGATGCGGCCGGCCTCCACCCTCAGGCTGCGCGGCCCTTCCACCGGGGCTGGCGGCGGCACGGGCGCGGATGGCGACGGAGGTGGCGACCAGGACAGCAGCTGGATTTGGTCGGGCACGAAACGGAAGGGTCCCTTGACCGCCTCCGGCGCCGCGGCCGACAGCAGTTCAAACACCAGGTCGCAGGCGTAGGGATCATAGGTGTCGGCCGTCACAGGCGCCGCAGCATTACGCCGGGTGATACGCAAGGCCAGCAGGTCCGGCACCGCCCGCGCGAAGGCGACGGGATCCTCCCCACGGAAATAGCAGCCGGCATCGGGGATATAGCGCAGCGCCGTCACCGTGGGGTGGCGGGCGGGGTCCAAGTCGCGGTCCCGGAACAGGGCCTCGATCCAGGCGGTATCGACGTGCGCCGCCTGGGCCGCCGCGGATGCCGGCGCGTCGCCGTCGAGGGCGCGGCTCAGGCGGCTGACCAGGTCGGCCGCCACGGCGTCGGCGTCCGCCGGCAGGCCGCCCCCCGTCGCCGCCAGGGCGCCCAGCCAGCGCTCCGTCTGGCCGGTGGCCGCGATCAAGGCATCCACGGCGCCCCGTGACGGGGCTTGGCGCCCATCGCGCCACGCGCCCAGCAGGTCCTCCGCCACGTGCAGCACCCGCCCCATGGCCGGCAGGTCGAACAGGCCGACCGAGCCCTTGAGCGTGTGGATGGCGCGAAAGGCCTGGTCGACCAGGGCGGCGTCATCCGGCCGGCTTTCCAGGGCCAGCAAGGCCTCGGCCGCCTGCTGCACCTGCTCCGGCCCTTCGATCAGGAACTGTTCCAGCAGTTCATCCATCGCGGCCCGCCTTGGCTGGGCGGGGGTCACGCGGGCGCTGATAGACCACGGCATCGGCGAAACGTTGCACGTCAAAACTGTCGCTCAGGCGGGCCAGCGACTCCGAATGGCCCAGGCACAGATAACCGCCCGGCACCAATCGGTCATGCAGGTTGCGCACCGCCTGGCGCCGCGACCGGTCATCGAAATAAATCAACAAGTTGCGGCAGAAGATGACATCAAACTTGCCGTGAATGGCCAGCGCGTCCCCATCCATCAGGTTGGCATTGGTGAAGGTCACGGATTCCCGCAAATCCTGGATGATCTGGAAATGCTCAACCCCACCCCGTCCTTTGGATTCTAGAAAATAGTCCCGCCGCAGATCCGGCGGCAAGCGCGCCAGCGACTTGGCGGCGTACCGCCCCAGCCGCGCTTCCTCCAAGGCCTGGGTATCGATGTCCGACCCGACGATCTCCACATGGTAGGCGTCCACCATGGCCCAGTTTTCCAGCAGCCAGATGGCGATGGAATACGGTTCCTCGCCCGTCGAGCAGGGGATGGACCATAAGCGCAGCTTGTCGCCCGGCCCCCGCCGGGAAACGATGTCCGGCAGGATGTCGCGGCTGAGGCTCTTCAGCTGATGATCTTCTCGGTAGAAGTAGGTCTCGTTGACGGTGAAACTGTTGATCAGTTGCTCCGCCTCCACGGGATCCAGGCGCAGGCGGTTGAAATAGTCGGTGAAGCTGCCGGCCCCCGTCAGCGCCATGCGCTGGCCGACCCGCCGGTCGATGTAATACCGCTTGCTCTCCCCGAACTGCATGCCCGTGCGGTCATAGAGAAATTCGCAGAAGCGGGCGAGTTCGGGGGCGCTCAGCAGCGGGGCGTCGCCGTTGGGGCCATGGGGGCGGCGGGGACTCATCGCCCGGCCACCATGCGCACCAGGCGGCCGGAAATCTCCTCCAGCGGGGCCACCACGTCCGCCCCGCCAGCCTTCACCAGTTCACCCGGCATGCCCCAGACCACGGCGCTCTCCTCAGACTCCGCGATGGTGCGTCCGCCGTTGTCGTGCAGGCGGGTCATGGCGGCCGCGCCATCATAGCCCATGCCGGTCATCAGCACGCCCACCAGGCGCCAAGGTTCCACCAGTGACAACGCGCTGTCGACCAGCCGGTCAACGCTGGGATGCCAGCGGTATTCCTCCTTGGCGGGGGTGGGCAGCGCTATCAAGCCGGAGGGGCGCTGGCTCAGGACCAGGTCGGCGTCGCCCCGGCCGATGTAGACATTCCCTGGGGCCAGTGGGGTGGGCCGCGCGACCTCCTGCACCGTCAGGGCGCAAAGGCGGTCCAGGCGGCGCGCCAACGGGCCGGTGAAGGTGGCCGGCATGTGCTGGGCCACCAGCACCGGCCAGGGAAAGTCCGCCGGCAACCCTTCCAGCACGGCGTCCAGCGCCGGCGGACCACCGGTGGAACAGCCGATGAGCACCAAGCCGGGCAGCGCCTGACTTTCCGCCGCCGGGGCCGCCCCCTCCACCTCCTGCGGCGGGGCGTCGGTCAGCAGCCGGGCGCGCTTGGCCCGGGCGACGGCGCCCCGGGCAACGGCGCCGGTATCCAGCCTGCCGGCCTCGATGGCGTCCGCCTGCCGCCGCAGGCGCTCGGCCAGGCGGTGGGAGCGGCGCAGGCGGGCGCCCGCCGCCTGGCGCACCTTGTCGACCAGACCAGGCCCCAACTGGTCCATCTTGAGGGAGATGGCCCCGTCCGGCTTCTGAATGAAATCCACCGCCCCCAGCGCCATGGCTTCCAGCGTCACCTCGGCCCCCGCCTCGGTGAAGGAGGAGACCATCACCACCGGCCGGGGCTGTTCCACCATGATCTGGTCCAGGCAGGTCAGCCCGTCCATCTGCGGCATGTGGACGTCCAGGGTGATGACGTCGGGACTGAACTCCCGCAGCTGGGCCAGCGCCTCCAGCCCGTCGCGGGCGAACGCCACCTCGAAATCGCCAGCGGCAGTGAACAGGTCGCCCAGCAGGCGGCGGACCAGGGCGCTGTCGTCGACGATCAACAGGCGGGTCACGGGGCGCTCGAACCGGTCATGGCATCGTTCCCCGCCTGGGCGCCGTCCCCCTTCAAGGCCGCATCGAGGGCGGCCAGCAGGTCACGCTCCGCCCGGTCCAGCAGGGCCTGCGGTTCGATCAGCAGGATCATGCGGCCGGCGCCGTCCACCGTCTCCAGGTTGGCGATGCGGCTGAACACCGGGGCACCCTCGGCGTCACCCGCCTGGCTGAAGTCCGGCGCATCACTTACCCGGCCAGCCGGCAGGGCCAGAATCTCAGACACGCCATCCACGGCGAATCCGGCCAGCTTGCCGTTGATGCGGGTCACGATGACCCGCCGCCGGCCCGTGCCGGACCCGGCCACGCCGAACCGGCGGCGTTGATCGATGACGGGCAGCACCTGGCCGCGCAGGTTCATGACCCCCTCGATGAAGCCAGGCGCCTTGGGCACACGGGTCAGGGTGTCCGGCAGGCGCACCACCTCCTCCACCGCGTCCACGGGCAGGCCGTATTCCTCGTCTCCCAGCTGGAAAACAACCACGCGGTCACCCGTCGTTGCATGGCGCTCAGGGTTCATATCACGTGCCTCCTGCGGGCTGGGGCCGCCATCCGCCAGAATATGCGCCACCGTGTCATCCCGGAACAACCGCGCGCCCGACAGGATGGAGACCAGGCCGCGACCATCCGGCAGACGGCAGATGGATTGGATCTGGGCCTCGCCCCGGCCCCGGTTCAGTACCGCCGGCACGGCGCCCACGCTGTCCGCCGGGACGCGCAGGATGGAATTCAGGCGATCAACCAGCAGCCCCACCCGTGAACCACCGACATGGGCGACGACCACGCGCGCGCCACGCTGATCGCCGGCGGCGATACCCAGGCCCAGCAGCGCCCGCAGGGAAACGATGGGCAACAGGGCGCCCCGTAGCGACGCGGCGCCCACCATGGCGGCGTCGGTACGGGGCAGCTTCATCAGATGATCCGGCAGGGTGATGACTTCCCCCACTTCCGCCAGGGGCAGGGCGTAGGCCTGGTCCGCCAGGGTGAAGGCCAGAAAGGCACTCTCATCCTTGGCCGCCTGCCGGCGCGGCTCAGCGGGTTCCGCCCGGCCTGGTCCATCGCCGCGCCGAACCAGGCCGGCGAACTCCCGGCGCAGCAGCTCGGCCAAGTCGATCAGGCGCAGGGCGCCGTCCTCATGGACATAAAGCCCCCCGGCGGCCTGGTCCGCGCCGGCGTCAAGCTGGGCCAGCGCCCCCACCTCGTCCACCGTCAGCGCCACAGGCTCCTCCGCCTGCAGCAGCAGAAGGCGGGAAGCGGCACCGGACGCGGCCTCCTCCCCGCCCAGCAGGCGGGCCAGCGACAGCACGGGCACGACGGTGCCGCGCACGCTGGCGACACCCGTCAAGCCGGCCGGCGCGTGCGGCACCCGGGTCACGCGCACGGGGCGCAGCACCTCGATCACATCGGCGGCCGAGGCGGCCAGCCGGGCGGCGCCCACGCGGAAGGTCAGCACGTGCTGGCGGCGGCCCCCGGCCGCCTTGGAAGCGGCCATCACCCGGCTTTCTGCAACTCTTCGGCCAGCGACGCGATCTCCTCGATGGCGGCTGCCAGGTCTTCCGCCCCGCGCGCCTGCTGCCGGGCGGCGGTGGCGGCCTGGATGGCGGCCCCGCCGGCCAGTTCCGCCGCCACGGCGATCTGCTGCACGCCGCTCAACACCTCGCGCACCGTGCCGCTGATGGTGTCGGCCCCGGCGGCGATGTCGCTGCTGGCGGCATAAAGCTCCTGCGCGCCGGTGGCGATGGCGGCCAGCCGGACGTCGATCTCCTTGTTCTTCTGCATCTCGGCCTCGGCCACGGCGGCGATCTGTTCCAGATCGCGGCGCACGGCCGCCACCAGCAGCTGGAAATGGCGGATGACGTCCTTCGCGCGGTCGGCGTTTTCGCCCGAGTCCCGCGCCAGGGCGCGGATATCGGTGGAAACGACGGCAAAACCCGTGCCCTGGTCCCCGACCCGCGCCGCCTCGACCGAGCCGCTGACGCCCAGCATGGTGGTCTGCACCGCCACGATGGCGATGCCGTCCACGATCTTCTCCATGCGCCGGCCGGTTTCCTCCAGCGCGGCGACCAGGTCGATCACCGCGCGGGTTTCGGCCAGGGCCCGGCCCACGCCCTGAATCAGCCTCCCCACGGTCGCACGGCCTTGCGCCAGCATGGCTTGCGAGCCCTTGATCCGGTCCAGCGCCTGGCCGGCGCTACTGCTGGTGGCTTGGGCCGCCCGCTGGATCTGAGCCATGGCGCTGCTGGACTGCTGGGTGGCGGCGGCCTGGATTTGGGACCCCCGGCTAATCTGATTGATGGCGATCAGGATTTCGCCGGCAGCACCCGACAGCTGCTGCACCGCCGCCGACAGCTGCTCCGCCATGGCGCCCACGTCTTCGACCAGGCTGTCGCGCTGGCCTTCGAGGCTGAGGCCCTCGGACAGGGCGGCCAGGGCATCGGCGGCCTGGCGGCTCTGGTCCAGCGCCTGGCTCTGCTGCGCCACGGAACGCTGGGCCTCCGCCGCCGCCGAGGACTGTTCCTCCGCCGCGCTGGAGATGTTTTCCGCCCCCTTTTGCGCCTCCCGCGCGGCGGCGTCCGCCTCCACCGCCGCCAGCAGGATGGCCTGGGCACCATCGACCAGGCCGGCCAGGTCGGCGCGGGTGCTCTCCAGCTGGGTGGTGACGGTGCGGCCCTCGGCCGCCTCGGCGGTTGCCGTGGCCGCCGCCGCGCGAACCCGGTCGGCGACGATGCGGACCTCATCCGTGATGCTGCCGGCCAAAACCTGGACGTCGCGCGACCGCCTTTCCGAGGTCTCGGACAAGGCGCGCACCTCGTCCGCCACCACGGCGAAGCCCCGGCCGTGATCGCCTGCCCGCGCCGCCTCGATGGCGGCGTTCAGGGCCAGCAGGCCGGTCTGGTCGGATATGTCCGCCACCGTGCGGGTGATGTCGCCGATGTGGGCGGCGTGGCGTTCCAGCGTGACAATGATGTCGACCGACTTCAGTTGCCGGTCTGCGCTGGCAGCCACCGCCGCCACCGACGCCTCGATCAGGGCGGCGGCCTCGGTCAGCTGGGTCTGCAGGGCCAGGGTGCGTGTCTGCGCCCGGTCCGCCCGCTCCCGAGCCTGCTGGAACGAGGTGGCCATACCCGCGACGGCCGCCAGGGATTCGTGGCTGGCCGACGCCGCCTCTTCCGCCGCGCTGGCGATCTGCTCCAGCGACCGGCGCAGCTCTTCCGACGCGGCGGACGCCTCCGCCACGCCGGCGGCCAACTCCTCGGTGGCGGCGGCGATACGTTCCGCCGCTGTCTGGCGGGTGGTGGCCAGCAGGGGCCGGCGCGTGCGCTTGGGCGGTGCCACGGCTTTGGGCGCAGCCTTCACCGGCGCCTCGACCGCGGCGGCGGCCTGGGCGCGGGTTCGGCCCTTCGCCCCGGCCAAGCGGGAGGTCTTTACCAATGCCATGTTGTTTCCCCCAATCCGAAGCCCTCGTCCGCGAGCGAGGCCCCGACCCCCTACCGTCCGGGAGGGCATCCCGGGCATCCTTGGCATCAGGATGCGTAGATTTCGTTTTACAGGCCAGGCGCTTGCCGCAGCAATCGACGTAAGGCCATAGGCACTATGGTTAAGAGACGCCGCGGCACGATCCCCCATCTGGGACCATCGCTGGCAAACCCACAAGCGTTTCGCGTAAAGCTGTGCGTGAGGGCTTTTGAGGAAGGGAGAGGGCGATGGATGCGCCCGGAATCATGAAAGCGGCGGCGGTGATGACCGTGACCGCCCTGTGCGTCCCTGGGTGGTCACCCGCCCGGGCCGGCGCCCCCACCCAGGTGGAGGTGCTGCGCGGCGGCGATGATGACGTCACGGTGGCCCTGGCCGGCGCCGTCGTTCAGGCCTTCGGCCGCGACGGCGCCTTCGTGCTCAGCAGCGGGCACCGGGCCAATTCCCTGATCGTGGTGGTGCAGGGTCCCACGGCGGCGGCGCGCGCGGGCATCCACTACAAGCTGGCCTTCCCCATCCGCTACGCCTCCGCCCAAGGCCAGACGCTGGGGTTCACCGAAGTCACCTGCCAGGAGAACACCCTGACCAAGTGCGCGGAGCAGGCGGTGGCCGCCGCCGGCCCCGCCGCGGGTAAGCTGGGCCGGCATTGACCTGGGGCTTCCTTAGCCCTCAATCCGCCTCGAAGTTCATCGCGACGCCATTGATGCAATAGCGCAGGTGCGTGGGCGGCGGGCCGTCGGGAAAGACGTGGCCCAAGTGGCTGCCGCAACGGGCGCAGTGCACCTCGGTCCGCACCATGCCATAGCTGCGGTCCACCGTGGTGGCGACGGAGCCTTCCACCGGGTCGTTGAAGCTGGGCCAGCCGGTGCCGCTCTCGAACTTGCGGGTGGACTGGAACAGCGGCTGGCCGCAGCCGGCGCAGGAGAAGGTGCCCGGCCGCTTCTCATGGTTCAGGGCGCAGCTGCCCGGTCGTTCCGTGCCGTGGCCGCGCATGACGGCGTACTGCTCTGGCGTCAGCAGCTGGCGCCATTCCTCGTCCGTGCGCACCACTTCGTATTCGCCATCCATGGCCTGACGCTCCTTTTTTACCAAGTCGCTACCGATATGGGTCGCTACCGATATGGGCTTTCTGCGCGCGGATTGCCACAGGGTCGCGGCCACCCGCCTGCTTGCCTTATGGTTCAGCCAGCGCCATAAACGGTGCCGATCGGCGCGGCGCCAAAGATAAGAGAATACAGGATGATAACCGGCGACTTGACCAACCCCCTGGAAGTCGTGCTGCGCCTGGCCATGGCCTTGACCCTGGGCTCGGGCATCGGCTTCGAGCGCCAGTTGCACCAGAAGATGGCCGGCCTGCGCACCAACGCGCTGGTGGCCCTGGGTTCCGCCGGCTTCGTCATCTTCTCGGCCATGGTGGGCCAGGGCGATCCCACCCGTGTGGCGGCGCAAGTGGTGTCGGGCATCGGCTTCCTGGGCGCGGGCGTGATCCTGCGCGAGGGCGTGAACGTCCATGGCCTGAACACCGCCGCCACCCTGTGGTGCTCCGCCATGGTCGGCACCTTCGCCGGTGGCGGCTACTGGCTGCCCAGCCTGGCGGCGGCCGGCTTCGTCGTCGTCACCAACCTAATCCTGCGCCCCCTGGTGCGCCGCATGAACCGCCGCATTCTGATCGCCACGGATGTGGAGACGCACTACACCGTCTCCGTCACTTGCAAGGGGGCGGAGGAGGCGCACATCCGCTCCCTGCTCATGCATGCCCTGACCCACGGCGGCCTGGGCCTGCGCCGCATCGACAGCCAGGACGTGCCGGATACCACCAAGGTGGACGTGACCGCCAAGGCCGTTTCCCCCACCCGCAACGACGCGGCCCTGGAACAGATGGTGGGGCGCCTGAGCCTGGAGCCGTACGTTTACGCCGTCAGCTGGGAAGTGGAGCGGGCGGAGCCGGAAACCTAAGGACGCCCTCAAACACTGGGCGCGTCCATCGGTCCGCTAGGCTTCACTTGATCCCGCCCGGCGTCATGCTGAACGGCACCACGTGGCGCTCGTGTCCGGCGATGGCCAGGCCCCGGCCGATGGAGGGGAAGGCGCGGTGGCGGCAGTCGTCGCGGTCGCAGACCTTGCAGCTGGAACCGATGGGCACCGCCGTTTCCTGGTTCTGCAAATCCAGGCCGGCGGAATAGACCAGGTCGCCGGCATGGGTGATCTCGCAGCCCAGGCCCAGCGCCGCCTCGCGCGGGCGGGACAGGTGGCCGCCGCCGGTCATGGTGACGGTGCGGGCGATGCAGAGATAGGTGATGCCGTCCGGCGTGCGGGCCACCTGCACCAGGATGCGGCCCGGCTGGGCGAAGGCCTCGTGCACGTTCCACAAAGGGCAGGCGCCGCCGAAGCGGGCGAACTGGAAACGGGTGGCGCTGCTGCGCTTGAAGATGTTGCCCGCGCGGTCGACCTTCAGGAAATAGAACGGGATGCCGGCGTTGCCCGGCCGCTGCATGGTGCTGAGCCGGTGGCACACCTGCTCGAAGCTGGTGCCGAAATGGTGCTGCAACCGCTCGATGTCATGGCGCACGGCCCGCGCCTGGGTGAGGAAGCGGCCATAGGGCAGGATCAGCGCGCCGGCGAAGTAATTGGCGAGGCCCGTGTAGGCCAGGCCGCGCGCCTCGGGGCTGCTCAACGGCGCCTTGCGCACCTCCTCCTCGATCAGGGAGGCGAACTGCATGCGGCCGATCTGCTGCGCCAGGAAGAAGGCGCGGCTTTCGCGCGGCGCGCTTTCCGCCAGATGCAGCTGGCGCAGGGCGGGATCGTAGCGCCACAGCACCCCCTCCCCGCCCAGCGCTGCCGACACGGCGCAGGTGACGCCGTGGCGGTCCCGCAGGTAGTCGATCAGGTCTTCCAGCAGGCGGGTGGCGGTGAAGCCCTGGCTTTCGAACAGCGATTCCGCCGCCACGTCCAGGCTGGCGAAGTGGTTGCGCTTGCTCTGCACGAAGTCGCGCACGTCGTCATAGGGGAAGGGCGCCGTGCCGCCGGTTTCCATCTCCAGATCCTGGTCCAGGCGGTGGCGCGCCCCCTCCTCCATCAAATGCTGGTAGGCGCGGTAGAGCTTGATGAACTGGCCAGCGATACCGGGCGCGGCACGTACCGCGTCGCTGATGGCGCTGAGGCTGGAGGCGTCGTCGGCGAACAGCGGATCGCCCAGCACCTCGCGCAGTTCGCTGCCCAGGCGCAAGTCGCTGTCGTCGGCGAAATGGCGCGGTTCCACTCCGAACACGGCGGAGATGGCGGCGAGCGCCGCCGTGCTGAGGGGGCGTTGATTGTTTTCGATCTGGCTTAAATAACTCATGGACAGCTGGCTGGCCTGGGCCAGGGCGGACAGCGCCATGCCCCGCTGCTGGCGCAGCTGCCGCACCCGTTCGCCCGCGAAAATCTTACCCGCCATGGCCGCTCGCCCCTCGCTGGATTTCACAACCTTTACAAAATAACCACCCCGGCGTCGCACGATTTCGCGTGGCATCGGCTTGAACTGGGATCAAACTGTTTGCAAACATCGCAGCTGTCAATCCAGGCGGCCCCCGCCGCCATCGCCACACCCCAAAACAGCCGCCATCCGGCGCACCCATAACCGGTCAGGAGACGGGCGTTGACGCTCACGGTCATTGAAACCCTTGAAGCCAAACGCCAGGGCGCGCGCGCCGGCGGCGGTGAGAAGCGCGTGGCGGCCCAGCATGCCAAGGGCAAGCTGACGGCCCGCGAGCGGCTGGAGCTGCTGCTGGACGCCGGTTCCTTCGAGGAATGGGACATGTTCGTGGAGCACCGCTGCGCCGACTTCGGCATGGCGGAGCAGAAGGTGCCGGGCGATGGCGTGGTGACCGGCCACGGCACCATCAATGGCCGCCTGGTCTTCGTCTTCAGCCAGGACTTCACGGTCTTCGGCGGCTCCCTCTCCGAGGCGCATGCCGAGAAGATCTGCAAGATCATGGACCAGGCGATGAAGGTGGGCGCCCCCGTCATCGGCCTGAACGACAGCGGCGGCGCCCGCATCCAGGAAGGTGTGGCCAGCCTGGGCGGCTATGCCGAGGTGTTCCAGCGCAACGTCCTGGCCTCCGGTGTAGTGCCGCAGCTGTCGCTGATCATGGGCCCCTGCGCCGGCGGCGCCGTCTACAGCCCGGCCATGACCGACTTCATCTTCATGGTGAAGGACAGCAGCTACATGTTCGTCACCGGCCCGGACGTGGTGAAGACGGTGACGCATGAGGTGGTGACGGCGGAGGAGTTGGGCGGGGCCGTGACCCACACCGCCAAGTCCGGCGTGGCCGACCTCGCCTTCAACAACGATGTCGAGGCGCTGCTGCACACCCGCCGCTTCTTCGACTTCCTGCCCCTGTCCAACCGGGAACAGGCGCCGGTCCGCGTCACCGCCGACCCGGTGGACCGGCCGGAGCCGTCGCTGGGCACCCTGGTGCCGGCCAACCCCAACAAGCCCTACGACATGAAGGAACTGATCCTGAAGGTCGTGGACGAGGGCGACTTCTTCGAGCTGCAGCCGGACTACGCCAAGAACATCATCATCGGCTTCGGCCGGCTGAACGGGTCCACCGTGGGCTTTGTGGCCAACCAGCCTCTGGTGCTGGCCGGCTGCCTGGACATCGACAGCTCCATCAAGGCGGCGCGCTTCGTGCGCTTCTGCGACGCCTTCAACATCCCGATCTGCACCCTGGTGGACGTGCCCGGCTTCCTGCCCGGCACGGCGCAGGAATACAACGGCATCATCAAGCACGGCGCCAAGCTGCTGTTCGCCTATGCCGAGGCCACCGTACCCAAGGTCACGCTGATCACGCGCAAGGCCTACGGTGGCGCCTATGATGTGATGGCGTCCAAGCACCTGCGCGGCGACGTCAACTATGCCTGGCCGTCGGCCGAGATCGCGGTCATGGGGCCGAAGGGCGCCGTCGAGATCATCTTCCGTGCCGACATCGGCGACGCGGCCAAGATCGATGCGCGGACGGAGGAATACCGGCAGAAGTTCGCCAACCCCTTCGTCGCGGCCTCGCGCGGGTACATCGACGACATCATCATGCCGCACAACACCCGCCGCCGCCTGATCAAGGCGTTCTCCATGCTCAAGAACAAGAAGCTGGAGAACCCCTGGAAGAAGCACGACAACCTGCCGCTCTGAGGCTGCCTCTGATGTTCTCCAAGATCCTGATCGCCAACCGGGGCGAGATCGCCTGCCGGGTCATCAAGACGGCGCGCCGCATGGGCATCAAGACCGTCGCCGTCTATTCCGAGGCCGACGCCGGCGCCCTGCACGTGCAGATGGCGGACGAGGCCGTGGCCATCGGCCCGGCGCCGTCGGCCCAAAGCTATCTGGTGGCCGACCGCATCATCCAGGCCTGCCTGGAAACGGGGGCGGAGGCCGTCCATCCCGGCTATGGCTTCCTGTCGGAAAAGGCCGCGTTCTGCGAGGCCTTGAAGGCCGCCGGCATCGCCTTCATCGGCCCGGACGTCCACGCCATCGGCGCCATGGGCGACAAGATCGAGTCCAAGAAGCTGGCCAAGGCCGCCGGCGTCTCCACCGTTCCCGGCTACCTGGGCGTCATCAAGGACGATGAGGAGGCGGTGCGCATCGCCCACGACATCGGCTATCCCGTGATGATCAAGGCGTCGGCCGGCGGCGGCGGCAAAGGCATGCGCGTGGCCTGGGACGACGCCCAGACGCGCGAAGGCTTCCGCAGCGCCAGCAACGAGGCGCGCTCCAGCTTCGCCGACGACCGGGTGTTCATCGAAAAGTACGTGACCGAGCCCCGGCACATCGAAATCCAGGTCATGGCCGACGCCCATGGCAATTGCGTCTACCTGGGCGAGCGTGAATGCAGCATTCAGCGCCGCCACCAGAAGGTGATCGAGGAGGCGCCCAGCCCCTTCCTGGATGAGGCCACGCGCAAGGCCATGGGTGAGCAGGCCGTGGCCCTGGCCCAGGCGGTGCAGTACCGCAGCGCCGGCACGGTCGAGTTCATCGTCGACAAGGACCGTAACTTCTACTTCCTGGAGATGAACACCCGCCTGCAGGTGGAACATCCGGTGACGGAGATGATCACCGGCCTGGATCTGGTGGAACTGATGATCCGCGTGGCGGCGGGTGAGAAGCTGCCGATCACCCAGGATGACGTAAAGCTGAACGGGTGGGCGCTGGAGGCCCGCGTGTACGCGGAGGAGCCGACGCGCAACTTCCTGCCGTCCATCGGCCGCGTCACGCGCTACCGGCCCCCGGCCGAGGGGGCGGGCGCGCAGGAGGGCAGCATCGTCCGCGTGGATACCGGCATCCACGAGGGCGGCGAGATCAGCATGTTCTATGACCCCATGATCGCCAAGCTGATCACCTACGGCCCCGACCGCACCACGGCCATCACCGCCATGGGCGACGCGCTGGACCGCTTCCAGATCCGCGGCGTGGGCCACAACATCAGCTTCCTCGCGGCCCTGGTGGAATCCCG
Source organism: Nitrospirillum bahiense (assembly GCF_007828025.1). NCBI lineage: Bacteria > Pseudomonadati > Pseudomonadota > Alphaproteobacteria > Rhodospirillales > Azospirillaceae > Nitrospirillum > Nitrospirillum bahiense. The sequence goes on from NZ_VITO01000001.1 coordinate 72,094, forward strand.
CCGCTTCGGCGAGGGGCGCCTGACCACCAACTTCATCGCCGAGGAATTCCCCGACGGCTTCCACGGCCGCGAATTGCCGGCCGAGGTGCTGACCCGCCTGCTGGCCATGGCCGCCAGCCTCCACCGCACCCGGGTGGAACGCGATGCCACCATTTCCGGCCAGATGGCGGGCCACCACCGCGTGGTGCCTGCCACCTGGGTGGTGCGCTGTGGCCGGGACAACCATCCGGCGGAGATCGTCGCCGTGGAGGACGGCCATGACGTGACGCTGGACGGCCGGACCTATACGGTGCGCAACGCCGACTGGCACCCCGGCCAATCGCTGTGGGCCGGCACGGTGGACGGCCACGCCCTGGCCGTGCAGGTGGACGGCACGGGCATCGGCTACCGCCTGTTCCACGGCGGTGCAGAGCTGGAGGTGCAGGTGCTTACCGCCCGGGCGGCGGAGTTCGCGGCCCTGATGCCCGTCAAGGCCAAGCCGGACATGTCCAAGTTCCTGCTGTCGCCCATGCCCGGCCTGCTGGTCACCGTGGCGGTGGCCGTGGGCGACGAGGTCAAGGCCGGCCAGGAACTGGCGGTGGTGGAGGCCATGAAGATGGAAAACATCCTGCGCGCCGACTCCGACGGCAAGGTCAAGAAGATCGCGGCCGAAAAGGGCACGTCCCTGGCCGTCGACCAGATCATCATCGAGTTCGAGTGACCATCATGAGCGACTTCCCCGAGAAGACCCTGGCCGATTGGCAGCGCCTGGCCGCCAAGGAATTCGGCGCCGACCCCGAAGGCCTGGTGCGCACCACGCCCGAGGGCATCGCGGTGAAGCCGCTCTACACCGCGGCGGACCTGGAGGGTCTGGAGCTCCAGACCCTGCCCGGCTTCGCGCCCTACACGCGGGGTCCCCGGGCCACCATGTACAGCCACCGGCCGTGGACCATCCGGCAATACGCCGGCTTCTCGACGGCGGAGGAAAGCAACCGCTTCTACAAGGCCAACCTGGCGGCGGGCCAGATGGGCCTGTCGGTGGCCTTCGACCTGGCCACCCATCGCGGCTACGACAGCGACCACCCCCGCGTGGTGGGCGACGTGGGCAAGGCCGGTGTCGCCATCGACAGCGTGGAGGACATGAAGATCCTGTTCGACGGCATCCCGTTGGACAAGATGAGCGTGTCCATGACCATGAACGGCGCCGTGCTGCCGGTGCTGGCCGGCTACATCGTGGCGGCGGAGGAACAAGGTGTGGGCCAGGACAAGCTGTCCGGGACCATCCAGAACGACATCCTGAAGGAGTTCATGGTCCGCAACACCTACATCTACCCGCCCACCCCCAGCATGCGCATCGTGGCCGACATCATCGAGTACACGGCACTGAACATGCCCAAGTTCAACTCCATCTCCATCAGCGGCTACCACATGCAGGAAGCCGGGGCGACGGCGGTGCAGGAGCTGGCCTTTACCCTGGCGGACGGGTTGGAGTATGTGCGGGCGGCGGCGTCCAAGGGCCTGAAGGTCGACCAGTTCGCCCCGCGCCTGTCCTTCTTCTTCGCCATCGGCATGAACTTCTTCATGGAGGTGGCCAAGCTGCGCGCGGCCCGCCTGCTGTGGGCCAAGCTGATGAAGAAGCATTTCGACCCGCAGGATGCGCGGTCGCTGGCCCTGCGCACCCACTGCCAAACCTCGGGCGTCAGCCTGACGGAGCAGGATCCCTACAACAACGTGGTGCGCACCACCATCGAAGCCATGGCCGCCGTGCTGGGCGGCACCCAGTCGCTGCACACCAACAGCTTTGACGAGGCGCTGGGCCTGCCCACGCCCTTCTCCGCCCGCATCGCCCGCAACACCCAGCTGATCATCGCGGAGGAGACGGGCGTGCCCCACGTGGTCGACCCGCTGGGCGGCAGCTATTACGTGGAAAGCCTGACCCACAGCCTGGCGGCCGAGGCGGAGAAGTTGATCGACCAGGTGGAAGGCATGGGCGGCATGACCAAGGCCGTGGACAGCGGCCTGCCCAAGCTGATGATCGAGGAGGCGGCCGCCCGCCGCCAGGCCCGCATCGACCGGGGCGAGGAAGTGGTGGTCGGCGTCAACAAGTACCGGCCGCAGAACCCGGAGCGGGTGGAGGTGCTGGACATCGACAACACCGCCGTGCGCGAGGCCCAGATCGCCCGCCTGAACGCCATCCGCACCAGCCGCGACGACGCGGCGGTGAAGGCCGCGCTGGACGCCCTGTCCCAGGGGGCTGCCGACGGCACCGGCAACCTGCTGGATCTCGCCATCAAGGCGACGCGCGCCCGCGCCACCGTGGGCGAAATCTCCGACGCGCTGGAGCGGGTGTTCACCCGCCACCGCGCCGTCATCCGCTCCGTCAGCGGGGTCTATGGCTCGGCTTACGACGGCGATGAGGGCTTCAACCGCATCCGCAAGGATGTGGAGGCCTTTGCGGAGGTGGAAGGCCGCCGACCGCGCATGCTGGTGGTGAAGATGGGCCAGGACGGCCACGACCGGGGTGCCAAGGTCATCGCCACGGCCTTCGCCGACATCGGCTTCGATGTCGACGTCGGCCCGCTGTTCCAGACGCCGGAGGAAGCGGCCCGCCAGGCAGTGGAAAACGACGTGCACGTCATTGGCGTGTCGTCGCAGGCCGCCGGGCACAAGACCCTGGTGCCGGCCCTGATCGACAGCCTGAAGGCGCAGGGCGCGGGCGACATCCTGGTGGTGTGCGGTGGCGTCATCCCGCCCCAGGACTATGACATGTTGTACCAGGCGGGGGCGGCGGCCATTTACGGCCCGGGCACCAACATCCCCACGGCCGCCGCGGAAATCCTGGAGATTTTGCAGAAGCGGCGCCCGGCCGCCGCCTGACCGGCAACCAGGCGAGCCATGCAGCGAGGGAAACACCCTGTGCGCCCGGCGCACAGGGCTCCGCCCTGGCTTGGCGCCCACCCTGTGTTAGCATTCCCCCGGAACTTCGGCTTACGGCGTGAGGGGTAGGGCATCATGGGCATAGAGGCGGATCACCCGCTGCGCGGCGTGCTGATGCAGGAGTTGCACTCCCGCATGGCCATGCCGGTGAAGGCGCCGGTGGAGGTCTTCCAGGCCACCTACCTCTGCACCCCGGCGGACGGATCGGCCTGCACCGGCCGCCTGCTGACCGTGCTGGACGCCCTGCCCTCCTCACAGGCCGAGGCGCCGCGCTATGGCGTCATCGCCACCGCCATCGCCGGCCGGCCGGCCCAGGTGAAGTGGGAGCACCACACCGAATTCCTCAGCGTCAGCGTGGCCATCACCGGCGCTCACGGTGAGGAGACCCGCCTGGCGGTGGAAACCTTGCTGGACGGCGTGTTCGGTCCCCTGGGCGCCCAGCGCCTGGCCGCGGTTTACGTGCAGGTCGAGCAGGCGGAGGGGCAACCGGACCCCGTGGCGCTGGCCGCCCGCTTCCCCACCGGCACCTGCGCCGGTGCCGTCGTGAACGGTGGCGAGGCCTGGGTGGCGCTGGACTTCCACATCGACGATGACGGCTACAGCCGCGCCCTGATCCAAAACCGGGGCCTGACCGACGACCGGCTGGGCCGTCTGGTGCAGCGCATACTGGAGATCGAGACTTATCGCACCGCCGCCTTCCTGGCGTTCCCCCAGGCGCGGGAGACGATGGCGATCCTGACCGACATGGAACGCCGGCTGGAGGAAACCGTCGGCCGTATTCGCGACAGCAAGACCCCGGCGGAGGACCGCGCCATCCTGGACAGCCTGACCGACCTGGCGGTCGACCTGGGCCATCTGGTGACGCGTAACCGCTGGCGCTTCGGCGCCAGCCTGGCCTATGGCGAGATCGTCAGCGAGCGGCTGGACGAACTGCGGGAGGAACGCATCCCCGGCCTGCAGCGCGTGGGCCTGTTCCTGAAGCGGCGCCTGCGCCCCGGCATCCGCACGGTGGAGGCCGCCGCCCGCCTTCAGGGGGAACTGGCCGCCGGCATGGAACGCGCCCAGGCCAGCCTGCGCACCCGCGTGGATGTCGGCCTGTCCAGCCAGAGCGCCACCCTGCTGACCTCGCTGGACCGCAATTCCAGCATGCACGTGCGCATCCAGGAGGCGGTGGAGGCCCTGTCCATCGTGGGCATCACCTACTACCTGGTGTCGCTGGTGGAAAAGGTGATGCACGGCCTGCCGGAGACGGAGGGCTGGCCTTCCACCAGCCGCATCGTGGCCATCGCCGTGCCGGTCTGCGCCGGCGTGGTGGCCATCGCCGCCCGCTGGCTGCGGCGCAACATGCCGCATTGAAGGTTTTGGCCGGGGCCTACTTCGGCGGTGCGTAACAGGCCACGACATCAGGACAATTCACCGCCTTGGGGCCCGCCACGGTGCCGGTGTTCTGTGTCTCATCCCGGCTGAAGGCGTCCCCCCGCGAGATCGGCGGCAGTTCCGGCGGGCCGAACATGGCCTTGAGGCGGGCATATTCCGCATCGTGGTAGGCCTGCTCCTCCTCCGGCGTCGGCAGCACCTGCGGGGTGACGATGATGTCACGGGGCAGGTCGTCCTTTTTCAGCGCCGGAGGTGCCGCAGGGCCGGCCGCCGGACTGCCTGCTGGATTGGCGGCCGGACTGGTGCCCGAACTGGTGGTGCCCTGGGCCCAGGCCCCGGAAGCCAACGCGGCGATAACACCGGCAAGGATCAGCACACCAGGGCGCATAGGGTCACCGCTTCAGAGCCATTCGACGGCCTTGAGCGTAGTCCGCGTCCGGGACGGCCACAACCGGCACGCGCCTGGCGCAACGTAAATTCCATTTCAGCAAAATGAAACGGGCGGCGGAAGGGCCCCGCCGCCCGTTCAACGTCAGAATCGCAAGGCCTTAGAAGCTGGCGTCAGCAGTCTTCAACGATGCCATATCGATTACGAAACGATACCGCACATCGCTGGCGACGACGCGGTCATAGGCCTCGTTCACCTGGTTGATGGCGATGGTCTCGATGTCGCTGGTGATGTTGTGCTCGGCACAGAAATTCAACATCTCCTGCGTTTCCTGGATGCCGCCGATCAGGGAACCCGCCAGGCTGCGGCGGCCCATGATCAGGGAGAAGGCGCCCACCGGCACCTGCTCCTCCGGCACGCCCACCACGACCAGGGCACCATCGACCTTCAGCAGGCCCAGGTAGGCGTTCCAATCGATGGGCGCCGACACCGTGTTGATGATCAGGTCGAAGGTGCCCGCCAGCTTGGTGAAGGTCGCCTCGTCCGACGTGGCGTAGAAATGGTCGGCGCCCAGGCGCCGGCCGTCGGCCTCCTTGCGCAGCGACTGGCTCAGCACCGTGACATCGGCCCCCATGGCGTGGGCCAGCTTCACCCCCATGTGGCCCAGGCCGCCCAGGCCGATGATGGCCACCTTCTTGCCCGGCCCGGCCTTCCAATGGGCCAGCGGGGAATACAGGGTGATGCCGGCGCACAGCAGCGGCGCGGCGGCATCCAGCGGCAGGGTGTCCGGGATGCGCAGGACATAGTTTTCGTCCACCACGATGGTGGTGGAATAGCCGCCCTGGCTCAGCGTCCTGCCGTCACGCTCCATCGCGTTGTAGGTGGCGGTCATCCCCTGGGTGCAGAACTGTTCCAGGCCCTGTTTGCAGTAGTCACACTCACGGCAGCTATCGACGAAGCAGCCGACGCCTACCCGGTCGCCCACCTTGTACTTGGTGACCGCCGGGCCGACCCGGGCGACGATGCCGGCGATCTCGTGCCCCGGCACCATGGGGAACAGGCTGCCGCCCCATTCGTCCCGCGCCTGGTGCACGTCCGAATGGCAGATGCCGCAGTATTGGATGTCGATGACCACATCGTGGTCACGTGGGTCCCGGCGTTCGAAGGTGAACGGCGCCAGGGCTTCCTTGGCCTTATAGGCCGCATATCCCAAGGTCTTGATCACGTCAGCCCCTCTCTGATGGCTTGATCCCGATATGAGGCAGGGCTTCCCGGTGTCCCCCCCGGTGCGGGCGATCTGCCCCCCGAAGCCCTATCCGCCGCAAATGGGAAGTCGAGTGACTTAGTTCAACCACCTTGGCGGCGATGTTTCCGGAAATTTTGGCCCCGCCCCCTACGGCACCTCCCCAGATGCGCCACCCCTATTCCCCAACCGGATGCGACAAAATATCCGTCATCGCGCGTATAAGTCATGGTCGCTAGATCAGTAACAAAGATATTGGCAGCTTGGTTATTACAATGATGCAAGAGAATGGCGCGGCCGCCACTTTTGATGACAATGTTGCGATTATTTGCGTTGGCCTGCCCGGCAGTGCTTCCACCTGGTCGTTCAATGTCGTGCGGCAATTGCTGGCCCAGACCTATGGCGAGTCGGGTTACAGGTCCGACTATGCCAATGATTTGACGGATTATGTTGGCATCGGGGAAAAGGCCAGGATGCCGGTGGTGCTGAAGACCCACCATCCCGACCCCATGATGCAGCTGCGCATCGCGCATGAGGACATCGCCACCATCATCACCCTGCGGGATCCGCGCGACTGTGTCGCCTCGCTGATGCGGCGCTTCGACCAGCCGTTCAACGAAGCCTTCGCCTATGTGTTGCGCAGCGTGCGCCGGGTGCAGGCCTGTGTCGCCCAGGGCCGGCGCACCCTGGTGTTCCGTTATGAAGACGGCTTCCACGACCTTCCGGACTCGGTGGCCCGCATCGCCGGATTTATCGGTGTGATGGCAGCTGATCCCGCACTGCTGGCCATTCACGAGGGCCTGCGGACCCGGACGGTGGAGCGAACCCTGGCCCAGATGGAGGATACCGGACGCTTCGTGGAAAATGCCGGAACGGACGCGCATCCCAACCTTTACGACCCCGTGACCCACTGGCACAGGAGCCACATTGGCGATGGCGCGGTCGGCAAGTACAAGGCCCTGCCGGACCGGGCGCAGTCCCTGATGGACAACGCCTTCTGGTCCTTCCTGGCGGCCTATTATCTGCCGCCGGACAGGACGGCAACGGCCTGAGGTCAGGCGTCGGCGACGGCGGGCGTGGCCGCTGTCGGCGTCACCGGGCTCACCTCGTCCTGCTGCGGCGCGCGGGGCCCGCGCATCTTGCTGACCATGGCGGTCACATGCTCCGCCGCGGCTTTGGTGGTCTCGGGTGCTATGGGGTGGAAGGTCACCTTGCCGTCCTGCACCACCAGCACGGCGGCGGGAATGACGCCGCCCCCGCCCCCGCCGCCCACGGCCTCACCCCAGACGCTGCCGCCATAGACGCCGACACCGAAGGTGGTGATGTTTACCGGTACGATCAGGCCGCCGGGAATTTCCACCGGCGCGCCCAGGACCCCCTTTCCCAGGATGGTCTCGAACTCTGTCAACAGGTCCTGGGTCAGGGTCTTGGTGGGGTCGGCAAAGGGATTGAGCAGCATGGCGAGGAACCTCCTTGTTGCGACGCAACACTATCATGGCGCGCATCAACATGGAATAATTCTACCTAAAGAGTCCGCGACCCTTTCTGTAACAGTTCCGTTACCGAACGCCATTTGACCAGAGCGCCTACCCCGGTATCGTTCATCCCCGCCCACGGCAGATGGGCCAAGGGGATATCGGATAAAGGGGCAAGGTTCATGGCGTGGTTCAAGGTGGGTCGAATGGCCGGCGGGTTGGCGCGCGTCGGCGTGGGCGTGGGTATGGGCGTGCTGCTGACCACGACGGCCCTGGCCCAGACGGCGTCACAGCCGTCGCCGGCCACCCCCTACCTGGCGCCCGACATCCCGGCCAAGGTCGACAGCACCATCCAGGGCGCCGATTACATCAAGCGCGACGTCATGATTCCCATGCGCGACGGCGTGAGGCTGCACACCGTCATCGTCATCCCCGTGGGTGCCAAGGGCGCCCCCATCATGCTGACGCGCACGCCCTACAATGCCACCAAGCGCGCCAAACGGTCCACCAGCCCGCACATGCAGGCGACGTTGGCCATGGGGGATGAAAGCTTCGTGGCCGAGGGCTACATCCGCGTCTTCCAGGATATCCGCGGCAAGTACGGGTCGGAGGGCGACTACGTCATGACCCGGCCCCTGCGCGGCCCCCTGAACGACAGCGAGGTCGACCACGCCACCGACGCGTACGACACCATCGACTGGCTGGTGAAGAACGTGCCGGAGAGCAACGGCAAGGTCGGCATGGTGGGCTCCTCCTACGAAGGGTTCACGGTCCTGATGGCGCTGGTGAACCCGCATCCGGCGCTGAAGGCCGCCGTGCCCATGAGCCCCATGGTCGACGGCTGGAAGGGCGACGACTGGTTCCACAACGGCGCCTTCCGCCAGACCAACTTCGATTATTTCCAGCACCAGACGACGGTAAGGGGCGAAGGCAGCGACATCCCGCGCGGCATCTACGACGACTACGACGCCTTCCTGCGCGCCGGCTCCGCCGATGGCTTCGCCCGGCAATACGGACTGGAGCAGTTGCCCTTCTGGCACAAGCTGATCGAGCACCCGGCCTATGACGCCTATTGGCAGAACCAGGCGCTGGACGTGATCCTGGGCGCCCGCACCCCCACCGTGCCCACCATGATCGTGGCCAGCCTGTGGGACCAGGAGGACATGTACGGTGCCGTCCACACCTATGAGGCGATCGAGCCCAAGGACAACAGCAACACCTTGAACTACCTGGTGCTGGGCCCCTGGCGGCACAGCGGCGTGAACTATGACGGCAGCACCCTGGGCCCGCTGAAGTTCGAGGGCGACACCGCCCTGGATTTCCGCCGCAACACCATGCTGCCCTTCCTGGATGAACACCTGAAGGACGGCGCGCCCAAGGCCGACACACCGCCGGTGCTGGTGTTCGAAAGCGGCACCAACGTCTGGCGCCGCCTGCAGAAATGGCCGACCTCCTGCGCCACCGGCTGCGCCGCCACGCCCAAGCCCCTGTACCTGCAGGCTAACGGCGGCCTGGGCTTCACGGCCCCGGCCAAGGGCGGCCCAGCCTATGACGAGTACGTCTCGGACCCGGCCAAGCCTGTGCCCTATGTGCCGCGTCCCGTGCGCTTCGGCGATGGCGACGCCTGGAAGCGCTGGCTGGTCACCGACCAGCGGGCGGTGGCCGACCGCACCGACGTGCTGGTCTACACCAGCGAGGTGCTGACCGCGCCGATGAAGATCAGTGGCGCGCCAGTGGTGAACCTCTACGCCTCCACCTCCGGTACCGACAGCGACTGGGTGGTGAAGCTGATCGACGTCTATCCCGACGAGGTGCCATCGCAGCCGGAGATGGGCGGCTATCAGCTGGCCGTGGGCATGGACATCTTCCGCGGCCGTTACCGCGACAGCCTGGAACATCCCACCGCCATCCCGGCAGACAAGGTGCAGCGCTATCGGTTTGAGCTGCCCAACGCCAACCACGTCTTCCTGCCCGGCCACCGCATCATGGTGCAGGTGCAGTCCAGCTGGTTCCCGCTGTATGACCGCAACCCGCAGACCTTCGTCGACAACATCTTCCTGGCCAAGCCGGGCGACTATCGCAAGGCGACGCAGCGCGTCTTCCATCAGGGCGCGCAGGCCAGCTTCATCGACCTGCCGGTGGTGCCCGCCAACTAGGCGCAATAATCCGCCGAACCCATGTTTTAAAGCCGGGCGGCACACGCCCGGCTTATTTTTTCGCTCCCCGATTGCACGGCTTCTATCACCCGGCCCATGCCGGTAGACTTGTCGGATGTGAGGGGTGCGGGCAAGGGCGCGCACGTGAAGACAGGCGGCGTCATGCGTCCACTCCCGGGGCACGCCCTGGCGACTTCGTTCAAGGTCCTGCTCCTGGCGGCGGCATATCTGGGCACGGCACGCCTGGGCCTGGCCCTGGCCAGCCTGAGCGAGAGCGCCAGCCCGGTGTGGCCCGCCTCCGGCCTGGCCGTGGCGGGCCTGCTGATCTTCGGCCGGAGCGCCTGGCCCTTCGTCCTCATCGGCGCCTTCATCGCCAACCTGCTCACCCCCGGCGTGGGGCCGCTGACGGCTGCCTTCATCGCGCTGGGCAACACGGGCGAGGCGGTGCTGGGCGCCCTGCTGTTCACGCGCATCGATGGCATAGACAAGGAAAGGCTGCAGGTTTCCCGCGCTGCCGCCCATGGCCTGGCCGCCATCGTGGCGCCCGTCTGCAGCGCTACCGTCGGCGTCAGCGCCCTGCTGGTGGCGGGCAACCTGTCCTGGGACGTGAACCTGGGCGCCATCTGGATCACCTGGTGGACAGGCGACGCGCTGGGCATCCTGATCGTCACCGCCCTGCTGGTGGCCCTGCGGGAGGCCAAGGCTGCCGACTGGCGCCCCGCCCACTTATGGGCCACGCTGTTCAGCGGCCTGATGCCCGTGCTAGGGCTGACGGTGGCGGCCCTGACCCTGCCCTTCCTGCCCGTGGCGCGGACGCTGCTGGGCTCGGCCGCGGCGCTGGGCATCTTCCTGCTGTATCCCGCCATCCTGCTGGCCGCCCGCCGTTACGGCCCGGCAGCGGCCCACCTGGTGGTGCTGGCGGCGGCCACGGTCTATGTGCTGGGCACGGCCGCCGGCATCGGCCCGTTCATGGATGCCACCCTGAACGAAAGCCTGCTGAACATGCAGGCCATGCTGGCGACGTTCGCCCTGACCGCCATCGTCTTTTCCGACATTCCCCCGCAGTCGGCGCGCTTGGGATCCGTCGTCTTCCTGGTGGGCTGCCTGGTGGCCACCGGCGTCTTCCTGGACCGGACGGACATCGCCCGCTCCCGCGATGAGGCCCACCTGGGCAAGATCGTGGACAATGCCATGGCGCGCATCCACGAACGCCTGCTGGTCTATTCCAACGCCCTGGAAGCCGGCGCCGCCCTTTACGCCACCGGCCTGCCCGTGGGCCGCGATCAGTGGCGGGCGTTCGCCAGCACCATCAACATCGACGGCCGCTATCCCGGTATCAACGGCATCGGCGTCGTCTATCCCGTGCCCACCGATGGGCTGGAGGCCTTCCTGGCGCATGTCCGGGCCGATGGCGCGCCTGACTTCAGGCTGCACGCCGCCTCCACCGAACCGGTGCTGGACGACTTCGCCGACGCGCTGGAATACGACGTCATCACCTATATCGAGCCCGCGGACGCCAACGCGGCCGCCCTCGGGCTGAACGTGGCGACGGAGGCCAACCGCCGCGACGCCGCCTTTCGCGCCCGCGATACCGGCCAGCCCGCCATGACCAAGCGCATCATCCTGGTGCAGGATGCGCAGCGGCGCGCGGGCTTCCTTTATTTCATTCCCGTCTACACGCGCGGCAAGCCGCTGGATACGGTGGCGCAGCGCCGCCACGCCCTGCAGTGCTGGATCTTCGCCCCCTTTATTTCGGAGGTGTTCTTCCGCGAAGCGCTGCGCGACATGGTGGACGAGGTCAACGTCGCCGTTTACGACGGCGGCGAGACGCGGCCCGACGCCCTGCTGTACCGCAAGATCACACCCGACACCTTGGGGGGCCGGCTGGCCGCGCGGGTGGGCCTGAAAGCCTCGGGCCTGGGTGCTCCGGACCAGGTGAGCCGCGTGGATGAGGGCGGTCACGCCTTGACCTTGGCCTGGTCGCGGGCGGCCAGCTTCGCCACCGCCGGCCAAGCGGGCGCCGCGCTGGCCGCCGCCAGCCTGGCCTTTATTTCGCTTATGCTGGCGGCATTGACCGCCAATTTGCACCTGGTTCGCGCCCGCGCCACGGCGATCGCCGAGGGCATGACACGGGAATTGAGCGCCATCAACACCAAGCTGATGGCCGCCGGCAAACGCCTGACCCTGGCGACGCAGGCCGGCGGCATCGGCGTCTGGGAATTCGATCTGGCGACGCAGGAACTGGTCTGGGACGAACGCATGTTCCAGATGTACGGCGTCGATCCCGACACACCACGGCCTCTGACCTTCGCCACCTGGCAGTCCCGCTGCCATGCCGAGGATCTGGGCCGCATGCAGGCGGAGGTGCAGGCGGCCGTACGTGGCGAAGTGCCCCTAGATACGGAGTTCCGCATCCGCCTGCCCGATGGCGCCATCCGTCACATCAAGACCAACGGCTTGGTGGAGCGCGACGCCCAGGGCCAGGCCATCAAGATCGTGGGCGTGAACTGGGACGTGACGGCAACGCGCGAGAGCGCCCGCGCCCTGGCCGCGGAAAAGCGGCGGGCGGAAGAGGCCAACCGCGCCAAGAACGACTTCCTGGCCAATATGAGCCATGAGGTGCGCACGCCCATGAACGGCGTGGTGGGTATGGTGCAGCTGCTTCTGGACACCAGCGGCCTCACCCCCGAACAGCGTGGTTACGCGGAAACCATTCGCGACAGCGCCGATGCCCTGCTGGGCGTCATCAACGATATCCTGGACATCTCCAAGCTCGAGGCGGGCAAGGTCGACCTGGAGAACCTGTCCTTCGATCTGGGTGATCTGGTGGAGGGGGTGGCCGCCATCCTGGCGCCCCGCGCCCGCGACAAGGGTATCGAGCTGGGCGTGCTGGTGGTGGAAGAGGCGCGGCGGCACTGGCGCGGCGATCCCACCCGCCTGCGGCAGCTGCTGCTGAACCTCGCCGGCAACGCGGTCAAGTTCACCGACCGCGGCTGGGTCAGCGTCATCGTCACCTGCCTGGCCGGCACCGCGCCCGGTACGCGGCGCCTGCGCTTCGCCGTGCAGGACACCGGCATCGGCCTCAGCGACGAGCAGGCCCAGCGCCTGTTTCAGAAATTCACTCAGGCAGACGCCAGCGTCACCCGGCGCTTCGGCGGCACCGGCCTGGGCCTGGCGATCTGCAAGCAGCTGGTGGAGCTGATGGGGGGTGGCATCGGGGTGGAGAGCACGCCGGGCCAAGGGTCCCTGTTCTGGTTCGAATTACCCCTGGCCCCGGCGGAGCCGGCCGACGCGCCCCTGCCCTCGCTGGAAAGCGTGCGCGGCCGCCACGCCCTGGTGGTTGACGACCTGGCCATGAACCGCCTGATCCTGACCCACAACCTCAGCTTCGACCTGGGCCTGCGCGTGGATGAGGCGCCGGACGGGGAAACCGCGCTGGCGCGCCTGTGGTCGGCGGCGGGTGGCGACGACCCCTATGACATCCTGCTGATCGACAACCGCATGCCGGGCCTCAACGGGCCCGAGGTGGTGGCCAGGGTGCGCGCCGACGCCCGATTCCAGGACCTGCGCGTCATCCTGGTCAGTTCCATCGAACCGGACCAGGCAACGGTCGATGCCCGCTATGACGCCCTGCTGGCCAAGCCTGTGCGCCGCCTGTCCCTGAACGAGGCGGTGGCGCGCGCCTTCGGCTGCCTGATGCCGCCCTGCGGCCCCCAGCCGGCGGCGGCGCCGGCCACGGCGCCAGACGGCCAGGGCCGCCGGGTGCTGGTGGTGGAGGACAACCCCACCAACCAGGCGGTGGCGAGCCTGATGCTGCGCAAGGCCGGTTACATGGTCACGGTGGTGGAGGACGGCGCCCAGGCGGTGGCGGCCTGCGCCCGCGAGCGCTACGACATCGTGCTCATGGACGTGCAGATGCCGGTGATGGACGGTATGGAGGCCACGCGCCGCATCCGGTCGGCGGAGGCGGCGGAAGGCCGGGCCCGTACCCCCATCCTGGCCATGACCGCCAATGCCATGGCGGGGATGAGCGCCGACTATGCCGCCGCCGGCATGGACGATTGCGTCTACAAGCCCTTCCGCCAACAGCAGATCCTGCAGGTGGTCGACGACTGGTCCCGCGCCGGAGGAGCCGCCGCCACAGGGATGGAAGCCCCCGCCCCCGAGCCTGTCACGGTGCCGGAACCGATGCCGCCGGCGGCGAACGCGATGACCGATCTGCCGCTGTTGGAGGAGGCGGTCCTGGGCCGCCTGCAACCAGTGGCGGGCCCCGGCGCCTTTGACCGGCTGGTGCGCGATTTCATCGGCAACGGCGCCAGCCGGGTGGACAGTGTGGCCAGCCTGGCGGCCGCAGATGACGGGACCGACCTGCACACCTTGGGACAGCAGGCCCATGACCTTATTTCCACGGCGGGAAATTGTGGATTAAGACGCCTGGAGGAAGCCGCTCGCCAACTGCAGTCCGCTTGCGATGCCGGCGACACCGATCGCGCCCGGGCCCTGGGGGGCCTGATCGGCACCATAGGGCCTCAATCTTGGCAAGCCCTGGGGCGACGCTTCCTGGAAACGGCGGATTGAGCGGGCTTGTCCTAACCCGGGCTTTCCCAGGAATTCCGCCCGTCTTCGATCATTAACGAAAAATACACTGTTTATGTGTTATTTATTGCACATTCATCCAAGTATTTTTTGCCCCCACAGCAATTCCATAATCGCAATGCCCGCTGTGAAAGTTTCCTTTATACGTCTGTTGACAGGGTATTGAGGAAATAGCCGACCAGCAGCGTGTCCGTTGGCGTGCAACCGCAGGCGGATTAGACTGTTAGCCGTATAAGACGGTGGCCTAGGCGTGACGGACAGAGTGATTGACGTGAAAGACGCGGCAGTGTTGGACAGCATCGTACAGCCCCCCTCCCCCCTTCCCGTGTCGCTTGCCGGCCCCCTTTCGGCCCCCCGGCTCACCCATCTCCAGCGGCTTGAGGCTGAAAGCATCCACATCCTGCGGGAGGTGGTGGCCGAAACGCAGAACCCGGTGATGCTTTATTCCATCGGCAAGGACAGCGCGGTGATGCTGCACCTGGCGATGAAGGCCTTCTATCCGGCCAAGCCGCCCTTTCCCTTGCTGCACGTGGACACCACCTGGAAATTCCGCGAGATGATCGCCTTCCGCGACCAGCGGGCGGCGGATCTGGGCCTGGACCTGCTGGTGCACACCAACCCGGAAGGCCTGGCGCGCGGCATCGGTCCCTTCACCCACGGCTCCGCCATCCATACCCAGGTGATGAAGACGGAAGCGCTGAAACAGGCGTTGGACCGTTACGGCTTCGATGCCGCGTTCGGGGGCGCCCGCCGCGACGAGGAGAAGAGCCGCGCCAAGGAGCGCATCTTCAGCTTCCGCAATGAGCAGCACCGCTGGGACCCCAAGAACCAGCGCCCCGAGCTCTGGCAGCTGTACAACGCGCGCAAGAACAAGGGCGAGAGCATCCGCGTCTTCCCCCTGTCCAACTGGACCGAGCTGGACATCTGGGAATACATCTACCTGGAAAGCATCCCCATCGTGCCGCTGTACTTCGCCGCCGAACGCCCCGTGGTGGAGCGTGACGGCGCCCTGATCATGGTCGATGACGACCGTCTGCCGCTGAAGCCCGGGGAGACGCCGCAAATGCGCCGCGTGCGCTTCCGTACCCTTGGCTGCTACCCCCTGACCGGCGCCATCGACAGCGACGCCGACAGCCTGCCCGCCATCATCCGCGAGATGCTGCTGGCCCGCACGTCGGAGCGGCAGGGCCGCGTGATCGACCGCGACGGCGGCGCCTCTATGGAACAGAAGAAGCAGGAAGGGTACTTCTGATGGCCCCCGATACCCCCCTGCCCGAGACGCTGGAGGCGGGCGTGTCCGAGATCGAGCGCTACCTCGCGGCCCAGCAGTCCAAGAGCCTGCTGCGCTTCATCACTTGCGGCAGCGTCGATGATGGCAAGAGCACCCTGATCGGCCGCCTGCTGTACGACAGCAAGATGCTGTTCGAGGACCAATTGGCCGCGCTCGAGGCCGACAGCCGCAAGGTGGGCACGCAGGGCGGCGACCTGGATTTCGCCCTGCTGGTCGACGGCCTGTCGGCGGAGCGGGAGCAGGGCATCACCATCGACGTCGCCTATCGCTTCTTCAACACCGACCGGCGCAAGTTCATCGTGGCCGACACGCCGGGCCATGAGCAGTACACGCGCAACATGGTCACCGGCGCCTCCACCGCCGACCTCGCCATCATCCTGATGGACGCGCGTAAGGGCGTGCTGCCCCAGACGCGGCGCCACAGCTTCCTGGTGTCGCTGCTGGGCATCCGGAAGATCGTGCTGGCCGTCAACAAGATGGACCTGATGGGTTATGACCAGGCTGTCTTCGACCGCGTGGTCGCGGAATACCGCACCTTTGCCCGCCAGCTGGACCTGACCGACATCCAGGCCATCCCGCTGTCGGCGCTGAAGGGCGACAACGTCACCACCCTGACCGACGCCATGCATTGGTACCAGGGCCCCACCCTGATCGGGCATCTGGAGACGGTCGAGGTCGCGGACCGGCGCGCCAGCCAGCCCTTCCGCCTGCCGGTGCAATGGGTGAACCGACCCAACCTGGACTTCCGTGGCTATGCCGGCACCATCGCCGCCGGCACGGTGCGTCCGGGCGACCGCATCCGCGTCCTGCCCTCGGGGCAGGAAAGCCGGGTGGCCCGCATCGTCACCCATGACGGCGACCTGCCCCTGGCCGTGGCCGGGCAATCCGTCACCCTCACCCTGACGGACGAGATCGACATCAGCCGTGGCGACATCCTCTCCACCCTGGATGAGGTCGCCGAGGCGGCCGACCAGATGGAGGCGACGCTGGTCTGGATGTCGGAGGCGCCGCTGCTGCCCGGCCGCCCCTACATCCTGAAGCTGGGCGCCAAGTCGGTGCCGGCCACCGTGGCGACGCTGAAGCACAAGATCAACGTCAATACCCTGGAACAGCTGGCGACCAAGACGCTGAGCCTCAACGAGGTGGGGCTGGCGACCCTGAGCCTGGACCAGGCCATCGCCTTCGACGTCTATCGCAACAACCGCGATACGGGCGGTTTCATCCTCATCGACCGCCTGACCAATGAGACGGTGGCCGCCGGCCTTATCCGGTCCGCCATCGTGCGCACCGTGCCCTGGCAGGTGCTGGACGTGGACAGGCGCGCCCGCTCGCAGATGAAGGGCCAGCGTCCGCGCGTGCTGTGGTTCACTGGCCTGTCCGGCGCCGGCAAATCCACCATCGCCAACCTGGTGGAAAAGAAGCTGCACGCCCATGGCCGCCACACCATGCTGCTGGACGGCGACAATGTCCGCCACGGCCTGAACCGCGACCTGAGCTTCACCGACGCCGACCGGGTGGAGAACATCCGCCGCGTGGCCGAGGTGTCCAAGCTGATGGTCGACGCCGGACTGATCGTCCTGGTCTCCTTCATTTCCCCCTACCGCGCGGAACGGCGCATGGCCCGCGAGCTGCTGGGCCCGGGCGAGTTCCTGGAGGTGTTCGTGGACACGCCCCTGGCGGTGGCCGAGGGCCGGGACGTGAAGGGCCTGTACGCCAAGGCGCGCGCTGGCAAGATCCCGAACTTCACCGGCATCGACAGCCCCTATGAGCCGCCGGAATCGCCCGACGTGCGCATCGACACCCAGGCCATGACCGCCGAACAGGCGGCCAACCACATCTTCACGCTGCTGTCCCGCTTCGATGAGGATGCCGACCTGGTGGACGGCGCCGCCATCTGATGGACGCGCACATTTTGATGTGGAAGGGCCGGCCGGGGCGATCCGCCGGCCCTTCGTATTTTTGGCCCCCTTCCCCCTTTCAGAACTGGCTCTCGCTTATACCCTGCCTTTCAGATCAACCATTTGTGGTGCGACAGCGCGCCTCGCGCGCTATGATGCCAGTGGGGATTGTGCCAGTCGGGGGGCCAAGGTGCAGCGGGACAAAGCGGAGCTTTTGCGGTCCATCGCCATTGACCGGAGGGCGGCGCCGCCGGCGCGGCAGGGCCGCGGCGGTGGGCGGGGCATTATTCTCGGCTTGGGCGCCGGCGCCGCCGTCGTAGCGGTCGCCGTGGCGGTTTCCTGGTCCGCCGGCCTGCTCAACCGCGTCGGCGGCGCCGATCCGGCACCGGCGGCCGTTTCCGCCAAGCCTGCGGCCAGCACCTCCGCCAATCCGGCCCAGCCAACGCCCGCCGCTCCGGTTTCCGAGGTGCGCAGTGGCAACCTTATCGGTTCCGGCTATGTCGTGGCCCGGCGGGTGGCCACGGTTTCCGCCGACGTTACCGGCCGGGTGCGCGAGGTGCTGGTGCAGGAGGGCATGCTGGTGCAGAAGGGCCAGGTGCTGGCCACGCTGGACGACGTGCTGGCCCGCAGCGACCTTGATCTGGCCCGGGCCCGCCAAGCCTCGGCCGAGGCTGCCGTGGTCGCCAACCAGGCGGATCTGGTGGACGCGGAAAAGACGCTGGAACGCACGCGCGCCCTCACCGGCCGCCAGTTCTCCAGCGAGGCTGACCTGATCAAGGCGGACGCCCGCGCCGCCTCGTTGCGCGCCCAGCTGGTGAAGTCCAAGGCCGATGTGAACGCTGCCCGCGCGACCGTCGCCTATGACGCGGAGATGGTGGACCGCTATCAGGTCCGCGCCCCCTTCACCGGCATGGTCACGGAAAAAAATGCCCAGCCGGGTGAAATCATCTCCCCCATGTCGTCCGGCGGGTTTACCCGCACGGGCATCTGCACCCTGGTGGACATGGACAGCCTGGAATTCGAGGTTGAGGTGAACGAGGCCAACATCGCCCGCGTCCGCCCCGGCCAGAAGGTGGAGGCGACGCTGGACGCCTACCCGGACTGGAAGGTGCCAGCCTCGGTGCTGGCCATCATCCCCACCGCCAGCCGGGAAAAGGCCACCATCAAGGTGCGCGTGACCATCGCGGTCAAGGATCCCCGCATCCTGCCCAACATGGCGGCGAAGGTGACCTTCCTGAACGACGGCAAGGGCGGCTGATCCAGCCACCCCGCCCACCCCATCCCATCGTCCCACGACCACAATCGGGAGCCTGAGGCCATGACGGGCCAGACGCTGATTCACCTGCAGGACGTTTCCAAGCGGTTCGTGAAGGGCAAGGACACCATCACCATCTTCGACCATCTGGGCCTCAGCATCCCCGCCGGCGACTTCGTGGCGGTGATGGGGCCCAGCGGCTCGGGCAAGACCACGCTGCTGAACCTGCTGGGCGGCATCGACCAGCCGACGGAGGGCAGCATCACCTTCGACGGCGGCCGCGTGGACACGCTGACGGAGGGGCAGCTGGCCCGCTGGCGCGCCCACAATGTCGGCTTCATTTTCCAGTTCTACAACCTTATGCCGACCTTGTCGGCGGCGCGAAACGTGGAACTGCCCCTGCTGCTCACCTCCTTCAGCCGGGCGGAGCGCAAGCGGCGGGTGGAGGCGGCCTTGAGCCTGGTGGGCTTGGCGGAGCGGGCGGACCACTATCCACGGGAAATGTCGGGAGGCCAGCAGCAGCGCGTGGCCATCGCCCGCGCCCTGATCTCCGACCCCAAGCTGCTGCTGTGCGACGAGCCTACAGGCGACCTGGACCGCACCACGGCGGATGAGATCCTGGCCATGCTGCGGCTGCTGAACCAGGAGATGGGCAAGACCATCGTCATGGTCACCCACGATCCGGAGGCGGCCAAGTACGCCCGCCGCACCCTGCACCTGGACAAGGGCCGCTTCACCGAGCGGGAGCTGGTGGCATGAGTGACCTCTACCTGCTTTGGCGCAACCTGTTCCGCCGCAAGCTGCGCACCTTCCTCATGATGCTGGCCATATTCGTGGCCTTCGTCATCTACGGCGTGCTGGGCAGCATCCACTACGCCTTCGAACACGGCGTGGATTCGTCGGCCGACAACCGGCTGGTGGTGGTGAACAAGATCACCTTCATCCAGCCCCTGCCCTATGCCTATGTCGGCAAGATCGCGGCCATCAAGGGCGTGAAGAACCTCACCTTCGCCAACTGGTTCGGCGGTTATTACCAGGACGCGCGCAACCAGATCGGCACCTTCGCCGTCGATCCCGAAAGCTATCTGCGGATCTACCGCGACGATCTGCGCATCGATCCCGCCCAGCGCGACGCCTTCATCCACGACCGCACCAGCATGGTCGTGGGCGAGGCCATCGCCACGAAGTACGGCTGGAAGGTGGGCGACCGCATTCCCATCAATTCCAACATCTTCACCAACAAAGCCGACGGCAGCCACACCTGGGAGCTGACCGTGGCGGGCATCGCCTATGCGGCGAAGGAATCCTTCAACACCAGCTTCATCATCTTCCAGTACGAGAACTTCAACGAGAGCAAGACGTTCGGCAAGGATACGGTCGGCTGGATCACCCTGGAGACGGACAGCGCCGCGGTGAACGACAAGGTAGCTGCCACCATCGACGACATGTTCGCCAACTCCACGGCGGAAACCAACACCCAGTCGGAAAAGGCGTTCGGCAAGGCCTTCCTGGCCCAGTTGGGCAACATCGCCCTGATCATCACCCTGGTGGTAGGGGCCGCCTTCGCCACCATCCTGATGATCGTGGGCAACACCATGGTGATGGCGGTGCGCGAGCGCACCAAGGAGATCGCCGTGCTGAAGACCCTCGGCTTCCCATCCTGGCGCATCTGGCGCCAGGTGCTGGGGGAATCCGTGCTGCTGTCCCTGCTGGGTGGCGTGCCGGGACTCTTGGTGGCCGGCTTGCTGGTGACGGTGCTGTCCAAGGCCGCGTCGGGCGCCATCCCGGGATTGGCGCTGACCCTGCCCGTCGCCGGCCTGGGCGTGGCCTTCATGCTGCTTCTCGGGGTGGTGACCGGCTTCCTGCCGGCCTGGAACGCGCTGCGCCTGAACATCGTCACCGCCCTCGGGCGCCTGTGACCGCCCTCGGAAGGAAACAACGTGATGCGTGTGTTCAACGAGATCGCGGTGGTCACCACCATCTGCATCAAAAGCATCCCGCAACGCTTCTGGGCCTCCTTCTCCACGGTGGTGGCGGTGGGGCTGGTGGTGACCGTGCTGCTGGCCTTCCTGGCCATGGCGGCTGGCTTCCAGCAGACCTTGCGCGGCACGGGCACCAAGGACATGGCCATCCTGATGCGGGCGGGGTCGCAGGCGGAACTGAACAGCGGTGTCACCCGCGACCAGGCGCGCCTGATCGAGGAGGCGCCGGGCGTCATGAAGGACGCGGACGGCAAACCCCTGGTGTCACCCGAACTCTACGTCATCGTCGATGGCGTCAAGAAGACGGCCGTGCCGGCTGACGGCAACCTGAAGAAGGCCCCCCGCTCCAACCTCACCCTGCGCGGCCTGGGGCCCGCCGGCATCGCCGTTCGCCCCGGCCTGAAGATCGTGGAAGGCCGAGCGTTCAAGCCCGGCACCAATGAGTTGATGGTTGGCCGGGCCCTGCAGAAGGATTTCGCGGGCCTGAACGTCGGAGACACCGTCAAGCTGGGCAACAGCAATTGGCTGGTGGTGGGCGCCTTCGAATTGGGCGGCAGCGTCTTTGAATCCGAACTGTGGGCCGACACGCCGGAGGTACAGGACCTATTCCATCGCCAGAACGTCTTCCAGTCCATCCGCGCCCGCCTGACGGGCCCCGACGCCCTGAAGGCCTTGTCGGACTATGCCACCAACGACCCGCAGCTGAAGCTGGACGTGACGACGGAGGCCGACTACTACGCGCAGCAGGCCAGCCGCACCTCCGACCTGATCCAGAAACTGGGGTGGCCGCTGGCTATCGCCATGGCCTTCGGCGCCCTGGCCGGCGCCCTGAACACAATGTACAGCTCGGTTGCGGCGCGCGCGCAGGAGATCGCCACCCTGCGCTGCATCGGCTTCAGCGGCACCTCCTCCTTCATCGGGACCCTGCTGGAAAGCCTGGTGCTGGCCCTGGTGGGCGGCATCGTCGGCACGCTGGTCACCTGGGCGCTGTTCGACGGGCTGACAGGTTCCACCTTGTCGGGCGCCAGCTTCTCCCAGATCGTTTTCACCTTCCACCTGACACCGGCGGTGGCTGTGCAGGGCATCATCCTGGCCCTGGTGGTGGGCTTGGTGGGCGGCGTGTTCCCGGCCTGGCGCGCGGCGCGCATTCCCATCGTGGAAGCCTACGGCACGCCTTGAGCCGCTGCCCAGTTCGCCGGCGCGGGCTTCAAAATATCTTTACCTTTTTACCTTAAACACGTCTCTCGCGGACCCGCAGCGGCTGCCGCCCCATTCCTGGCCCACCCCTTGCAATAATAGCAGGTGCAGGGCCCGAGAAGGGGCGTAGGCCGGCATTTGTTGCCGGGTTGCTGGTCCCAAATGAGTATGGGATACTTGCAAGTCGGCATTATTGGCATACGCCTCGTGCGCGCAACCCCGCCTAGGGTAGCCACAAAGAGGTAGCCGATGATGTGGAACCGCCCGCTGGGCGGTCGGGAATGAAAGGGCCTGGTAGGCGTTCCCTAGAGGATGGGACCCTTCCGGTGAAGGTAGAGGGCGGCATCGGCACCGTCCCGTCCGTCGTTGACCTGTCTGCGGGAACACCCTCAGGCCGGCACGCCGGACGGTGTCGCGGACCCGCCACCCGGAAACGAGTTAGCCAGGGATCACGTGATCTGATGAAGCCTTCGGCCGGATATACCAACCGTCCCGCGTCGGACAATCCCCGCGACATCGAAGCCTGGGGCCTGACGGAAGCTGCGCGCCGGCTGATGCTGGCGGCGCAGACGCCTGAGAACCCTGAACCCCTGCGCCAGGCGCTGTCACTGAACCAGCGACTGTGGACCATCTTCCAATCCTCGATGGCGGAGCCGGACTGCCCCCTGCCTAAGGATTTGCGCGAGAAGATCTTGGTGTTGTCCCTGATCGTCGACCGCCAAACCTTCGAACGGCTGGGCGACCTGGACGTCACCAAGCTGCATTCGCTGATCGACATCAACCGCAACATCGCCGCCGGCCTGTCGCAGCGCCCCGCCGACGCAACCGCGGCGGCGCCGGCCCCAGCGCCAGCGGGAATGGCGCCGCGCGCGCCCATGATGGCCCCGCCGGCCGCCGGCCCCGGGGCGCAGCGTCCCGGCATGGCCCCAGGCGTGGCGGCAGGTGGTGTGGGCAAGTTCAACATATCGATCTAAACGGCCGGCGGCGCCAAAACGGGCGCTGAAAATGAGACGCTTCGAAGGTTATCATCGTAAATATCTTGCATTTTATGCTTTCATTCCGCAGACTATCGCAAGGTAGTCAGGACCACTCTTTCCCGCGTGGATGCGGGAACCGGCAATGGGGATCGTTCCCGTGAGCAACGTCGCATCAACCTCGGCCGGCGCCAGCACGAACGCCTCGGTGTTCGCGCAGTTGGCGCAAATCCAGTCGCAGTTGGCGGCCCAGAATGATGCCATCGCCGCCCAGGGCTCGGCCCAAACCTCCAACGCCATCGGCACGCCGCAGGACTTCACCAAATCGGTGTCGAAGTCGCAATACAACACCGTAGCCTCTGCCACCGACATCGGAACGGTGACCAAGGGTCAAACGCGCGTGAACGCCTTCGGCAGCCTCGCCGCCGGGGATCAGGCCGATTACCTTAGTTTCAAGCTCGCCCGCCAGGGCGCCATCAACCTTGGTCAACTGAACCTGGATCAGACACGGGTTCAGGTCATGACCAAGACCGGCGTCGTCTTGGCGGATAGCGACAGCAAGTCCGGCAAGGCGTATGACGCCTACAACGCCATGGTCAACGGGCAGCAGTCCCTGGACTCTGGCACCTATGTGCTGAAGATATCGCGCGCCACGGGCGTCAAGCTGACCCAGAAGGTGAACTACGGTGTCCAGGTCGCCGCGGGCGACTATTCCAAGGACTACACCACGACGATCCAGGCCGCGTCCTCCACCGCGGCGATCTCCTCCAGCGCCGCCGCGATCTCTGGCGCACTGAGCGACCAGATCACCACCATGAAGAATTGGACCATCGGCCAAACGGGCACGCAGAAGCTGATGGGCAGCATGATGGATCTGTTTGCCTGAATAAGCTTTTCCGCCCGCAGGAATGCCAAGAAGCCGGCTATCACCGATGGCCGGCTTTTTTAATTTGGAAATCCTGGCAAAGGTGTGATGATAAACACACCCCAAGGGTTGCAATCGGCACACCCTGGGCAAGGATTTCATCATGGCGGCGGGAGGTTGGTATGAAGACGATGACCGGCGTGCTGGCGGTGACCTTTATCATTTTGGCGGGCGCCGCCTCCGCCGCGGCGACCACGGGTGCCGCCACTTCCTACTGGAGCCCCGGTGGGGGCCTCGCCGCCGTCAACCCGGCTTTCAGTTATGACGCCTCCACGCCCTACGGTCATCCGCCAATCGTGGAGCCCAAGGGCATGACCGCCGCGACCAAGGCGCGCCTGACCAATGTGGCTCAGCGGGTGGACAGCCTGATCGATCAGCACAAGTGCGCCGACGCCGCCACGCTCGCCAAGAATGAGGGCGGTGCCGTCATGGCCGACATGGCGACCAAGATCTGCGCCCTGCGGTACAGCGACGCCAAATAAGACCGTTCTTTTCCGATGTTCGGCCAGCGACACCCGTCGCTGGCCGTTCGCGTTTCAGGCGATCAGCGCCAGAGGCTGGGCGGCGGCGGCCTGGGCGGCCTGCACAATGCTGGCGTCCAGCGCGCCCTGGCTTTTCCGGTAGGCGGCGGCCCCCTGCCGAATGGTGACGCCGCCGGCCCCCACCCGTCCCGCCTCCGCACCGGCGGAACGGCCGGAATCCGACGCGCCACCGCTGGCAGCCGCGTCGCCATTGGTTGTCCCGCTATTGGGCGTGCCGCCATCGGCCTGCGTTTTCTGCTTAGCCTCCTCCCCCTGGGCGGCGACAATGCCGGCCTGGGCCTGGGCAGCCACGGCGCGGTCCTGACCGGAGGGGTCAGCCGGCGCCAAGGCGGCGCGGCGCACCGTTTCCAGCTTGGTGATGGTGGCCTGGGGGTCGCCCTGGATCGAGCCGATGTCGATGGCGACCTCACCCGCCGTGGCATAGTGCTGCCCATCAGGCCCGGTGGTGAAGGTGAAGGACTCCGATCCCGCATAGGGCCCGCCCGCCGCCTTGTGCGCCGCCTCATGCGCCCGCACCGCCCGGTCCACGGTCTTGAGCTTGTCAACCTGCTGCTGCTGGGCATCGCTCAGCTTGGTGCCGTCGCTGGCCGTGCCGTTGCCGGCCGCCTGGGCGCCACCGGACTGCTTGGCCTGAACCTGGCCCCGTACACTATAAGGGTTGGGCGCCTGCCCGGATGGGCTGGTGGCGGAAACAGCCGCCCCCTGCCCCACCGCGGCAACGGCAGGGGTTGGGCCCGTCAGGGCGCGCGCCCAGACGGGCGACGCGGAAATGCCACCAAGGGCGGACATACCGAAGCGGTCGCATTAGTCTTAATAATGCAAATACTTCAGCACCAACCGTCCGCCGGCGCAAGACAAAGCCGCCCGCATCCTGGCGAGGACGCGGGACGGCTCTGCCCTAAACGCTTGATGCGTCTGCCCTTCGGGCCCCGGACAGCGGCAATCCGCCACGCCCGGGCCGTCAGGATGCTACGCCTTACCGCTTCAGGTTGATGGTGTCCTGCAGCAGGTCGTCGGCGGTGGTGATGACCTTGGTGTTGGCGGTGTAGGACCGCTGCGCCACGATCAGCTGGGTGAATTCCGACGCGATGTCGACGTTGGAGCCTTCCAGGCTGCTGGAGGCGATGTCGCCGGCGCCATTGACGCCCGTGTCGTTGAAGCGGGCCTTGCCGCTGTCCACCGTCTCGGTGAAGACGTTGCCGGTGGAGCGCGACAGGGCGTCCGGGTTGTTGAACAGCACGATCGGAACCTTGGCGATGGTGCGCTGGCGGCCGTTGTCGTAGTTGGCCAGCACAGTGCCGTCGGCGTTGATCTGCACATCCTTGAAGGTGCCGGCCGGGCTGCCGTCCTGCACCTTGGAGGTGACGTTGATGTTGGTGCCGTCGAACTGGGTCAGGCCGGAGGACTCGCCGAAGTTGCCCAGGTTCAACACGATGTGCTGCAGGCCGTAGCCGAAGTCGAAGTCGAAGCCCACCTGGGCCGAGGAGTTGGCGCTCTGGTCGGCGCTGACGGTGGCGTTGCCGGTGCCGATGGACGATGTGTCCATGTGGCTCAGGGTTCCCGCCTGCGCGGTGGTACCGTCGGACAAGGTGCCACCGAAGGTCAGGTTGATGTGACCTGGCGTCTTACCGACCACCACGCCCGGGGTGGAGGCGCTGGAGCCGCCAGGGATGCTGGTATAGAAGGCGGCGGCGTCGGTGTTGCCGGTCAGGGTGATGGTGCCACCGGACGAGGTTGCCTGCACCGGGATGCCGGAGATGGCGTTGATCTTGGCCGCGATCTTGCCGCTGATGTCGGCCAGGCTGGTCTCGGTGCCGTCGGTCGTGTAGGTGATGGCCTGGGAGAAGCTGGGCGGCAGGTTCTGGGCGGTGGGCAGCGTGGCGTCGTTGGCCTTGGTCTGCAGCACCAGGACACCGCCCGCCGACGACTGCACCGTGAAGGGCGAGTTGGTATCGGCCGTGACCCTGGACGCCAGGTCGGTGATCACCGACTGCACGTCCGGATAGTTGGCGATGTTGGAATTGGTCATCTGGATGTTGTAGGTCGAGGACCCCAGCGTGACGCTGTACAGCTGGCCCACCTGCGGCACCGTGGTGGCGCCATAGGGTGTGGCGAAATCGTAGGTGTAGGTGGTGGGCGCGCCGGCGTTCAGCTGTTCGACCGGCAGCACAGACTTGGCCTGTGGCGACTGCACCGTGAAGCTGTAGCTGGTGCCCACGTCACCGGGCTGGCCGGTGATGCTGATCTTCTCCACCTCTTTCGACCCGGTGGTGTTGCCGACGTAAGTCGACTGCGTCGCCGTGTTGGTCAGGCCGGGGGAGTCAACGGCGGAGGAGGTCTGGGTGAAGGTGACGCCGTTGCCACCCTTCACGCTGATCGTCCCATTGGACGGAGTGGCGGTGAGGCCCGTGGTGGGGGTATCGACGTTGATCAGCGACGCCAGCTTTTGCACAACACCGTTGATGTTCGACAGGGAACCGAGGTTTTGCGGCGTCACGGTGACCGAGTAGGTCGTGCCGTTGACGTCCATGCTGTAGACGTCGTCGATATTGATGGTGTTGCCGACGAAGGACGAGGTGTGGATTTCCGGCGTCGTCGCGGTGGCGCTTTGCACCAGGGTGTCGGTCGATGTGTGCGTGGTGATGGCACCGGCGTTCACGCTCTGGTCCAGCGTGAAGGGCGTGCCGGGTGTCTTGGCCGTCAAGCGCAGGGCGCCCGCCGACGTGACCGTGGCCAGCACACCGGAGGAGGTGTCGGCGCCGTTGATCTTGTCGGCCAGGGCCTGGGCGATGTCCTTCATGCCGCTGAACTGCGCGGCGTTGGCCGTGGTGATGCTCTGGCTGTAGGTGGTGCCGTTGACCACCACCGAATAGCTGTCGCCGACGTTGAAGCCGTAGGCCGGCGCCACCGCCGCCGTGGCGAAGGTCACGTCATCGACCTGGGCGCGGTCGTTCTTGCCGGTCAGCAGGCTGCTTTCCGTGATGGCGGCAGGGAAGCCGGTGTTCAGCAGCGATTGGATGGGTTGCGACCCCTGGCTGCCGTCGGCGGTGACGCCCAACTGCCAGGTGCCGTCGGTGTTGCCCTGGCGCCAGGACAGGTTCAGGTTGTGGGCCGTACCCGCACTGTCATAAACCTGGATCTGGGTGGGGGTGATGCCGCCCGACGGGTCGGTCGGCAGGTTCGCCTTCAGGTCGATTTCCTTGGTCGGCACCGGGCTGTCGATGTCCGACGTCACCTGCACCGGCGTGGCGGAGGTGGCGAACAGGCCCGTAGTGCTGTCGTAGGCGAAGCCGTTCAGCGCGAAGCCGGAATTGTTGACCAGCGTGCGGCTGGAGTTCAGCGAGAAGCTGCCGTCGCGGGTGTAGTAGCGCTCGGTCGATGCGGTGGTCTGGCCGTTCACTGTGGTCAGCTTGCTGACGCTGAAGAAACCATTGCCCCGGATGGCGATGTTGGTCGGCGTGTCCGAGGTCGAGATGGTGCCCGACACGCTGTTGACGTAGTTGGGCGAGGCCTGGACGCCGCCCGCCTGGTACTGCGTGTTGCTGGCCGAGATGACCAGGGATTCGAACGATGTGTCGATGCGCTTGAAGCCCGTCGTCTGGGCGTTCGCGATGTTGTCGGAGATGTTGCTAAGCGCGGTGGACTGCGCCTGCAAACCAGAAATGCCGACGGACATCGAGCCGAAAATGCTCATGGTGCTGGCTCCCAGGAAGAGCGGTTGCGTATCTGGACCCGAAGGAAAGCAAGATGGATGCCAGTTTGCGAAGATTGGCTTGGCACCCACAATTTTCCGAACAGGCGGGTCCCTTCCGGAAGGCTCGCGTCGTAAGTTATTGTTATCGCCTTGTATTTTGAAAAATCGCCCCCTCCGCCGCCATCACATCGCTCGTCAGACCGCCTGGCAGGATGTGCCGCGGCGGCGGGGGACCGGGGCGTTTTTTCCTACCGGCTACCCGAACCCGGCCGTTTCTTCCCGGTAGGCTTCTCTTCGGTTCAGGGCCGGTAAACCGTAGCCCAAAAGCAAGGAAGGCCGGGCTGGTCTTCCCCCTTTTGGGGAGACCGGCCCGGCCTTTTCCTGGTCCGTTCCTGCGGGTCCCTTTTGGACCCTGACGCGTCGGAGAACGTCTGCCGGATCAGGCGCCCTGCTTCACCGAAAACTCGCCGGAGCGCACGCTCTCAGCCAGGATTTCCAGGTATTCGGCGGTGGTGGTCTTACCGTACTTGGCCAAGATGCCGTAGATGGAGGCCATCACGGACATGGTGCCGATGGTATCGTAGGGCACGCCCTCGCTGGCGGCGTTCACCCAATAGGCGTTGAACTGGTCGAACAGGCGGGCGCGCTGGGCTTCGTCGTTCACCGGAGCGGCGGCGACGGTGGCGACGGCGAAGGCTTCTGCAGGCGTATAGGCGTTCATGGCAAGGTCTCCTCAGCTCAGGAAGTTGACAAGGGAAAGGGAAGCGATTTTGCCGGCAACCGTGTAGGCGCCCTGCTGTTGGTTCAAGGCTGCTTGCAATTGTGCGGCCACAGTCGTCGGATCGACGTTCTGGATGTTGGCGATCTGGTTCTGGATATCGTCCATGGCGTTCTTGTGGTTGGTCGCCGCCGTGCCCAGGACGCTCTGCGCATTCACCGTGCTGGCGTCCAGCTGGCGGATCTGCCCCTGGGCCTGCACGATGGTGGAGCGCGCGGTGCTCATCAACGCCGTGTAGTTGCCGGGGTTGCTCACCGCGGACAGCATCTGCTTGATGCCGATGATCAGGTTCTGGATGGCGGGGTCGTTGGAACTGACGCCGTAGGTCGCGGTGGTGCTGTCGTCCACGTTCAGCGTGCTGCTGGCGAAGGCGGCCGTGCTCTGCGCGCCGCTGGTGTACTGCGTATCGTAAACCGCCAGGCTGGGCGGGCTGGTGATGGTGGTGCTGAACGAGTTGGGGTCCTGGAAGGGGTCCAGCGTATTGGTGGTGAAGCTGTTCTGGTTGGTATTGTTCTGGACCGTTGCCGTGGTGGCGAAGCGCTGCGTCCCGGTGCCGGTCAGCGTCAGCTGCGCGCCCAGCGGCGGATTGGCCGTGACCACCGCATCGGCCGAGCGCTGCGGGTCGGTGTTGATCACGCCGGCCAGCTTGTTGGCCACGTAGTTCATGGGGCCGTTCGGGTCGGCCTTGGCCGCAGCGATGTCGCCCGCCGTCATGACGTAGCTGTATGTCGTCGGCCCGCTCACCTTGTCGTATGAGATGTTGTTGGCCGGATTGGCATCGTCGCTGGTGACATTGACGGTATTGCGGTTGCCCATGGTGATGGTGAAGACATCGCCGACGTCCACACTGGCGCCGCTCAGGTTAACCTGGTCGATCTGCTGCTGACCCGTGACCGGCGGCACGGCGGTGGGATCGGCCGCGATGGCCGGCTGGGTCATGAACTGGGCGTAGATGGCGTCCTGTCCGTCGTTCGTGGCCGGCGTATAGGCCGCGACCGGTGTGGCGGCACCACTCTCGGTATTGTTGTAGCCGGGCTGGCTGTAGACGTTGGACTGGGCGGTGAAGGTGTAGCCCGCGTCCATGCCGGTCAGCGTCATCACATTGCCCGAGACGGAAGCGACCACCGGTGGGTTCGGCTTCTGGCCGTTGGCAATGGCCGTCTGGTTGGGCCCGTTGATCTGCGACGCCAGGCCGTTGAGGATGTCGGACGGGCTGGTCTCGCTACCCGTCGTGGTATAGGTGTAGCGCTTATCGCCCACATACATCTCGTACGTGTCGCCGGCCACGCCCAGCGTGCCCTTGAAGGTCATCTTAGTGACCTGCTTGGTCGCCGACAGGTCACCCACCGGCTGCGTATCGTACCGGCTGCCGGCGAAGATGTAGCGGTCACCGGCCTTGGTGTTCAGCAGGCTGGACAGCTGGGTCAGGGCGCCCTGCAACAGCGCCTTGGGCGCAGCGAGGTCCGGGAAGCCCACGCTGAACGTGGCGCTGCCCGTGCCCTTCAACTGGTTGATGTCCAGCGCGATGGTGGACCCATCACCCGGCCCGCCCGTCATTTCGAAGGTCTGCTGGCCGTCATCGGGTGGGATGGTGTTGAGGTTCAGCGTCTTGGTCGACACGCCGCCCATGCCGTCGCTGACGGTGACGTCATAGCTGCCGCTCTTGCCGGAATTGGAAGGCACGGCGCTGACCGTGTAGGTGGCGGCGGCGTTGAACACGGATTTGGTCGTGTCGACCGACAGGCCCAGGTTACCGCTGTTGGATGAGGTGACGGCCGAGATGGTGGGGCTGCCGGCGCCGGCCGGGATGTTGGCCGAACTCAACAGGTTGGCCACGACGGTCTGCATCGACGACAGCGCCTTCTCCGTCGCGTTCACCTGGGTCGTGGCCGCGGTGATGGCGCTGGAATAACCCGTGCGCTGGGCATACTGGGCCTTCAGGGCCAGCAGCTGGTTGGCCTGGGTGCCGTAGGCGGACAAGTCCTGCGACTTGATGCCGGTGTTGAACTGCTGCTGCAGCTCGGCCAGCGACGAAGAGTTCCCATTGATGCCGTTCAGCATCGACAGGTAGCTGCCGTAGGTGCTTACACGGGAGATGGTCATGTCACGGCCTGGGTCAGGGTGTCGAACATCTGCCCGATGACCGAGATCACGCGGGCGGTGGCCGAATAGTTGCGCTGGAGGACCTGGAGGTTCGCGACCTCCTCATCCATGTTGACGCCCGTCGAGCTGGCGTAGCGCGTCTGCAGGCTGGTCATGAAGGACGAGGTGGTGGTGGCCTGGGTGTTGACGTTGGACTGGATGGTGGACCAGTTGCTGGACACCTGGTCGGCCATGCCGCCGTAGCTGACGTTGGTGAGGGTCAGGCCATCGGCGGTCATGGTGCGGCCGGTCGCGGTCATGGCGCTGACCATGGCGTTCACGGCCGACTGCTTGATGGTCTTGGTGCCGTTCAGCAGGTCTTTGTTCACCGCCAGGGTGCCGGCGTCGCTGCCCGAGAACAGGCCGCTGGCCAGCTCGCCGTCGTTGGTGGGGCTGGCCTTGTTATAGGCGTCGGTGATGCTGGTGGGCTGGCCGGCCTGCGTCGTGCCGGTCAGGGCGCCGGCCACGGCGTCCAGCTGCGACTTCAGCTTGCGGAAGACTTCGGTGGTGGCGTCGCCGCTGGCCGGGGCCGGCGAGCTGTCGGCCACCATGTCCAGCAGGCCGCCCAGCTTGCCGCCGCTGATGGCGGCGGTGATGTCGGCGCCACCGGCGCCCGAGATCACTTTGCCGTCATAGCTCAGCTGGGTGGCGGTGCCGTCCACCAGCGTGGAGCCCGTGGGCGTGAAGACGGCGATGGAGCCGTCGTCGCGCTGCGTGGTGCGGATGTTGATCATGGAGGACAGGTCGCGCAGCGTGGCGTCGCGCTGGTCCTCGAAATCGGCGGTGGGCTGGTTGCTGGCCTTCAGCTGGGAGATGGTGGCGTTCAACTGGTCGATCTGGGTCAGATCGGTATTGATCGACTTCACCGTCTGGGTGATGTCCCCCTTGGCCTGGACTTCCATCTGGTCCACGCCCGCCGACAGGGTGTGGATGGTCTGCACCAGGGCCTGGGCCTTCTGCACCACCTGGTTCTGTGCCACGGCGTTCTCTGGCGAAGCCGACAGATCCTGCAGGGCGGAGGTGAAGTCCTGGAACGCCTGGGTCAGCTTGGGCGTGGCGCTGTCACTGGAATTGCTGGAATTGGTGGTGCCCAGCATGCCGCCGATCTGGCTCATGTACTGGGACAGCACCTGCTGCATCCCGTTCTCTGACGTCGTCCCCTGAAGCTGAGCCTGCAGGGCCACGTCCACCGATCGCGAATACTGCGAGATGGTGACGCCGCTCAACGGATCGGTCGTTTGCGAAACGGTGTGTTTCGTACGATCCGGGCTGTTGGCGTTGTTCATGTTGTCTGAAACGACCTGGATGCCGGCCTGAATGACATTCAGGCTGTTGGCGGCCGAATTCAGCGCGCTGAACAAACTCATGGGACCGGGCCTCGGTGGCGGGGAGTTCCGCGCAGGGGACCGACCCCCATGGCCGATCCGTCCCCCACCACGCAAACCCCGGGCCACTTGGTCCGGCACGTTAGGGCATTGGAATTATTCGTATTTTTGCAAACTACCGAAAAAGGCAAGGGCGGCAAAATCTGCCGCCCCACCTTTGTTCCCGAGTTCCGCTAGGCAGGGATGACCGGGCTAGCGGACGCCTTTGCCCGGATCCAAAACATCCATGGGATCCAAGACCTTATTGCCCTGCCGCACCTCAAAGTGCAGTTGCGGGCTGGTGACGTTGCCGGTGGCACCCACGGTACCGATGCGCTGGCCGCGCGCCACCCTGGCATTGGCTTCCACCATGATCTGGTCCAGCTGGGCGTAGGCCGTCACCATGCCGTCGGCGTGCTGGATCAGCACCAGGTTACCGAAGCCGCGCAACTGGTTGCCGGCGTACTTCACCACGCCGGCGTCGGCCGCCACCACCGGCGTGCCCGTGGGGGCGGCGATGTTGATGCCGTCGTTGTACTGGCCGCCGGGCTTGGCCCCGTGGGTGGAGATCACCTGCCCCGTCACCGGCCACAGGAAGCGCGCCCCGCCCTTCGGGGCAGGTGCTGGCGCTTCAGGCGCGGGCATGGCGGACGGCGGCGGTACCGACGGACCGGCGGCGACCACGGCCGGCGGAGTGGCCGAGCCGGGCGCGCGCGTGGCTGGCGTTGAGGAAATGGCGGGTGCGGCCGAGGGCGACGCGGCGGTGGGCTCGGACGAGGAACCCGGCGTAACGGGGGCCCAGCGCGCGGCGGGCGCGGCCGTGGCGCCCGGCGGGATGGCGGCGCCGGTGCTGCCCGTGGGCAACGGGGCCCCCACTGGTGCCGACGCCGATGGGGCCGCCAGTTCCTGGCTTTCCACCGTGCGGCGAGGAGCCACCGTGACGGGCGGCGGGGCGGCGGATACCTGCGGCGCGGTGGCGGCCGACGCGGGCGCGCGGCCGGCGCTGGTGACGCCCGGCCGGGGGGCTGCCGCCGGAGGGGGCGCCTCCGCGACCGTGGGGGCACCGCCCGGCGGCGTCCAGGCCGGCGTTGGACCGGCATGCGGCAGGTTCAGGGTCTGGCCCACGCGCAGCAGGTAAGGGGGCGCCAAGCTGTTCAGGCGCGCCAGTTCGCTGCTGTCGACGTTGAAGGTCCGGGCGATGCCGTACAGGGTATCGCCCGGCTTGATGACATAGGTGTGCGGCGTCGGCACCACCAGGCGCTGCCCGGCCGTTACCGTGTAGGGCGGCTGCAGGCGATTCTCGTCGATCAAGTCACGCAGCGGGATGTTGTAACGCTTGGCCACGTCATAGATCGTCTCCCCCTTGGACACGAAGATGACGTTGGCCGGCGTGGGCGGCGGCGTGACCACCGGCGCCGGCGGCTCAGACCGGGTGCCGCAGGCCGAAAGGCCGAACGCCAGGGCGCCCGCCAAGGCCCCCTGCATCAGCAGCCGGGACAAGCCGCTCGTGGACTCGAGGGGCGTTGTGGGACGGGCAGCGGCACCGGTCATCCGGCGGAAAGTCTTCAAGGCCATCGCGCTTTGTCGTTCGAGGAAAGGCATCACGCCCGCTGATGGATTA
This sequence comes from Nitrospirillum bahiense, assembly GCF_007828025.1. Classification (NCBI taxonomy): domain Bacteria; kingdom Pseudomonadati; phylum Pseudomonadota; class Alphaproteobacteria; order Rhodospirillales; family Azospirillaceae; genus Nitrospirillum; species Nitrospirillum bahiense. Next base: position 105,908 of record NZ_VITO01000001.1, read on the forward strand.
CGTCGGAAAAGTCGGGCGGAATTAGGGCCGGCGGAGGCATATCCCCCCGCTCCATCCCCCCCTGCCCCGGTGCGGCCTGTCCCCGTCCGGGTTCGGCTCGCCCTGGCTCAACAGGGACTTCGGGTAACAGGGGCACGAACCGTACCGGCCACAGCTGCTCACGCTCCACCCCCGTCTCCGTCTTACGCAGGCGCACGACATGCAGGCTGCGGCGGTCGGCGCCCAAGGGTATGACCATGATGCCCCCCACCGCAAGCTGGTCCATCAGGTCGGGCGGCGGATCCATGCCGCCCCCCGCCGTCACCAGGATGCGCTCGAAGGGCGCCGCCTGGGGCCAGCCGCGCATACCGTCGCCATGGCGTGCGGTGATGTTATGCAGGCGCAGGGCCTGGAAACGCCCCTCCGCCTCCGCCAGCAGGGGCCGGTGGCGCTCGATGGTGTAGACCCGGCGGGCGATCTTGGCCAGTACCGCCGCCTGATAGCCGGAACCGGTGCCGATCTCCAGCACCTTGAGCCGGTCGCTCAGCTGCAGGGCCTGGGTCATCAGCCCCACCACCATGGGCTGGCTGATGGTCTGCCCATGGCCGATGGGCAGCGCCGTGTCCTCATAAGCCTGGTCGTGGAAGGTGGGGGGCACGAACACCTCCCGCGGGATCAGCTCCATGGCGCGCAAAACGTCCGTGCTGTTCACGCCATTGCGGCGCAACAGCATCAACAGACGGATCTTGCGCGCAGCACTGCTCACCCGAATACCCCCTCCAGCCGCTTCAAGGTCTCGTAGTGCGTCAAGTCCAGATGGACCGGCGTGACGGAAATGCCGCCCAGCGCCTCCACCACGTGAACGTCGGTGTCTTCCGGCACCTCGTTCAATCCCCGCGCGGCGCCGATCCAGATGTAGGGACGGCCCCGAGGGTCCATGCGCTCGAACAAATCGTCGCCGGCCTTGCGGTTGGCATGGCGCACCACGTGGATGCCAGCCACCTTTTCCGGATCCACCGCCGGGAAGTTCACATTCAGCAGGACATGGCGCGGCCACTCGACGGCCAGGCCCTTGCGCACCACCTCCGGCCCCCAACGCTCGGCCGTGGCCCAGTCGGGGTCGCGGCCGTCGCGCAGGCGCAGGCTGAAGGCGAAGGCCCGGACGCCCAGGAGGGTTGCCTCCATGGCGGCGGCGACGGTGCCCGAGTAGGTCACGTCCTCGCCCAGGTTCTGGCCGTGGTTCACGCCGGACAGCACCACGTCCGGCCGCTGGTCTGCCATCAGCTGGTTCACGGCCAGCAGCACACAGTCGGTGGGCGTGCCATCGACGGTATAACGCCGGTCGGCCACCCGCTTCATGCGCAACGGGCGGTGGATGGTCAGCGAATGGCTGGCGGCGGATTGCTCCGCCTCCGGCGCCACCACCCAGACGTCGTCGGTCAGCTGGCGCGCGATGCGCTCCAGCGCCGCCAGGCCGGGGGCGTGGATGCCATCGTCATTGCTGATCAGGATGCGCAGGGGGCGGTCTTCCCCCGGGGCCCGCATCGGCGTGCCCTCAGCCACGGACGATGCGCTCCAGCCCGTTCATATAGGGGACCAGAACCTCGGGCACGCGGATGGAGCCGTCGGCCTCCTGATAATTCTCCATCACGGCCAGCAAAGCGCGGCCCACTGCCACGCCCGAACCGTTCAGGGTGTGGACGAACTGTGTGTTCTTGTCGCCCTTGTTGCGCCAGCGGGCCTTCATGCGGCGGGCCTGGAAGTCCCCGCAGTTGGAGCAGCTGCTGATCTCGCGATACATGTTTTGGCCCGGCAGCCAAACTTCGATGTCGTAGGTCTTGGCGGCGCTGAAACCCATGTCGCCGGTGCACAGGGTGACGGTGCGGAAGGGCAGACCCAGGCGCTTCAGCACCGTTTCCGCCGCCTCGGTCATGCGCTCATGTTCGGCGGCCGACTGATCGGGCGTGGTCACGCTGACCATCTCCACCTTGTAGAACTGGTGCTGGCGAATCATGCCGCGGGTGTCGCGGCCGGCGGCACCCGCCTCGGCACGGAAGCAGGGTGTGCGGGCCGTCATGCGCAGGGGCAGTTCCTCCGCGTCCAGGATGCTGTCGGCCACCAGGTTGGTCAGCGGTACCTCGGCCGTGGGAATCAGCCAATGCCCGGTGTTGGTCTGGAACAGGTCTTCGGCGAACTTGGGCAGTTGGCCTGTGCCGAAGGCGGCCTCGTCCCGCACCATCAGGGGCGGCGACACCTCGGTATAGCCGAACTCCCGGGTGTGGGTGTCCAACATGAAGTCGCCCAGCGCGCGCTCCAGCCGGGCCAGCGGCCCCTTCAGCACCGTGAAACGGGCGCCCGACAGCTTGGCGGCGGCGCTGAAATCCATGAAGCCCAGGGCCTCGCCCAGGTCGAAATGCTCCTTGGCGTTTTCGATCACGGATGGCGTGCCGACGCGGTGGCGCTCCACATTGTCGTGCTCGTCCTTGCCCTGCGGCACGTCGGTGGCCGGCAGGTTGGGGATGGTCGACAGCAGGCGGTCCAGCTCTTCCGACAGCGCCTTCTCGGTGGCCTCGGCCTCCGCCATGCCTTCCTTGAGGCTGGCGACCTCGTCCATCAGCGGCTGTGCGTCCTTGCCGTCCTTCTTGTAGGCGCCGATCAGCTTCGACGCCTCGTTCCGGCGGGCCTGCATGTCCTGCAGCGCCGTCTGGGCCGCGCGGCGGCGGGCGTCCAGGTCCAGCACGACGGCGGACTGGGGCGGCAACCCGCGGCGGGCCAAGCCGCCGTCAAAGGCTTCGGGATTGTCGCGGAGAACGCGGAGGTCATGCATGGCAGGCTTCTTGGAAGACGGTTAGACATTGGTCACCGACTTATAAGCGGGAAGCCCCACCGGGGTCCAGCCCGCCCCGCCATTTTGGCCCCACCCCTGGAGCAAGGCCCGGCATCAGCCGGGCGTGCCCTTGCCGTTCGCGGCCTTCTCTTCGGCTTCCGCCTTCGCCAACTCCCGCGCCCGGCTGCGCTCGATACGGCGGGCGGCGAACACCGACACCTCGTACAGGACGATCATGGGTGCCGCCAGGGTAGTCTGGCTGATGGGGTCGGGCGGCGTCAGGATGGCGGCCAGCACGAAGATCAGCACGATGGCATAGCGGCGCTTGGACGCCAGCTGGTCAGCGGTCAGAATGCCGACCCGCACCAGCAGGCTGAGCAGCACCGGCATCTGGAAAGCGATGCCGAAGGCGAAGATCAGCGACATGGCGAAGGACAGGTATTGTTCCACCCGCGTCTCGGCCACGATGGGAACAACCCCTGCCCCGCCCTTCTGCTCAAAGCTGAGGAAGAAGCTGAGCGCCGTGGGCATCACGAAGAAATAAACCATGCAGGTGCCGAGCAAAAACAGCACCGGCGTCGCCAATAGGAAGGGCAGGAAAGCCTTGCGCTCATGCTTGTACAGGCCGGGCGCCACGAACTTCCAGATCTGCTGGGCAATGATGGGGAAGGCGATCAGCGCCGCCGCCCACAAGGACACCTTCACATAGGTGAAGAAGGCCTCGGTGGGCGCGGTGAAGATCAACTTATGCTCCGGCGCATGTTCACCCCAGGCCTTGACCATGGGGACCAGCAGCCAACCGTAGATGCGGGCGGCGAACTGGTAGCAGACCAGGAACGCGACCAGCAGGGCGGACAGGGAAATGATCAGGCGGTTGCGCAGCTCGATCAGGTGATCCAGCAGCGGCATGCGCGAGGCGTCGATTTCGTCTTGGGTGGGATCGGCCATGGGGTCGCTGGCCCTATCAGGATTTGGTCAGGGCCGGGGCATCGGCGCCAGCGTGTTCGGCGTGGGGCGCCGGGGCCGCCACTGGGGCCACCGGCACAGGCTCGGCCGCCGCCTCCGGCGTCGATTCAGGCAGAATCAGGGGCATGGCGGGGGAGCCGATGGCCGGCAGCTCGGCTTCCGCCGGCTCGACCTTGGGCTGGGTTTCGATGGTTCCCTCAGGGCTCCCCTCTGAGGCTCCCTCAGGTGCGGCGGTCGGCGCGGGCGTGACTTCGGTCGCCGTCAGCGACGCGGTAGGGTTGATCTCCAGGGCCTGGCGCACGCTGTCGGTGGGGTCCACCATCTTGGTGACCTCGGCCGTCAGGTCGAATTGTGCCACCTTCTGGGCCTGCTTGCGCAGATCCTCAAGCTCGGCCTGGCGCACCATGTCATCCAGGTGGGACTGGAAATCACGGGCCAGCAGGCGCGCCTTGCGCATCCACTTCCCGGCGGTATAGAGCGCCACCGGCAGGTCCTTGGGTCCGATAACGACCAGCGCCACCACACCGATGAGCGCGAGTTCGGACCATGCGATGTCGAACATGGGCGGCGTGCCTTATTCCCGACAATTCCCCGACGTCGGCCCACAACGGCTGCGGGCGCGGTTGCACCCCGGCCGTTCCGGCGCGACGGATCCGTCCAGCGGGGCCCGGCGTCCGCCTGGCCCCTAACCGGTTCAGCCCTTGGAAACGGTGTCCTTGGGCGCGGAGGTCGTCGAGGCGTCCGTGTGGCCATCGATCGAGCGGGGCGCCGAGGCGCCGCCTTCTTCCTGTTCGTTCAGGCCGGCCTTGAAGTTCTTAATGCCCTTGCCGAAGTCACCCATCATACGGGGCAGGCGGTTGCCGAACAGCAGCAGGGCGATGAAAAGAACGATCAGCCAGTGCCAGATGCTAAAAGAGCCCATGGGTGGGTCCCGTGTCCTGAATAAGGTGTAGGTCGATAACGACGCCCGTGAAGGCGCGGCACTATGGCATGGCGGTGCCGCCCGCCGCAATGCTTGGCCTCCTAGAGGTGGGGACGACCGGCGCCCGATGTAAGCCCCCCGCCCGGCGCCGGTCATCCCGTCGCATCAGCGCCACGCCCAGCGGTCACCGGACTGGGTCACATAGCGGTCAATGACATAGCGCCAGGGGATGATGAACCAGTAGATGGCACCGATACCCACCGCGAAGATGTTTTCCGCCATGCCGTCGTCGATGTGACCGGACATCCAGGCCGGCAGCGCCACCCGCGCCAGCCAGATCATCTTCCACGTTAATTCGAACATCAGCAGGGGCAGCATCTGCAGTGGATAGCGCACACCCAGCAGGCACAGCAACGTCAACGCCCCCAACATGCAACGGACCACGCCCTGGTTGAAGCTCCAGTCCGCCGCTGGGTCCAGGATCTCGGGCCAGGTCAGCCCGCCCATGGCCAGCGCGATCAACAGATAGCCCGCCCGCAACAGATAAAGCCGAAACACCGATATCGTCATTTCCCTGTCCCCCGTTTTGATTTTGATGGGCACGCCCGGCGACCGGGCCCTATTCCACTTCGCGCAGGATGCGTTCCACCGCAGCAAGGCTGGCGGCCAGCTTGGCCATGTCGCCCGTCAGCGCCGCCAGGGCGGCCTGGGTCTCCGCCTGGGCCGCGACCGCCCGCTCGGCCAGGGCGCGATAGCCGGCCTCGGTCTCCAGCTTGGCACGGGCCGCCACGGCGGCGGAGAAGTACTTGAAGCCGAAGATCAGCACGAAGGTGCCGAAGAACAGCAGCAAGGTAAGAAGATAGATACTGGGCGACATTCCTTTGTTCCTTCAGCTCAAAGTCTCAATCGGTCTTGGCGCTGAGCGTCGCCACCGCCTGGACCAGCAGGTCCGGCGTCAGATCCACTGCGAAATCCGCGACCGCGAAGAAGTTCAGCGCCTTGCCGTCCGGCGACAACTCCAACTGGCTGGTGACCAGCCCCGCCTCCTCCAGCTTCTGCAGATGCAGGTGCAACAGCGGCCGGCTGATACCGACCTGCCGCGCCAGCTGGCTGACGTAGCTGCGACCCTCGGCCTTCAGCGTGGCCAGGATCCTCAGCCGGTGCGGATTGGCCAACGCCGACAGCATCGTCAGCAGATCGTCTCCGGAAATGGACAAGCGCAAACCCCATCGAACATGTGTCAGTAAATTCTTGCAGGTGTCAGCGAATTGCAAGTGCTTTTTTCGGCACCCGCATCGACCCCACGTCCCAGGGCTTGACGGACGGCGCCGGCTGGCGTCTCTGGCCCCACACGGTTTCAGTTTTGTTGAAGGCAAGATCTGGTCATGAGAGACACCCCCACCATCCCTCCCGTGCACGTCATTGGCGGCGGCATGGCCGGCAGCGAGGCCGCCTGGCAGCTGGTGCAGGCCGGCGTGCCCGTGGTGCTGCATGAGATGCGGCCCGTGCGGGGGACGGAGGCGCACCAGACCCAGCATTTCGCCGAGCTTGTCTGCTCCAACTCCTTCCGTTCCGACGATCATGAATACAATGCGGTGGGCCTGCTGCATGAGGAGATGCGGCGCTGCGGCTCCCTCATCCTGGCCTGCGCCGATGAGCACAAGGTGCCGGCCGGCGGCGCGCTGGCCGTGGACCGCGATGCGTTCGCCCAGGCGGTCACCGCCAAGCTGACCGCCCACCCGCTGGTGACCGTGGTGCGGGACGAGGTGGCGGGCTTGCCGCCCGAGGAATGGGACAGCGTCATCGTCGCCACCGGCCCCTTGACCTCGCCCGCCCTGGCGCAGGCCGTGCTGGACCTGACGGGGGAGGCGCAGCTGTCCTTCTTCGACGCCATCGCCCCCATCGTCCATTTCGACAGCATCGACCTCAGCAAAGCCTGGTTCCAGTCGCGCTATGACAAGGTCGGCCCCGGCGGCACGGGCAAGGACTACATCAACTGCGCCATGGACAAGGCTCAATACGAGGCCTTCATCCAGGCCCTGGTCGAGGCGCCCAAGACCGAGTTCAAGGAATGGGAGAAGGACACGCCCTATTTCGAGGGCTGCCTACCCATCGAGGTCATGGCGGAGCGGGGCCTGGACACCCTGCGCTACGGCCCCATGAAGCCGGTGGGGCTGACCAACCCGCATGACGAGCGCCGTCCCTATGCCGTGGTGCAGCTGCGCCAGGACAACGCCCTGGGAACGCTGTACAATCTGGTCGGTTTCCAGACCAAGATGAAGTATGCCGACCAGACACGGGTGTTCCGCATGATCCCGGGCCTGGAGAATGCCAAGTTCGCGCGCCTGGGCGGCCTGCACCGCAACACCTTCCTGAACAGCCCCCGCCTGCTGGATCCGACCCTGAGGCTGAAGGCCGCCCCGCGCCTGCGTTTCGCCGGGCAGATCACCGGCTGCGAGGGCTATGTCGAAAGCGCCTCGGTGGGCCTGATGGCCGGCCGTTTCGCCGCCGCCGAACGCTTGGGGACCACGCTGCCCACGCCGCCCGTCACCACCGCCTTGGGTGCCCTGCTGAGCCACATCACCGGCGGGGCGGAGGCCGAGACCTTCCAGCCCATGAACGTGAACTTCGGCCTGTTCCCCCCGCCCGAGGAGCGTGACGCCCGCGGCCGGGAGTTGCGCGGCAAGGAGCGCAAGCTGGCCTACACACGCCGGGCGCTCAACGACTTGGCGGGTTGGCTGGGGTAAGGGCCCCGATCACCACCTGCCGCTGAAGGCCGCCCAGGCCAGCCGAGCGGCCCTCAGGCCATCGGGGCGCAGCAGTTCCGGGGCCAGCGGGTCGTGGCCGGCCTTGGCCAGGCGGGCCAGTGAAAAGCTGGCTAGGCGGGCCGGTAGCAGGGCGGGCACGGCGGCGCGCGGAAGCTGACCGCGCAGGCGCCGGGCGGCCGTCAGCTCGGTCCGGGCCGCGTCCGCGATCTCCTTGGCCACGACGGCCAGGCCGGGTTGGGGCTTCAGCTCGAACAGCTGGGCCTCATCGGCACCGTGCCTTTGCATCAAGTCCGCCGGCATGCGCGAGCGGTGGGCGCGGGCCAGGAAGGGCACGGCGCGCAGGATGCCCGCCAGGGCCCAGCCCCGACCGACATGGGTCGCCACCGTCGCGGCGGCCCCCTCGGGCGCGACACCCAGGATCTGCAACGCCAGGCGCACCAGCGGGGCGGACGTCACCTCGGCATAGTTCACCAGGCAGGCGAGATCCGCCGGCGCCGCGTCGTCCATGTCCGCCTCACGCGCATCCACCAGCAATTCCAACTGCGCGCGATCCAGGCCGTGGCGCTGCGCCGCCTGGGCCAGGGGCTGAACCACCTCGTGCCGGCGGGGTTCGCCCTCATAGATGCCGGCGATGCTGTCGCGCCACCATTGCAGGCGGATCTGGCCCAACATGGGCTCGGTCACCACCTCACGCGTCTTCGCCACCTCATGGTTGAAGGCGTACAGCGCGGCCAAATCCTCCCGCCTGTCCGCCGGGGCGAACAGCAGGGTCAGGAAACGGTCCGGATCCTGGCGGCGGACGGTTTCCAGGCAATAGGACAGGGTGGGCTGGGCTGAGGGGGCCATGGCGCTACGCATCCGGCGGGAAAGAGGCCGCCTTTATGAACCGCCCGCCCCGCCCCTGACCAGCGCCACCTTCACCACCCCGCCTCCCTCCCAAAGGACGATAGCCGGCCGCCGCCATGCCAGGGCCGGCGTCTTGACGATCTTCGCCAGAATGCTAAGATACGTTTATAGAAAATATTTTCGTTATACGAAAAAAGAACGGGGAGGACAACGATGCCGCCAGCGGCCGTGCACGGGGATCGCCTGACACCTGACCACCACCTGCGCCGCCGCAAGGCGCGCTCCGCCTTCACCCGGACGACCTCGCGGCTGGCACTGACGGCCGCTCTGCTTTCCGGCGGCAGCGCCCTGGGCCAGACCAACGCCGCGAGCGACAACAGCGCCGTTGGCCAGTTGGAGGACATCCTGGTCATCGCCCGCAAGCGCGCGGAAAAGCTGACGGACGTGCCGGCGGCGGTGACGGCCTTCACCGAGGCGCAAATCGAGGCGTCGGGCATCACAGCACCCCGCGACTTCATCGCCATGACGCCCAACGTCACGCTGGTGGAAACCCAGAACGTGGGCACGGCGTTCGTGGTCGTGCGCGGCATCGGCCAGGCGCGCAACAGCGAACCGTCGACCGCCGTGGTGGTGGACGGGGTGCAGCAGGTGAACCCGTCCCAGTTCAACCAGGACCTGTTCGACATTTCAGGGATCGAAGTGCTGAAGGGTCCGCAGGGCGGCCTTTACGGCCGCAACGCCATCGGCGGCGCCATCCTGATCACCACCAAGGAACCCACCGACAACTATGAGTTCAAGGTCAAGGCGGGGGTGGAGAACGGCCCCGGCTATACCGAGCAGGCCACGGCCAGCGGCGCCATCGTCCCCGGCAAGCTGAAGTTCATCGGCTCCATCAGCCACACCAGCAACGACGGCACCATCAAGAACACCTACCTGGATACCGAGGCCAACCCGGTCAAGCAGACCTCAGGCCGGCTGAAGCTGCTGTTCACGCCCACCGAGGATCTGACCGTGGACACGCGCTTTTCCCTGTCGGAACTGGATACGCGCGGCTTCTACTACAACATCGTCAGCGACGTGAACGACACCAGTCTGCCGGTGCGGGTCAACAACGCCGGCATCGACAACCGCCGTCTGCTGGACGCCTCGGTCAAGGTCGACTGGAACCTGGGCTTCGCCACCGCCACCTCGGTCACGGCCTATGACGTGGTGCGCGAGATCGTCACCGGCGACGCCTTCGACTTCCTGCCCATCAACGAGTCCTTCTTCAAGGGGCTGCTGGGCTTCGATATGAACCAGAGCCAGTTCCTGGATGTGAAGGCGGTCAGCGAGGATTTCCGCCTGACTTCGCCCAACGAGGGCTTCCTGCGCTGGATCGTCGGCGGCTATCTCATCCATACCGACCGCTACATCTCCACCGGCAACATGGTGGACACCGGCAACGGCGTCTTCCCCGTCTACCGCAGCCCCAGTACCAACCCGCTGAACCCGCAGGCGACCTTCCTGGCCGACAGCCAGGACAACATGGCCTGGGCGCTGTACGGCGACCTGACGGCGGAACTGACCGACCAGCTGGAGCTGGCGCTGTCGCTGCGCTACGACAGCGACAACCGGCGCAACACCACCCTGACCCCCACCGCCTTCCTGCCCAACATCCCAGGCTTCCCCCAGGGGGTCAGCGGCGAGGTGCGCGAGCGCACCTTCGACCGGGCCCAGCCCAAGATCGTGCTGCGCTACAAGCCGGACACGACCACCACCCTGTATGCCGACTGGGGGCGCGGCTTCCGCAGCGGCGGCTTCAACCAGACGGGCGTGGGCGCCGTGGCCGCGGCCAACGGCATCCTGGGCGTATCCGACGTGTTCCAGGCGGAATGGGCGGACACCTATGAACTGGGCTTCAAGAAGACCCTGTTCGACCGCCGGCTGGAGGTGGAGGGCGCCGGCTTCTACACCCGCTCCCACAACCCCTATTTCTTCGTCTTCCTGGCCGCCAACTCCACCCAGAACCTGGGCAACCTCGGCCTGGTGGAATACAAGGGCGCCGACGCCGGCCTCACCGCCCACCTGACGGACAGCCTGCAGGCCAGCATCGGGGCGGGCTACACCGACAGCAACATCACGGAATCCACCGACCGCACCGTCATCGGCAACCAGGCGCCCGGCGTTTCCAAGTACACCATCAACGCCGCCCTCCAGCACACCTGGGACTTCGGTAAAAGTTCGTCCCTGGTCTCCCGCCTGGAATACCAGCGCATCGGCGACACCTATTGGGATCCGCAGAACTCCACCGTGCGCGACCCCGTCGACCTGGTGGACGTGCGCACCACCTACACCCGTGACGACTGGTCCGTGGCGTTGTGGGCCAAGAACGTCTTCGACAAGCGCTACAACGCCGAATATTCGCCCGGCGGCTTCGTCTTCAAGGCCCTGCCCCGCCGGTTCGGCGCGGAGGCCACTTTCTGGTTTTAAACCCCACCTTCATCCCGGCCGTCGCCACCGCCGGCCGGGATATTGGGGCCGCCCCGGACCGACCTCCAGGGCGGCCCATCTTTATTGCGCGGCCTGCTTGGCGGCCACGCCGGCCACGAAACGGCCCTGGGCGCGGGCGATGGCCAGTTCGTTGGCGCTGGGCTGGCGCTCGCCCTTGGGGCCGGCGATGGTGCTGGCGCCGTAGGGTGTGCCGCCCGTGACCTCATCCATCACCGTCAGGCCCGGCTCGGAATAGGGTACGCCACAGATCACCATGCCGTGATGCAGCAACGTGGTGTGGATGGAGGTCAGGGTGGTTTCCTGGCCGCCATGCTGGCTGGCGGTGGAGGTGAAGGCGGCGCCCACCTTGCCGACCAGCGCCCCTTGAGCCCACAGCGGCCCCGTCTGATCCAGGAAATTGCGCATCTGTGCGGCCATGTTGCCGAAGCGGGTGGGCGCACCGATGATCACGGCGTCGTAGTGCCCCAGCTCCGCCGGATCGGCCAGCGGGGCCTTCTGGTCCAGCTTTGCATGCGCCTTGGCCGCCACGTCCGGCGGCATCAGCTCCGGCACGCGCTTGACCGTGACCTCGGTGCCGGCGACCTCGCGGGCCCCGTCAGCGATGGCATAGGCCAGCGTCTCCACATGGCCGTAGGTGCTGTAATAGAGGACCAGGACCTTGGTCATGGCGGTGTTCTCCATGGTGTTGAGGATGGGATCAAGGTTGGGTCGGTCAGCGCGACAGCCAATCCACCAATAGGGTGGTGGTGGCCTCGGGCGTCTCCAGCGTCACCATGTGGCCGCAGCGGGGGATGATGGCCAAGCGGCCCTCGGGAATGGCCTCGGCGATGGCGGCCTGCTGCGCGGGCGGGCTCCACGGGTCGTCCTCCCCACCCAAGATCAGGGTGGGACACGTCAATGCGGGAAGCACATCGCGTGCGTCCCGGCGGGTCAGCGCCGCCCGGATCTGCCCCTCATGGATGGCGGGGGTGGCCCGGCACCACATCGCCTCCAACCGCCCCACCAGCTCCGCATCCCCGCGGCGATCGGGATGCAGCACCGGCGGCAGCCAGCGGCGGGCCAGCGCCGTCATGCCCTGTTCCCAGGCGAAGCGGATCAGTTCCTCCCGCTGCACCGCCTCGTTGGGCAGCACGGGATGCACGCCCGTGCTCAGCAGGGCCAGCCGCTCCACCCGTTCCGGCGCCTTGCGCATGATCTCCAGCGCCACCCGGCCGCCCATGGAATGACCGGCCAGCGCGAACCGGGGCGGGGCGTGGGCCAACACCCGGTCGGCCATTGCGTCGAAGCTGTCCTGGCCCCAGAAGTCCGCCACCTGGATCATCCGGCGGGAAAATAGGGCCGCGATCTGCGGTTCCCAGACGGTGCGGTCGCACAGCAAACCGGGCAGCAGGACCAGGGTAGGCTGGGGGACAGGATCGGATGCCATGGATATCGCTCTCCCTGCGATCTGAAATTCGTTTATCGAATTCTTTTTCTATTATCGTATGATAGCAGCACCCATTGGGCGGCGCAATCGCCGGCGGCCCTTGCGGTCGCTTGACAAGGACAAGCGGCCAAGCCGACCCTCCCGCCGCCTAGTTGGCATGATTTGAAGCAGCGAAGGATGCGCGGCATGGATGAGGACGCGGGCACGGAGGGCGAAGGCCGCCGCGAAGAAATGGCCGGGCTGGCCAAGGGCCTCAGCGTGTTGCTGGCCTTCAACCACGACCACCCCAGCCTGTCGCTCAGCGAGATCGCCACCATCACCGGCCTGGCGCCGGCAACCGCGCGCCGCTGCCTTCTGACCCTGCAATCCCTGGGCTATGTCGGCTCGGTCAAGCGCCGCTTCTTCCTGCGGCCCAAGGTGCTGGACCTGGGGGCCGCCTATCTGGAGGCACTGGACATCGAGCGCCTGGCCTCCGTGCCACTGACGGAACTGGCCAACGCCACGTCGGACAGCGCGTCCATCAGCGTGCTGGACGGGGAGGACATCATCTATGTCGCCCGCGCCTCCGTCCGTACCCTGGTGCGGCTTGAGGCGCATGTCGGCAGCCGCTTCCCCGCCTTCGCCACGGCGATGGGCCGCGTACTGCTGGCGGCCCTGCCCGACCCCATGCTGCGCGCCTTCCTGGACAAGGCGGCCATCGCCCCCATCACCGAAAAGACGGTGGTGGACCGCGGCCAGCTGTTCGACCTGATCACCCAGGTGCGCAAGGACGGCTATTGCGCGGTTGAGGATGAACTGGCCTACGGCGTCGTCTCCCTGGCCGTGCCATTGAAAGACCAGGGTGGGCGCACCATCGCCACCCTGAATTCCGCCAGCCATTCCAAGCGCTATGCCAAGGACCAGCTGGTGGCCGAGCGCCTGGACCATCTGCGCGGTGTGGCCGACCAGATTTCCCGCGAACTGCGCCGCCTGCCCTCGGGTAACGGGCTGCTGCCCGTGGCCGACACGGTGGCCCTGGGTCGCTGATGCTGATGGGTCGGGTCGGCGCTGATCAGCCGGGCCAGGTGCCGGGGTTCTCGACCAGGGCCGCGCGGATGCCGGCGCTGTGCTGGCCCAACAGCGGGGCCGCCACCACCGCATCGTCGCGAGCGCCACCATAGGCGAAGGGCGAGCGTACCAGGCGGCTCGCCCCCTCGATCCGCTTGGCCACGGGCACCAGCATCTTCAGGTGCTCCACCTGTGGATCCGCGGCGGTGTCGGCGATGGAATTCACCGGGGCAAAGGGCAGGTCCGTATCGCTCAGCAGCGCCACCCACTCCGCCCGCGGCCGGGTCGCGAAGATGGCGTTCAGCGCCGCCACCAACTGCGGATAATGGTCGATGCGGGCCAGGCGGGTGGCGAAGCGCGGATCCTGGGTCAGGGCCTGCCCGCCGATGCCGGCCACCAGCGCGTCCCAGAACTTCTCCAGCGACGACATATGCACGGCCACATGCTTGCCGTCGCCGCAGGTCAGGATCATGGCCTGGGCCAGGCGGGGCCGATCCATGCCCGTCGGCACCTCGCCCAGGGCGAAATAGCCGGCGAACGGCTCGATGGCGAAGTGCATCATCGCCTCCAGCATCGAGATTTCCAGCAGGCGGCCCACGCCCGTCCGTCCCCGTTCCACCAGCGCGCCCAGGATGCCCAGGGCGGCATATAGGCCGGTGATGGCGTCGGCCAGGGCGGGGCCCAGCAGGCGCGGGTTGGCGGGGTCGATGGCGACACTGAGGAAGCCGCTCAGCGCCTGGGTCACGCTGTCATAGCTGGGCCGGCGGCTGTAGGGCCCGTCCGGGCCGAAGCCGCTGATGGAACAATAGACCAGCTTGGGGTTCACCGCCGACAGGTCGTCCCAGCCGGCACCGATGCGGCCGGCCACGCCGGGGCGGAAGTTCTGGATATAAACATCGGCGCTGCTGACCAGCCCGTGGAACAGCGTGCGGTCCTCCGCCTTCTTCAGGTCCAGGCACAGGCTGCGCTTGGCATGGTTATAGGCCTGGAAGTGGGCACTGTAGTGCCCGTCCTTGAAGGTGCGGTAGGGGTCGCCGCCCTCGGGCGATTCGATCTTGATGACATCCGCCCCCAGGTCCGCCAGCAGCATGGCGGCACAGGGACCCGTGATGAACGTCCCCTGCTCCACCACCCGTATGCCTTTCAGCACCTCAACCATCAGCCTGCAACCTTTCGACTATCCGTTCTCATCCACTCAATTCTCATCGGCGACAAAACCGTCCGGTGCCGGCCCGTCGTATCGGATGGCGCCGCTGGCCGCGTGCGACATGCGGAAGCCGATGGGGTGCCGCTGCTCCTCCAGCAAATGGGCCACCAGGCTGGCGGTGCGCGCCAGCAGGGGCACGCCCTTGACCGCCAGCAGCGGGAAGCCCGCGTCCAGCAGCACGGCCGGAATGGCGGCCGACACGTTCATCTTCAGCGGCTTGCCCACCAGGTCGGGCAGCAGGTGTTCCGCCCGGCGCGCCACCTCCATGTGCGGGCCCGCCAGCGACGCCTGCTCCGCCAGGGTGAACAGGCGCAGGGCGCGGGGGTCGCCGTCCTTGTGCAAGGGGTGGCCATAGCCCGGGATGGCCCGCTTCTCCGCGCGATAGGCGCGTACGGTGCTGGTGATGGCAGCGTCCAGGTCACCGTCGTTGCCCCCGGCCGCGTCCAGCACCTGGCTCTGGAAGCGGCCCGCCGCCTCGGCACTGCCCAGGATGACGGAGCCACAGCCCAGCAGGCCGGCGGCGACGGCGCCTTGCAAGGCTTCCGGCGCGGCCGCCAGGGTCATGCGCGCCGCCTGCACGCTGGGCACCAGGCCATGCTCGGCGATGGCGACCAGGGTGGCGTCCAGCACCCGCCGCTGCTCCGGGCTGGGCAGCGTGCCGCAGACCAGCAGCCACACATGGTCCGTGAAGCTGACCGTGCCGATCAGATCCTGAACGAGGTCATGGCCCCGGACGATGATGGTCTCGGCGTTGGAGCCGGAAATGGCCGTGGTCGGCGTCGTGTCAGGTCCGATCTTCATCAATGACTTTCCTTTGAAGGGCGGCGACGGCCGTCCCCCTGGCGTCGGCTGGGGTGCTGCCGGTTATTGTGGGCGGTAAAGGTTGTTGGAACGGTGGTCGCCGCCCAGCCAGCGGGCGAGGTCGGCATGGGCGTTGCGCTTGCGCTCCTCATCCGTGTCCTCGATGCCGGGCGCGTCCACCGTCAGCTCCACGATCAGGCCGTTGGGGTCGCGCACGTACAGCGACTGGCAATATCCATGGTCCAGGAAATAGCAGTCGTCCGACGGCTCGGGCACACCGGCGGCGCGGAAGCGGCCGTGGACGGCGGCTTGCGTGGCGGCATCCACCTTGAGCGCGATGTGATGGAAGGGCGAGGGCGGCATGGCCGGGCCGAACAGGGCCTGATCCTCGGGGCTGGCGAACTGGAAGAAGGCCAGGGCCCCGCCATCGCTGAGCGCGAAGAAGCAGTGGCAATAGACCCGGTCGGCGCCGAACAGATGGTCGGTCTCGCAATATGTGGCAACCAGCGGCATGCCCACCAGCTCCTCATAAAAGCGGCGCGTCGCCTCCATATCCGCCGTGACATAGGCGTTGTGGTGCAGCCGCAGCGGCAACCCGGCCCCTGCCGTTCCAGCCTGAACAGTCATGCCCGCCCTCCCTCTTTTATTTTCGTATATCGAATATATCTTCGATGTTCGTATATTAGGCGAGCGAACAGGGGCCGTCAAGGCGGCCCCGCGCCCCTGCCCCTTCCACCCACTTCGGCCTCTGCCAAACGCAAGCTTCATCCGGCGGCCAAGCTCTGGCACTCTGTATTCCTATTTCATCCCGCGTCCTTCGCTGCCCGGACAGAAGACCGCCCATGGCCGACTTCCGTATCAAGACCGCCCATATCGGACGCACGCGCGCGGCCCCTCGCCGCCCGCCCGTCCAGGGTGGCTACGCCTCGGCCCTGCGGCGGGTGCCCAAGGCCATGCGACGCCACGCGGCGGCCTTCGCTTCGTTCCTGAAGCTGGCGCACGACATCACGGGCGACGCCAATCTGGAGCCGGAGGCCAAGGTCGCCCAACTGGACGCTCTGGAACGGGCATTGGTCAGCGGCGGCGGCGTGTCCTCATGGCTCAGCCCCGCTTTGGAACTGAAGGCCAGCCTGGCCATCACCGGCGGATCCTCCCTCCACGCCCGGCAATTGCTGCAGGCCTTCCGGCGCGATGCGGAGGGGTACAGGGCGCGAACCTGGGGCGATGTGCTGATGGCCTGCCGGCTGGCAGCCAACCCGGTGGGGCACCATATCCTGGAGCTCTACGGCGAAAGCGCCGACGCGCTGGCCGCCACGGACGCGCTGTGCACAGCCATCCGCCTGCTGCGGGTGGTGCAGGAATGCCGGGACGATTGGGTGAGGCTGGGCCGCTGCTACTTCCCCCTGGATTGGTTCGACGCCGTGGGCGCCAGCCCGGAACACCTGGTGGAGCACCGGGCGACCCCGGCCGTGCGCGTCGTGCTGGACCGCATGCTGGACCGCATCGACCGCCAGCTGGACCATGCCCGCGCCCTGCCGGGCGCGTTGCGCGATCCCGGCCTGCGCATGGAGACGGCCGTTCTGCTGCACGCCGCGCGGCTGATGGCCGGACGCCTGCGCCGCCGCGACCCCCTGGCCCAGGGCATCAGCCTGGGCCCGCTCGCCCGCGGCTGGGTGGTGGTGCGCGCCCGGCTGGCGCTGGCCCGCAGCATGGCGGGCATGGCGCCCGCCCCACCCTCCGGCCCGCCCATCGACCCGGGCGGGGAGAGTGATCAGGACACCCCCGGCCCGGAACGGCAGCCGCAACAATAAGGTTAATCTTTCCGCCCCCAAACCGGTTCTATTCGCTTCCCGGGATGGGAATGTTCGTGTTACCCCCTTGCTCCGGGTGCGCAAACCAGGGCGCGGGCGGCTGCCCTGATGTGATCGCGCCCACATGCCCGGGCGTCCCCGCCGGGGCATGATTTCGTTGAAGAATAACGGTCCCGGTGGACCGCCGGCCCCCGCATGACGGCCGCGTCGGCCCACTCCCGAATAACCCCGTAGAAGACGAGGAAAACCATGGCTTTCGAACTTGCCCCTCTGCCCTACGCCAAGGACGCCCTGCAGCCCTACATGTCGTCCGAGACGCTGGATTTCCACCACGGTAAGCACCACAACGCCTACGTGACCAAGCTGAACGAGCTGATCGCCGGTACCGCGTTCGAGGGCCAGAGCCTGGAGGACATCGTCAAGGCGACCGCCGGCAAGGCCGAGTCCCAGGCCATCTTCAACAACGCCGGCCAGCACTGGAACCACACCTTCTTCTGGAACAGCCTGACGCCGAAGGCCTCGGCCATCCCCGGTGAGCTGGAGAAGCGCATCGTCTCCGACTTCGGCAGCGTCGAGGCCTTCAAGAAGGCCTTCGTGGATGCCGGCATCGGCCAGTTCGGCAGCGGCTGGGCCTGGCTGGTGGAAGACACCAAGGAAGGCAAGCTGAAGATCACGAAGTCGGCCAACGCCGACACGCCGCTGGCTCACGGCCTGAAGCCGCTGATCACCGCCGACGTGTGGGAACACGCCTACTACATCGACTACCGCAACCGTCGCCCCGACTTCCTGAAGGCCTTCGTCGACACGCTGGCCAACTGGGAATTCGCCGCCCAGAACCTGGGCTGACGAACCTCGGCCGATGACCCTGGGCTGAAAAGCCCGGGGCGGAAGCCCAAATACGAACCCCGGCCTTCTTACGAGGGCCGGGGTTTTTGTTCGCCTGAATTCCGGGGGGCGCTCAAGCAGGCAGCAAAGCCGCGGCGACGCGGCGGCCTTCCGCCAGAAGCACATTATAGGTGCGGCAGGCGGCACCCGTGTCCATGGCGTCGATGCCGCCCAGGCCGCGTTCCTTGACGGCACGGCGCAGGGTGGAGGTGAACAGCTGCATGGTGGGCCCGGTGCCCAGCAGCACGATCTCCAGCGACGGCTGTTCGGCGATCAGGGCCGCGAAATCATCCGGCTGCAGGCCGGCGAACCCATCGACGGTCCAGGGGATGGTGCGGTCGGGGAAGACGATGATGGGCGTCTCATAGACCACGTTGCTGACGCGGAAGCGGCCGGGGCCGTAGGCGTCGATGACCTGGCGGTCCGCCGGGATCAGGGGGGTGATGTCCATGGGCTTCCAGCCCTCCCACAATGAAAAAGGCCTGACACTCGCCCCTCGGGGGATGCGGGTGCCGGGCCTTTTACCTGGCGTGCGGCGGCATCGGTTTCAAACCCGACCCGCCTTGGCTCACTTGGAGTCGGTCTCGGTCTTGGCCGGTTCGGTCTTGGCCAGCACGGTGGTGATGGTGCTGCGCAGGACGCGGAACTTCACGCCTTCGCCGGCGTCGATGGTGACCTCGTCGTTGTCGCCAACCTTCACCACGGTACCGATGATGCCACCGCCGGTGACGACCTTGTCGCCACGGCGCAGCGACTCCAGCATGTTCTTGTGTTCCTTCATCTTCTTCTGCTGCGGCCGCATCAGGAAGAAGTACATGACCAGGAACACCGCCACGAAGGGCAGGATCTGCATCAGCGAGCCGGCATCGACGGGGCCGGCGCCGCCGGTGGTCTGGGCCTGGGCGGTGGACACGAACATGGGACGGTTGCTCCAGCGTGCGGGAATAACAAAAGCCAACGGGGCGGGCGTGCCCACGTTTGGGCGCGACTATACCGACCGCCGGCCATGTTGCAACCCAATCTCAGCCCCCCCGTTGGCGCGGGTTGCCGCCCGGCGGCCATCCCCGTACCGTTCCCCGGTTGAATAGGCAGGCCGCCGCCCAAAACCGCCGCCGCTGGCCAGGAGGAAGGGGATGGGCGCGATAAGAAATGGACAGAAGGAAACAAGCCCCGTGACCGCCCCCATTAGCACTGATTCCGCCCTGCTGCCGCTTCTGGCCCGCATCGCCGACGCGCTGGACCGGCTGGCACCGCCCCCGCCGGCCCCCATCGACTTCCACGCCGCCGACGCCTTCGTCTGGCATGCGGAGGGGGACCGCCTGTCGCCGGTGCCTGAGGTTTCCAAGGTGGACATCCGCCTGCTGCAGGGGGTGCAGCGCCAGCGCGACACCCTGTTGGAAAACACCCGCCGCTTCGCCCAGGGCCTGCCCGCCAACAACGCCCTGCTGTGGGGTGCGCGCGGCATGGGCAAGAGCTCGCTGGTTAAGTCGGTGCACGCGTCGGTGAACGAGGCCGCCGGCGCCGCTCCTGGCCACGGCCCCCTGGCGCTGGTGGAAATCCACCGCGAGGACATCCCCTCCCTGCCCCGCCTGTTGGCCGCCGTGCGCGACAGCGGCCGCCGCTTCGTCCTGTTCTGCGACGACCTGTCCTTCACCAACGACGACGCCCATTACAAATCGCTGAAGGCGGTGCTGGAAGGCGGGGTGGAGGGTCGTCCGGCCAACGTGGTGTTCTACGCCACCTCCAACCGCCGCCACCTGATGCCCCGGGACATGATCGATAATGAGCGGTCGACGGCCATCAACCCGTCCGAAGCGGTGGAGGAGAAGGTCAGCCTGTCGGACCGCTTCGGCCTATGGCTGGGCTTCCACAATTGCGACCAGGACACCTACTTCGCCATGGTTGACGGCTATGCCGCGGCCTTGGGCCTGGCCCTGTCCTCGGAGGAACTGCACGCCCGCGCCGTGGAATGGGCGGTCACGCGCGGCAACCGTTCCGGCCGGGTCGCCTGGCAATTCATCCAGGACATCGCCGGGCAAGACATCGTTGGACAGGAAGCCGCGCCCGGCGCCTGAGCCGTTGAACCGCTGTTAACGGCCCATTCAACTTTTCTCAGCGAAGCGTTTGAAACGGATTGGGAGTCGCCATCAAGGCGACTTCCCCTCCTCGGCATGTAACGGTTTACGGCTTCCGATTCTCTCGGGTTTTCGCCTTGATGGGGCCGGTAACTGGACCTTCCATTACTCTATCCCCCCAAGTTTTCCCCCATTTCTGCAATTCCAAGGGGGAAACCACTTCTTTTCAATACAAACAAGATAAATTCGGTTATAGTCCGTCCAACAAAACCTGCAACAAGTGACAAACAACGCCAGGGCTGGACATGACACAACCGATATCCGATTCCAATGACGACCTGCAGATCATCGCCCTGACCGGAAAGATCGTCACGAGCTATGTTGCCGGTAACACGCTGGCCCCGGCCGCCCTGCCTGATCTGATCAAGCAGGTGCACGACACCCTGCGTCGTCTGGTCACGCCCGAGGAAGTGGTCGCCACCCCGGCAGAGCCGCTTACCCCGGCCGTTCCGATCCGCAAGTCGGTCACACCCGACTACATCGTGTGCCTGGAAGATGGCCGCAAGCTGAAGATGTTGAAGCGCCACCTGCGCACCGCCTACGGCCTGTCGCCGGAGGAATACCGCGTGAAGTGGGGCCTGCCGTCCGATTATCCCATGGTCGCCCCCAACTATGCCGAGCAGCGGTCGGGCCTGGCCAAGGCCATCGGCCTGGGCCAGCGCTCCCGCACCGAGGGCAAGCCCAGCGGCAAGCGCCGCCGCAGCAGCGCCGCGGCCGAGTAAGGCGCCGCCCTTGGTATCTCAGTAATGGAGAAGGCGGACCCTGGCGTCCGCCTTTTTCATTTGGGCGCCTTCTCATCCCAGCCTTGACCGTGAAGCGCCTTTTCATGACCCCCAGCCGGGGGGCAAACCGCCCACACCGGCGGGCAATGGGCCAGGCGGCACGTTTGCCCCCGGGGGCGGCCCCAGGGGAGCCCCCAAAGGGGGCAAGGGGCGCAGCTGAAACCGCTCCCCCTCCGGCACGGCGATGCGGGACAGGTCGTAGCCGGCCAGGCGCGCCCGGTCCAGCCGGTCCACCGTCATGACGTTCCACACCCCGTGGGGCCGCCCCTCCAGCGCGCGCACGGCCAAATCCACCGCGATGCGCGCCTGCACGATGGGGGAGTCGGACGCCGCCAACTCGATGGTGCGGCCGCGGACCAGATCGGTGATGCCGTCGGTGGCGTAGGTCGCCACCAGGTGGGTGCCGCCGTCGTGACGGGAGCGCAGGTAATTCGCCGCCGCCTGGATGGCCACGGCGTTGCCGAAGACCACGTCGACATCCGGCACTTGGTCGAACAGGGCGCGCACTAACTCCATCTGCGTCGTCATCCCGGTGGCGCCATAGCCGCCGTGGATGACCTCCACGCCCGCGCGCCGCAAAACGTCCAGCGCGGACGCCTCCATGGCATCCGCCCATTCGGCCCCCTTGGGCCCCGGCAGCCAACCCACCTTCAACGGCCGGCCGGCCGCCTTTTCCCATTCCGCGCGGTGTTCCAGGATATAATTGGCACCGAAGCGGGCGTTCTCGCGGAAATTCCCCAGAATATGCGCGGTGACGTAGGGGGATGCCATGCCGTTGATAAGGTCGATCAGTGGCCGTCCGCCGTCGGCGATGGCGGCAGCCTGCGCGTCCAGACCATCGCTGGTGATGGCGGCGACGATGTAAGCGTCGGGCTTCAGCGTGCGGCAAGTGTCCAATTGCGCCTTTTGCACATCCAGCTTGTCATAGCCGCCGGCCTGATAGACGCCGATGACCACGCCCAGCCGTTCGGCCTCGCGCACCAATCCCCAGGAGACGCCCCACCAGAACTTGTCCTGCGCGCCCGGGAGCAGGGCGCAAACCCGCCAGGGATGCACCGCCCGCGCCAGGGGAACATAGGTGCCCACCCGCCCATCGCGCGACACCAACACCGGCGACCAGTTGTCCCGCGACACGTTGCCTTGCGACAGACTGGCCGGCGGTGGCGCCGCCGGGCCAGCCTCCGTTCCCGGCGGCACGCCCGCCCGCGCCGTTCCCAATCCGAGAACCACACCCGTCATGACGAGAAGGCTACGCAGCCCCCGCCGCCGATGCCGGCCTCGCCCCCAAGCCATGCCTGCCCCCGCCTAGTGTTCCCCAATGCTGACACCCCCGGCGCGGCGATGAAAGGCGGACGACGCCGGTGAGCCCACCATTCTTCGGGCATCGCGGGTACTGCAGGGTCCGGTCAGCATCGGTCGTACCAGGGCCAAGACGGGATGCTTCCCTGGCGCCAAACGTGGCCCTAAAGCCACCGGCGTGGAAGCACCGGGACGCCGATCCTGGAATCGGCCTGTTCGAGGACATCCGCATGACCCTGCAAGCGGCCATCGCCACCAACCGATTCGGCCTGGGCGCCCGCCCCGGCGACATCGCGGCGGCCCAATCCGATCCCCGCGGCTGGCTGGAGGCGCAGCTGGCGCGGGACCCTGGCTTGCCGCCGGAGCTGCATGGGGTGGAGGACAGCGCCACCCGCCTGACCGCGACCTACGCCGCCCGCAAGGAAAAGGATGAGGAGGCGCGCAAACCCCTCCGCGAGGCGCTGCGCGCCGCCTATCGCGACGACGCCGCGCGGCGCACCCGGGCCGCGATCGCCACCGACGCGCCCCTGCGCGAACGGCTGGTGCATTTCTGGTCCAACCACTTCACCGTCTCGACCAGCCGGCCCATCGTCGCCGCCGCCGTGGTTCCCTACGAGAATGAGGCCATACGCCCCCATGTCACCGGCCGGTTCGCCGACATGCTGCTGGCCGCGACCCGCCATCCGGTCATGCTGGCCTATCTGGACAACGCCGTGTCCGTCGGGCCGGACAGCCTGGCCGGCATTCGGCGCCAGCGCGGCCTGAATGAGAATCTGGGCCGCGAACTGCTGGAATTGCACACCCTGGGCGTGGATGGCGGCTACAGCCAGACCGACGTGCGCGAGCTGGCCCGCATCCTGACAGGCTGGAGCATCGCGGCGGAGCGGGATCGCGATACCGGCACCTTCCTGTTCCGCCCCAACCTGCACGAGCCGGGCGACAAGATCCTGCTGGGCCAACGCTACAGCGAGGATGGCATGGGCGAAGGCCTGCTGGCCCTGCAGCGCCTGGCCCGCCACCCGGCCACGGCCCGCCATCTCGCCACCAAGCTGGCCCGGCATTTCATTGCCGACGATCCGCCGCCAGCCGTGGTGGCGGCGCTGGAAAAAAGCTACCACGACAGCGACGGCCATCTGGGAGAGGTCACCCGCACCCTGTTGCACCAGGATGCCGCCTGGGCACCCGAGGCCCGCAAAGTGAAGACGCCGACGGAACTCGTGGTCTCCACCGGCCGTGCCTTGGGGACGGACATCCACCCGGCGGTGGACGATGGCGACACCGACATGAAGGCGGCGCGCGCCGAGCCCGCCCTACGCTCCCTGGCGTTGCTGGGGCAGCTGCCCTTCGCCGCCCCCTCGCCCGCCGGCTGGCCGGACCAGGCCGCCGACTGGGTGGGGCCGGAAGCCATGGTGCAGCGGGTCGACTGGGCCTTGACCGTGGGGGAAAAGCTGGGCGACCGCATCGACCCCCGCCGGATCGCGGAGCAGGCACTGGGCCCGTTCGCGGGTGACGCCACCCGCCAAGCCGTGGCCCGCGCCCCCAGCGCCGCCGAGGGCCTGGCCCTGCTGATCTCCGCCCCCGAATTCCAGCGGCGCTGAAGGAGTGCCCATCATGACCGCCTTTCTTCCCCTCAACCGCCGCGGCCTGCTGGCCGGCCTGGGCGGTGCCGCGGCGCTGTCGCTGCTGCCGCAGGTGAGCTTCGCCCGCACGGTGGGCGAGCAGCGCTTCGTCCTGATCGTGCTGCGCGGCGGCATGGACGGCCTGGCCGCCGTCGCCCCCTATGCCGACCGCGACTATGCGGCCCTGCGCGGCCGCCTGGCCCTACCGGATCCCAACGCCCAGGGCGGCGTGCTGGATTTGGACGGCTTCTTCGGCCTGAACCCGGCCCTGGCCGACATCCATCCCTGGTACAAAGAAGGCCAGCTGCTGGTGGCCCATGCCGTCGCCACCCCTTACCGCGACCGCAGCCATTTCGACGCCCAGGATCTGCTGGAGAATGGCACGGTGACGCCGCACGGTGTGGCCAGCGGCTGGCTGAACCGGGCCCTTGCGCAGTTGGGTGGCGATACTGGCGGACGGCGCCTGGGCCTGGCCGTTGGACAGGGCGTGCCCCTGGTGCTGCGCGGGGCCGCCCCCATCGCCTCCTGGTCGCCATCGCCGCTGAGGGAGGCGGACGGTGATTTCCTGGACCGCGTGGCGGCGCTGTACGCCAACGACCCGCTGCTGGCGAATGCCCTGAAGGCCGGCCTGGACTCGGCCAGCATGGCCGATCATGCCCTCAACACCGATCCCGATGGCGCCATGGACGGGGCGATGATGGACGGTGCCCCCAAGCCCAAGGCCGTGCGCCTGGATCCGGCTGAGCTGGGTACCGCCACCGGCCGCCTGCTGGCCGACGCGAACGGCCCACGCGTCGCCGTCATGGATCTGCAGGGCTGGGACACCCATGCCCAGCAGGGCACGACCGCCGGCCGGCTGGCCGGGGCGCTGGGCAATCTGTCCAAGGTGCTGGTGGCCTTGCGCGCCAGCCTGGGCCCCGCCTGGCGGCAGACGGTGGTGGCGGTGGTGACGGAGTTTGGGCGGACCGCCCGGCCCAACGGCACCGGCGGCACCGACCACGGCACGGCCACGGCCGCCTTCATGGCGGGCGGCGCCGTGCAGGGGGGACGCGTGCTGACGAACTGGCCCGGTCTGGCCGACGATCGCCTCTACCAGGGCCGCGACCTGGCGCCCACGCAGGATCTGCGCGCCCTGATGAAAGGCATCCTGCGGGATCACCTGGGCTTGGACACCGGCGCCCTGGACAAGGCCGTCTTCCCCGGCGGCAGCACCCCCGCCGCCGCGCGCGACCTGATCCGGACCTAGCCCTGACCCCGTCCGACGCGCTATCTGTTACAGGATGACTTGTTACAGGACGGCCCGTAACAGGATGGGGGCGGAGGGAGGCGGCAGGCATGAGCGGTGAGGCACGGGCCTGGGTCAGGTTGCCCTCTCGGCGCCATCTGAACCTGCTGGCGCCCACGCCCCTGGACTGGGATGACGAGGACCTGGCCATGGGCTTGGCCCGCACCTACCGCTGGGGTGGGCACTCCCGCTGGCCCCTGCCCCTGTCGGTGGCCCAGCATTCCCTGACCGTACTGGCCCTGTCGCGCGCCCAGGCCGAAAAGCCGCTGAGCCCGGCGGCGGAGTTGCGGGAGCTGCTGCACGACGCCGATGAGGGGCTGCTGGGCTTCGATGCCATTTCACCGCTGAAGCCCTTCCTGGGACCGGAGTACAAGGCCTTGGCCGCACGGCTGGAGGGGGCGATCACCCTGCGGTACCAGATCCCGGCCTGGAACCTGACCACCAAGAAAAACCACAAGCGGGCCGATCGCATCGCCGCCGCCAGCGAGGCGCTGCACGTGGTCGGCTGGTCGCGGGACGAAATCCGCCGCACGCTCAAGATTCCCTATCAACCCCTGGACGACGACCCCCTGCACCAGGAATACGCGGGCATACCCTGGGAGCCCTGGCCGGCCGACGTGGCGGCGGAGCGCTTTCTGGCCGCGCTGCGCGTCCTGCTGCGGAAGCGGGACGGCCAGGCATGAACACGCCTCTGCTGGGCCGGGCGCAGGCCGCCCTGGCTGCCGGCCGCATGGCGGATGCGGCCACCCTGTGTCGGGAGGTGGTGGCCCGTTGGCCGCACGATGGCGCCGGCTGGCTGGCCTTGAGCGTGGCTGCGGCCGCCCTGGGCCAGGCGGACGACGCGCTGGCCGCCGCGGAGCGGGCGGCGTCCCTTATGCCGGCGTACGCCCCCGCATGGGCCAACGTAGCGGAGCAGCGGCGACAGGCAGGCCGCATGGCGGAAGCCGGCGCCGCCTATGCCCATCTGGCCGCCCTGCCCGGCCTGCCGGCCGACTTCGCCGCCGATGCCGAGAACGGACTGGCCCTGGTGGCCCGCCATAATGGCCAGCCCTTGGTGGCGGAGGCCCACTGGCGCCGCGCCATCGCCCTGGACCCCACCTTCGCCGGCGCCTACGCCAACCTGGGCAAGATGCTGTTCGACCAGCAGGCCATGCACGCGGCGCGCGCGGCCCTGCGCCAGGCGGTCACTCTGGATCCCACCAACGGCGGCGCCCGCATGAACCTGGCGCTGGCCTGCAAGGCGCTGGAACAGCAAGCGATGGCGGTGGAAGAATTGCGCCACCTGCTGGCCCAGCCTGGGACAAGCGAACAGCTAGCCCACGACGCCCGCTACAACCTGGCCCGCCTGCTGCTGCTGCGGGGACCGGGGGCGGAGGCATGGGCCCTGCATGAAAGCCGGTGGAAGGTCAGCCACTTCCCCTCCGTCCGCCGGTCCTTCCCGGTGCCGGTGTGGCAAGGCGACAGCCTGCTGGGCCGGCGACTGCTGCTGTGGGGGGAGCAAGGCCTGGGCGACGAAATCCTGTTCGCCAGCCAGGTGCCCGACCTGGCCGCCGGCCTGAGCGACGCCGTGCGCGCCGCCGGCACCGACATCCTCCTGGAATGTGACGAGCGGCTGGTGCCGCTGTTCGCCCGGTCGTTCGCCCCCATAACGGTGGTGGGCCGCCCGGCGGCGGTAGCCCGTAGCGGGTCGAGGGATACCTCGGCCGATCCGCGCACCGCCGCGGCCACGACGCAACTGCCCACCGGCAGCCTGGCGCGCTATTGCCGTCCCACCTTGGCCAGCTTCCAGGCCGCCCGCCCCTTCCTGAAGCCCGATCCCGAGCGTGTCGCCCTGTGGGCGCGGCGGGTGGCGGCCCTGGGACCGGGACTGAAGGTGGGGCTGTGCTGGACCAGCGGCCTGCTGACGGCGGAGCGGGCCATCAGCTACACCACCCTGGCCGACTGGCTGCCCCTGGCCCAGGTGCCAGGCATCCACCTGGTCAGCCTGCAGTACAACCGCGACATCGCCGCCATTGAAATACCCCAGGCACGCGCCCAAGGCCTGGAGATCGCCGACTGGCCGGACCTGGACCAGCGCGACGACCTGGAGGGGGCGGCCGCCCTTGTCTCCACCCTAGACCTGGTGCTGACCGCCCCCACCTCGGTGGGGGAGATCGCCGCCGGCCTGGGCGTGCCCACCTGGCGCATCTCCACACCCAGCCAGGATTGGAGCGGGCTGGGCACCATGGTTCGCCCTTGGTACCCCGCCATGCGCGTCTTCCCCGCGCCCAGGGAGGAAGAGACCCTGGCCGACGTGATCCAACGCATGGTTTACGCCCTGGCGGCCTTGGCGGTGGGCACGGCGGCGGCCGCCTCCCCACCACCAGCGCCACCCCCGACGCTGAACGACGCGCTGGCCCTGCATCAGGCCGGCCGGATGGACGAGGCGGAGGCCGCCTATCGCCGCCTGCTGGCCGACGGGCCGGCCGACGCCCAGGCGCGGGGCGACGCCCTGCACCTCTTGGGCCTGCTGCTGCACCAGGCCGGCCGGCCGGGGGAGGCCGAACCGCTGCTGCGTCAGGTGCTGGCAGCGGAGCCTGGCTTTTTCGAGGCGTGGAACAGCCTGGGCGCCGTACTGCTGGCCCTGGGCCAGCGGACTGAGGCGGCGGAGGCCTGGCGCACCGCCTTGCGCCTCAATCCCGGCTATGACAAGGCGGCGGCCAATCTGGGCCGCCTGGGCGTGCCGTCTTGAGCTGGACAAGCCCAAGACGAACCTTGCATCCTGGCAACATCAATAAAGGGGATGACGCATGGGACCTTGGGGCGCGCTGATCATGGGATTCTTTGGCGCAATATTCTTTTCGCTGACCGCCGTGGTCACCGGTGGACTATCCCCCATCATCCTCATGATTCCGCTGCTGGCGTTTTGTGTCATCGCCGCCGTCGCCTTGCAACTGATCCGCCGCCATCCGGCTGGTCGCTTCGATCCGCCGCCCCGCATCGACCGCATCATCAGCCGTTGCACCACCGGGGAGGCCCTGGGCATTCCGGCGGTGATCCTGCTGCTGACCAACACCGGCCATCGTGACCTGATCCTGCCCGGCATCGCCACCGTGGTCGGATTGCACTTCCTGCCCATGGCCTACGCCATCCCGTCCCGCCCTTTCGGCTTCCTGGGCGGCACCCTGATCGCAGCAGCTGTTATCGGCGCGCTGATGCCCCAGCCGGCGGGCAGCATTCTGGCCGGCCTGGCGGCGGCATTGGCGCTGTGGATCGCCGCAGCCTTCGCCTTGCGGCGGGCGCGGGCCCTGGTCGCCACCTGAGGGCACTCCAACAAAAAAAGGCATCCGCCCGGCCGGACGGATGCCCTCCTTCAAGGCGCCAACTTTCCTACCAGCTGATGCTGAAACGCATCATCCGGCTGTAGCGGTCACCCGCCTTCAGCATGGTGTCCGGAAAGGACGGCTGGTTGGGCGCGTCAGGGAAGGCCTGGGGCTCCAGGCAAACACCCATACCCAGGTCCGGGTATTGAGATGCCAGACCCTGGCCACCGTAGAATTGCACCGATGGCTGGTCGGTATGCAGGCGCAGGCTGACGCCGCTGTCGGGCGAGGACAGTGTGGCGGCCCAGTCCGCCGCCTCGTCCCAGGTGTCTTCCCGGTCCAGGACGAAGCAATGGTCGTAGCCGCCGGCCTGGAAGATTTGGGGATGGTTGTGGCGCGGCGTCGCCAGGCGCGGCCGACGGAAGTCGAAGGCCGTGCCGGCCACCGGCTCCAGCGCGCCGGTGGGAATCAAGCCGGGGCCCACGGGCAGGAAATGCTGGGACCGTAGGCGCAGCATCTGCCGGTCCGCCGCCACCTGCGGATCGCCCGCCAGGTTGAAATAGGGATGCCAGGTCAGGCTGACCGGTGTGTCCGCGTCGCCGATGGCGGTGAAGCGCAGGGTCAGGTCACCGCCGCTGATGGTGATTTCCGCCGTCACCTCCAGGGTGCCAGGGAAGCCGTTCTCCCCATCCGGGGAGGTCAGGCCCAACACCAGCCGGGAGTCCGCCCCCCCCTGGAAATCCTGCAGACGCCAGACCTTGCGACCATAGGCGCCTGGACCGCCGTGCAGCTGGTTGACGCCCTCATTGGGCACCAGCTCTACGGTGCGGCCTTGGTACGTGTAGCGGGCGTTGGCGATGCGGTTGCCGTAGCGGCCCACTAGGCATCCCAGATAGGCGGGATCGTTCTCATAGGCCGCCACGTCCGGCAGACCCAGGACCAGGTTGCGCCGGCCCTTGGGGCCGGGCACCGACAACTGTCGCAAGATGCCGCCGTAGGTCAGCACCTCCGCCTGAAGGCCGTCCGCCGGCCCGAGCGTCACCGCCCGGACCGGCGCGCCATCCCTGGTCGTCCCGAAGGATCGGATCATGACCGCGCCGCCCTCACCTGTTGCACGGCGTCATGCAGGGGCTTGTGGGTCCACAGCTCCTGGATGGCTTCCAGGCTGCGGCCCTTGGTTTCCGGCACGAAGCGCCACACGAACAGGGCGGACAGTAGGCTGAACAGGCCATAAATCCAATAGGCGAAGCCGTGGTGGAAATGGGCGTTCAGTACCGAATTGCCGTCCATGACGTTAAAGGACCAGGTGACCAGCAGGTTGGCGATCCATTGCGCCGCGACGGCGATACCCAGCGCCTTGCCCTTGATGGCGTTCGGGAACATCTCGGCCAGCAGGATCCAGACCACCGGGCCCCAGGAGAAGGCGAAGCCGGCGATATAGACCAGCATGGCGGCCAGCGCCGCCAGCCCGGCCTGGCCGGTGGCGAACAGCGTGCCCAGCGCCAGCATGGAAACGGTCATGACCAGGCCACCCGCGATCAGCAGGGGCTTACGGCCCAGGCGATCGACCGAGACGGTGGCGACCAAGGTGAAGGCGACGTTGGCGATGCCGACGATGACCGTCTGCCACAGGGAGGCATTGGTATCCATGCCCATGTTCTGGAACATCTGAGGGGCATAGTAGAGCACTGCGTTGATGCCCACGAACTGCTGGAAGACTGACAGCAGGATGCCGACGAACACCACCAGGCCGCCGAAGGCGAACAGGCGTTCGTTGGTCACGACCAGGCTTTCCTCGATCTCGACCAGCGTGACCTTGGGGTCGGTGGCGCCGCCCAGACGCTTCAGCACGTCCAACGCTTCATTGTCACGGCGCTGCATGACCAGGTAGCGGGGGGTGTCCGGGGCAAACAGCAACAGGACGGCGAACAGGATGGAGGGCAGCCCTTCGGAGGCGAACATCCAGCGCCAGCCGGTGCTATGCAGCCAAGTTTCGTCCCCGAGGCCGGCGATGGCCCAATTCACGAAATAGACGCCCACCATGCCGCCGACGATGGCGATCTGGTTGAAGGAGATCAGGCGGCCGCGGGACTCGGCCGGCGCAATCTCGGCGATGTAGAGGGGGGAAACCAGCGAGGCGATGCCCACACCGACGCCGCCGATGATGCGGTAGATGTTGAAGGGCGTCAGCGCGTCCGGCCCCATCTGGCCGATGGTGCCCAAACCGAACTCCGGCCAAGCCGATCCCAGCGAGCAGATGAGGAACATCAAGGCGGCGACGATCAGCGTCGGCTTGCGGCCGAAACGGTCGGCCATCTTGCCCGCGACCAGGCCACCGACGACGCAGCCGGCCAGCGCGCTGGAGATGGTCAGGCCCTTGAGGCTGTCATGCGCCGTTTCCGTCAGATTCAGCGGCTTGATGAAATTGATGTCGATGCTGGCCATCGCGCCGGAAATGACGGCGGTGTCGTACCCGAACAACAGACCGCCCAGGGTGGCGATCAGTGTCAGGCCCGTCGTCAGCGACAGTGCGCCTTGCTTGTTGCCCATTCATTCCTCCCCGACGGGCCACGTCGCCCGCCATTTGTCCTAAAGCCAGGCGCCCCCACTCCACCTGGAACGGGGACGCCTTTGCACCTCAGATTACCGCCGGCACCCGGACATGACGTCGCCGGGCACCGGTATCCTTCAAATCAATGGTTATGCCGCGGCGGGTGCGCCACGACGCCCCGGTACTTCAGCGCCGGCTCCATGCAGCCGCCGCTGTCCAGCTGGCCCACGGTCTGTCGGTACATCTCCTGCCACGGCGTGTAGCTGGGCGGGGTGGCCGGGATGCCGTCGGCCTTGCGCTTCTGGATCTCGGCATCGTCCACCAGCATGTCGCAGGTGCCCTGGTTCAGATCGATGCGGATGGTGTCACCAGTGCGCAGCCATGCCAAGCCACCACCCACGGCACTCTCCGGCGAGGCGTTCAGGATGGACGGACTGTCCGAGGTGCCGGACTGGCGGCCGTCGCCGATGGTGGGCAGGCTGGTGATGCCGGCCTTCAGCAGCGCGTCTGGCGGCTGCATGTTCACCACCTCGGCCGAGCCGGGGAAGCCCAGCGGACCGGCGCCGCGCACCACCAGGATGCAGCGTTCGTCGATGTTCAGCGCCGGGTCGTTGATGCGCTCGTGGTAATCGTCCGGCCCGTCGAAGACGATGGCGCGGCCCTCATACACACCCTCGCGGCCCGGCTCGCTCAGGTAACGCTGGCGGAACTCTTCCGAGATCACGCTGGTCTTCATGATGGCGAAGTCGAACAGGTTGCCCTTCAGCACCAGGAAGCCGGCACGCTCCTTCAGAGGGGCGCTGTAGGGCGTGATCATCTCCCGGTCCGGGCTCTCGCGGCCCTCCAGGTTCTCGCCGATGGGGCGGCCGGTGACCGACATCGCCTTGTCGAACAGCTTACCCGCCTGCTGCAGTTCCCACATCACGGCGGGCACGCCGCCGGCGCGGTGGAAGCGCTCGCCCAGGTACTTGCCGGCCGGCTGCATGTTGACCAGCAGCGGCACGTCATAGCCGTGGATGCGCCAGTCGTCGGCCGTCAGCTCCACGCCGGCGTGGCGGGCCATGGCGTTGATGTGCGGCTGCGCGTTGCTGGAACCACCGAGCGCGCCCACCAGCTTGATGGCGTTCAGGAAGCTTTCACGCGACAGGATCTTGGACGGGCGCAAATCCTCGTAGGCCATGTCGACGATGCGGCGGCCGGTCTCGTACGCCATCTGCCCGCGCTCACGGTAGGGCGCGGGAATGGCGGAGCAGCCGGTGAGCGACAGGCCCAGGCCTTCGGCCACGGCGTTCATGGTGCTGGCCGTGCCCATGGTGTTGCAGTGGCCGGCGGACGGCGCGGAGGAAGCGGCCGCGTCCAGGAACTCCTCCTCATCGATCAGGCCGGCGGCCAGCTTGCGGCGGCTGCGCCAGATGACAGTGCCGGACCCCACCAGGTCGCCCTCGTGCCAGCCATCCAGCATGGGGCCGCCGGACAGGACGATGGCCGGAATGTCGACCGTGCTGGCGGCCATGATGCCGGCGGGCGTGGTCTTATCGCAGCCGGTGGTCAGCACCACGGCGTCGATGGGATAGCCGTACAGGATCTCCACCAGGCCCATGTAGGCGAGATTCCGGTCCATGGCCGCCGTCGGACGACGGCAGTTCTCAAAGATGGGATGTACCGGGAATTCCATGGGAATGCCGCCGGCGTCGCGGATACCGTCGCGGACGCGCTTGGCCAAATCCAGGTGAATACGATTGCAGGGAGAGATGTCGCTGCCGGTCTGGGCGATGCCGATGATGGGCTTGCCGGAGCGCAGTTCCTGCGGCGTGATGCCGTAGTTCATGAAGCGCTCCAGATAGAGCGCGGTCATGTCGATCCGGTCCGGCGCGTCAAACCAATCGCGGGAGCGGAATCGCACAGAAGGACGGTCAACCATACGCAATCTCCGCCGGGGGCAGGCCCGGCACCGTGGCCCTGAAGTGGAACAAGCCGCCGGCCAGCGGCTGGGCGGCGCGATCATCGTCGCTCAGGCCCTTGGCGGCGGTGGTGGCGTAGAGATCCAAGCGGTCATCGCCGCCGAAGGCAAGCTTGGTGATATTGGCGCAGGGGAAGCGCACCACTTGCAGCAGCTCCCCTGCCGGGGAGTAGCGGCGGGCGGCCCAGCCGCCGAACAGGCCCACCCACAGGCAGCCCTCCGCGTCCACCACCGTTCCGTCGGGCCAGCCGGCCCCGTCCTCGATGGTGATCAGCAGGCGGCCATTGTCCAGCGTACCGTCTGCCGACAGGTCGTAGGCGGTGATGGTCTTGCCCAGGGTATCGGTGTGGTAGAAGGTGCGTCCGTCCGGACTGGTGCAGGGCCCGTTGGTGATGACGATGCCGTCCACGTGGCGCTTCAGCGTTCCGGTCCAGGAATAAAGGGCACCGGTCGGCCCCTCTTCCGCATCATCCATGGAGCCGAACCACAGCCGGCCCTGGGCATCGACGAAGCCGTCGTTCAGGCGGTTGCCCGCCCGATCCCATTCCAGGGGCACCAAGGGCTCGAACACACCCGTTTCGCTATCGAAACGGGCCAACTTTCCCGGGAGGCCCACGATCAAACCACCCCCGGCGCGCGGCAGGGCGAAGCCCGGCTGGTCCGGCGCGTCGAAACTGCGGGTATCCCCATCCGCGGGGCGGAAGCGGTGGATTTGCCGCTTCTTGATGTCCACAAACCACAGGGCCCGGTCGCGGGGGGACCACACCGGTCCCTCCCCCAAGGTGGCGCCCAAAGCCCAGATGCAGCGCGGCTCCATCGTCACCGGCCCCAATCCTCAGCGCCAGCCGGCGTCGACAAAGTATTCGTGGCTGGTGCACATGCGGCCATCGTCGGAGGCCAGGAACAGCACCATGGCGGCCACGTGCGGCGGATCCACCCGTTCCTTCAGGCACTGCTGCGACAGGATACGGGCCTCTTCCTCTGGATTGTGCCACAGGCGCATCTGGCGCTCCGTCCGCACGCCGCCCGGCACCACACAGGTGACGCGGATGTTGTGCTCACCCAGGTCGCGGGCCAGGGCCCGGGTCATGCCCTCGATACCGGCCTTGGCGGTCTGGTAGATCAGCAACTCGGGCAAGGCCACATGCCAGGAGATGGAGCCGAAGTTGATGATGGCCCCACGGCGCTGTTCCTTCATGCCGGCGGCCACGGCCTGGCTGGCGAAGAACATGTGCCGCAGGTTCACCGCCATGCGGTTGTCCCAGTATTCCGGCGTGATCTGCTCGATGGTGTGGCGGTCGTCGTTGGCGGCGTTGTTCACCAGCACGTCGACCGGGCCGGCGTTCTGGATTTCCGCCAGCGTCGCCTTCAGCTGATCCAGGTTGGTCAGGTCGCACTTATAGAATTTGGGCGCGTGCTCCGCGCCCTCGGCCAGCGATTGCTCCAGGGCGCGGCTGTCGGCTTCCGCGATATCCAGGAAGGAAACCTGGGCGCCCTGACGGACGAACGCCTCGGTGATGGCGGCGCCGATGCCGGAGCCGCCACCGGTGACAATGACCCGCTTGCCCCGCAGGCTGGGATAGATGGCGTGCGTCATGATGTATTTCAGGCCCAACAGAAAAGGGTTTGCCCAAAAGAACGGATTTGGGTGGGTGGCGCCAGCGGCATCACCCGTTCAGCAGGCCGCGGCGGGCCAGGTTGCGCATCAGTTCGGTCAGGCCGAAGGTCCAGGGCGCCGCCTCGTGGCAGGGCACCACCTTGTTGACCAGGGTGCCCAGGCGCGGGCTGGAGACGCTGACGATGTCGCCGGTCTTGTGGGTGAAGCCGCGGCCCGGCGCGTCGCGATCCTCGACCGGCGCGAACAGCGTCCCCAGGAAAAGCGCGAAGCCGTCGGGATACTGGTGGTTCTTGTTCAGGGTCTGGCCGACCAGGTCCAGCGGATCGCGGCTGATCTCGGACATGGTGCTCTTGCCATCCAGGACGAAGCCGTCCTCACCCGTCACGTTCAGGTGCACCACGGCCTCGCGGACGTGGTCCATGGTGAAGGTGTCGTCGAACAGGCGGACGAAGGGCCCGATGGCGCAGGACGCGTTGTTGTCCTTGGCCTTGGACAGCAGCAGGGCGCTGCGGCCTTCGAAGTCGCGCAGGTTCACGTCATTGCCCAGCGTGGCGCCGCGCGCGCGGCCCTGGCCGTCGCACAGGATCACCACCTCGGGCTCCGGGTTGTTCCAATGGCTGTCGGCGCGCACACCGATCTCCACACCCCAGCCCATGGCGGACAGGGTCGGCCCCTTGGTGAACACCTCGGCGTCGGGACCGATGGCCACTTCCAGGTATTGCGACCACAGGCCGTCGGCGATCAGCGCCTCTTTCAGGCGGGCGGCATTCTCGGAACCGGGCTTCACCAGGCGCAGGTCGGTGCCGACGCGGGACGACAGGGCCTGGCGGATTTCCAGGGCCTTGCCGGCATCGCCGCGCGCCCGTTCCTCAATCACGCGCTCAAGGGCGGATACGGCGAAGGTCACGCCCGCGGCCTTGATGCACTGCAGGTCGATCGGGGTCAGCAGCTTGGCGCCTTTAGTGCCACCGGCCCAGGTGGGGTTCAGGTCCCAATCGGCCACGCGGCCGATGGACTTGCCCTCGGGGATCTGGCCGGGCTCAAGACGGTTCATCAATTCCGAGACTGTCGGGGCCACGCCCGACAGGTCAAAAATCTCGCCGTTGCGGATCAGGATGGGCGTCGGCCCCTCGCCCGCGTCGATGCGGCCCAACAGAACGGCGTCCGCGCTGTCCTCGGGAAAAATGCTGTCGTGCGTAGTCTGCACCGGCGTGTCGACCGGGTACCCCATCTCTTGAACTCCTCCCAAGGTGCGTTATCGCCAGGCGGCCCTTGTTAACGCTAACATTAGAGGCCAGGGAGAAGCGCTGTCAAGGCGACGTTACCATACCAGTCCGGAATTCGACGCGGGACGCACGAAGGTTTCGCGCTAAGGTTTGCCAGGATTCTGGGCCGCGACGGCCCCGGCCAGAGCTGTGGCAAAGGCGTGCATCTCCTCCACACCCACGTCGCTCACCGCCCAGTAGGCCATGCCGCCGTCCCGCCACCTCATGAGGTTGTAACCATCACGCGCCTCGAAGGCCGGCTGGCGGGGACCGTCGCCGGGCCAGACATAGAGGTTCAGGACATGGGCGCCGTGGCGATAGACCAAGGCCGCCACCGGCCGGCCGGCCAGATAATCCAGCCTGCCGCCCTGCAGAGGGAAGCCCGCTGCCGCCAGTTCCGGCACGGGCGGGGAATAATCCAGCTTGCCGGCGAACCAGGGCTTCACCGTATGGTGGTCGCTGGTCGGCACATCCAGCAGGTGCTGCGCCTGAAGAGAGCGGACATGCCCCGCCACCAATTCCCGTTCCAGCGCCGCGTCGCCCCCGAATGGGGCCACCATCAGCAGCAGCAGGCTGGCGGCGATGGCGACACCCATCCCCGCCCCGCCCCAGCGGCGCAGCTGCCGGGACCGGGGCCGGCCCTGAGACTTGCCGACATGATGCAGCGGATCGACGGCGCCGATGTCCGCCAGGATGCGGGTGCGCAAGGCCGCCGGCGCCTTGCGCCGGAGGGCGGGATCAGCCAGCAGCGCGCGCAGGGCCCGCAGTTCCCCCAACGCTTCGGCGCAAGCCGGGCAGGTGGCGATGTGCGCCTCCAGCTCGCGGGCATGGGCCGCGTCCAGTTCATTGTCCAGCAGGCCGTGCAGCAGCTCCGCCTTGTCCGGGCATGCCGTCATCTCGTCTCTCCAGCCTCTCGCCGCCGCCAGGCGGCGGCCAGCAGGTCGCGCGCCCGGGCCAGCCGCGACATGACAGTCCCCACGGGCGCGCCGGTCACGGCGGCGATGTCGCGATAGGACATCTCTTCCATCTCCCGCAGCAGCAGGGTTTCACGAAAGGCGGGCGGCAGTCCCTCGATCAAGGTGCGCAGGTCGGCCGCATCCTCCTGCGCCGCCAGCCAGGCCTCCGGGGTCGGCGCCGCCTCATCGGCGATGTCCGCGCCCTGCCCGGGCACCGACTCCAGCGCCTGCTCGGCCCGGTCACGGCGGGCAGCGGCCCAGCTGTGGACATTGTTGCGCACAATGGTCAGCAGCCAGGCCCGGGCGTCGCCGCCGCGAAAGCCGTCGAAGGCGCGGTGTGCCCGCAGGAAGGCGTCCTGGACGATATCCTCCGCCGCCACCGGGTCGCGCGTCATGTACCGCGCCAGGCCATAGGCGGCGTCGAGGTGGATCAGCACCTGGTCCTGGAAGCGACGGGTCCTGTCCGCCGTCTCGTCACCCCTCAAGGCGCCCGCCTCCTAATGCCCCCCTGCCCCACCCGAGCCGTTGCCATCCACGATGATGCGACCGGTCATATGCGGGTGCAGGGAACAAAAGTAATCGATCGTGCCCGGCCCCGCCACGGTGCGGCTGTACTTCTCCTCCGTATCAAGCACCTTGGACCTGAAGGACTTGTCGTTGGCGGCCACGGCATGGGGAATGTCGTCAGCATTGATCCAGACAATGGTGGTGCCCGGCGCCACATGCACCTCCGCCGGGCTGAAGGTGAAATTGTCGATGCGGATCTCGACGGTTTCGGCCTGAGCCTGTCCCGCCAGGGCGCAGAACAGCACGGCCGCGACGCGCGCGGCATGAATAAAGGAACGCATGGATTTTCTCGCTTAACCGAGGGTGGCGTCGACGACGGCCAGCGGGCCGGCCTTGGCGCGATAGGTGACGGTGGTGACGCCCAGGGCGCCGCGCAGCTTGTCCGCCGGCAGCTTCATGGGCCCCGGCGACGGGGCGCTGCCAGGTGACGGCTGGGGGAAGGCTGTGGAGCGGGCGGTGTGGAAGGCCACGTTGCCCTCTACCTTCTGCAGGATCTGGTGGATGTGGCCATTCAGCACGGTGACGCTGCCGAAGCGGGCCAGCAGGCCCAGCGCGCGGGTGCCGTCGTCAGTGCCCCAGCCCCACTCGGGGTAGACGGTCCACAGCGGGATGTGGGCGAACACCACCACCGGCGTGCTGGCGGACAGGGCGCGCAGGTCGTCGGCCAGCCAGGCCAACTGATCCTCCCCCAGGTTACCCAGCCCGCCGCCCTTCAGGTTCACCACATTGACCAGGGCGACGAAGTGCACGCCGGCATGGTCGAAGCTATACCAGCCGGCACCCAGCGCCTTGCCATTGGGCCCCTTGCCGTACCGCGCCAGATAGGCGGCGCCCATGCCGTCGTCCAGCACATCGTGCTCGCCGGGCACGAAGAAGACGGGCACGCCCAATTCCTTCAACGCCTGGTCGGCGGCGTCGAATTGCTCATCGCGCGACAGGTGACTGATGTCGCCGGTGTGGATGACGAAGGCGGGCCTGGTCGGCAGGCTGCGGACACCGGCCACCGCCTCCCGCAGGGTGGCCAGCGCGTCGGGGTTGGCCGGCTTGTCGAAGCCGACATGGCTGTCGCTGATCTGGACGAAGGCGAGCCCTGCGTTGACTGGCGCCG
This sequence comes from Nitrospirillum bahiense, assembly GCF_007828025.1. Lineage (NCBI taxonomy): Bacteria > Pseudomonadati > Pseudomonadota > Alphaproteobacteria > Rhodospirillales > Azospirillaceae > Nitrospirillum > Nitrospirillum bahiense. The sequence continues at coordinate 144,330 of NZ_VITO01000001.1, forward strand.
CTTGCGCGTCACGCCCCAGCAGGCCAGCCGTCAGCGGTACGCCGCCGGCCAGGCTCCACACCAGGCCGGTGCCGGCCCAGGTCATGCATTTCAGGGCGTGCCGACGCCCCGTGTCGATCTCGTCTTCAGGTACGGAAGATTGCTTGGCCATGACGCCGCTCCCCTGGAAAAGGTGGTTCCAGGGGGCAAGACCGGCCGGTGCCCCGGCTTATTCCCGATCGACGGAAATTATTTTCAGGAGGGGGCCGCCGTCGACTCGCGTTCCACCAGCGTGTGGCGCAGCAGCTGCTGCGCCGGGGCGCCGGTGCCGCCGCCGCGACGGCGCTTCACTTCGTCCAGCAGCATGCTGACGGCCGCCCGCCCCATGGCCGCGATGGGCTGGCGCACGGTGGTCAGGGCCGGCCAGATGGTGCCGGCGATCAGCGTGTCGTCGAAGCCGGCGATGGACAGGTCGACCGGCACGTTCAGGCCCAGACGGTGGGCCGTGGCCAGCACGGCCGCGGCCATGTCGTCGTTGGCGGCGAAGATGGCGGTGGGTCGGTTCTGCAGGGCCAGCAGCTTGTCCGCCGCCGCCAGGCCGGACCGGTAGTTGAAGTAGCCCTGCTCAACCGGGGCCGCCGTGGGATCCAGCCCCGCCTCGCTGAGGGCATCCAGGAAGCCGTGCAGGCGCTGGTCGCTGACGGTCTGGTTGGGGTGGCCCTTGATGAAGCCGATGGTGCGGTGACCCAGCGACAACAGGTGCTGGGTCATGCGGTGGGCGGCCTTGTAATTGTCGATGCGCACGGTGGCGACATCGGGGCCCGGCTGACCGGCGGCCACGGCCACGGCAGCCACACCGGACTTGGCGATCTCCGCCAGGATGCTTTTGGCCTCGCACAGTGGCGGCGGCAGGACGACACCATCGACGCCGCTCTGCAGCAGCTTCTGCAGGGCCGCCTTTTCCGTGGCGGCGGTGGCGCCGCACTTCTCCACCACCAGCTGGTGGCCGGTCTTGCTGCTTTCGTCGAGCGCGCCCAGCAGGAATTCGCTCAGGAAGGCGACGCTGGGGTTGCTGTACAGCAGGCCGATGCGGAAGGTTTCCGATCCCGCCAAACGGCGGGCCGCGGGGTTGGGCGTGTACTTCAGTTCCTGGATGGCGGCCATTACGGCGGCGGACGTGGCCGGGGTGACGTTGTTCTCATTGTTGATGACGCGGGACACCGTCATCGGGGAAACACCGGCGCGCGCCGCCACCTCACGAATGGTGACCCCCTGCGAACTCCGCCCACGCCGCTTTTCCATACGCTTCCTGCTCCGCTTATCGGATCCGCGCATCCACTGCCGGTTTGGACCGGTGATAGCAGTACCATTGGGACTTGCGCAATCGCCTGCTGACAGTTTTGTGTAAAAACCGGCTGGGATGCAGGCCCGCAGGGATGTTCGAGTGCCCTTTACATGGGCGGACGGCGTTAAAGAGGCGCCAAATACAGGCTCATAAGGATCGCAACTTGGACTCGGGGCCTGCTGGCGAGTCGGCAAAAGGCCCCGCCGCTTTGCAAGACCTGGAAAGCAGCGAGGCTTTTCCCCCGTAAGGACTTGACTATACGGACGTTTTCAAGCCTTGGCCCGCACCACCGTCACGGCCTGACCGCTGTAGCGCACCGTCTGGTCCGGCTTGACGGCGAAGTCGGCCGGGGCCGCTTGGGCACCGGGGCCGATGAAGCGGACGTTGATCACACGCTCCTGCACCATGCCGGGGAAGCTGCCGGCGCGCGCGCCGATGGTCAGCGTGCCCGCCGCCTGGTCGAAGGACAGCGGGATGCGGCTGAAGGCGCCGTGCTCATAGCCATAGGTCGTGCCCTCGTCCTCATAGAGGTCGAAATGGCCATCGGCGCCGGTGTAGACGACGAGGGTCAGCGGCGCATCCGGCATCTGTCCCGTGTACTGGGTCACCGGCGCCGTGGGCACGATGGACCCGGCACGGACGAACAGCGGCATGCGCTTCAGGGGCGCATCGGCGGCGATACGCTGGCCGCCGTCATAGAGCTTGCCGGTCTGGAAGTCGTACCACTGGGCGCCCGAGGGCAGATACACGGCCCGGCTGCGCGCCCGGTAGTCGGTCACTGGCGCCACCAGGAAGGCATGGCCGAACAGGTACTGGTCATTGATGCCCCAGACCTCGCGGTCGTCGGGGAAATCCATCACCAGGCCGCGCATGATGGTGCCGTCGCGGTGATAGGTGTCGGCCGCCAGGGTGTAGATGTAGGGCATCAGGCGGTAACGCAGCTCGTCATACCAGACCAGGCTGTCGTAAACTTCCGAGCCCTTGGGCGCGAGATTGTAGATCTCGCGGTACGGGAATTCCCCGTGCGAGCGGAACAGGGGGGAGAAGGCGCCGAACTGGAACCAACGCAGGTTCAGCTCCCGCCACTCCGCCACGTCGGACGCCTTGGGATTCTTGGCCGAATAGCGCTTTTCCAGGGCGAAGCCGCCGATATCCGTCGTCCAGTTGGGCACGCCGGACAGGGAGAAGTTCACGCCGGCCGAGATCTGGTTGCGCAGGTCGGTCCAGCGCGAGGCGACGTCACCGCTCCAACTGGCGGCGGCGTTGCGCTGCTGCCCGGCGAAGCCCGAGCGGGTCAGGATGAAGGCGCGCTTGTCCGGGTTGGCGGCGCGGTTGCCCTCATACACCGCCTTGGTGTGCATCAGCGGGTAGGAATTGAAGAAGGCCGCCGACGGACCCATGGCGGTGGGGCCCATGCGCAGCATGCGCTCCGGGATGTCGAGATTGGAGTGGGTGTCCGGCTCCGACGCGTCCAGCCACCAGGCGTCGATGCCCAGCTTGTTCAGGTTCTCATTGATCTGGCGCCAATAGATCTGCCGCGCCTCCGCCGAATAGGGATCGTAGAAGGCGTTCTCATAGCCGTCCTTGCCCACCCAGTCGTGCTCATGCACCTCGACATTGCGGCGGTAGATGTGGCCCTTGGCATCCAGCTCCTTGTAGTTGTCCGTGGTGGGGTAGAATTTGGGCCACACGGAAATCATGAAGTGGGCGTTCTGGCCGTGCAGGGTGTCGACCAGGCCCTGCGGGTCGGGGAAGCGGGTGGGGTCGAACTTGTGGCTCCCCCAGTCGTCCTCGCGCCAGTAGAACCAATCCTCGACGATGTTATCCAGCGGCAGCTTGCGCTTGCGGAACTCCGCCACCGTACCGGTCAGCTCGTCCGCCGTCTTGTAGCGCTGGCGGCTCTGCCACAGGCCATAGGCCCAGCGCGGCATCATCACCGCCTTGCCCGTCAGCTGGCGGTATCCCGCGATGACGTCGTCCATGTCCTTCCCCGCCACGACGTAATAGTCGATGGCGCGCGCGACATCGGAGGTCAGCGACAGCTCATGCCGCTCCCCATCCGGCAATGGATTCTGATGCATCAGGGAGATGAAGCCCCCTTCCGGCACCCACTCCACCTTCAGCGTCTGGGCTTTGCCCGCCACCATGGGCAGGTCGAAATTGTGGTACCAGGGGTTCCAGTCCTGGCGCCAGCGGTCCATGACCACCTTGCCGTCCAGCGTCACCTTGAAATAGCCGCTGGCATAGACCTGGAAGCGGTGGACGCCGTCCACCGGGGATTCAATCCTGCCTTCCCACACCACCGACTTGTCCTTGGTGGCTCGCTGCTTGGCGTTGACACGGCTGCCGCCGACCTCCTCCGGCCAAGCGGCCAGATCCTTGATGTACTGGTAATTGATGTCGTTTTCGACGCGGGTCAGCTTCAGCTTGCCGTCCTGGTAGTAGCGGGCAGTCAGGCCGCCCTCCTTGCCGTCGGCATCAAAGAGCTTCAGCTCCTTGGACATCAGCGGGTATTCGCGGGCATCGCCGAAGCGGGTGATGCCGTTGTTGTCCCACAGCACGCCGTAATTACGCGTCGACACCACGAAGGGGATGCCGATGTCCATGTTGTGCTGGGCGAGTTCGACGTCCTCGCCATTATAGTTCATCTGGGCGTTCTGGTGCTGGCCCAAGCCGTAGAAGCCCTCATCCGTGCCGCGGTTGAACTGCTGGCGCACCTGGAAGAAGCCGGCCTCGCCCGTGGGCAGGGTGGCGGGCTTGAAGCTGCCGCCATCCACCGCCGTCAGCAGGGGCTGCCCCTTGGCGTCGAAGACATTGACGGCGCCGCTGGCGACACTGACCTCGGCCCGCAGCTGTGGCGTGGTCAGGACGACTTGGCCGCCGTGCTCCGCCACCTGGAAGCCGCCGGTGGCGGGCTTGGCCACGGCCATCAGGCTGGCGGGCAGATCCAGGCTGTCACCCGGCACGGCGGTGATGTGGACGATGCGGTCGTTGATGACCTGCAGCCGCACCTTCTTGACGGCGGCGCCGGTGACCGTGACCACGACGCCGTCGGCGGTTTGCTGGAAGGACGGCGCCGACACCGCCTTGGCGGCAACGTCGGACGGGGACTTGGCCGTCTCACAGGAGGCGAGCAGCAGCACGGGCGCCAAGGCGGCAGAGGCCAAGGCCCAGGAACGAATGTTCATGGCGATTCTCCGTGGGAGAAGATCGGGAAAACAGGGACGGGCTTGGCATTGGCGCCAAGCCCGGTCAGCCGGCTCAGTAGGTGGCGAACCGCACCTTGAGGATCTGGGGGATGGAGGTGAAGTTCAGGCCGTAGTCGGTCTGGTCGCCGTTCCACAGGCGCTCGAACACCCACTTGCCGTTCTCGAAGTGCCCCTCCTCCACGCTGGCAATCATGAAGCCGTTCTTGCCGGCCTTGATGGTCTGGGCGAAGTCGACACGGGCGTGATATCCCGCCACCAGGTACTCATTGGGCGCCATCTCGGCGATGACGACGCCGCCACAGGGCTTGTCGTTGCCGGTGGGCTTGGCATCGCCGAACTGCGGCAGGCCATAGCTGATGGTGGCCTTGTACGGCCCCAGGTCCAGGGTGTTGCTGTGATCCGCCGTCGGCTCCGACGCCCCCCAGACCTTGCCCTTCAGGCTGAGCGCCGCCAGCTCGCGGTTCATCGAGCCCAGCAGCTTGAAGTTCATGGTGAAGGGCTCAAGCGCCTCCGCGTCGATCTTGGCCGCGCCCAGCGGGTAATTCACATAGCGGGTGTAATCGATGCCGAAGGGCGCGAAGCCGATGCCCTGGTGGCCCAGGGTGGCGAAGACATAGCGGGCGTAGACGCTGTCGTTGCCGGTCTCGGCCACGAACAGGGCGTTGTCCGGCCGCTTATACTGCTCCAGCGTCTTGATGTAGAAATCATAGCCGCGATCGTAGATGTCCGGCCCGATCAGGTCGATGCTGGGGGCCGCCGCCTTCCAGATGTCCAGCACGTTCCAGGTGGGGCCGCCGCTGGAATAGCTGTACGGGTCCTGGTCCTTGAAGGGGTCGCGCAGGGCGGCGTTCACGTACATAGGGATGGGGTACTCGGCCTTGCCGGCCGCCGCCACCTGGTCGACGAAGCGGGCGATGTAATAGGCGTGGAAGAACTCATCCGCGTCCTTGCCGAACACATCCTTCCAGGTGCCCGGCTGCTTCTTCAGCGCCTTCACCAGATCGTCGGGCACCTTGCCCTCGAACACCTTCTGCGCCATGGGGGTGAAGTCGCGGACGGCACCGTAGGTGCCGGTCTCATTCTCCACCTGCACCATCAGCACCGTGTGCTGCTGGCCGTCCGCCTGCTTCAGGTGGCGCATGAAGGCGACGAAGGCCTTCCTGTCGGCGTCCAGCGTCGCGGGAGCCAGCGGCGAGAGGGAACCGCGCATGACGCCCTTGGATCCCACGACGCGGGGGAAGCGGTCGTTGTCCAGCTTCACCCAATTCGGCGCATAGGACGGGCCGTTGTTCTTCCAGGTGCCGAACCACAGCAGCACCAGGTGCTTCTTGTGCTCCCGCGCCTGCGCCAGCAGGGTGTCGAGGAAGCTGAAGTCGAATTTGCCTTCCGTTGCCTCGATCTGCTGCCAGGCGATGGGCATGAACAGGGTGTTGGCCTGCACCTGTTCCACCGCCGGCCACACCTGCGGCAGCACCGAGGGCCAGTTGCTGGAATTGTTGGCCTGGGCACCCAAGACCAGATAGGGGGCGCCGTCGACCATCAGGGCATAGCGTCCGTCCTCGCGCACCAGGCGCGGCATCTCGGCGCTATGCCCATCGGCGGCCTGCGCCCCCCGGGTGTGCGCCACGGGGGCAAGGCCCGCCAGCATGGTGGCCGCCATCAGCAGGGAACGGCCAGCCTTCTTCATGGTCGAAATGCGCATTATCGGCAGGCCCTCCCAAGCCCGTATCGCTTTATTCAGGGCGCCGGTCACGCCAGCCCCATCCCATCCGGCACTGACCACATTTATATGATCATAGTGGCCCGGGCGCGATCATACGCGTCGGCGATATCAAATCAATCCGCATGTCTGATAGCGCTACCAGGCGCTCATGACGCTACGTATTCTTACTTTCGGCCTAGCCGTTCGCGTCAATCCCAGGCGATCCGCCGCTGTTGCCGACGCGGGCACCCTCTCGCATAGTGGGTTTCACGCTCCCCACCCCAGCCGAAAAGCCTAGCCGTGCCCCGCCTTGATCCCCGCCGCAGCACCCTTGCTGTGATCGACCTGCAGGCCCGGCTGATGCCGGTCATCCAGGATGGCGGCGGCGTGGTGGCCAACACCCGGCGCCTGTTGAGCGCCGCGGGGCTGATGGACATTCCGGCCCTGTTCACTGAGCAGAACCCGCGCGGGCTGGGCGCCACCGTGCCGGAACTGGCGCCCGATGCTGCATCGGTCCTGCCCAAGATGACCTTCGACGCCACCCCCGTCCTCATCGATCGCCTGCCCCCGGACCATGCCGTGGTGCTGACCGGGTGCGAGGCGCATGTCTGCGTGCTGCAGACGGCGCTGGGGCTGCTGGAGCGGGGACGCCGCGTCTGCGTGGTGGGGGACGCCGTAGGCTCGCGCACGGCGGAGAACAAGGCCGCCGGCCTGCACCGCCTGGCGGCCGAAGGGGCGGAGATCATCACCATCGAAATGGCCGTGTTCGAATGGCTGGAAAGCGCGGAGCATCCCCGCTTCCGCGAGGTCATCGCCCTGATCAAATAAGGGCTTCCAGGCGGTAAACGGGCCCTGGCAGGAAACAGGGCATGATTGGCAGGAATCCCTCCCCGGGTCGCGTTGCGGCGGCGAACACCGCCGGCGCATATAATTGTGGCCGGCGCCGTCCTGGCCCGGCACACCCGACCCCAGGAGGATCCCATGGCCACCCCCTTGATCTCCCCCGATGCCGTCGGCGGTGTCGCTATTCCGGACAGCGCCTTGGCGCGCGACATCGCCGCCTATATTCGCGACACGGAAACCGAGCTGCTGTTCAACCATTCCAGCCGGGTCTATCTCTTCGGCGCGCTGGCTGGCGCGCAGCGCGGCCTGACCTATGATGCGGAACTGCTCTACGCCGCCGCGATGTTCCACGACACAGGCCTGATGCCGGCGCACAGCAGCGCTCATCTGCGCTTTGAGGTCGACGGCGCCAACGCCGCCCGCGACTTTCTGAAAAGCCGGGGCATCGCCCCATCCGACCTGGACACGGTGTGGACCGCCATCGCCCTGCACACCACGCCCGGCATCCCGGAATTCATGCATCCAGTTGTGGCCCTGACCACCGCCGGGGTGGAGATGGATGTGCTGGGGCTGACCTACGACCAGTATCCGGACCATATCCGCGACGCCGTGGTGGCTGCCTTCCCGCGCACGCCCACCTTCAAGGAAGACATCATCCGGGCCTTCTACGACGGCATCAAGCACAAGCCCGACACCACCTTCGGCAACGTCAAGGCCGACGTGATCGCCGACAAGGAACCGCATTTCCATCGGGGCAACTTCTGCAGCGTCATCCGCGGATCGCATTGGCATGGCTAAGATCGTGGACCGAGACGCCCTTCCCTGAACGTTCCGCAGCCTCCACGTGCGGCGCACGCCGGACGAGCGGACAACTGGTCGCAGTGATCGGGGGAATCCCGGCGCCGTCGCGCCCCGCCACCCCCGTCACTGGCCACCGCCTTCGAGATCATCATCGCCCCATTCACCCGATTTTCGGACCTATACCAAACAAAACGTCCGTAACCGGGGCGGGCTCACCGGCAGGCGCACCGACAACGGTGTCATTTACCGGCGAAGATATTTATCATACTTAGATTGAGCCGGGTTGGCGGCATGATTTTCGGTGAATGATTGAAACTTATATTGTGTGACTGGAAACCAATTGCAGTATTTACTTAAAATATCAGCCATAAATCGCACCGAAGCGCCGTACATTTGATAATATCATGGCAGAATTGCACGGATTTGGGCTGGCGAACACTACCATCTTGACGTGTGGACTCCACCTGGGCGCCGAGTTTGACGTCATTCCGGTTGTCCTTGCCGGCATCGAGCCCGACAGGGAACGCCTCAGCCTGCCAGAGCCGTTCACACAATCGACGGCGCTGCCGATATATCAAGGTTAATCAGTTAGATATGGCTCAGGTCAGGCCGACCGCTCGGTCAGAAAACCCTTTTTTCCGCGACGAAATGCACGGTGGCGAACACCTCCTGCAAAGGTATCTCTGTGCCCTTCATGCAACACACACCTTTAGTTGAGTATATTGATTTTATTGGGTAATTTGCAAAATAACCGTCCGCGGAAAGGGACCGTTACCAATTTTCATGTGAGCGCTAACATTCTCCCGTTGCAGGCCCCCATGAATCTCCATATGCATTTATATGACTACGGTGTGACGCGCTGAACGGCGGCACCCCGGGCCGAAACGCGTGGGTCTCGACCCACGAAAATAAGATACCCAGGGAAGGGAAACGCCATGAGTTGGCCCCAGAATTCCTATCGTTCCTTCGTGCTGGCCGGCGCGTCCGTGCTGGTTCTCGGCGCCCTGACCGCCGCTTCCGTGGCGCGGGCCCAAGCCGCCGCCGCCGATGACGAACTGCAGGAGATCGTCGTCACCGGTCAGCGCTTCGCCGTTTCCGACGCCGCCAAGCGCAAGGCCAATGCCGACCAGATCCTGGACAGCATCTCCGCCGACGACGCCGGCAAGCTGCCGGACAACAGCGTGACCGAAGTGCTGCAGCGCGTCCCCGGCGTGTCCATCACCCACTTCGCCGCCGTGGGCGATCCCGACCATTACTCGGTGGAAGGCTCCGGTGTGACCGTGCGCGGCCTGTCCCAGGTCAGCAGCACCCTGAACGGCCGCGAGGCTTTCAGCGCCAACGGCGGCCGCGCGCTGCTGTTCGAGGACGTGCCGCCGGAACTTCTGGCCGGCATCGACGTCGTCAAGAGCGGCACCCCCGACATCATCGAGGGCGGCATCGGCGGCTCGGTCAACCTGCGCACCAAGATGCCGTTCGACTACGACAAGCAGACCATCAGCGGCTCCGTCGGCGCGAACTACGGCGACTTCATCCAGCAGACCAAGCCCGATGCCTCGATCCTGTACGCCAACCGCTGGCAAACCAGCATCGGCGAGATCGGCGCGATGTTCGACGTCGCCTACAGCGACATCAGCACCCGCCACGACACCATCCAGGTCGAGCCCTATTTCCCGCAGACCTTCAACGGCAAGAACGTCTACGTTCCGGGCGGCTTCGACTGGCGTTCGGGCAACTTCGACCGCAAGCGCCTGGGCGCCTATGAGGCCCTGCAGTGGTCGCCCAACCCGGACCTGACCTTCTACCAGACGGGCTTCCGCTCGGATTACTGGAGCAAGTCGACCGAGGCGGGCGTCTACAACACGGGCGGCAACGCCGTCACCGTGTCCCCTGGCAGCACCAGCACCTTCGGCCCCTCGGGTGGGCTGCTGACCTCCAACAACCTCAGCTCCACCGGTTGGGATCCGCTGCAGGTGGGTTCCGAGACCGGCGGCAGCCTGGCCACGGTCAACCCCGGCCTGACCAACCAGCACAACGTCACCACCGACCTGTCCCAGGGCATGAAGTGGACGCCGACGTCGAACTGGACCATCAACACTGATTTCCAGTACGCCGTCTCCCAGGCGCAGACGCAGCGCATCGACCTGTTCTCGCAGGTTTCGGTGCCCAGCTACGCCATCGATCTGACCGGCGACCTGCCGTCCATCAAGGTCAGCAACCCGGCGCAGGTGGCGGATCCGTCGCGCACCATCTGGTACGCGACCATGGACCACCTGGAGAACCACATCGGCCGCGAGCTGTCGTGGTCGGGGGATGCCGAGTACAAGGTCTCAGAGTCCAGCTTCCTGCGCGCCATCAAGGTCGGCGCCCGCTTCGCCGACCGGACGGAGAAGGACAACGTCTCGGGCTACAACTGGGTGGGCCTGACGCCGTCGTTCAACGACCCGTCCACCTTCAAGTACCTGAGCAACGCCACCCCTGGCGACGTGACCGTCAGCGGCTTCAGCAACTTCTTCCGGGGCGCCACGGCCCTGCCCAGCGCCGCCGCCTTCCCGTCCTGGGCCTTGGCCGAGGGTTATCCGGAAAACCTGACGGCCATCCACCACGCCTACGGCCTGCCCGGCGATAACACCCAGCCGGTGACCTATACGGCCGCCACGCTGTCCCACACCAAGACGCGCACCGAATCCGCCTACATCATGACGCGCTTCGGTGAGGACGACCTGTTCGGCTGGAAGATGAACGGCAACTTCGGTGTCCGTATCGTCAACAACGAGAACAGCAGCGAAGGCTCCATCCAGCAGCCGACCGGCACCGTGTTCTACAACGGCGCCTCGGGCACCCTGCCGGGCGGCTTCACCGCCAACAGCGGCGGGCACAACAGCCTGATGGCCCTGCCGTCGTTCAACATCCAGTTCATGCCACAGGACGACATTCATCTGCGCTTCGCGGCGTATCAGTCCATGTCCAACCCGAGCTTCAACGCCCTGAACGCCTCGGGCCAGATCAGCCTGATCACCAACGCCAACCAGCAGATCACCGGCGCCACCACCTATGCCGGCAACCCGGACCTGAAGCCGCAGCTGTCCAACAACCTGGACGTCTCGCTGGAATGGTACATGCCGGACGGCCAGGTGCACTTGGCCGGCTTCTACAAGCAGATCAAGGACTACATCTCCTACGGCGTGACCCCGCTGAACCTGCCCATCAGCCTGCCGGGCGGCGTGACGCAGACCATGCCGGTGTCGTCCAGCGGCTATTTCAACGCCTCGCCCGCCTACATCAAGGGCGCCGAATTCGGCGTGCAGAAGTTCTTCAGCTTCCTGCCCGCCCCGTTCGACGGCCTGGGCATCGACGCCAACTTCACCTACATCAACAGCCGCAGCCCCGGCGACCTGTCCTACGACATGCTGGGCAACCGCATCACCGGCCTGCCGGTCGACCTGCTGTCCAAGTACAACTACAACATCACCGGCATGTACGAGAAAGGCCCGATCTCGGCCCGCCTCGCCTACACCTGGCGCAGCAAGTATCTGTTGACCCCGACGGCCAACGGCACCAACGGCACCTACACCAATGCCGCCGGCCAGACGGTCACCTACAACCTGCCCATCTTCTCCGACGACTACGGGTCGCTGGACGCTTCGGTCGCCTATAGCTTCGACGACCACATCACCCTGACGCTGGAAGCCCAGAACCTGACCAACAGCGAAACCAAGACGCTGATGGGCTATGGCAGCCAGCAGTATGGCCGCAGCTGGTTCGTGGCCGACCGCCGCTACAGCGCGGTGGTGCGCTTCACCTACTGATCGACCCTAGGGGCGACACGGTAGCGATAAAGGGAACCCTCGGTCTGTCATGGGCCGGGGGTTTTCCTTTGCCAAGGTCTGAGGCTCTATTGGGTCCGGATCATCATGGGAGGGAACGAGCATGGCCGACACCAACGCCCCCGATGGCGCCCGCGCCAAAGGCGCACCGGTCAGGAACGTCCTCATCGTCGGGGGCGGCACCGCCGGCTGGCTGGCCGCGGCCTATCTGGCCCGCACGCTATCCATCGGCCAGCCGGGCGGCGCGCGCATCACCCTGGTGGAATCGGCCGACATCGGCATCCTGGGCGTGGGCGAAGGTACCTTCCCCAACATCCAGCGCACCTTGCGCCGCATCGGCATCGATGAATCGGTGTTCATGCGAGAGAGCGAGGCGACCTTCAAGCAAGGCATCCGCTTCGATCACTGGCAGCATGCCCCGGGATCCGGGGAACGCGACCACTACTTCCATCCCTTCCAGTCCGCCATCAGCCGCCAAGACCTGGACCTGGTGCCCTATTGGCTGCTGGGTGCCGCCGGTGACGGCGTGCCCTTGGATACCGCGCTGACGATGCAGAAGCGGGTGGCCGACGCGGCCCTGGCGCCCAAGCGCTCCGGCGATGCCGATTACGCGGCACCACTGAACTACGCCTATCATTTCGACGCGGTGAAGTTCGCGCGCCTGCTGCGCGTCGTCGCCACGGATCTGGGCGTCCGCCACGTGGTCGATACGGTGGATGCCGTGCCCCTGGACGAAACGGGGGCCGTGGCTGGCGTGGTCACGCGCGAGAGCGGCACCCTGACGGCCGACCTTTACATCGACTGCACCGGCTTCCGCGCACAGCTGATCGGCCAGGCGCTGAAGTCCCCCTATCAGTCCTGTCGCAAGTGGCTGTTCTGCGACCGGGCCGTGGCCCTGCAGGTGCCCTACGACCAGCCGGACGCCCCCATTCCCAGCTATACCGTTTCCACCGCGCATGAAGCCGGCTGGACCTGGGACATCGGGCTGGAGACGCGGCGCGGCATCGGCCACGTCTATTCCTCCGACCATACCGACGACGCGCGGGCCGAGCAGGTGTTGCGCGACTACATCGGCCCGGCGGCTGGCGACAAAACGGCCCGCACCTTCCGCTTCGAAGCCGGCTACCGCCCGGAACCCTGGGTGCGCAACTGTGTTGCCATCGGCCTCTCCAGCGGCTTCTTCGAGCCGCTGGAATCGACCGGCATCGTCCTGATCGAGGTGGCGTCCGTGCTGCTGACCAGCCTGTTCCCCTGGGCGGGCGACATGGCCACGGCGGCGCGGCAGTTCAACCGCATCATGCGCCAGCGCTATGAACGCGCGCTGGACTTCCTGAAGCTGCATTATTGCCTGACGCGGCGTACCGACACCGCCTTCTGGCGCGACAACGCCGATGCGGCCACCGTGCCCGACACGCTGCACGACCTGCTGGACCGCTGGCGCCATCGCCCGCCGGAGGGGTTGGACTTCGACCTCAACCTCGACACTTTCAGCGAGGCCAGCTGGCAGTTCGTGCTGTACGGCATGGGCTACAACACGGATCTCAGCGCCCAGGCGGGCGCCTTCCGCCACATGGATGAGGCGCGTCAGCAGTTCGCCGCCATCCGCGCCAGCACGGAGCAGGCCCTGGCCGCCCTGCCCCGGCACCGCGACCTGATCACGCAGATTTACCGCCATGGCCTGCGCCCGCGCACGCCCCTCGGTGGCGCCCCCTCAGGCCGTGCCAGCCTGTCCTCCGGCATGGCCGGCCTGGCCCGCTAAGCGGTCACTCGCATCAGGTCTTCGCTCAATGTCTGATAAAACCGTCGGAGGTTCTCTCCGGCGGTTTTTGACTCTGGTCTGAAAAATACGACCTGAGTCACCCGCCTACTTGTGTAGCGGCAACCTCCCGGTGGCACCTGGGCGCCGACCGCAGAACCACGCCGTCTTTGTAACCGATAGCGGCATCCGCGCAACACCTCGCCGCCGAGGCAAGTGGACTACCGGAGGTAGTTGCTATGTACAGGATTCAAAAACATTTTTTTAATATTCGCTACGCTATGGAGCGTTTGGATATTGGTCAAGTCGGCGATTTCCTAACATTGCGTAAAGGAGCGCTACCATTTTTGATGGGAGCGCTAACATTCTTTGGTTGCATGCCGGCGAGAAGTCTCATATGGATTTATATGACCACAGGCTGACGCCCCAGAGCGGCGCCTTGGTAAAAAGAGCCGCGGTTCTGCCGTGGAATAATATAAATCAGGGAAGGGAAACGCGATGCGACGCTCCAATCGCTCCTATCGTAATTTCATGTTGGCGGGCGCTTCGGCGCTGACCATTGGCGCGATCGGCGCCACGTCTTTCGCATATGCACAATCCGCCTCTCCGGCGGCGGGCGATGATTTGCAGGAAATCGTCGTCACCGGCCTTCGCAAGAGCATCGAGAGTTCGCAGGCCATCAAGCAGAACTCCGAGCAGATGGTGGATTCCATCACCGCGACGGACATCGGCGCCCTGCCCGACCGCAGCGTGACCGAGGCCCTGCAGCGCATCTCCGGCATCACCATCCAGCGCACGCCCGACCCGCGCGACGCCGACCGCATCTCGGTTGAGGGCGACGGCGTCCAGGTCCGCGGCCTGAGCTGGGTGCGCGGTGAATTCAACGGCCGCGACAGCTTCTCGGCCAAGTCCGGCCGCACGCTGAGCTTCGCCGACATTCCGTCGGAACTGATGGCCGGCGTCGATGTCTACAAGAACCCGTCGGCCGATTTGGTCGAAGGCGGCATCGGCGGCACCATTAACCTGCGCACGCGCCTGCCCTTCGACAGCGAAGAGCGCATCCTCGCCTACTCCGCCGATTACAGCTATGGCGACCTGGTGGGCAAGGGCAAGCCGTCCGGTTCCGCCCTCTACAGCGACCGTTGGAACACCGGCATCGGCGAAGTGGGTGTGCTGATCGACGTCGCGGACGGCAAGTTCGCCAGCCGCACCGACACCGTGTCGGTCGACCCCTTCCAGGCCCGCACCGACCTGGTACCCGGCCAGACCGTCTATGTCCCCACCGGCTTCGGCTACCGCAGCCTGGAATTCACGCGTGAGCGCAAGGGCATCGTCGGCGCCCTGCAGTGGCGGCCCAGCAGCGACCTGGAATTCACGGCCCAGTACATCCGGTCGGAAGCCACGGAAGAGTCCCTGGAAAACGCCATCGGCCTGGATTCCGGCACCGGTAACGGCCCAGCCGCCGGTACCAGCTTCAAGTATGACGCCCAAGGCAACTATATCTCCGGCACCATCGCCGACACCGTGGGCGGCACGACCAACAATCCCGACGTCATCGACAGCCGCTATGACATCAAGGAATCAGTCACGTCCGACTACTCCCTGCACATGAAGTGGACGCCGACCAAGAACTGGAACATCAGCGGCGACGCCCAGTACATCGACGCCACCAGCAAGCAGCTGGACTTCACGGTTTTCGAAGCACTGACCAATCCCCTGCCGGCGGCGACGCTGACGCTGAACGGCAGCGGTCTGCCCACCATCAGCATCCCGGCCAACACCAGCTTCATCTCCAATCCCGCGAACTACTACTACAACGCGGCGATGGACTATCATAACAACAACGAGGCGCATGAGTGGGCCGAGCGCCTGGACGCCGAGTACAGCTTCGACGACGCCGATTGGCTGAAGTCCTTCCGCTTCGGCGTCCGTCACACCGACCGCAAGTCCATCACGCGTGAAACCAACTACAACTGGGGCGGCGTGGTGCAGAGCTGGGGCGCCAACGGCATCCAGACACTGAACCAGACCACGCCCGGCGCGTCGTCAGCCAGCGTGTGGCCGCTGCAGAACTTCTATCGCGGCGGCGTGACCGTCCCGACGCAGTTCATTATCCCCAGCGCCTCCCTGAGCAAGGGCTTCTACAATGGGGTCGCGGCCCAGCTGAAGGCGCTGTCGGCGGCTGACTCGTTCGGCAACTGGGTTCCGTTCAACGGCGACTACAGCAGCTACAACGGCGGCGGCGCCGGTGTGAACACCCAGACGGAAGAGACCACGGCCGGTTATGCCCTGGTGCGTTTCGAACATGACGTGCCCTTCTTCGGCGGCAACAAGCCGTTTGACGGCAACGTCGGCTTCCGCGTTGTCAACACCGATGCCCAGGGCTCGGGCAACGCCAACTTCGTAACCGTGACCAACCTCAACGGCGCGCCCTCCTCGGACCTGGCCTTCGCCAACGGCGCCCGCACGGTCATCAGCGGCGGCCGCAACTACACCGACCTGCTGCCCAGCGTGAACCTGCGCCTGAAGCTGCGCGACGACCTGCAGTGGCGCTTCGCCTTCGCCCAGTCCATCGTTCGTCCGGACTTCTCGCAGTTGCAGCCGTCCTTGAACATCGGCGCGACCGCCGGCCTGCTGGATAGCAGCGGCCACTGCCAGAGCCTGGGAACGGGCGCCACGGGCAACTGCGTCTATCAGTGGACGGGCTATGCCGGTAACCCGAACCTGAAGCCGATGCGGTCCAACCAGTTCGACACCTCGATCGAGTGGTACTTCGCCCCGACGGGCAGCATCACCGCCGCGGTGTTCAACAAGGATGTGTTCGACTTCATCACCACGTCGCCCCAGAACGTCGCGTTCACCAACAACGGCGTGACCCGGAACGTCCTGGTGGTGCAGCCCTATAACGCCGGCCAGGGCAGCGTTAAGGGCTTCGAGTTCGGCTACACCCAGTTCTATGATTTCCTGCCGGGCATCCTCAGCGGCCTGGGCTTCCAGGGCAACGTCACCTTCGTGCAAAGCGAGGGTGGCCGCAACGCGGCGGCCAACCCCTACGACGCCACCCAGGTCACCAACGCCGCGCCGACCAACACCAGCCTGCCGCTGGAAGGCATGTCGAAGTGGAGCTACAACCTGGCGGGCATCTACCAGAAGGGACCGTTTGAGTTCCGCTTGGCCTACAACTGGCGCCAGCGCTACTTGCTGACTACCTCGGCGGCCAACATCAACATCCCGGCCTGGTCCGACGATTACGGCCAGTTGGACGCGTCCTTCTTCTACACCGTCAACAGCTACCTGAAGGTGGGTGTGGAAGCGGCCAACCTGACCGATGCGCAGACCCGCATCCTGGTGGGGTATCCGGGCCACCTGACCTATCACAACTGGGTGGACGCCGACCGGCGCTACGCCTTCGTCATCCGCGGCTCCCTGTAACGCTTTCTCCTGGGGAGTCTCGTTGTCTGGCCCTGTCTCTTCCCGGTCGCGCTGGTCGCGGCCGGGGAGGCAGGGCCGCTTTTTTAAGGCCGTTCCCTGCCGTAAGCTGGGCGGCCAACGATAAGATCATGTGGGGAGGATGCCGCCATGGCCGAGGCGATGCGGAGCGGGCGTAAAATCGTGATCGTGGGCGGCGGCACCGCCGGCTGGATGGCGGCGGCCGTCCTGGCCCGGGTGCTGAAGGGCAAATACGGCACCATCGAACTGGTGGAATCAGCCGAGATCGGCACCGTCGGCGTGGGTGAGGCCACCATCCCCCCCATCCAGTTCCTGAACCACCTGCTAGGCATCGATGAGGTCGACTTCGTCCGCAAGACCCAGGCGACCTTCAAGCTGGGCATCGAATTCGTCGATTGGACGCGGCTGAACCACCGCTATTTCCATCCCTTCGGGCCGCATGGCCACACCATCGACGCCGTGTCCTTCCATCATTACTGGCTGCGCCAGCGGGCCCAGGGCGACACCAGCGACATCGGCGACTATTCCCCCTCCACCGTCGCGGCGCGGATGGGCAAGTTCCAGCCGCCGGCACCGGACGCGCGGCCCGGCGGCCCCGTCATCGCCTACGCCTACCACTTTGACGCTGGCCTATACGCCCAGTACCTGCGGGGCATCGCCGAGCGCAACGGCGTGAAGCGCACCGAGGGCAAGATCGTGCGGGTGGCGCAACGCGATCCCGATGGCTTCATCGACAGCCTGGTGCTGGACAACGGCACCCGCGTGCAGGGCGACCTGTTCGTCGACTGCTCCGGCTTTCGCGGCCTGCTGATCGGGGAGACGCTGAAGGCCCCGTATGAGGACTGGTCCCACTGGCTGCCGTGCGATCGCGCGGTGGCCGTGCCGTGCGAGGGCGTGGCGGCGATCACGCCTTACACCCGTTCCACCGCGCGGGCGGCCGGCTGGCAGTGGCGGATCCCGCTGCAGCACCGCATCGGCAACGGCCATGTCTACAGCAGCCGCTTCATCAGCGATGACGAGGCGACGGCCACTCTGCTGGCCAACCTGGACGGCAAGCCCCTGGCCGATCCGCGCCCGCTGCGCTTCACCACCGGGCGCCGCAAGAATTCCTGGACCAAGAACTGCGTCTCGCTTGGCCTGGCCTCCGGCTTCATGGAGCCGCTGGAATCCACCAGCATCCACCTGGTGCAGAGCGGCCTGTTCCGCATGGTCTCGCTGCTGCCCCGCGACGGGTTCGAGCAGGCGACGGTGGATGAGTACAACCGCCTGACCAACATCGAATACGAACAGATCCGCGACTTCCTGATCCTGCATTACCATGCGGTGGAGCGGGATGATTCCCCGCTGTGGAATTACTGCCGTACCATGGAAATCCCGGACAGCCTGCGGCACAAGATCGACCTGTTCCGCGCCCGGGGCCGCATCGCCCGCTTTGATGAGCAGTTGTTCGCGGAGCCCAGCTGGGTTGCCGTGTTCCTGGGCCAGGGCATCCAGCCGCACTCCTACGACCCGGTGGGCGACGTCATGCCGGAGGCGGAGGTGACGGCCCGCCTTGCCCGCATCCGCGAGGCCATCCGGCGCATGGCCGACGCCCTGCCCACCCATGCCGAGTTCATCAACCGGCATTGCCGCGCCGACCGGCCGGTGGCAGCATGACAACGCTGGCATCCCGGGGAAGATGTCCAGCCAGGGGGTAAGAAGAACAACGGGATGGCCTGACATGAGTGCATCGGGAAGCGCATCGGGATCGGGTGTTGACGGATCGGGCGACCGCATCACCGTCATCGACGCCTTGCGGGGAACGGCCCTGGTGGGCCTGTTCCTGCTGCACACCATCGAGCATTTCGATTTCCTGAGCGACGCGGCCGTGCCGCCGGCCTGGCTGAAACCGTTCGACACCGCGGCTCACGACACAGCCTTCTTCCTGTTCGCCGGCAAGGCCTACGGCATCTTCGCCCTGATGTTCGGCATCAGTTTCTCCCTGATCCTGGGCAGCTGGTCGCGGCGGCCGGGCAGCGCGTCGCTCCGCTTCCTGTGGCGGCTGGCCGTGCTGTTCGCCATCGGCTATCTGCACGGCCTGATCTATTGCGGCGACATCCTGACCATCCTGGCGGTCATGGGCGCACCCCTGGTGCTGTTGCACCGCCTGGGCGACCGGGCCCTGCTGGCCCTGGCGGCCGTGCTGCTGATCCAGCCGCCCACCCTGTGGCAGGTGGCGGGCCTGCTGAGCGGCACCGCCCCCACGCCGGCCGTCCCCGCCCACTGGACGGTGTATGAGGGCCTGATGCCCATCTACGCCAACGGCGGTTTCTGGGACCTGGTGAAGGCCAACCTATGGCAGGGCGTGCTGGCCCGCACCTTCTGGACCATCGAAACCGGCCGCTATATGCAGATGATGGGCCTGTTCCTGGTGGGCCTGGTGGTGGGGCGCAACCACATCCTGGAACGGGCATCCCAGCATCGCCGCCTGCTGCAGGGCGTCCTCGCCGGCGGCGCGCTGGCCTTCGCCGTGCTCTATCCCCTGAAGCGCCTGGCGGAGGGTGCCGGCCTGCCGGCCATGACGGCCTATGAGGTGACGAACCTGGCCAGCGCCTATTGCGGCCTGGCGCAGATGGCCGTCTGGGCCAGCGGCTTCGTCCTGCTGTATCCCCGCCTCCAGGCCTTGGCGCCGGTGCGGGCGCTCGCGTCCTTCGGGCGCATGAGCCTGACCTGCTACATCACCCAGGCCCTGGTCTTCGTGCCGCTGTTCTACGGCTTCGGCCTGGGGCTCTATAGGTTCATGGGCCCATTCTACAGCGTGGCCAGCGGCCTCGCCTTCGTCATCCTACAGTGCAGCGTCGCCCACTGGTGGCTGCGCCACTACCGTTACGGCCCCCTGGAATGGGTCTGGCGCGCCGCCACCTTCCGCACCCTGTCCCTGCCCTTGCGCCGCCCTCCGAAAGCGGCACTGGCGGAGGCGGCGTAAGATGAATGCATGGATGCGCCTAGCCGCCTTGGCCACGACCGTCATACTGACAATGACCACGGGTCAAGCGGAAGAGGCGCCACATCTGCCTGCACTCGGCCGACCACCGGTGGTAACCCAAGTTCCTGTTCCGCCGCCCACCCTGGCCGGTGGGCGGTGGCGCATCATCACGTACTTCGACGGGGTGGCCCTCGCTGCACCCAAGCTGCAGGACTTCGCAACGCCCGCCAACGCCGGCCAAACCGTCAACCTTCCTTGGCCGACGATAACGTTCAACACCACGGGGGCGCTGGAAGTCTTTGTCGGCTGCGGACCTGCATTGGGTCGCTATGACATGACCGATGACAAATTGACCTTACGCGCCTTGGCCTGGACAATAAACTGCGGCACAGACGACACCCACCAACTCCTCGCCGTCGTAGCCGCGATGGAAGCAACGAGCAACCTGGCATGGCGAGGCGCAAGTGCCCTGCTGTTTGATCAGGCTGGCAATCTCCAGCTGATCCTCTCCCGTTAAGTGAGAATCCAGATCTTAAAAACAAAACGCCCGGGACCAGCCGATCCCGGGCGTTCGTCGCTCCAACAACGTTCGGCGGACTTACTTGGCCTTGGCCAGCGCTTCCTTCACCACCTTGTCGGCCAGGGGCGCCATGGCGACGTAGCCGGCCTCGGTCGGGTGCACGCCGTCGGAGGCCAGGCCGGGCTTGAAGTCGCCCTTGCCGTCGCCCACCACGTCCTTGTAGTCGACGAACAGGGCGCCCACCTGCGCCGCGTACTCCTTCAGCCAGGCATTGTGCGCGGCGATCTTGGGCGCCGGGTCCAGGCCCTGGTGCCATTTGAAGTCCAGCGCCGGAGGAATGCCGGCCAGGATCACGGTGATGCCGTGCTTCTGCGCCAGCTCCACCATGCTCATGATGTTGTTCTTCAGCTGCTGCGGCGATACCGGGCCCCAGTTCTGGGCCAGGTCATTGGTACCGGCCATGAGGTGCACGACCTTGGGATGCAGGTCGATGACGTCCTGACGGAAGCGCAGCAGCATCTGCGCGGTGGTCTGGCCGCTGATGCCCCGGCCCACGCGGCCGGGGGTAAAGAAGCCAGGCGTCTTATCCACCCACAGCTGGGTGATGCTGTCGCCCATGAACACCACCTGGACCGAACCGGGCGCCAGCTTCTCATTGTCCGCTGCGTAGCGGTTGAGATAGGCGAAGTCGTGGTGCAGGCGATCTTCCTCTTCCTGGTGCCATTTGGCCACCTGCTCGGCGCTGGGTGGCTTGTTGTCCTCGGCCAGCGCCGGCGCGGCCATCAGGCCGGCCAGCATCAGGGCGGCGGCGACGGTACGTTTCTTCATTCTCAAGGTTCCTCCCACGCGGCCCCGCAGCCGGGACCCAAATTAATAAAACGTCTTAATTTAATTGGCCGTCAATGGCCCGGGCAGATGGAGCCCGCCGGATTGGCCGACAGCCGCACGGTAGCCAGTGACAGGCGCAAGGTCCCGCCGGTGCTGAGCGCGAAGGGGGTGGTGACCCGGGACAGGTCCGCCCCAGCCTGCTTGAAACAGGACAGCTTGATCTTCAGGGTCTGCCATTGCCCAAGGGGGGCGGCCTTCAGCACGCTGGTCAGGTCCAGGGCGCCCGGCGTGGCGGGCCCGGTGCCGCTCCCCGGGCCGGAAATCAGCCAGACGGTGCCGGCCGGCGCCTCATCCACCCGATAGTCCACCTGCAAGGACAGGGCGCCATTGGCCTGACGTGTCAAGTCCAGGGCGTTGCCGCCGGTCACGGCGATGGCGGCCTCCCCCTTGCCGGTCCAGCTCAGCTGACGGCCAGCACCTTGTATGCCGCCGGCATCCACGGGCTTCAGCGCCAGGGCGCCCGCCACCTCGGTCGCGGTGCCGTCGCCCGGCACCGGCACGCTGGCAGCCCCCTGGCGCAGCACGAAGCTCCACGGTGCGGGGTTGCGGCCCTTCACGAAATAGGTGTCGATGTTGGCCGCCGCCGCATCCACGCCCGACACCTCCGGCAATTGCGGCACGGTCACGGGCTTGGCGTCGGCATAACGCAAGCCATAGCCGAAGGGGAACAGCGGATCATAGGGCTGGCGCAGCCGGTTCAGCGTCGCTTGCGCCGCCGTCTTGGGCCAGGAGTAGGAGAGCTTGCCGGTGAAGTCGTAACGCGGCCGGCCCAGCATATCGCCCACCAGCACGTCAGCCACGCCGCCGCCCTCCGACCCCGGGAACCAAGCCGCCACGAAGGCGTCGGACGCGTTGATCTCCGGATTCACCCACAGCGGACGGCCGGACAGGAAGACGGACACCACCGGGATACCTTGGGCCTTCAGCTTCCTCAGCAGCGCCAGATCCTGCTTGTCGCCCGCCTGGAACTCCAGGCTGGGAATGTCGCCCTGGAACTCGGCATAGGGCATCTCGCCGAACACCACCACGGCCACGTCCGGCTTGGTGGTGTAGCTGCCGTCGGCGCTGAGGTCCACGGTGCCGCCGCCGGCGGTCACCGCCTGGCGGATGCCCTCATAGAGGGAAGTGGCGCCGGGGAAGTCGCTGTTCTTGTTGCCGGTGCCCTGCCACGACAGGGTCCAGCCGCCGGTCTGGCGGCCGATCTCGTCCGCCGCCTCCCCCACCACCAGAACGTGGGACTTGGCCTTCAACGGCAGCACCTGGCCGTTGTTCTTCAGCAGCACCAGGGACTTGCGCACCGCCTCGCGCGCCAGGGCACGGTGCTCGGCATTGCCGATGACACCGTCTTTCAGTTCGAACGGGCGGGCGGGATCGAACAGGCCCAGCTTGGTCTTCACCCGCAGGATGCGGCGCACGGCGTCGTCGATGCGCGCCATGGGGATCGTGCCCGCCTTCACCTGGGCCACGGTATTGGTGAACAGCGCCTTCCAGTCGTTGGGGGCCATGAACATGTCCAGGCCGGCCAGAACGGCGGCGGGACAGGAGTCCGCCGTGCAGCCCGGCACCTGGCCGTGGCCGTTCCAGTCGCCGACGACGAAGCCGTCGAAGCCCATGCGCCCCTTCAGCACGTCGGTCAGAAGCGACTTGTTGCCGTGCATCTTGGCGCCCTGCCAGCTGGAGAAGCTGGCCATCACCGTCATGATGCCGGCGTCCACCGCCGCCGGATACCCCGCCGCATGGATGCGGATCAGATCCTGTTCGCTGACGTCGGCGTCGCCCTGGTCCACCCCGTTGGTGGTGCCGCCGTCTCCCAGGAAATGCTTAGCCGAGGCCGCGACGTGGCCGCGCTGCAGCGCCTGGCCGGCGCCCGCCTGGCCCTGCAGGCCCAGCACCATCTCGCCCGCGTATTGGCGGACGATGTCCGGATCCTCGGAATAGCCTTCGTAGGTCCGGCCCCAGCGGTGGTCCTGCGGCACCGCCAGGGTGGGGCCGAAGGCCCAGTCGATGCCCGCTGCCGCCGTCTCCTGCGCCGTGGCGACGCCGATGCGGCGGATCAGGGCGGGATCGTGAGTGGCACCCAGGGCGGAGTTGTGGGGGAACAGCGTGGCACCCACCACGTTGTTGTTGCCGTGCACGGCGTCGATGCCGAACATGATGGGGATGGCCACGTGCCCGGGCCGCTCGGCCAGCGAGGCCGCGCGGAAAGCGCGCGCCGTCTCCACCCACTTGTCGGGGCCGGCGCGGTCGTCGCCGCCCGCCGGCGCGCTGTCACCACCGGCCAGGATGGAGCCCAAGGGGTAATTGGCCAGGTCCGCCGGGGTTACGGTGGAAATGTCGGCCTGGATCATCTGGCCGACTTTATCCTCCAAGCTCATCTTGGCCATCAGGCCGGTCACGAAGGCTTCGGTCTTGGCGTCCACCAGGCCCTTGCTCTTGGCGGCCGGCCACAGCTCAGGGTGGGCGACGCCGCGGGCGCTGTCTGTCACGGTGGAAGCTGCCTTCTGCGGGGGATTTGAGGTTTGCCGGGCTGAGACCTGGAGCGGTGTCAGGGCCGCAAGCAGTAAGGCCGGCGTCACGGACGCCAGAAGGGCCATGCGGTGCTTCATGGATGTTCCTTGTTCTTCTCAGGTCTTCTTGGGTGCCGCTAGCCGATGCCGCCACCCGCGCCGGGCCTCCCTAGTGCCGGACAGGTGGATCCGCGGGGCCCCGTCCCACCTCTATTCCCGTCGGGATGGGCGGATTTCCAGGGGCGCGAATTAGTAGGATGATAGCGCTATCATCCAACCCCCGCAAGCGAGCCACGCCTTGCCCCATGATACCGGTCACATTAGGATCACCGGCAACGGCGGCGCTGATCGCCGGTGACGGAGGAAACGGGCGCCCGAGCGCGGCCGGCGGCCAGACGGGCCTGCCGAATACCGATCCCCTGTCCTGACTGTCGATCCACCAAGGGGAAGGTCGCCTGCCCATGTCCAACATATCGCGCCGGGAAATCCTGATGGCCAGCGCCGCCGCCCTGCTGTCGGCCAGCGCCACGCGACCCGCCCTGGCGCAGGAGGCGCCGCCCGCGGCCCCGGTGCCTCCCCTGCCTGCCCCGGCCCCCACCCAAACGCTCTGGTACAACCAACCGGCGGCGCAATGGGTGGAGGCCCTGCCGGTGGGGAACGGCCGGCTGGGTGCCATGGTGTTCGGCGGCATGTCCATGGAACGGCTGCAGCTGAACGAGGACACATTCTACGCCGGCGGGCCTTACGACGACGTGAACCCGGAGGCCAAGGCCAACCTTCCCCAGGTGCGCGAGCTGGTCTTCCAGGGCAGGTACAGGGAGGCGGAGGCGCTGGCCGGCGCCAAGCTGATGGCCAAACCCCTGAAGCAGATGCCCTACCAGACCCTGGGCGACGCCGTGCTGCTGTTCCAGGGCCTGGACACGGTGCACGACTATCACCGGCGGCTGGATCTGGACACCGCCGTGACCACCACCCGCCTTGTCAGCGGCGGCGGCGCCTGGTCGTCCACCCACACGCGCGAGGTGTTCGCCAGCGCGCCGGACCAGGTGATCGTCACCCGGCTCTCGGCCAACAAGCCGGGCCTGGTCAGCGCCAACCTGTCGCTGCTGACGCCACAGAACGCCACCTTGGTGGCGGATGGCCCGGACGGCCTGCTGCTGACCGGCACCGGCCCCAGCCGCTCCGGCATAGAGGGGCGGCTGAAATTCGCCGTGCGCCTCAAGGTCATCGCCAGCGGCGGCGCGGTGCGGGCCGGCAGCGACGGCATCGTCATCGACCACGCGGATGAAGCCGTGGTGCTGATCACCGCCGCCACGGGCTACAAGCGCTACGACGACATCAGCGCCGATCCGGCCGCCCTGACGGCCGCCACCCTGGCCCAGGCCGCCGCCAAGCCCTATGCCCAGCTGCTGGCCGACCATGTGGCGGCGCATCAGCGCCTGTACCGCCGCGTGGCCCTGGACCTGGGGACGACGCCCGCCGCCGGCCTGCCCACGGATGAGCGGGTGCGCGCCGCCGCCCCGCAGGACGACCCTGCCCTGGCCACCCTCTACTTCAACTACGGCCGCTACCTGCTGATCAGCAGTTCCCGCCCCGGCGGCCAGCCCGCCAACCTGCAAGGCATTTGGAATGAGCAGGTGGATCCGCCGTGGGAATCCAAGTGGACCATCAACATCAACACCGAGATGAACTACTGGCCGGCGGAGCTGGTGGACCTTGGTGAATGCGTGCAGCCCCTGGTGGGCATGCTGAAGGACCTGTCGGAAACCGGCGCGCGGGCGGCGCGGGACATGTACGGTGCCGGCGGCTGGATGGCCCACCACAACACCGACGTCTGGCGGGTGGTGGGGCCGCCGGACGGCCCCAAATGGGGCCTCTGGCCCATGGGCGGGGCGTGGCTCTGCCGTCACCTGTGGGACCATTACGACTATGGCCGGGACAAGGCGTTCCTGGCCGACATCTACCCCATCCTGAAGGGCGCCTCGCAGTTCTTCCTGGATACGCTCCTGGTCCTGCCGGGCAGCGACTGGCTGGTCACCAACCCGTCGCTGTCGCCGGAAAACGTGCACCCCCTGGGCACCTCGCTGTGCGCCGGGCCGGCTATGGACCGGCAGATCCTGCGCGACCTGTTCGCCATCACCGTCAAGGCCGGCGAAATCCTGGGCAAGGACGCCGACTTCCGCGCCAAGGTGACGGCCGCCCGCGAGCGCCTGCCCCCGGACCGCATCGGCGGTGCCGGCCAGTTGCAGGAATGGCTGGAGGACTGGGACATGCAGGCGCCGGAGATCCACCATCGCCACGTCTCCCACCTCTACGCCGTCTACCCCAGCGACCAGATCACCCGGCGCGGCACGCCGGACCTGATCAGGGCCGCGCGCAGGACGCTGGAGATCCGGGGGGACGATGCCACCGGCTGGGGCCTGGGCTGGCGCCTGAACCTGTGGGCACGCCTGGGCGACGGCGACCACGCGCACGCGATCCTGAAGCTGCTGCTGGGGCCCGACCGCACCTACCCCAACCTGTTCGACGCCCACCCGCCCTTCCAGATCGACGGCAACTTCGGCGGCACGGCCGGCATGGTGGAGATGCTGGTGCAGAGCATCGGCGACGATATCGAGCTGCTGCCCGCCCTGCCCCGCGCCTGGGGCCATGGCAGCCTGCGCGGCGTGCGGGTGCGCGGCCAGGGCCGGCTGGACTTGGCCTGGAAGGACGGCGCGCTGGCGCAGGCGGCCTTGCGCAACGCCGGCGCGCAGCCGCGACGCTGGCAGGTGCGATTGGGCGAGGACGTGGTGGCGGTGACGGTGCCAGCCGGTGGTGAAAAGCGCGTGACGCTGAAAAACGGCAGGCTGGCCCTCGCCTGAGGACCAGCCCACCGCTCCTCATGGATGCCCTTGCGCTCAGGCCGCGCGCAGCTGGGCCAGGAAGGCGTCGACCTGCGCGCGCAGCACCTGGGCCTCGCTGGTCAGCTCGGTGGAGGAGGCCTCGACCTCTGCCGACTTGCGGGCCGTCTTGCCGGCGCGTTCGTTGACGCCGTAGATGTTCTCGGTGATCTCCTCCGTCGCCCGCGCCGTCTCGCCCACGTTGCTGACGATGGCCTGGGTTGCGGCACCCTGCTCCTGCACCGCCGCGGCGATGATGGAGGCGATTTCGTCGATGCGGCGGATGGTGGCGCCGATGTCGCCGATGGCCGTCACCGCCTGGCCGCTGGCCCCCTGGATGGCGCCGACGTGGGCCGCGATCTCCTCGGTGGCCTTGGCCGTTTGCGTCGCCAGGGTCTTCACCTCGGATGCCACGACGGCGAATCCCTTGCCAGCCTCCCCCGCCCGCGCCGCCTCGATGGTGGCGTTCAAGGCCAGAAGGTTGGTCTGCCCGGCGATGTCGCTGATCAGCTGGACCACGGCGCCGATGCGGTTGGCTACCTCGGCCAGGCCGTCGACCGTGCCGCGCGTCGCATCCACCTGGACCACCGCCTCGCGGGCCACGACGGCGGAATTCTCCACCTGTCGGCTGATCTCCCCGATGGAGGAGGACAACTCCTCACTGGCCGTCGCCACGGTGCGCACGTTGCCGGCGGACTGGCTGGCGGCGGCCGACACGGTGGTGGTCTGCCGCAGGCTCTCCTCGGCGGCGGAGCCCAGTTCGCGGGCCGTCATCTGAATGTCGGCGGCGGCAGTCGCCACCTTGTCCACCACCGCGCGCACCGTCGCCTCGAAATGGTCGGCGGCGCTGGCCATGGCGGCCTTGCGCTGGGCCTCGGCCGCGGCCTTCAGCGTCGCCTGCTCGGCCGCCAACGCGTCGCCCTGGATCAGGCTTTCCTTGAACACCTCGACCGCGCGGGCCATGGCGCCGATCTCATCCCCGCGCGCCACGCCGGGCACATCCACCTGCCGGGCACCGCCGGCCATGGTCTCCATGACGCCGCGCAGCAGATCCACGGGCCGGGTGATAGACCGCCCCGTGGCCCAGGACAGCACCAGGCTCAACGCGATGGCGATGCCGGCGAAGGCGAAGCCCAGGGCGCGGCCCTTGGCGGAGGCGGCGTCGAAGGCCTTCTCCGCATCCTCCGACTGTTGCAGGTTCAGCGCCGCCATCTTCTCCAGGTTTTGGGTCATCTGGTCGCGCGCACCGTCCACCTTGCCGTCCAGCTCGCGGATGGCGGGGGTCAAGGAATCGGTTTTCTCCAGCGCCGGCAGCATCTGCTGCTCAAAGATGGCCATGTAGTCGCGTAGGCCCGCCTCGGCACCGTCCAGGGCGGCCTTTTCCTCCGGCAGGTCGGCTTCGGCCCGCAATTCCTTGAACATGGCCAGGATGCCCTGCTTCTTCTCGGCCCAGTCCTTGCGCGTCTCATCCAGGTTGTGGTTGATCTCCGCGTCCGCGACGATGGCGTAGAGGTCGTTGCCCGCCGACACGGCGCGCACCGACTTGGAAGCCACGCCGGACGTGCCGGTCAGCGTCGCCTTGCTCTCGGCCAACCAGCTGAGGGTCAGGGTGAAGACCCCCGCGATCAGCAGGATCATCAGCACGTTCATGGCCGAAGACAGGGTCAGTTTGTGTGCCAGTTTCATCGCGGGCCTCCGGGTTCGGTCACGAAATCCAAGTCAAAAATCAGAAGCGGATGGTGAAGCCGATGAAGGGGTTCACATCATCGGCCGCCTTGCTCAGGCCGATGTTCACACCGCCATCCACGGAGAAGTTCGGCGTCACCTGATAGGTCAGGCCCAAGTCCAGAGTGGCGACGGTGGCGGCGTCGGGGCCGGTCTGCCGCTCGCCATACAGCTCGATATAGCCGTCCAGCACCTCGCCCAGCGGGTGGCTGAGGCTCATGGAAAAGGCCAGGTCGGGGTCGTAACCGTCGCCGATGGCGTTGCGGTTCAGGGCCAGCGTGGTCTGCGTGCCCAGTTCCCACTCCCCACCCAGCTTGATGGCGAAGGGCACGCCGATGCCGCCCTCGAAGGCGCCATTGCCATAGGCGGTGGCGGCCGTGGGCAGCTTCACGAAGGGGATCAGGCCGAGGGCGGTCGTGCCCTCGCGATCATTACCCCACAGGTTGATCTTGGCCCGCACGGTCATGTCCGACCAACCGTGAAGCCGGGTGTGGCCGCCGCCCCGCTCCGACAGGCCCATGACGGTGTAGGCGGGGGCGATGATGTCGACTTCCGCGTCGTCCCAGACGCCGATGCGGATGTTGGGGGCCATGAAGACGGACTCGTGCTTGCGCGTGCCGTCGTCGTTATAGAAGTCGCGGTTGTGGCTGATGATATCCGTCTCGACCTGGACGTGGCCCGGATCGATCGTGTAAGGGCCGTCGGTCTTGTCCGGCCGGTCGGGCGCGAACTCGCGCAGTTCCCCCTCCGCCGCCAGCGCCGACGTCAAACCCGGCGTGGCCAGCACGGCCAGCGCCAACAATCCGGTCCGGAAGTAGAAAGTCCGCAAAGCCAGCCCCGCCCGTATCGCCTGTGACAAATCGTCTCTGCGACATCACGGTGCCAGGAATGGGTTTCCGGATGGTTAACCGAATGAACCTCCGAAAGGTTATCGGGTAATGAAGCCCCCATCGGGCGGCGCTGCGTGGCCGGGCTCGCCCCCCTCCTCCGCCGGCGGCACGTTCCACCAGCCCCCACCCAAGGCCTGGAACAGGGCGGCCGTGTCCATCAGACGGGCCGCCTGGGCCTGCACCAAGGCCAGGCGAGCCTGCGCCGCCGCCTGCTGGGCCGCCAGCACGGCCGGGGGCGCCACCGCCCCTAGGGCCAGCTGCCGCCGGGCGAGGTCCAGGGCATGGGCAGCCGCAGCATCCGCCCGCTGTGCCGCCGCCAGGGCGTCGCCGTCGCTTTTCAGCGCCGACAGGGTATCGGCCACGTTC
This sequence comes from Nitrospirillum bahiense, assembly GCF_007828025.1. NCBI lineage: Bacteria > Pseudomonadati > Pseudomonadota > Alphaproteobacteria > Rhodospirillales > Azospirillaceae > Nitrospirillum > Nitrospirillum bahiense. Next base: position 173,979 of record NZ_VITO01000001.1, read on the forward strand.
TGAAAAGCCAGGACCACAGTGGAGCGGTATTGCGCCGCCGCCTGATCCAGGGCCGCCCGCGCTGCTTTTTCCTTATGCGCAAGGCTGAAGCCTTCGAACACCGGCTGGGTCAGGCTGGCGCCTAAGTTCCAGAAGCCGTTACCGGCGGTGAACAGGCTGTTCAACGCCGAGGCGCTGGACCCCGCCGCCCCGCTGAGCGTCAGGTTGGGCAGGCGGTTGGCCACGGCCACGCCGACATTGGCGCTGGCGACATGCAGGTTGGCGGCGGCCAGGCGGATGTCGGGCCGCTGTTCCACCAGCCGGGCCGGCAGGCTGTAGGGCAGCTCCGCCGGCAGGGCCAGGTCGCTGAGTTGGAAGGTCTCCGGCGTCGGGTCGGCCGGCATGCGGCCCAGCAGGGCGTTCAGCTGATGGCGCTGCTGTTCCAGCTGCTTTTCCAATGGCGGCAGCGTCTGCTCGGCTTGCGCCAGCGCCGTCTCCCCCGCCGCCACGTCGGCGGCCGAGACCTGGCCCAGGTCCCGCTGGCGTCGCAGGATGGCCAGGGCCTTGCCGGCGTCGGCGATGATGGACCGGGTGGCGTCGATCTGGCCGCGCAGGCTGGCCTCCGTCACCGCCGCCACCACCACGTTGGACGTCAGGGTCAGGTAGGTCGCCTCCACCTGGAAGCGCTGGCCCTCGGTGGTGGCCTCCAGCGCCTCCTGCCCCCGCCGGGTGCCACCCCACAGATCCGGGCTGTAGGACACCGACAGCTGCGGGGTGAACAGGTTCAGCTGCGGCGCGTTGTTGGCCGCCGTGGGCGCCACGGTACCGGTCGGGTCCTTCTGCCGCGTGGCCTGGAAACTGGCGTCGATGGCGGGCAGGAAGGAGCCGGCGTTGGCGTAGGCGTTTTCCCGCGCCACGCGCAGGGCCGCCTGCGCCGCCGCGACGTCGGCGTTGTGGGTCATGGCCTCACGCACCAGGCCGTCCAGGGCCGGCGACTTGAACAGCGCCCACCAGTCGGCCGGAATGTCGCGGCCGGCGAGCAGGCCCTGGTCCGGCAATTTGGGCGGCGGGGCCAGCGCCGTCTTGGGCGGGGCGGCCGGCGCCTGGTAATCCGGACCGACGGCGCAGGCCGCGAGCAGCAGGGCGGGGATGAAGGGAAGAACGCGGCGCATCATTCAGCCTCCCCCACCTGGACCGGGCCATCTTGCACAGGCAGCGCGGTGCGGCTGGAGAACAGGCTGATCAGCACCGGCAGCACCACCAGGATCAGGATGGGCGCCAGCAGGATGCCGCCCACCACCACCATGGCCAGCGGCCGCTGCACCTGGGACCCGATGCCGTGCGACAGGGCCGCCGGCAGCAGGCCGACGCAGGCGGCGATGCAGGTCATCATGACTGGACGCAGGCGCGTCTCCGCCGCCTTCACCAGCGCCGCCGCCCGTTCCATCCCCGCATGGACCAGCTGGTTGAAGTAGGAGATGACGATGATGCCCTCCATCACCGAGATGCCGAACAGGCCGATGAAGCCGATGGCGGCGGAGATGGAGAAGGGCGTGCCGGTGGCAGCCAGGATGAAGATGCCGCCGATCAGCGCCATGGGCATGACGCTGGCCGCCAGCAGCGTGTCGGTCATGGAGGCGAAGTTGAGGTACAGCAGCACGCAGATCAGCGCCAGGCTGACCGGGACGGCTACCGCCAGGCGGCGCACCGCGTCCTGAAGGTTGCCGAACTCCCCCACCCATTCCAGGCGATAGCCGCCAGGCAGCTGCACCTGCTCCGCCACCTTCTGCTGCGCCTCCAGCACGGCGCTGCCCAGGTCGCGTCCGCGCACGCTGAACTTGATGGGGATGTAGCGCCCCTGCCCCTCGCGATAGATGAAGGACGCGCCGGAGACCATGCGGATGTCGGCCACGTCGGCCAGGGGGATGGGTGCCGTTCCCGTGCCCAGCGCGGTCGTCCCCACGGTGATGTGGCGGATGGCGTCCAGGCTGCCGCGATCCTCTGGCGACAGGCGCACCATGATGGGGAAGTTGCGGTCGCTGCCGTCTTCATACAGGTTGCCGGCCGCCTGCCCGCCAATGGCGGCCTGGACAACGGCGTTGACGTCGCCCGTCGATAGGCCGTAACGGGCGGCCTTGGCCCGGTCCACCGTGATCTTGATCGTGGGCTGGCCCAGCGACTTGAACACGCCCAGGTCGGTGACACCCGGCACGGTGGACATCACCTGCTTGATGCGGTTGGCGGTCTTTTCCAGCGTTTCAAGGTCGTTGCCGAACAGCTTGACCGAGTTCTCGCCCTTAACGCCGCTGGCCGCCTCCTCCACATTGTCCTCGATGTATTGGGAGAAGTTGAACTCGATGCCGGGGAAGCGCTCGGTCAGCTTCGCCTCGATGTCGCGGGTCAGGCGTTCCTTGTCCCAGCCCTTGGGCCAGCTGTCGAAGGGCTTCAGCGGCACGAAGAACTCGGCGTTGAAGAAGCCGGTGGCGTCGGTGCCGTCGTCGGGGCGCCCATGCTGGGAGATGACGGTCTCCACCTCCGGATAATCCTTGATGATGCGGCGGATGCCGTCCACCGCCTCGGTCCCCGCCTCCAGCGAGATGGACAGCGGCAGATTGGCGCGGATCCAGAGGTTGCCCTCCTCCAGGTGCGGCAGAAATTCCATGCCCATGAAGCGGGTGCAGACGATGGCCAGCACCATCAGCGCGCCGGCCACGGCCAGCACCAGGCGCCTGTTGGCCAAGGCCAGGCGCAACAGGGGCGGATAGAGGCGGTGCAGCACGCGCACCACCACCGTGTCATGCTCCCGCACCTGCTCGGGCAGCAGGATGGCGCTCAAGGCGGGGGAGATGGTGAAGGTGGCGATCAGGCCGCCGGCGATGGCGTAGGCGTAGGTCTTGGCCATGGGGCCGAAGATATGCCCCTCCACCCCCGACAGGGTGAACAGCGGCACGAAGCCGGCGATGATGATGGCGGCGGAGAAGAAGATGGCGCGGTTGACCTCGACGGCGGAGTTGGCGATGACGCCGAACCGACCGCGCAGGATCACCTCCTGCCGCACGCTGTGCATGATGGAGGATTTGGCGAACCGCTCCTTGGGCGGCTGCGCCAGGTGGCGGAAGATGTTCTCCACCATGATGACGGTGGCGTCCACGATCAGGCCGAAGTCGATGGCGCCGACGGACAGCAGGTTGGCCGACTCCCCGCGCAGGGTCATGATCAGGATGGCGAAGAACAGGGCGAAGGGCACCGTGGCCGCCACGATGACGGCACTGCGCAGATCGCCCAGGAACAGCCACTGCACGAAGAAGATCAGGATGATACCCATGACCATGTTGTGCAGCACGGTGTGGGTGGTCAGGTCGATCAGGTCCGACCGGTCGTAGATGGTCTTGAGGTATACGCCCGGCGGCAGGATGCCGGACGTGTTGATCTTCTCCATCTCCGCCTTGGCGGCCAGGATGGTGGGTTTGCTCTCCGCCCCCCGGCGCATCAGCACGATGCCCTGGACGATGTCGTCCTGGCCGTCGCGGCCGGCGATGCCCAGGCGCGGCTGGTTGCCCACGGTGACGGTGGCGACGTCACCCACCAGCACCGGCGTGCCGTTGTTGGCCGCCAGTATGGTGCCCCGGATGTCGTCCAGGGAATGGATTTGGCCCACGCCGCGCACCACCATGGCCTGGTCGCCGATGTTCACCGTCTGGCCGCCGACATTGATGTTGGCGTTGTTCAGGGACTGCAGCACGCCGGGGATGGTCAGGCCGTAGGCGGTCAGCTTGCGCTGATCCACCGTCACCTCATACGCCTTGGTCTTGCCGCCCCAGCCGGACACGTCGATGACGCCGGGCACGGCCTTGAATCGGCGCTGCAGCACCCAATCCTGCAGGGTCTTGAGATCGGTGACGGAATAGCCCGGCGGCCCCACCACCTGATAGCGCAGGATCTCGCCGATGGGGCTTTCCGGCGAAATGGCCGGCTGCACACCCGACGGCAGGTTGGACAGCTGCGACAGCTGGTTGATCACCCGCTGCACCGCCTCGTCATAGGTGAAGTCGTAGGTGAACTGGATCTTGATGTCCGACAGTCCGAACAGCGAGACGGAGCGGATGGCCGTGACATGGGGGATGCCGGCCATCTGCACCTCGATGGGCACGGTGATGTAGCGTTCGATCTCCTCGGCCGACTGGCCGCTGTTCTGGGTCACGATCTCCACCATGGGCGGGACCGGATCGGGATAGGCCTCGATGTTCAGGCGCAGGAAGGCGCCCACGCCCACCACCAGCAGGGCGGCCAGCGCCGCCAGCATCAGGACGCGCTGGCGCAGCGCGAAAATGACGACCTTGTTCATGATCTCAGTCGCCCTGCGCCGCGCGGTCGATGAACAGCGCGCCCTTGGTCACCACGCTGTCCCCCGCCTTCAGGCCGTCCAACACCTCCACCAGCCCGTCCTGCTGCCGCCCCAGCATGACGGACCGCAGCGCCAGGGCGTGGTGGGCAGCGTCGGCCACCCAGACGCGCGACACCTCGCCCTCATGGATCACCGCCCGTTCCGGCACGGCCAATGCGGGGTTGGCAGGGCTGGAGGCACCAGGGTCGGTAAACAGGCGCACGGTCGCCATCATCTCCGGCTTCAGGGCGCCGTCGGCGTTGTCCAGGGTGACGCGCACCGCCAGGCGCCGGGTGGCGGGGTCGATGGCCGGGGGCACCGCCGTCACCCGCCCCCGGAACACCCGTGTCGGATAGGCGGGCACGCGCACCTCGACCTCCTGCCCCACAGCCACGGCCGGGGCGTCGGCCTCGCGCACATTGGCCAGCAGCCAGACGGTGGAAAGGTCGGCCAGGCTGAAGGCCATGGTGCCGCCGCTGGCCGCCCCGTTGACGTACTGGCCCGGGGAAACCTGGCGCTGCAGCACCGTACCGGCGACGGGTGCGCGCACCGGCGTCGGCGCCAAGGCGGCGCCCTCCCGTGTCAGGGCCGCGATCTCCTGCGGGGTGCGGCCCAGCACGCGCAGCCGGTCGCGCACGGCGGCCAGGGCCGCCTGCGCCGTGCGTGCGGCCGTTTCCGCCGTCACCAGGTCCACCTGGGCCTGCTGCCAATCCTTCAGGGCGCCGCCATCGGCCTGGTACAGGTCACGCTGGCGCTGTTCCGTCACGCGGGCCTGGCGCAGCTGGGCATCGGCGGCGGCGGCGGCCGATGCGGCGGCCGCCAGGTCGCTGCGCCCCTGCGCCATGTCGGTAGCATCGACGGTCATGAGCACGGCGTCCTTGGCCACATGATCGCCCACGCGGGCGGTCACGGTGCCCACCTGACCGGAAACGGGGGAATAGACCGGCGTTGTCGCCTCGTCATTGGCGGTCACCCGGCCATCGGTGTCGATATGGGTTTGGAAGGGGTGTGGGGCCACGGTTTCCATGCCCAGCGTCGCCCACTGGCCCGGCGTAACCTGGAAGGTGCCGGGGGCGGCCTCCGGCTGGGCCGACGGAGGAGGCGGCGCATCGCTTTCCCGGATCACGATCATCCCCACGACCGCAGCCGCCAGCAAGGCGGCACCCAGCCACTGCAGCCCGCGACCGGGACCGGGACCGGGAAGAAAGCGGAAAGAAGGCACCTTAAGCACTCCACGCCACAGTCGCGGGCAAACGGCGGAAAGCCTAAACAGGCGCGTCGCGATGACGCATCCGCACGGTGCACCGCAAAAATCAAGGAAACGCGGGATCGCACCTTTGCAGGAACGGGGCAATGGGCCATTTCAGCGCAGGTGCCGCCGGATTTATTGAAGGCATTCCGAAATTTTATGGTTAGCGCCTCATCGCTGTGTCGATTTGATTACGCCGCATCGCGCGCGCCGAGGGTGGAACGCTTGTTTTCCTTGGAATGCCCCGTACAGCCGGCCCGCCGACGGACTTCCCGGACGGCCAGCGGAGGGGTGAAACGACGCCCTACGGCTGGGCGGGCCATTTGACGCAGGCCATAGGCCGAACGGCCGAGGGCACCGTCCCGCCTCTCCGTTCGCCGCCTTTGGTCATGCCGTCCGGCGGGCCGGATATTCCCATCCTCGACCCGCCTGGTGGGTGGATAGGCATTCCGGCACGGCCCTTAGCGCTTTGGCCCGCCTGCCAGTTGCCACGGCAACCGGCCCCGCTATTTCCCGATTTGTTACCAGGGAAAGGCCCGATGGGTCCTTCCGAATGGATCGTGAGATGCGCCGCTGGGGGCCATCGAGGAATGTCTGGAGGTCGCCCGTGCTGAACGCCTTGCGCAACCTTTTGTCGATCACCGTCGTTCTTCTGTTGTTGGTTCCCCTGACGGACCTGGCCATGCAGGTGCTGCCCCCTGTCATCGGCGCGCTGCCGCCGCTGCTGGTGGGCCTGGTGTTCCTGGCCTTCGTCGGTCAGGTGCTGGCGGCCGCCGTCCGCCATGCCCGCCTGCACGGCATACAGTTGACCAAGCCTGGAAACGGCCCCCATGCCGGTTCCCTGTCGAGAGAGATCACGCCATGAACGCACCCCTTCGCAACATCCTCTATGCCATCCTCAGCCTGCTGCTGATCATCATGCTGGTGGATTTGGCCGTGACCCTGCTGCCGCCCGTTCTGGCCGAGGTGCTGCGCATCATCGTCGGCATCGGCGTCTTCCTGTTCCTGCTGCAGTTCCTGGCGGGCCTGTTCCGCAGGACGCCCTGACGCCTTAAGGTGCCGACGAAGCCGAATAGGCCTGGCCACCGTCGCCAGGCCTATTCCTTTTGTTCCCCTTTTGGACCTCTTTCTCCTTGACGGCGACCGCGCGTTCCCACACTCCATAAGGGCAAACCGGATGGAGAGATGCACGCGATGCGCAAGGATCTTCGGAACACCGCCACGGCCTTGTTCACGGCTGCCTGCCTGGCCAGCGGCACCGCCCTGGCCGCCGATGCCGCTGGGGGCGCATCGGTTCCCGGCGACAAGCAGACGCCGGGCCACCACACCTACATGTTCGTGCTGAGCTGGGAGCCGGAGTTCTGCTACCTGCACGGCGATGGCCATCCGGAATGCGCCGCCGGCGACCGCGCCACCAGCTTCGGCGCCACCCACCTGACCCTACACGGCCTGTGGCCGCAGTGGAGCAGCGCGTGCTCCCTCTCCGCCAAGGACAACGACCCCACCTGGAAGGATCGCGTGTTGCCGCCCCTATCGCCGGCAGTGCAGGGCACATTGGCGGAGGTCATGCCGGGCATCGCCTCCGGCCTCACCCTGCATGAGTGGCAGAAGCACGGCTATTGCAGCGGCCTGTCCGCCGACCAGTACTATGCCCAGGCCGGCGCCATGGTGAAGACGCTGGGGGCTGCCAAGGCCGGTACCCTGCTGGCCGAGGCCACGGGCAAGAGCGTGACGCGCAAGGCCCTCTGCGACGCCCTGGCCGCCGACTTCGGCGAAGCCGCGCGCCAGTCCGCCGTGCTGGGCACGGGCAAGGCCGCCTTCCTCACCCAGATCACCTTCACCCTGAAGGCGACCGACGACGGCACCACCGCCCTGGACGCCGCCCACCTGACCGACAGCCCCGCCGACCAGGCCGGCCGCTGCGACAAGGGCAACCCGGATGAGGCGCTGAAGGTGGCGGGGTTCAAGTGATCACTCTTTATCCATGACAGGCTGATGATGGACAGGTGAGCCTATGTCGGGCGCGATACCCTTCGATTATGCGTCCCAGCAGGCGCCACTGATCGTTGTCGAGGGACAACTTGGTGAACAGGCGGAAAAAGGGCGGATTGTCGTCGACACCGGCGCGACCGCCCCCTTCCCTATATTCCTGAGCGTATCCCGGGCCCAGAGACTGCACCTTCCGCTGTCGGGCGACGTTACGCCAGATAGCTCGACAGCTATCGGCGGCGGACCGCAAACTTACCGGGAAGGGGAGTTGCCCGCCTTCTCGATCGGCCCCGTCAAGCTGGAACATGCCAAGGTCGCGGTTCTGCCTATGATCGACGCCATGACGCGGCAGGTCGGCACCCCCATCGATGGTATCGTCGGCTATCAGTTCCTTCGCAACTATCGTTTCTCCATCGACTATGTCGCACACCAGATCGACTTCGCGGCGGCGATGGGGCGGGATGCCGATGCCTTGTCATTCAGCCTCGGCCTAAAGAAGCCCCTGATCCTGGTCCAGGCGACGGTGAACGGCACCGGTCCCTTCACCTTTGAAATCGACACCGGGGCCACTGTAACGACCCTGTCCCCGGAGGCGGCGGAGCGCGCCGGAGTTGTCGCCACGGGGAACGGTGTCCTCGGCGGCGCAGGCGGGTCGGTGGCGGTCCGGCGTGGCGACGCGCGCGTCACCCTTGGTCCCGTAAGTTACGACCTGAGGAATCTCAGCATTTCCGACCGCCTCTCCGCCATCAGTTCGGCGACAGGATCGACGGTCGAGGGCATCTTGGGGCTGGACTTCCTGTATCGCACCAGGCTGACGATCGACTATCCAAGCGCCAAGGTATGGATCGTCGGAACGTCGCCATCCCGCACCCAGTAGCGCCACCGCAACAAAAAGGCGGCGCCCGCGAGGACGCCGCCTTTTTCATTCCGGAATCGGAACGGCCCTTACGACACCAGCGGCGGCAGGGGCTGCGGGCCGGCGGCCTGTTCGATGACGTGGCCGACCTTCAGCACGGTGGCCTCATCAAACGGACGGCCCAGCACCTGCAGACCCAGGGGCAGGCCCTCGCCGCTCAGGCCGGCCGGCACCGACAGGCCGGGCAGGCCCGCCAGGTTGGCCGGAACGGTGAAGACGTCGTTCAGGTACATGGCGATGGGATCGTCCATCTTCTCGCCGATGCCGAAGGCGGCCGACGGGGCGGTGGGCGTCAGGATGACGTCGCACAGCTCGTACGCCTTGGTGAAGTCCTCGGCGATGCGGGCCCGCACCTTCTGCGCCTTCAGGTAATAGGCGTCGTAGTAGCCGGCCGACAGCACGTAGGTGCCGATCATAATGCGGCGCTTCACCTCGGCGCCGAAGCCCTCGGCACGGGTGTTCTCGTACATCTCCTTCAGGTCCTTGCCCTCGACGCGCAGGCCGAAGCGCACGCCGTCATAGCGGGCCAGGTTGGAGGAGGCCTCGGCCGGGGCCACGATGTAGTAGGCCGGCAGGGCGTACTTGGTGTGCGGCAGGCTGATCTCCACCGGCGTGGCGCCGGCGGCCTTCAGCCATTCGATGCCCTGCTGCCACAGCTTCTCGATCTCCGCCGGCATGCCGTCGACGCGGTATTCCTTGGGAATGCCCACGCGCAGGCCGCGGATGTCGCCGGTCAGTGCGGCGGCGTAGTCCGGCACCGGCACATCGATGGAGGTGCTGTCCTTGGGGTCGTAACCGGCCATGGAGCGCAGCATGAGCGCCGCGTCCTTCACCGTGCGGGTCATGGGGCCGGCCTGGTCCAGGGACGAGGCGAAGGCGACGATGCCCCAGCGCGAGCAGCGGCCATAGGTCGGCTTGATACCGACGATGCCGACGAAGCTGGCCGGCTGGCGGATGGAACCGCCGGTGTCGGTACCGGTGGCGCCCAACGCCAGGCGGGCGGCCACGGCGGCGGCCGAGCCACCCGAGGACCCGCCGGGCACCAGCTTGCGGGTGAAATTGCCTGCCGCGTCCTTGGGCGACCACGGGCTGATCACCGGGCCGTAGTGGCTGGTGATGTTGGCCGAACCCATGGCGAATTCGTCCAGGTTCAGCTTGCCCAGCATGACGGCGCCGTCGCGGAACAGCTGGGTGGTGACCGTGCTCTCATACGGCGGGACGAAGCCGTCCAGGATGTGGCTGGCGGCCGTGGTCTGCACGCCCTCGGTGCAGAACAGGTCCTTGATGCCCAGGGGCAGGCCGTCCAGGGTCCGCTGCTCGCCCTTGGCGTAGCGGGCGTCGGCGTCCGCCGCCTGCTTCAGCGCCACGTCCGGCGTCTCGATGATGTAGGCGTTCAGTTCCTTGGTCGCCGCCATGGCGTCCAGGTGCGCCTGGGTCAGCTCGACGGCGGTGAACTCCTTGGCGGCCAGGCCGGCCAAGGCGTCGGCCATGGTCAGGTGGGTCAGCTTCGTCATCACTCGACAACCTTGGGCACGGAAAAGAAATTCTCGGTGGCATCGGTGGCGTTGGCGACCACCTTTTCCGGATAACCGCCGTCGGTCACGGCGTCGGGGCGCCAGCGCAGGTTGGCGGCGACCACGCTGGTCATCGGTTCCACGTTTTGGGTGTCCACCTCGCCCAACATCTCCACCCAATGCATGATGGTGTTGAGTTCGCCGGCCAGCTGCTCCAGATCGGAGTCCGGGACCTTGATGCGGGCGAGATGCGCGATCTTCGCCACGGTGGCCTTGTCGAGGGACATGGTGCTAAGTCTCTCCTTCGGAATAAGGAGCCACGGGGGCGATGACAGGCGGCGTGTCGTATGCCGCCGGCCCCCGGGCGGCGCGGAAGGTAACACCCGGTATGGCGATCCGCAACATCAGGGACCTCAAGGCCCAGCTGCCCCCCGGCGGGCGGCTGATGGGCCTGGATCTGGGGTCCAAGACCATAGGCATGGCGATCTCCGATCCCGGCCTGACCGTGGCCTCGCCGGTCGGCACCATCATGCGGCGCAAGTTCACGACCGACGTGCAGGATCTGGCCAGGGAGTTGCGCGGCCGTAACGTCGCCGGCTTCGTCATCGGCCTGCCCCGCAACATGGACGGCAGCGACGGCCCGGCCGCCCAATCCGCCCGCAGCTTCGCCCAGAACCTGATCGAACAGCCCCAGCTGCTGGGCGGCCAAGTGCCCGAGATCGCCTTCTGGGACGAACGCCTGTCCACCTCGGCCGTCAGCCGCATGATGATCGAATGGGACATGACCCGGAAACGCCGGGACGAGGTGGTCGACCGCATGGCCGCGGCCTACATCCTTCAGGGCGCCCTGGACTTCATGGCGGCCGAGGCCGCGCGCGCCGCCCTGGCCGCCCGTGACGAAGCGGAGGGTGACGCGGCGGGCCTGGACGGAAGACACGATGAAGAAGATCGCGACCGGGACGACTGACCAGGCATGCTGCAGGTCCTGACGGCGTTGGCCCCCACCTTCCTGCTGATCGCGATCGGCTTCGGGTTGCGGCATTTCAAGCTGATCGACGCCGCCTTCTGGGGTGCGGCCGAGCGGCTGATCTATTACCTGCTCTTCCCCGCGCTGCTGATCGACGGCACCGCCAAGACCGATCTGTCGGGCATGGACATCTGGGCCATGGGCGGCGCCCTGGTGGGCGGTATCCTGCTGCTGAGCGCCGGCCTGCAGTTGACCTACCGGCGCCTGTCGGGCAGCGATCCGGCCTACACCTCGGTCTTCCAGGGGGCGGTGCGGGTCAACACCTATGTGGCCATGGCCCTGGGCGCCGCGCTGCTGGGCCCCCATGGCACGGCCCTGATGGCCATCGGCGTGCTGTTCTGCATGCCCACGGTGAACATCCTCAGCATCCTGGTGATGCAGCGCCACGGCGACATGCCGGCCGGCATGAAACGCCATCCCCTGCGCACCCTGTGGCAGATCCTGAGCAACCCGCTGGTCTGCTCTGTCATCGTGGGCGCCGCCCTGAACCTGGCCGGCATCCGCCAGATCCCCGTGGTATCGCCGGTGATGGCGGTTTTGGGTCAAGCCAGCCTGCCCCTAGGGTTGCTGGCCGTGGGCGCCGGCCTGGGCTTTTCCGCCATCCGGGGGGCAAAGGTGGCGGTGGCCATCAGCAGCGTGGCCCGTTTGGCCGTCCTGCCTGTCATCACGGCGCTGCTGGCCAAGGTGCTGGGCGTCCAGGGCAACGCCTTCGTCGCCGTGGTGCTGTACAACGCCCTGCCCACGTCGGTCAGCGCCTATGTCCTGGCCCGGCAGATGGGCGGCGACGCCCCGCTGATGGCCGGCATCATTACCGTCCAGACCCTGGCGGCGGCCGTCACCCTGCCGGTCGTGCTGGCCCTCTTGACCGCCTGAAACGACGTCGGCGGCGCAGGGTGCCCCACGCCGCCGATCATCACGTCAAAAGGCCAACACGCGTCAGTGCATGGACACCGCGCGGGGGGCGCCGCCGGTCTTGGCGGCGGGCTTGCCCGACAGCAGATGCAGGCCGGTCAGCAGGCCGTAGCCGGCGATCATCAGGTAGCAGGCCACCGGCACGATGAAGGCCAGCACCAGGCTGGTCAGGTCGGCGACCTTGCCCGTGATCATGGGCACTACGGCGCCGCCGAAGATGGCCAGGCACAGCATGCCGGCACCCTGGGGCGTCTCTTCCTCCAGCCCATCGATGGCGATGGTGAAGATGGTGGGGAACATGATGGAGTTGCACAGGCCCACCGACAGGATGGTGGCCATGGCCAACGTACCGCTGCTGGCCATGGACAGGCTGACCAGCAGGGCGGCGGCCAGCGAGCACACCATCAGCACGATGCCGGGCCGGGCGAAGCGCAAAACGACAGAGCCGATGAAGCGGCCAAACATGGCGCCGCCCCAGTACAGGCTGACCAGCACGGCGGCCTTGGACTCCGGGGTGTTCAGCACGTCGTGCAGGTGGATCACGCCGGCGAACCAGGTGCCCAGTTCGGACGCCGCGTCCCGCGTGCGGTCGAGGATCAGGTAGTTGACCATGGCGCTGCCGATGGACACCTCCGCCCCGACGTAGACGAAGATGGAAACCACACCCAGGGCCAGCTGGCTGTGGCGCAGCACCCGCAGGCTGAGGCCGCTGCCCGACTGCTGGTCGGTGGCGGCCCCCTCACGGCCCCGCAGGAACCAGAACAGCACGGCCAGGACCACCAGCAGGGCTGCGATCATCAGGAAAGGCACATGCACACCGCGCGCGCTGGCATCCCCATCCGCCGCCTTGGACAGGATGAAGACGGAACCGAGGATGGGGCCGATGGTGGTGCCGAAGGAATTGAACGCCTGGGCCAAGTTCAGGCGGCTGGACGCCGTTTCCGGCCGGCCCAGCAGCGACATCAGCGGGTTGGCCGCCACCTGCAGCACGGTAATACCGCCGGCCATGACGAACAATGCCAGCAGGAAGGCGGCGAACAGGCCCATGCTGGAGGCCGGCACGAACAGCAGGCAGCCCAGGGTCATGATGCTGAGGCCGGCGACGATGCCGCGCAGGTAGCCCAGGCGCGCCAGCAGGGCGCCCGCCGGGACCGACACGACGAAGTAGGCCAGGAAGAAGGCGAACTGCACCAGCATCGCCTCGGTGTAGTTCAGCGAGAACTGTTCCTTCAGCTTGGGGATCACGGCGTCCACGATGGACGTGGCGAAGCCCCAGGCGAAGAACAGCATGACGACGATCGGGGCCAGCGACGTCATGGATTTATTGTGGGCGGATGCGGTCGACATCGATCGTTCGTCCAGTCGGTATGATAAGTCCGGGCCCGAGGGGTTTGACATCCGCCGGGCCCGGGTTCAATGGCTATTACGACACATTCGTATTTTATTGCGTTGCGAAATGAAATTTTCCGCAACGCAGCATGTTTAGTTCGACGCCGCTTTGGTCCGCTGCTCCGCCACCTTCTGCGCCAGGTCCAGGCGGTCCTTCATCGGGTCGACCTCCAGCACCGGCCCCTTGGTGCCGAAGTCCATCAGGCGCTCATCCTGGCCTGCCTTGAAGGGCGTCCAGGCCGGCAATCCCTGGGGCTCCGGCTTGCCCGTCTTGGCGAAGGCCACCCAGTAAGCGTGCGCCGCCTTGGCGGCCGCCGCGTCCGCCGCCGTCAGCGCGTCGCCATAGCGGGCCTTCACCGTATCGAAGACGAAGGGGATTTCCGTCGCGTGCGGCGTGCCCCACCATTCCTTGCGCATGCTCTCCGCCACATAGGAATAGCGGAACAGGTAGACGGGTGATTTGTGGGCCGACAGCAGGCGGGCGGTCTCGCGCGCCGGCTCGATGAACATGAAGGCGCCCGCCACACGGTGGCCGATCAGCTTCACGTCGCGTGACCCATCGGGATCGAACAGGGCCAACGCCCTGTCCTTGTCGGCACCGAAGGGCGCCAGCACATCGTCCAGCGAACCGCCGAAGAAGAAGCCGTCGGCCCCGGTAGCGCCCACCATCACCGGCACGTCGGCGCCCGCGCCCGCCGCATAGGCTGTCACCGGCGCCGAATAGCGGACGACGGCGCCATCCACCATGGGTCCGGAATAGGTCGGCACGTTCATGGTCGCCATGTTCAGGCCGTCCACCACCGCCTCCGCCGGCAGGGCGCGCAGGGCCGCCAGGCCGGCGGCGCCCGTGTCGGTGATGCCGTGCTGGGCGGCATAGGCCAGGCCCGATTTTTCCGCCGACGGCGCGTCACCGTCCGCATGCAGGGGCGGCGTAGGGAGGATGCGCTCGCGTCCGGCGCCCGACTGGACGATGCCCCGGTTGAACAGACCCTTGGCCATGGGCGAGGTCAGCAGGGTGTGAACGGAGATGCCGCCTGCGGATTCCCCGAAGATGGTGACATTGTCGGGATCGCCGCCGAAGGCGGTGATGTTGCGCTTCACCCACCGTAGGGCCGCCAGCTGGTCGAGATAGCCATAGTTGCCCACAGGGCCCTGCCCCGCCTCCGCCACCAGGGCGGGATGGGCGAAGAAGCCGAAGCGGCCGACGCGGTAGTTGAAGCTGACCAGCACCACGCCGTCACGGGCGAAGTTCGACCCGTCATAGACGGCGGGGGAACTGCCGCCGTTCACGAAGCCGCCCCCGTAAATCCACACCATCACCGGCCGCTTGGCACCCGGCTTGACGGTGTCGGCGGGGGCCCAGACGTTCAGGTATAGGCAATCCTCCGCCGGGGCCACACCCAGGGGGGCCGCATCGCCCGGCAGCGGTTTCTGCATGCAGTCGGCGCCATATTCGGCACCGGAGCGTACGCCGGCCCAGGCGGCGGCCGGCTGCGGCGGGCGCCAGCGCAAGGGGCCCACCGGCGGGGCGGCGAAGGGGATGCCCTTGAACGCCGCCACATCGCCGCTGACCACGCCGGAGACCCGGCCCTGTTCCACCTGCACCACCGGCGCTTCCGCCGCGAGCGCCGGCCGGGCAGCGGTCAGCAGCAGCGCCGCGACCGCGATCCGCTTCATCATCTTGGACATCGCATTTCCCCTTGTCAGGATCATCGCCACCGGTCGCAGCTTGGCCGGAACCGGTAGCGATCCAAGTTCCAAAAAGGCTTATGGCTGGCGGGTGGAGGCCTTGACGGCCGCCCCGCCCTTGAGATCCAGGTCGGTGGCCGAGGCCCCCACGGCAACCTGGTACTCGCCAGCCTTGACCTGCCAGGCGTGCGCGGCCTCATCGAAGCTGCCCAGCAGTCGGGTGTCGGCGGTGACGGTCACACGCTTCTTCTCTCCCGGGGCCAGGGCCACCTTGGACCAACCGATCAGGCGCTGGGTCTTGGTACCGGCGGCGTTGGTCAGATAGACCTGGGGCACGTCCTGGCCGGGACGCTTGCCGGTGTTGGTGACCTCGAAGCTGACGGTCAGGGTGTCGCCGCCCGTCACCTTCACGTCGCCATAGCTGAAGTGGCTGTAGCTAAGGCCGTAGCCGAAGGGGAACAGGGGCTTGGCCCCCGTCTTGGCGTAACGGCGATAGCCGATGTCAGCGCCCTCCGTATAGGTGATCTCCGCCGGGCTGAACTCCGGCTTGTCGGCGCCGGGGATGTCCTTGTGCAGCAACTGGCTGTCGTCCGCCGGGAAAGTGATGGGCAGGCGGCCGGAGGGGTTGGCGTCACCGAACAGGATGTCGGCGATGGCCTCACCGCCGCGGCTGCCGGGATACCAGGCCTCCACCACGCCGGCCACCTTGTCCAGCCAGGGCATGTGCACCGGCCCGCCCGTCTCCAGCACCACGATGGTATTGGGGTTGGCCGCGGCCACGGCGGCGATCAGGGCATCCTGGCCGTTGGGCAGGCTGAGGTCCGGCGCGTCGGCGCCCTCGCTCATCCACTGGGTGGCGAAGACGATGGCCACGTTCGTGGTCTTGGCCACGGCCGCCGCCTCAGCCGGATAGGAACCGTCGTTGAAGCGCACCGCCTTCTCCCCCGCCTTGGCGCGGATGGCCTTCAGGGGCGAGGACGCGTGATAGACCACGGTGCGGAAGGGGCCCATCATGCCGTCGCCGCCCAGGGGAATGCTGGCGCCCGGGCCCCCGTCCGACACCACCTGCGACGACCCGCCGCCCGACAGCACGCCGGCGTTGGCGAAACCGCCGATGACGGTGATGGTCTTGCCTTTCGTGGCCAGGGGCAGCACATCGCCCTTGTTCTTCAGCAGGACGATGCCTTCGGTCCCGGCCGCCTTGGTCACCTGGGCGTGGGCATCGAAATCGATGGACGCCTTGGCCGCCGGGTTGTCGAAGAGGCCGGCCGCGAACATGGAGCGCAGGATGCGCCGGGTCATGTCGGACAGGCGCTCGGCCGGGACCGTCTTGTCCTGGATGGCGGCCTTCAGCGGCTCATTGAACCAGACCTTGCCAGCCCCCCCTGGCGCCAGCAGCGCGTCGATCTGCTCCCCCGATTCCTGGTCCAGGCCGTTCACAGCCGCCTCGACGCCATGCACCGCACCCCAGTCGGACATGACCCAGCCGGGATAGGCCCAGTCGGTCTTCAGCACCTTGTTCAACAGGAAGGGATTGTCGCAGGCGTAGGCGCCGTTGACCTTGTTGTAGGCGCACATGACGGAGCCGGGCTTGCCCTTCTCGATGGCGATCTGGAAAGCCAGCAGATCGCTTTCGCGCGCCGCCGCCTCGCCGATCTTCACATCGATGGTCATGCGCTGGGTTTCCTGGTCGTTGACCGCGAAGTGCTTGATGGTGGAAACGACGTTCTGGTCCTGGATGCCCCGGATGGATTCACCGCCCAGGGTGCCGGCCAGCAAGGGATCCTCACCCAGATATTCGAAGTTGCGGCCGTTGCGCGGGTCGCGCGCCAGGTTGACGCCGCCGGCCAGCAGGACGTTCAGGCCCTTGGCGTGCGCCTCCTTGCCGATCATGGCGCCGCCCTTGTAAGCGGTCTCAGGGTTCCAGGTGGACGCGAGCGACAGGCCGGATGGCAGGGCCGTGGATGGGTCGCCCGGCCGCACGTTCATGGGGTTGGCGACACCCAGGCTGGCGTCGCTCTCCTGCAAGGCCGGGATGCCCAGGCGCGGCACGCCGGGGATGTAACCGGCGGATCCGATGGCGCCTTCCGGCAGCTTGGCGCCCAGGAAGGGCATGGCCATGGGCCCATGGACCAGGCCGATACGCTCATCCAGCGTCAGTTCCTTGTTCAACAGGTCGGCGCGCTGGTCCGGCGACAGCTTGGTGTCCATCCACGGCCGCGCCACCTCGGCGGCCAGGGCGGTGGTGGCCAACGGAGCGGCGAGCGAGAGCGACAGGGCCGTGCCCAGCAGCAGGCGGCGCATGCGATCGGTCATGGGGTGCGTTTCCATCCAGTTGTTTCTTTTGAAAGAAGGGGTCACGGCAGGCGTAGGCCGGCACCCATGGGGTACAGCGGGTCCTTGCTGTCGTGCGGCACGTCCGACGCCTGGGCCGCCACCGCCGCCATGCTGCGCGGCACCTCGAACGGCAGGTGCCCCTGCGCCGCCACCTTGCCGGTGACCACGTCCAGGAAGGCCCGATCGCTGACGCCGAAATCAACGTACAGGCGGGCGGCCTTGTCGCGGATGTTGGTCAGAATGGCCGGGCGGTCGAGATAGACGCTGACCACCGCCGGCACCTTGGCGGCGGCCACGGCCTTCAGCGCCTCATAGTCCGCGTTTCCATCATGGAACCCCAAGTCGCCCTCATGCTGCAGGCTGCCGAAGGTGTAGTTGGGGTGCAGGGTCTGGAAAGGGGCGGACAGGCGCAGAACGGCGACCTCCGCCTGTTTGGGATCGTCCACCACCGTCAGGCCGGCGGCCTTGGCGGCCTCCGCCGACACGCCGCGCAGGTAGACCTTGCGGCCCTTGAGCACCACCGGACTCTTGCCCGCCTCCAGCAAAACCATGGAGCGGGATTGCGCCGCCAGCCCCTCGGCCAGGAACTGCGGCGTGCCCACCACCTTGGCGGCGGCGGCGGCATCGACGTAGGGGTTTTCGAACAGGCCTTGCTGGAACTTCAGGGCCAGGATGCGGCGCACCGACTGGTCCAGCCGCGCCTCGGTCACCAGGCCCTGCTTCACGGCCGCCAGCAGGGGCGCGGGATCGTCCACGCCGCCGAACTGGTCCAGCCCCGCCTCCAGCCCCTTGGCGAAGCGCGCGGGGGTGGAGAGGTCCTCCACGCCCCAGGCGGTGGAGAAGTCCTTGAAGGTGGGCCGCTCACCGGCGGGGAAGCCATTGCGGCACACCGCGTTGCAGTCATTGGCGATGGCCCAGTCGGATAGGATGATGCCCTGGAAGCCATAGGTGCCGCGCAGCAGGTCGGTCAGGAGCCAATGATTGAAGCCCGCCCCCACCTGCTCCACCGGCTTTCCGTCCACCACCATCTCCTTCAGGACGGAATAGGTGGGCATCACCCCAGCGACATGGGCGGCAAAGGCGCCCTTGAAGGGCAGGACGTGCAGGTCGAAGTGGGCCGGCCGCACCAGGGAATAGCGGCCATAGCTGTTGTGGCTGTCGAAGCCCTCCGCCGCCGCGCCATAGCCCACCCAGTGCTTGACCACCGCCGAGACGCCGCTGACACCGGGGCCGTCGTCACCGCCCTGGAAACCCTCGACATAGGCCTGGACCAGGCGGCCGTCCAAGACGGGATCCTCGCCGAAGGTGCCGTTGATGCGGGACCAGCGCGGCTCCGTCGCCACGTCGGCCTGGGGCGACAGGGTCTGGTGGATACCCACCGCCCGGTATTCCTGGCGCGCGATGTCGGCGAAGCGGCGCACCAGGGCGGGGTCGCCGATGGCGCCCAGGCCCAGCGTCTCCGGCCATTGCGAGAAGCCGGCGGACAACTGGCTGGCGCCGGCCGTGACCTGGAAGTGGTTGCGCGGGTCGGTGCTGAGCGTCAGGGGGATACCCAGGCGTCCACCCTCCGCCACCGCCTGCAGGCGGTTGTCCTGCTCCGCCAACTGCTGGGGCGGCGTCGCCTGGCGGGTGATCAGGGTGGTGATGCCGAAGTCCCGGATCATGTGGGTGGCCAACGGGAAATCGTAGGGCCCGCGCATGGTGGCGAAGGTGAAGCCACCTTTCGGCGGAACCGTGCCGTGCAGCAGGGTGCCGGCCTTCTCCGCCACCGTCATGCGGCCCAGCAGGTCGGCCACGCGGGCGTCGACCGGCAGGCGCCAGTCCTCGTAAGGGTCCAGCGTGCCGTTACCGTTCAGGTCGCGGAAAGACAGGCCATCCACCGTCAGCAGCGGCTTTACCCGGCCGCCCAGCACCGGCTGTGGCGGTCCGCCAGCCGGTCCCCCCCCTAGCGCGGGGGCGGCCAGCAGCAGGCTCAAGGTCACCAAGGCGGTCAGGCGGCGGTGCTGCGAAGGCATGGGCTTTTCATCCCGTAAGGCGAAATGGAAAAAAGAGGCGTGCCGCCGGGGAAGGAAATTCCTGCGGCACGCCCAGGGGAAGTGAGGCGACAGGCCTCGGAGGAAGCGGGTTAGAAGTTGGCGGACACCCTCACGCCATAGGTGCGGGGTGGGGCGTAGGCACCGCTGCCGGCCAGGCGGTTGCCCGACCCGTTGGTGTCGGGGTTGGCCACGACCAGCACGGCGTTGTTCTCCAGGTTGCGGACATAGGCCATGACCCGCCAGCGCCGGTCGGCGTCGTCATAGGCCAGCGACAGGTTGGTCTTGGTGTAGGCCTTCTGCTCTGTGACGGCGAAGTTGCGGTAGTCCAGGTTCTGATCGCCGACATAGACGCTGTCGACGCGGGCCGTGATCATGGCGCCGGACGCCAGATCCCACATGTGCTGGTAGCCCAGGTTGATGGTCCATTCGGGCGACTTGGCCAGCGTGTTGCCGGTGTAGACGGCGGCGCTGTTGGGGTGGAAGACGTCGCCCGTGGCCAGGACGAAATCAGTGTAGCGGGCGTGGATGTAGGAGACGCTGCCGTCCACGCGGTCGCTCTGGGTCAGCAGGGCCGCCCCTTCCACCTCCACGCCGTAGACCTCGGCCGTGCCGGCGTTGACCGTGACGGTGGACGCCTGGCCCGCCACCTGGCCGATGGCACTGACCTGGAAGTCCTGATAGTCGTAGTAGAAGCCGGTCAGGTTCAGCTGCAGCTTCTTGTCCATGAACTGGTTCTTCACGCCGACCTCATAGGCGGTCAGCTTTTCCGGCTGGTAGGGGTTGTTGTTGGGCGGCTGGCCGTCGCCATAGCCGCCGGCCTTGTAGCCCGTGCCGATGGAGGCGTAGAGCATGCTGTCCGGCGCCAGATCGTACTCCGCACCCACCTTCCAGTTGGTGGAATGCCAGGTCAGGTCCGCGTCGTTGAGGTAGAGGGGGGAGCCGCCGACATAGGTGTTGCCGACAATGTGGCCGAAGGCCTCGGTGGCGCCGGTGCGGGCCTTGTTGTCCTCGGTGTAGCGCAGGCCGCCCGTCACCCGCAGACTGTCGGTGAGGCTGTAGGTCGCCTGGGCGAAGGCGGCCTTGGACTCCTCCGTCACCACCGGCTGGACGAAGGCCAGCGAGGTGATGCCGGCGATGGGGTCCAGCGCGAACAGGACGTCGTTGTTTTCCTTGAAGTAATAGAGGCCCGTCACCCACTTCAGCGGCCCGTCGCTGTTGGCAAGGCGCAGTTCGTGCGACATCTGGTCTTCATCGGACCGGAAGATGGTGGAGGCGCAAAGCGCGCCGGAGGGGGCGGCGCAGGTGGAACTCTGCGTGGAACCGCCATGGGTGTGGTCGGTGTCCGTGCGGTAGGCGCCGACATAGGTCAGGGTGGCGAAGCCCAAATCCCAGTCCGTGGTCAGCGACACACCCTTGTTGGTGTGGTTCAGGCTGCCGTCCGCCGACACTGGATAGGTATAGGGCGAGGCGAACTTGGCGTATTGGCCGATGGGGGCGGAGGCGTAGCCCACGCCGCCCTCATGGAAGATGTCCACCGACAGCAGGGCCTTGAACGTCTCGCTGGGCGTCAGCTGGACCTGCAGGCGGCCGGCCTGCGTATCCTCGTCATTGAAATTGCTGGAGCGGCCGTTGTTGGTGTAGCCGTCGTGCCGGCTGGTCTGGAAAGCGGCGCGCACGGCCAGCGTGTCGGTCAGCGGCACGTTCAGCATGCCGGAGGTCTGCAGGTTGTTGTAGTTGCCGTAGTCCAGCGACGCGTTCCCCTCGAACTTGTCGCTGGGGCGCTTGGTGATGACGTTGATGCTGCCCGCCGTGGCGTTGCGGCCGTACAGCGTGCCCTGGGGACCGCGCAGCACCTCGATACGGTCGATATCATAGAGCGCGCCAATGGCCGCACGGGACCGGGCCATATAGACGCCGTCGACGTTGAAGGCCACGGCGGGGTCGCCCACCTCGGTGTCGTTGGTGCTGCCGATGCCGCGGATGGCGATCTGGACGGACCCGCTGCCGTTGTTGCCCACGGCCAGGCCGGGAACCATGTTGTTCAGGTCGGTGGAGCTGGAAACGCCGCGCTGCTGCAGGGTGTCGCCGGAAAAGGCGGTGATGGCGATGGGTGTCTTCTGTGTCGTTTCCTGCCGCCGCTCGGCGGTGACGACGATGTCCTCCAGCTGCTGGGACGCGGCCTGGGCGCCCTGGGGGGCGTTTTGTGGGGCGGCGGTCTGGGCCAGGCCGGGGGTGGCGATCAGGCTGGCCAGCGCGGTGGCGGCCAGCAGGGTGTGGGTACGCATCTCTCCCAATACTCCCATTCTGCTTCTTTGTTCTTGTCGTCGTGAAGACGGGCCCCGGCTTCTGTGCCGAGCCTCTTTAGGACCCGCCTTGAGGATGAGCGATGCCTGCCCGGCCCTTGTCATCCAAGGGCCAGGCCGCACCCAAGCGGGTGCCCAAGCCGGCAGGCTTTCATCGCGTTGTCGGTGGCGCGGGGTGGCGGCTCAGGGCAAGGCCCCGCCGTTCACCGCCGCCCCATGGGGCGCGATGGCTCATATCCGATGATGTTTTTTAAAAGGGCGGCCGGCTTACCGGATGGCCCGGTCCTGGAACGCGCAAGCGTCACGCATGATCGTCTCTCCCGTTTGTTGGGCCCCGCCTTGTTGTTGTCCTTCGATCCAAGGGCTGAATGACAGCGCTGTCCCCGGTGTCGAAAAAATAAGGAGGCCTCGTTGGCCCTATTTTGTTATCATCCAGAACAACCCCACGCAAGAGGGTTTCTCAAAAACCGGCTGCAAGGACACGCCGTTTCGGCGCCGGCCCGCCGCCACCGGTTTCACGCACTATCTTTGCCGCCCGCCGATGCTATGATCCCGCCGCTTTCAGGAGGCGGGGCACAAACCTCCGGAATGGCAAGGGGGCAGCGGTCTGGTTGGAGGTTCGGGGCGTTGAGCAAGGCCACCATTTATGATGTCGCCCGCGTGGCCAACGTCTCCATCAAGACGGTGTCCCGCGTGCTGAACGGGGAGCCCAAGGCCAGCGCGGAGACGCGCGCCCGGGTGATGGAGGCGGCGCGCAGCCTGAACTACACGCCCAGCCTGTCGGCCCGCGCCCTGTCGGGATCGCGCAGCTTCCTGATCGCGCTGGTCTCCTCCGGCGGGGTGTCGGACAACGCCATGCTGTACGTGACCGAACTGCAGATGGGTGCCATCCAGGCCTGCCGCGCCGGCGGTTACCACCTGCTGACGGAATACATCGACCTGGGCGCCTCCGACTTTACCGCCCTGACGGAGACCCTGGTTTCCACCCTGCGCGTCGATGGCGTTATCCTGATCCCCCCCCTGTGCGACGATCCCCAGTTGTTGTCCCTGCTGGCACGGCGCGGTGTCACCTGCGTGCGCATCTCCCCCACCCTGGACAGCAGCGCGGAGGAGAAATGGGGCTGGGGTGTCGACATCGACAATTACCAGGCGGCATTCCAGATGACGCGCCATCTGATGGACCAAGGGCACCGCGACATCGGCTTCATCCAGGGCCACCCCAAGCACGCGGCGGCTGCCCAGCGTGAGGCGGGCTATCGCGACGCCCTGTTCGACGGCGGGCCCATCCCCGATCGCCTGATCCAGCCGGGCCTGTTCACCTTCGACAGCGGCCTGTCGGCCGCCCGCGCCCTGCTGGAACAACCGCGGCGCCCCACCGCCATCTTCGCCGCCAACGACAGCATGGCCATGGCCGTCCTGTCCGTGGCCTACAAGATGGGCATCCCGGTGCCGGGCGCCCTGTCGGTGGCCGGCATCGACGATCTGCCGGCCGCCAGCGTCGTTTGCCCGCCGCTGACCACTGTGCGCCAGCCGGTGATGGAAATGGGCGCCGCCGCCGCCCGCTTCATCATCGACCGCACCGCCGGCCAGGTGGGCAGCTACCTGAAGAAGGTGTTCGACCACAGCCTGGTGGTCCGCGAGTCCACCGCCCCGCCGGCGTGAAGCCGGCGGCGGCGTCGCTGTAGCCTTCCAGCCCGCGAAAATGGGCCCGGCGCCAGGGGAAAGGCTCGATTTTTCCTGGCCGCGCCCGGCTATTTCCGTTACAAACCGCGCCCCCATTTCAAAAACCGATCCTTTCGGCCGTCGTTGGAGCGCGCACCATGGGCTATTGCGGCCTGGACTTTGGAACGTCGAACAGCACCCTGGGCGTCGTCGAGGATGGCCAGGCCCGCCTGCTGCCGCTGGAGGGTGAGGAGACCACCCTGCCCAGCGCGCTGTTCTTCGACTTCGCCGCCAAGCGCGAAGAGTTCGGGCGCGCCGCCATCCAAATCTATGCCGAGTGGGCCGACGGCCGCCTCATGCGCTCGCTGAAGTCGGTACTGGGTACCGACCTGATCGACATGGAAACCCAGCTGGACCGGCGGCGCATCCGCTTCCGCGACGTGCTGAAGACCCTGCTGACGGAGATCAAGCGCCGGGCGGAGGAACAGGTCGGCCACCCCCTGACCCAGGTGGTCCACGGCCGCCCCGTGCATTTCGTGGACGGTGACGACGCGGCCGACCGCCGGGCGGAAACAGCCCTGGCGGAAATCGCGCGCGACATCGGCTACACCGACATCTCCTTCCAGTTCGAGCCCATCGCCGCCGCCCTGGATTACGAGCGCCAGGTGAATGCGGAAGAGATCGCGCTGATCGCCGACATCGGCGGCGGCACCTCCGACTTTTCCATCGTGCGCATCGGACCGGATCGGCGGGAGGCCGCCGACCGGGGCCAGGACATCCTGGCCAGCACCGGCGTGCGCATCGGCGGCACCGACTTCGATCGCCTGCTGTCGCTGCACGGCGTCATGCCGCGCCTGGGCTACCAGTCGCCGATGAAGCGCGCCGGCCTGCTGGCGCCCAACAGCTATTTCAACGACCTGGCCACCTGGTCCAAGATCAACTTCCTCTATGCCCCCAAAGTGATGGCGGAACTGCGCCAAGTACTGCGCGAGTCCGCGAAGCCCGACCTGATCGGCCGGCTGATCCATGTGGTGGAGGAGCACTTGGGCCACCGCGTCGCCATGACGGTGGAGCGCACCAAGATCCGCCTCAGCGCCACGGCGGCCCAGTCGGGAGGGGCAGACGTGGTGGTGGACATCCCGTTCGACTTCATCGAGCGGGGCCTGACCATCCCCTTCACCGTGCCCGGCTTCGCCGCCGCCACCACGCCGTTGACCGACGGCATCGCCGGCATGATCCGCAAGGCGCTGGGCGACAGCGGCCTCACGCGCGACAAGATCGACGCCGTGTTCCTGACCGGCGGGTCCACCCTGCTGCCCAATGTGCGCGCCAGCATCCTGGCGGAACTGCCGGAGGCCCGGGTGGTCGAGGGCGACAAGTTCGGCTCCGTCGGCCTGGGCCTGACGCTGGAGGCCCATCGGCGCTATCGTTAAGGCAGGCAGAAAAACACCCGCCGGCGGTGTCGCGGGCGAGTGTTTTTCCTAAAGGCACGCGGGAAACGCCCGATCACGGGGTGTCCTTACGGGCCTCCTTGCTGATGGCGTGGCCGGTGGCGGAGATATCCTCGCCGGCGCCCTCGGTGGTATGGCAGGCGCTGACCAGCGCCCCCATGCCCAGCATGGACAAAAGAACAAGCGCGCGGAGTTTCGTAGTCATCGTGGCCCTCCTTGATGGGCTAGGGGTTGCATTCACTTGCGGTCGGCGCGACTGCCGGGGCTTCCGACAATCAATCCGGCCACCACGGCCGCCAGCAAGGCTGGCACCTTGTGTTTGACCACCAGGCGCTGGGCTTCGGTCAGCAGCACCTCGGGATCCAAATCCAGGGCGGGATGCACCGCCGGCGGGGCCGGCGGCTCACGACGGCCGACCAGCAGCCGCATCACCACCAGCAGCACCAGGCACAGTACGATCAGGGCCAGCGCCACCAGTGCGGGTGTCCAGACCGGGCCCATCTGCGGCTCCAGCCCGGCCCACAGCGCGGCGCAGAGCAGGCCCACCGCCGCGATGACGGCCAGCATGGCCAGCACGCCGGTGATGACGACCGTGACGACACCATCGACCAGCGGCGCCGGAGAGGACCGGTGCACCGGACCAAAGGGGATCACCCCCAGTTGCGACAAGGCCATAACGGCCAGCTTGGTCCAGCCTTCCATCACCGGTCCCCCTTATGCGGCGCTTATTGTCCAGCCACGCCCGCCCGCCTCAGCGGGACAGCAGGCGGCTGGCGATGAAACCGGCGGAGAAGGCCAGCAGCAGGCTGGTGATGGGCTGCGCCTCCACCTGCGTACCCACGGCCTTGGCCGCCGCCTCGCCCTTCGCCGCCAGCGTCTTGTAGAGATCGCTGGCTTCGGCCTTGATGGCGCTGGACAGGTGGTCGGCATCCTCACGCGCGGCATCGCGCACGGAACGGGCGGCGGTGGCGGCGGCGTCGATGGTTTCGCTCTTCATCGTCCTTCTCCTTCGTCGGTTGGGGGACGTCGATCGCTCGCGTCCCCCTCAGATTTGGCGAGCCCCGGTTGAAAGGGGCCCGCCGGATCTGGCGTCACGCGCCGCCGGTCAGCGGCGTTCCAGCGCGTGCTTCAGGGTGCTCATCTGGTCGTGGTCGGCCTTGATGCTGTCGTAGCAGGTGGCGACCACTTCGCGCGCCGGCATGGGCAGGTCGCCCTGCAGTGCCTTCTCGAAGCTGGACTTGATGTCGTCCTCGCCCGCCTCGACGGCGGCGACGACGCTCTGGTCGCTGCCGGTGACGGCATTCTTCAGGTTCACGAACATGCGACGGGCGGCCCCCAGCACCGTGCCGTCGGTTTCCGGCTGGCCGCCCAGGCTGATGACCTCGGCCTGCAGGGCGGTGGTCAGCTGGCGGCGCTGGCGGGCGCGGGTGGCAAACAGCGTCTTGAAGCTGTCGTTGGTCGCCTCTTCCGCGGCGTCCTTGTAGCCAAGGGCGCTGTCCAGGGTCTTCTCGATCAGGTCATTCAACACCTTGACGGAGTGCTCGGTGGCGGCGGGGGGGACGCTGGGGGGAACCGTGGGCGGGATCATGGTCTGCTCCTCTCCTTGGGTGATTGCCATGTCGGGATCGTATTATTTGTCCCAACGGCTAATAAACAAACTCCGCATAAGAAGCGTTGCGCAGAAATTGTTTGCTATATCTTTATCAATAAATTTAGCCAGTTATTCATAGTGTATAATGTTCTGTCTAAGCTTTGAGGCAAATCAATTACTGGACAACCTTCTGCCTAGACCGAACGGGCCAGCCTTCATCCGTAGATATACGCTGACGTCGTCCGGATGCTTCCGGGTGAAGAGGGGCGGCACACCACCCCTCCCCTTTAGGTGAACAACGTCAGCGTATGGTCGCCAAGTTCTTGCGCAGGCCGTCGGCGTCGGCATTCTTGGCGCTGCGGGCCGAGACGATCGCCGACACCGATTCCGGCTTGCCGTAATAGGCCTCGTTCCAGCTGTCGCGCGGCTTCAGGACCGAGCCGTTGAGCGTCAGGCCGGCATAGGCGCCGCTGGCCGAGGACCAGACGATGATGTCGCCGCTCATCGAGGTACCGGTGGCGGCCTCGGCGGTGGAGCCCAAGGTCACCACGGCCAGGCCCGCCTGGGCACCGATCTTGAATTCATCCTGCAGGACGGACGACAAGGCCTTGTCGCTCATGATGAACAGGACCAGCTCTGCCTGCTCCACACCGATCTGCAGGCCGAAGGAGGCCGAGCCCAGGGTGTAGAAGGCGGGATAGCTGAATTCGCCGTTGGGGCCCCGCGTCAGCAGCACGGCGTCGCCGCCCTCGCCGCCCACGAAGAAGCCGCCCTTGATCAGCTGCGGCACGATCAGCACGCCCTTGGCGCGCTTCATCAACTCACGGGCGTTGCCGAATTCCTTGTCCTTGCGCAGGTCGTCAACGGTGACGCGGGCACGCTCCACCAGGTTGCTCTGGTCGGTGCCATGCGAGGCGACGGCGGCCAGCGCGTGCGGCGCGGTCGCGGTCATGGCGCCGAAAACCATCAGGGCCGACAGGGCGGCGGGAATGACTCGGGACTGCAGGGACGGCTTGGCCGCCGTCGAGATGTGCGACACAGGCATCATGGTCACTCCGTTATTGGGCCGGCCGGGGGCACCGGCCAAGCCATCGCCGCTGAGGGTCCAGCCGGCGGGGATGGTGGACGGGAACGGCCGAACCGGTCGCTCCCTTTGCTGTTTCAAAGCACTCGCCAATAAGGTCAGGGACCCCGCCGCAGCGCGGGGGGTGACGGCGTTCACGCCGTCACCGGTCCAGCGGCGGGCGCAGCGGCAGACCACCGCCGCCCTATCAGTCCAGAGCCTTCTTGGCGGTATCCTTCAGGGCCTTGCCGGCTTCCTGGATCTTGCCGGCGGCGTTCTGGGCGTGGCCTTCGACCTTCTTGGCCTTGCCTTCCGCCGCCATCTGGTCGTCACCGATGACCTTGCCGGCCGCTTCCTTCACGGCGCCACCGGCGATCTTGGCATTACCCTCAATACGGTTCTTGTTCATGGTCGTCTTCCTCACTTGGGGTTGAAGTGCCACTTGGGTTGAAGAACAGGACCGCCGCTCACCCCCGCCCGGGACACTTCCCAGGACGGTCATGACGGGGCTCCCGCGGGTCCATCTGGGGCGCCTGTTCCAATAGGGACAGGCGATTTCCCAAGAGTTGGTCCGTCAATAGCCAGTCAATGTTCGACACGCCTTATGGCGGCAATGTGGCGCGCCTAGGTGGATCATGCGGCAATTATCGTTGGGAAATGAAGTAGGATATTGGAAAAGAAGGACATTATTTATTTCGTCATCGCCACGATGGCCACACTCCAAACCCATATGACCTACCGCCTATGCCATCCATTTTACTTACACCCCAACCCGGTAATCCGGGATACGTCGGGCGCTTAGGCATTTAGGGTCGAATTATGTAGGCCCCTTTTCTTTGGCGGATAGACGGTTTTTCATGCCGACGGGACTTTAAAAACATGTTTTGGTCACAATGAATTTCCATCATCCGTACGCCTTCGAATTCTGGAGAGAGGCCGCTATGAACCTTGGAACCATCATCCTGATCATTCTAATACTGTTCCTGATCGGCGCCTTGCCCACCTGGCCGCATAGCGTCAACTGGGGCTACTACCCGGCCGGCGGCCTGGGCACGCTGATCGTCATCGTGCTGGTCCTCATCCTGATCGGCCGGTTGTAGGACGGCCAGTCCAGACGGGCTTTGACGGCCCCGGCGCTGACCCGCGCCGGGGCCGTTCGTGTATGCGGGCGCTGGCCCTGCACCCACAGCTAGCGGACGAGATACCCTTATGGATTTCATCCTGGTGCCCTGATTGGGGGTAGAATTGGGGGCGGGGTCGGAACTACCCCCTATTTCCCGTCGATTTCGCGGGATTTGGTTGCTTGATTGATGGGGATGGCAACGCCGGCCATGGCGCGGCCGTCCCGTGCCCCGCCCCCATCCCATTGGGGACAACGGTGGCGCTCCAAGCGGGGGAGATGCATGCGGTTCGGTTTGCGGCACCGTCTGCTGTTGTTGCTACTGTTGTCGGTCCTGCCTTTCATCCTCCTGCTCGCCTGGGACATTCAGCAGCGGCGGGATGAAGCGGTGGCGGGCGTGCAAGCCACCGCCCTGTCCTTCGCCCGCCTGGCGGCCAACAGCGAACAGCGCCTGCTGGACCAAGTCCGCGACCTGATGGCCAGCTTTGCGACGCATTCCGCGCGATTGCCGCCCGACGCCTGCAACGACGACGCCGCCATCATGAAGGATGCCCAGCCCTGGCTGGCCAACATCCACGTCGCCACCCGCGACGGCCAACTCGTTTGCTCGTCCCTGCCCCAGCCCTGGCCCAGCTACGCCGACCGTGCCTTCCTGCAAGAAGCGGTGCGGAGTGGCAAGCCCACCGTCAGCGGCTTCCTGCTGAGCCGGGCCGCCGCCAAGCCCATCGTCGGCATGGCGTATCCCATCCTGCAGCCGGGCGGCGACGTGGACCGGCTGGTCCTGGCCGGCCTCAACCTGGATTGGGTGGAGCAGAACAGCAAGGTCATCCTTGAGGATGACATGACCTTCCTGATGGTGGACAAGGAAGGTACCGTGATGGCACGCCTGCCCGCCATGCCGGAGGCCATCGGCAGGAAGATGGCCAACACACCCACCATCCGGTTCGCCCTGGAGCGGAATCAGGGCAGCGGCAGCGCCATCGGCCTGGACGGCCGCGAAAAGCTGATCGGCAGCGCCGTCCTCCCCGCCACCGGCATGCGGGTGATCATCGCATTCGACCGCGCCGCCGTGTTGTCCAAGCTGGACCGGGATTCCGAACGCGTCGCCCTGCTGGCCCTCGCCGTGACCCTGGCGACCATGGGCCTGGCGTGGGCGACGTTGAGCGGCACGGTGCTGCGTTGGCTGGCGTCCCTGCAGCAGGCCGTGGACCGCCTGGGCGCCGGCGACAAGACCACCCGCGCCCATCTGCCCTCCGGCGCCGGGGAATTGGGACAACTGGCGAACGCCTTCAACGTCATGGCCGAGGCCATCACCTGGCAGGACCAGGAACTGATGGCGCGGGAGGCCCGCTTCCGCGATCTGACCGAGATTTCCAGCGACTGGTTCTGGGAAACGGACGGGGCCGGGCGCATCTCCGCCATGTCACAGGGCATCACCACCATAGGCCTGGATCCCGCGGACATGCTGGGGCGCACCCGGCGGGAACTGTCGGCCGACCCAAGCGATCCCTCCATCGCCCGGTATGAGGCCTTCCTGGCCGCCCGCCAGCCCTTCCGGGAGCTGACCTACGCCGCGCTTGATCACCAGGGGAACACCCACTTCATCGCCATCAGTGGCGTCCCCCGCTTTGGTGAAGATGGCACATTCCTGGGCTTCCGGGGCTCCGGCCGCGACCGCACCGCCGAGGTCAAGGCGACACACGCCCTGGCCGCCAAGGTAGCGGAGCTGGAAAGCGCGCGCATCGACCTGCAGGCGCAGCGCACCCTCCTGGACAGCGTCATGAACAGCTCGCTGGACAGCATCCTCGCCCTGGCGGCGGTGCGCGACCCGAAGACCGGCGCCGTCATCGACTTCCGCTTCGCGCTGGTGAACCGGGCGGCGGAACACATGATCGGCCAGCCGGCCGCCTATCTGGTGGGCAAGCGCCTGCGGGAGGAATTGCCGGGCCCCCTGGGGGGGAGCCTGTTCGAGCGCTACGCCCGCATCGTCAGCCAGAACGCCCCCGAGACGTTTGAGCATCTGAACCGCGAGGAAGGCGGACTGGATGGCGAAGGCACCTGGCTGCGGATCTCCGCCGTCCCCTGGGAAAGGGGCCTGGCCGTCACCCTGTCCGACATCACGGCAGAGAAGACGCGCGCCGCCGCGCTGGCCGAAAGCGAGCAGCGCTTCCGCCTTCTGGCCGACAACGCCACGGACATCGTGGCCCTGCACGCCCTGGACGGCCGCTGCCTGTACATGTCGCCTTCGGTGGAACGGGTTCTAGGCTGGCGGCTGGACCAGGTGATGGGCCGGCGCACGGTGGAGTTCACGGAGCCGACGGACATCCCCATCCTGGCCGACGCGCAACGCCGCCTGCTCGCCGCCCCGAATGGCGAGCCCATCACCTACCAGTTCCGGGTCATCAGGGCTGATGGCTCCACTGTCTGGTTGGAAACGGTCGCCCGCCTGATCGTCGATCCGGTTGAGGGCCAGCGCTTCGTCGCCTCCTCCCGCGACGTGACGGAAAGGCGGCGCCACCTGGAGATGATGACCGAGGTCAACAGCCGGCTGGAGGCCCAGGCCAGCGAACTGGTGGCCCTGGCCGACGACCTGGAACGGTCCCGCCACGCGGCCGAGGCGGCCAACCAGGCCAAGTCGGAGTTCCTGGCCAACATGAGCCACGAAATCCGCACGCCCATGAATGGCGTCATGGGCATGACCCAGATCCTGCTGGAAACCGACCTGACCTATGACCAGCGCACCTATGCCGAGACCATCTATGACAGCGCCGAGGCGCTGCTGAACATCATCAACAACATCCTGGACATCTCGAAGCTGGAGGCCGGCAAGGTCGAGCTGGAGATGCTGGAATTCGACGTGGGCGACGTGGTGGACGGTGTGGTCGCCATCCTGGCCACCCGGGCGCAGGAGAAAAAACTGGACCTGACCAGCCTGGTCGATGCCAAGGCCGCCGGCATCTATCGCGGCGACCCCACCCGTCTGCGCCAGATCCTGCTGAACCTGGCGGGTAACGCCGTGAAGTTCACGGCCACGGGCCAGGTGGGCATCAAGGTCGCGCCCGTGGCGGCCAAGGGCGCCGACAAGAAAAGCCGCTTGCTGGAATTCTCCGTCACCGACACCGGCCCTGGCATGACGGAGGACCAGCAAGCGCGGCTGTTCCAGAAGTTCACCCAGGCCGACACCTCCATCAACCGCAAGTTCGGCGGCACCGGCCTGGGCCTGGCCATTTCTCATCAGCTGGTGCGCCTGATGGGCGGCGATATCGTCGTGACCAGCAGCCCGGGCGAGGGCGCCACTTTCAGCTTCGCCATCCCGCTGGAGGTCGTATCGACCAAGGGCCGCAGCGGTCGCGCGCCTGTGCTGAAGGGCCGGACCGCCCTGGTGGTCGATGACCTGCCCCTGAACCTGGCGGTGATGGAAAGCCACCTGAACCGGCTGGGCATCGGTTGCGTCACGACCTCGGGCGGCAACGCGGCCCTGCGCCAGCTGGAACTGGCCACCCAGGCGGGCCGCGCCTTCGACGTTATCTTCGTCGACCAGGCCATGCCTATCATGGACGGCCTGGCCTTCGCCGCCCAGATCCGTCAGGACCCGGCCTACGCCGGGGTAAAGATGGTGCTGGTCACCTCCGTTGGTGGCGAGTTGGGGGAGATGAAGGGCCTCTTTGACGGCGTGCTGACCAAACCCGTGCGCCTGGCCACGCTGAAGGACTTGCTGACCCGCCTGGTGCAGCAGGACATCCCCGCCAGCCGCGGCCGCGCCGGTCGCTCGGGCGCCGTCGCCCGTGGCAGGACGCGGGCGACCGCGACGGCGGGACGCAAGGCGCAGCCTGTCGCCGCCCATCCTGGTGAGGGGCGCGCCATCCTGCTGGTCGACGACAATGAGACCAACCGCGCCATCGCGCGCATCATGCTGGAACGGGAAGGCTATGCGGTCGATGACGCCACGGACGGGGAGCAGGCCGTGGGCCGTTGCGCCGGCCAGGCCTACGACCTGATCCTGATGGATGTGCAGATGCCGGTAATGGACGGTGTGGCCGCCACCCGCGCCATCCGCACCGGTGGACCCTGCGCCCGGGTGCCCATCATCGCCATGACGGCCAACGCCATGGTGGGCATGCGTGAGGAATACCTGGCGGCGGGCATGAATGATTATGTGTCCAAACCCTTCGATCAGGAGCAGTTCCTGCACAAGGTGGAACATTGGGCAGGGCAGCCGGCCCCGCTCCCGCCTGAAGCCGCCGGCCCCGCCTCGGTCAGCCCGCCGGAGCCGGCGGAGCGGCTGGAACCCGCCTTCGACCCCGGCGTGCTGTCCGGCCTGGGCGCCGCGGTGCCCGCCGCCGCCTTTCAAAGCCTGGTGCGCGGCTTCGCCGACAATGGGATGGCCCGCATTGACCGCCTGCGGATCCTGGATCCCCGCACCGACCTTGGCACCATCCAAGGCGAGGCGCACGATCTGGTGTCCACCGCCGGCAATGTCGGCCTGCGCCGGCTGCAGCGCCTGGGCCGCGACCTGCACCAGGCCTGCGTGGACGGCGACCCGACCGGCGCCCAGACGGCCCTGGACCGCATCGTGCGCGAGGGCCCCCCGGCCTGGGCCGCCCTGCGCCAACGTTTCATCGGTGAAGGCGGAAGCGGGCGATGACACCGGTTGCCTACTCAGCCGCAAATAATATGACCCATTATTGCCTGTCCGCATCTTGTTTGTTGCGATCCGATGCGATAAGAGGGGCGGGAAAAGACGCCGCGCAGCCAAGCCAGGGAGTGGCTGCCGTCACCTGAAAACGCTGTCGTTCCATGCGCCGCCGCACCCTTTCCACCGCGTTTGGAAACCGTCGCCCGGGTTGGATCGTCTTTCGAATTCCCATGCAGTGAAAGCCAAGACGCCCAATGACCGCCACCGCCAACGCCCCTGGCCCCGGCCAGGCCCCCCGGCAGCGTTCCGTCCGTGGCCGTCCGCGCTGTGACAAGTCGCGACAGGCCATCCTCAGCAGCGCCTATGACCTGCTGGTGCAAGCGGGCCTGGCAGGTTTCACCATCGAGGCGGTGGCCGCCCGGTCCGGCTGCGCCAAAACCACCATTTATCGCTGGTGGCCCACCAAAGGCGCGCTGGCCGTCGCCTCGCTGTTGGAAATGGTGGAGGTGGCGGCCCCCATTCGCGCCACCGGCTCCGCCCGTCGCGACCTGGAAAGCCTGCTGGCGGTCATGGCCGGGACCATGGCCGGCCCCATGGGCCGGGTCATCGCCAGCATCATCGTGGAGGGGCAAAGCAATCCGGAAGTGCTGGAGACCTACTGCACCCAGGTGCTGCAGCCCCGCCGGGAACGCATCCGCGAGATTGTGCGCATGGGTGTGCGTTCCGGTGAGTTGCCGGCCGAGTTGGACGAGGCGGTGGTGGTGGAATTGCTGTACAATACCCTTTACAGCCGCCTGCTGATCCGTCACCAGCCGCTGGACGAACCCGGCTGGACCCAGCGTCTGGTGGCCGCCGTGCTGGGCCCGGCGAACGCCGCCCCCCAGCCAGTGGCCAAACCCCTGCGCATCCATAGCGACGCGCTGTACCCGGCTTAGAGTGCGATCGCTTCAGATGGCCTCATCTGAGGCGATCGCACGATTGAACAAAAGCCCAAAAACCTATGCCGCCACCGACACGCGGTTGCGGCCGGCGTTCTTGGCGGCGTAGAGGGCCTGGTCGGCACGGCCCAGCAGGGTGTCCACGCTGTGGTCGTTGGCGGACAGGGTGGTGACGCCCAGGCTGCAGGTCAGGGTCACGGACACGTCCGGCGCCAGGACGACGGGTGCGGCCGCCACGGCGCAGCGCAGGCGTTCCGCCACCCGCTCCGCCTCCGGCCGGTCGGTCTGCGGCAGCAGGATCACGAATTCCTCGCCGCCGAAGCGGCCGATGACATCAGTGTCGCGGATGGCACCCCGGCAGAGGTCGACCACGGCACGGATGGCCTGGTCGCCGGCCTGGTGCCCCCAGGTATCGTTGATGCGCTTGAAATGGTCGATATCCAGCATCAACACCGATAGCGGTCCGCCGTAGCGCCGGGCCCGCGCCATCTCTCGCGCCGCCGTGTCGGTAATGAAGCGGCGGGTGCCGGCACCCGTCAGGCTGTCGGTGATGGCGACCAGCCGCAGCAGCCGCTGGCTCTCGTAGTTGGTGTAATTGATCTGCTCGAACGCAAAGAGCACGCAGATGAACATAGCGCCCACCGGACCCAGCAGCAGCGGGTACTTCACATATTCGAAGTCATGGGCGAAGCCCACCGCCCCTGCCGCCGGCGGCAGGGAAATGATCAGCACCATGAAAGCGGCGCCGGTGGTGAAGGGCACATACTGCATCACCAGCAGCGGCAGGAAGGTGAAGAACAGGAAACCGGAGAATTGGGCCTGCATGCCGTGATCCAGGCGGTTCAGCACCTCGATGAACAGCATCTGGCACGTGAAGGCGCCGATGAAGGCGTAGGCCGTGGTCAGGCGGCGCGGCACCCGGAAATGCAGCAGCAGGGCGTGCAGCACGATGATGACGGACATCACCAGCCGCAGGCCGATGGTACGCCGCGCCCCTTCGGCATCGATGACGTAGTCCCATCCCCACAGGCCGCTGACGGTGATGGAGGTCGCCACCGTCATGATGGTGCTGAACAGCCGGTGGTGATCGAACTTGTAGTCGACATAGGCCCGGTCGGGCCAGACGACCTGTTTGATGTGGTGGCCCACCGGGTCTGTTCCCTGTCTCCCCATCCAGGTGCGACACATGCCGGATGGACTTATCTTGAGGCAGCTTATACCGCACGGGCCCATCCCGACTACGCCAGTATTTCGATGGTCACGCTGCCAAGGTGCCGCAGGATAAGGCTAATCCAGGCAGGATAGACAGCCCCATCCCGATCCCAGGGGCCAATTTTAGGAGTTGCTACCTTTGGCCCCGCCTTACGGGCAATTTAATGCCATCTTAAGGAAACACTATTTCCCACCCTAGGTCTTACGGGTCGGTTTTGTTGCCGCCCGCCCGTAAGCCTTGGCCGCCGCCTCGGGCTTCTTCATTTCTTCCATCAGTTTCATGGCGAAGCGGCCGCCATCATGACGGGACTGCAGGAAGGTCATCACCACATCGCGCGCGGCCTGGCGATCGAAGGGTATGTCCGGGGGCTCCTCAGCCGGGGGGGCTGCCCGTGCCGTCTGCATGCGCTCCGCCGCCGCGGCCGCCTTTTCCAGGACATCCGGGTCGATCCGCCGCCGGATGGCGCGGATCTGGCGCAGCAGTTCGTCACGGGGATCGGCCATGAAACCAGCTCTGACTTCAGCAAAAGGAGTAACGGTAGAGTGCGCGCCCCTTGCCCCCGGTGTCGAGGGAACTTTGGTCCGGGGCCCCGGTTCCCGCCCGCTTATTCCCCCGGGACCGGCAGGGGGCGCGGACGGCGATTCTCATCGATTGCGACGAAGGTGAAGACCGCCTCGGTCACCTTGTTGGTGTCGTCGGCATCACGGCTGCGGCGCCAGGCCTCCACCTCGATGCGCATGGAGGTGCGACCGCGCGACACCAGCCGGCCGAACAGGCTGACCTCATCCCCCACGAACACCGGACCCAGGAAGGCGATGGCATCCACCGCCACGGTGGCGGCGCGCCCCCGCGCCATGCGGGCCGCCACGTTGCCGGCCGCCAAGTCCATCTGCGACATCAGCCAACCGCCGAAGATGTCGCCGGCGGGGTTGGTATCGGCCGGCATGGCGATGGTGCGGATCACGGGGACCTCGTCGGGCATCTTGGCGTTCTTATCGAGCATCGGGGGCCTCGGGTTCGGCAGGTAAACGATTGGGATATCAGAGCGTGAAACGGCCCGCAGGGGAAGCCTGGGCTTAACAACACCGATGCCATCTAGGCGCTGGTCGCGTCCGCCGTGTAAGATCACCGCCGTGCAGGCCAGGCGTCCCCAACAGCCAGGCATCCCCGACAGAAGGTAGACCTGCGCCCATGACCCAGCCGCCCATCCCCGCCACCGGCCCGCTGACCGGCCTGAAGGTCCTGGATATGAGCCGAGTACTGGCAGGGCCCAGCGCCACGCAGATCCTGGGCGACCTGGGCGCCGACGTGGTGAAGGTGGAACGGCCGGGCCAGGGGGACGATACCCGCGCCTGGGGCCCGCCTTTCCTCAAGGACGATGCCGGGCAGGACACACGGGAAAGCGCCTACTACCTGTCGGCCAACCGCAACAAGCGCTCGCTGAGCCTGGACTTCACCAATCCGACGGGCAAGGCGCTGGCCCTGCAGTTGATCGGCCACGCCGACGTGGTGGTGGAAAACTACAAGACCGGCACCCTGGGCCGCTATGGCCTGGGGTATGAGGATCTACGCGACGCCTTCCCCCGGCTGATCTACTGTTCCATCACCGGCTTCGGCCATGCCGGGCCCTATGCCGCGCGTGCCGGCTACGACTACCTGGTGCAGGGCATGGGCGGCTTCATGTCCCTGACGGGGGAGCCGGAGGGCCAGCCGCTGAAGGCTGGCGTCGCCATCGCCGACCTGATGACCGGCACCTACGCCGTCATCGCCATCTTGGCGGCCCTGCGCCACCGCGACCACACCGGCCGGGGCCAGGCCATTGACCTGTCGCTGTTCGACACCCAGGTCGCCTGGCTGTCCCACCCGGGCCAATATTACCTGACCAGCGGCCACCTGGCGCCGCGCGTGGGCAACGCCCATCCCACCATCGTGCCCTACCAGACCTTCGCCACCAGTGATGGCTGGATCATCCTGGCCATCGGCAACGATGAGCAGTTCGCCCGTTTCTGCCACCTGACCGGCAACGCCGCCTGGGCCAGCGACCCGCGCTATGCCACCAACCAGGCGCGGGTGGGCAACCGCGACAGCCTGGTACCCGCCATCGCCGCCGTCATCCAGGGCCAGAGCAGCCAATTCTGGATCGACGCGCTGGAACCGCTGGGCGTGCCCTGCGGCCCCATCAACAGCATCGACAAGGTTTTCGCCGACCCGCAGGTGGCCGCCCGCGGGATGCGCGTCACCCTGCCCCACCCCCAGGCGGGCGGGACGGGGGCGCCGGGCGCCGGCCTGCCGGGCACGGTGGAGCTGATCGGCAGCCCCATGAAGTTCAGCGACACGCCGGTCAACTACCGCCAGGCCCCACCCACCCTGGGCCAGCACACCGACGCCGTGCTGCAGGACTGGCTGCGGCTGGATGAGGAGGAAATCCGGCACCTGCGGCATACCGGCGCCTTGTGAGCGTGGCGGCTGCGGCGCGCAGGGGCTTGCGGTAAAAGTTCAGCCATAACAGTGACGAAGGGGCGACTTCCATGGAAGACAACGTGATCAACCGTCGCGGCTTCACCACGGCCGGCCTGGCCGCTGGCTTTGCGCTGGCGGTGCTGCCTGTATCGGCGGAAACCATCATCACCGACGCCGACAATCTGGAGGCCGGCATGGTGCAGGTGCCCGTGGCCGGCGGCGCCACCATGGGCGCCTACCGCGCCGTACCCAAATGGGCGGGCCAGGGCGGGCACCATCCCGTGGTGCTGGTGGTGCAGGAAATCTTCGGCCTGCACGAGCACATCCGTGACCTCTGCCGGCGCCTGGCCAAATCGGGCTATTACGCCATCGCCCCCGATCTGTATTTCCGCCAGGGTGACGCCACCAAGGTGCCGGACATCCCCACCCTGGTACGCGACATCGTATCCAAGGTGTCCGATGAGCAGGTGATGGCCGACCTGGATGCCACCGTCGCCTTCGTGAAGACCGATGGGAGAGCCGACACCCGGCGCATGGCCATCACCGGCTTCTGCTGGGGCGGGCGCATCGTCTGGCTATATTCCGCACACAATCCCGATCTGAAGGCCGGCGCCGCCTGGTACGGCCGATTGGTCGGCAATACCGATGCCGCCCATCCCAAGAACCCCATCGACCTGGTGAACCAGCTGAATGCTCCCGTCCTGGGCCTGTACGGCGCCAAGGACGACGGCATCCCGGTCGCCAGCGTGGATCAGATGCGGGCCGCCCTGGCCCAGGGCGACAAGGCCGCCAGCGATTGCAAGCTGATGGTGTTCGAGGATTCAGGCCACGGCTTCAACGCCGATTACCGCCCCAGCTACAACCCCACGGACGCCAAGGTGGCATGGAAGCAGATGCTGGAGTGGTTCAAGAAGCACGGCGTGCCCTACGTGCCGCACGCCTAGCCCAGGCTCATTCTCTCCCTAGAGCAAGATGCGATCAGTCATGATCGTATCTTGCTCTTAACCTGTTCATGATAGAGCGGATTTACACGATCAGGTGATTCCACCTGATCGCGTTCCGCTCTAGGACGCGACCGCGTCCGCCGGAGATTTCCGGGGAGGGTAGCGGACTGGAAATCGAGGACAGCCAAGGGCCGGGGGGGCCGCCGGCGCTTGAGGAATTCGGACAAGAAAAAAGGCCCGCCTGCGGGGGAGCGGCGGGCCTTTTAAGAGGCCGGGTTGGGCGCGGGGAGCAACCCACCCGGACGGGGAAGCAGAAACGGGACCGAGGTCGCCGTCTCGGGCACCGGAGAGGTTGGGGCCATCCCCGGTACGAAAGGAAGACTATGCCCACCGAACCGCTGCGGCTGTGACCAATATCACTACGGTCCGGAGCGTAAGCATGCCCTGCCATGCGTGAACCACCCTTGAATGGACGGCCCCAAATCCCACGCCCCTCAGTACAGGGCGATGCACTCGCCATGGCGGGTGTTATCGGGCGCCACCAGGTCCAGGATAGTGGGGACGACCCGGGTCACGGGCGGCTGGGTATCGGGCTTTTCCCCAGGAAACGCCTGGGCCCGCAGCTTGGTGGGCATGGGGCCGGGATCCACCAGGTTCACCTTCAGGGGGCTCTGCAGCACCTCCTGCGCGTAGGTCAGCGCCATCATCTCCAGCCCCGCCTTGGCCACGGCGTAGGCGTTCCAGTAGGCCACCGGCTCATGGCCATAGCGGTCGGTAATGAAGACGGCGCGGCCCGCGTCAGAACCGCGCAGCAGGGGATCCAGCGTGCGGATCAGGCGCATGTTGGCGGTCAGCGTCAGGGCCAGCACCTTGTCCCACTGCTTCACGTCGGCATGGGCCATCGGGCCGATGGCGCCCAGCATGCCGGCGTTGGCCACCAGGATGTCCACCCGCTTGAACCGGTCCAGCAAGGCCGGGCCCAGCACATCCAGCTGGGCGGGGTCGGCCGCCATATCCTGGGGGATCAGGGTGGCGGTGCCGCCAGCGGCGCGGATGGCATCGTCCACCTCCTCCAGCCCACCCACGGTGCGGGCGATCAGCACGACATGCGCGCCCTCCGCCGCCAGCCCCTTGGCCACGGCGGCGCCCAACCCGCGCGACGCGCCGGTGACGACGGCGACACGGCCCTTGAGCCGGCCGGTGATGGAGGGGGAGGCAGGCTCGGTCATGCGGGACGTTTTCCTTGGATAAAGGTTTTTGTGGCAACACGGCGGGCGCGAGATGCCCACCCCTCACCGCAACGGCTGGCTTTGCGGTTTACGGCCTGGCATTGCGCCCGTCAATCGCCGCCCACCGTCACGACGTCCGCCAGCGGCAGGGCCGTGCGTTTCATGACGGTGCGCAGGGTGAAGCTGGAATGGACGCGGGCCACCCCCGGCAGGCGGGTCAGGATGCGGTTGTGCAGGGCCTCGTAATCGGCGGCCCCCGCCACCACCACGCGCAACAGATAGTCGCTGTCGCCCGACATCAGATAGCACTCCATCACCTGCGGGCAGGTGGCCAGCGCCTCCTCAAAGGCGCGCAGGTAGGGCTCCGTCTGTTTCTCCAGCGTCACCTGCACGAACACGCTTTCCGGCCGCCCGCAGGAGGCCGGGTCCAGGATGGCGGTGTATCCGCTGATGATCCCCGCCTCCTCCATCGCCTTGACGCGGCGCAGGCAGGCGCTTTCCGACAGGTGAACATGGGCGGCGAGTTCCGAATTAGGGACGCGGCCATGCTCCTGCAGGCGGGCCAGGATGGCACGATCAATCCTATCCAGCACCGTTGTTCGCAGACTCTGCCGCATGAAACGCCTTTAACGATGGTTCCTTGCGCATTGTGCGCCAAGCCTAACCCTCAACGCAAGGACATGCACCGGCCTTCGGCCTTATCTTGGGCTCCGAAATCGAGGCAACGGTTGCGCGACCGGACAGGCGGCGCCAACCCAGATGATCCGGGAGATAACCATGCTGGTCGGCGTTCCTAAGGAAATCAAAAACCACGAGTATCGCGTCGGTCTGATCCCCGGCAACGTGCGCCAGCTGGTGGCCCACGGCCACTCGGTCATCGTGCAGAAGAACGCCGGCACCGCCATCGGCCTGACGGACGAGCAGTACGCCGCCGCCGGCGCCACCCTGGTGGACACCGCCGAAGAAATCTTCGCCAAGGCCGACATGATCGTGAAGGTGAAGGAGCCGCAGCCGCACGAGTGCCGCATGCTGCGCCCCGGCCAGGTCCTGTTCACCTACCTGCACCTGGCCCCCGATCCGGAGCAGACCGAGCTGCTGCTGGCCTCCGGCGCCATCTGCATCGCCTATGAGACCGTGACCGACGCCCGCGGTGGCCTGCCCCTGCTGGCCCCCATGAGCGAGGTCGCCGGCCGCATGTCCATCCAGGCCGGTGCCAAGTGCCTGGAGAAGAGCTACGGCGGCAACGGCATCCTGCTGGGCGGCGTGCCCGGCACCCCGGCCGCCAAGGTCGTCGTCATCGGCGGCGGCGTGGTCGGCCTGAACGCGGCCCGCATGGCCGTGGGCCTGGAAGCGGAAGTGACCGTGCTGGACAAGTCGCTGGATCGGCTGCGCCAGATCGACCAGCAGTACGGCCGCCGCGTGAACACGCTCTACGCCAACATCGACACCATCGAGCAGGCGGTGCTGGACGCCGACCTGGTGATCGGCGCCGTGCTGGTGCCGGGCGCCAACGCCCCCCGCGTCGTCACCAAGGAGATGGTGGCCAAGATGCGCCCCGGCAGCGTGCTGGTGGACGTGTCCATCGACCAGGGCGGCTGCTTCGAGACCTCGCACGCCACCACCCACGCCGACCCGACCTATGTGGTCGACGGCGTCATCCACTACTGCGTGGCCAACATGCCGGGCGCGGTCGCCCGCACCTCCACCTTCGCCCTGAACAACGCCACCTCCCCCTTCGTCCTGGCCTTGGCCGACAAGGGCTGGCAGCAGGCTCTGGCCGACGACGTGCATCTGCGCAACGGCCTGAACGTGTTCCGCGGCAAGCTGACCCACCCCGCCCTGGTGGAAGAGGGCGACGCCCGCTACCTGGCCGCCGACAAGGCCATCGCCTGATCCCCTCCGGATCAGCGATTAAGTTGAATGCGAAGGCCCGGCGGCGACGCCGGGCCTTTTCGCTGCCCGCTCCCCTGCCCCAGTCGATCTGCGACGCCATAACTCAAGCATTTTCCCTGGCCAGCTCAGCGACGCACCGTCTAAGTTGCATTAGTGTTTATCTTGGGGGCACCAATGACATTTACCGATGGGATTATGTTGTTGCTCTTGTTCGGTGGCGCTTTCGGCCTCTGGAACCTGTCTGACCTCGTTGAGGCCAAAGAAGAGGAAATCCGCGAACGGACGCGGAAATTGAAGCTGGAAAACGATCGCGAGGAACGGCGGATAAAGCAGGAACACGACACCGCCGTGCCCTCGGCCGGCGCCTGATCGTCCCACACCGACAGAAAGGCCCGCGATGCAAACCCCGCCTTGGCTTCTTTCGGCCGTCCCCGCCCTGGCCACCCTGCCCGATGTCCCGACAGGGGAACGGTTCCAGTACCTGCTGGAGCACGGCAGCATGAAGGTGGGCATCTACGCCCCGCGGGGCCATGACCCTCAAGGCCCCCATGTCCGTGATGAAATCTACGTGATCATCAGCGGCACCGGCACCTTCGTGAAGAACGGTGAGCGCCATCCCTTCCAGCCGCACGACCTGCTGTTCGTGGAGGCTGGCGCCGAGCATCGCTTCGAGGATTTCAGCGACGACTTCGCCACCTGGGTGCTGTTCTGGGGGCCAAAGGGCGGGGAGGCCCCTTAAGCCCCCTCGCCCATCCCTAATTATTCCCCATGAGTAGATGTTATTGATCATGTGGCAGGAATGGGCGACGTAAGCGGCGCCCCCACGGTATCACGGCGAAGATTGATCAAGTTTGGATTAACCAGAAAAAGCTGAGTACCATCCCTTAATTAACAGAGGCTCGACACGTCAGCCGTTACTTCTTTCCGAGATTCCATTATTTTAACATAAGCAACAAAATGGATCCTCATCCAATGTCTACAAAAATAAATAGAAGATCGCAGGCGTTCATTTTCAGCGCCCTTATGCTGGCGGGGACCATGACCCTGCCAGGGTGCACTTCAAACAAGAATCAGGGCAATGCCGCCCTCATTGAGCGAGTCGAAACCCGATATCCCCTTTTTTCTCCGCACAAGGAAAAAGGGGTACAGACCTTCGTGGCCGCCGTCCGCTCCCTGAAACGCCCCCACCAAGCTGATCAGGGGTGTGAGGAGTTCATTTCGGATTTCCTCGCCAACACTCGTATAGCCGTCCAATCCCCAGCAGCCT
Source organism: Nitrospirillum bahiense (assembly GCF_007828025.1). Lineage (NCBI taxonomy): Bacteria > Pseudomonadati > Pseudomonadota > Alphaproteobacteria > Rhodospirillales > Azospirillaceae > Nitrospirillum > Nitrospirillum bahiense. Next base: position 217,170 of record NZ_VITO01000001.1, read on the forward strand.
CCGCCACATCGGCCAAAGATATCGCCACCCTGACGCAATTGAACCAGTGCCCGCCGACATTATTCCAAGATCCGCCGCCCTTACCGTTCAAAGTCCCGATGGAGCAACCCTCGGAGCCCGTCTTTGAGCGGTACGACGTCTACAGCGAGCAGTTGGTCAATGCCACGCGGTACCTACTGATGTATCGAAAAATGGGTTGGACGACGACGGGTGGCAACGGGGGGAACCTCCACAGCATCTCTACCTATACGCGGGAAATCGACCCGGCCACCTGCCACGGCACCACCGTGATCTCCGATACCTCGGCTCCCAAGGGAGTCGACGTGAACGATGATCAAGGGATGTATCTTCTGACGTGGAAGCAAATGCCGGTGGCTGTGACCTTGCTGCACCGGACGCAGCCCGTTGGCCCAGGCATCCCCAGCGATCTGTGGAGCCTTTCGGCGCAATCGCAATTTCCGGCGGTGTTGCCTCTGACCTGCATCGTCTCCTGGAAACCTTGATCGACCTGGGCCGAGGCCAGACCGCCGAAATCGTTATCGCTCAATGTGTTAAGCGCTGCGCCCCTCGCGGCTCTCCTCCTGCGCCATGACCAACGGGTGCAGGAAACGCGCTTCCAGCTGGCGGGCGGGCATGGGCTCGGCGATGAAGAAGCCCTGGACGACGGGACAGCCCTCGGCCACCAGCCAGGCCAGCTGCTCCTCCCGCTCCACACCCTCGGCTACCACTTCCAACCCTAAGCGCGCGCCCAAGGTCAGGATCATGGCGGCGATGGCGCTGTCGCGCGGCAGGTCCTGCACGAAGGCGCGGTCGATCTTGAGCGTGTCGATGGGCATTTGGCGCAGGTAGGACAGCGAGGAGAAGCCGGTGCCGAAGTCGTCCACGGCAATGCGCACGCCCAGGCGCTTCAGGCGCCACAGCACCTCCAGCGAGCGGGCGCTGTCCACCATCACGCTCTCCGTCACCTCGATCTCGATGCGGTCGGCGGGCACGCCGCTGCGCGCCAGGCAGTCGCGTACCCGCTCGACGAAGCCGGGTGCGATGATCTGCCGGGCGGAGACGTTCACGGCGATGTGGAAGTCGGGCAGCAGCTTGGTCCAGTGCGTGGCCTCGCGCACCGCCTGTTCCAGCACCCAGCTGCCCAGTTCCATGATCAGGCCCGAATCCTCGGCCACGGTCATGAAGGCGCCGGGTTGCACCAGTTGGCCGTCATGCTTCCAGCGCACCAGCGCCTCCGCCCCCACCAGGGCCTGGTCGGCGGCCCGCACCTTAGGCTGGAAGTACAGCTCGAACGAGCCGATGCTCAGCGCCTGGCGCAGGTTGGCCTCGGTGCTCAGCCGGTTCTCCGCCCGCTCGCTCATCTCGCGGGAGAAGAAGCGGTATTGACCGCGGCCAGCGGCCTTGGCGGCGTAGAGGGCCGTGTCGGCCTGGCGCAGCAGGGTGCTGGCGGTGTCGGCGTCGCCATTGGGAGCCCCCTCGCCGGCCAGGGCCACGCCGATGGAGGCGCCGGCGTGCAGCAGGTGCCCGCCCTCCACCATCAAGGGCGATTCCAGGGCCTTCAGCAGGCGCTCCGCCAGCACGGCGGCGTCCACCGGCTCCAGCGCGTTTTCCGTCACCACCAGGAACTCGTCACCACCCAGGCGGCCCAGCATGTCGTCCTCGCCGATGCAGTCGCGCAGGCGCCCCGCCACGGCCTTTAGCAGCCGGTCGCCCACGTCGTGGCCCAGGCTGTCGTTCACATGCTTGAACCGGTCCAGGTCCAGGAAGAACAGGGCGATGCCGCGCCCGCCGGCGCGGTCCATGCGGCCGCTGAGGTCTTCCTGGCGGGCAAGTTCCGGATTGTACAGCCGCCGCTCCCGCCGTCTCAGCGCCTCTTCCAGGCGGCGTTGCAGCAGCAGCCGATTGGGCAGGCCGGTCAGGACGTCATGGGTCGCCAGCTGTTCCATGTCCGAGCGGCTGCGGTCCAACAGGCGCAGCACCTCGTTGAAGCGGCGCACCAGATAGCCCAGCTCGTTATCCGCCTGACGGGGGAAGTCCGGCAGGCGGGCGGCCCCTGGGCGCGACGGATCGATGCTGGCCACGGCCAGGCCCACGGCGCGCAGCGGCCGGGTCAGGAAGGTGTGCAGCAGCAAAGCCAACACCACGCCCAGCGCCAGGTCGCGTACAAGGCCGCCCAGCACCGTGGTGCGGATGAAGGCGGCGTAGTCGGCCGCCGCCCGGCTGGTGTCCATCTCCAGCTCCAGCCGGCCGATGATGGGACTGTTGCGGGGGCTGCCGGCGGGGCGGTACAGCAGGCGCTGGGTCCGCGCCAGGTCCTGGAAGACAGAGGTGAACCGGGCGCCGGACAGCCAGCCGCGCCAGAAGGCCCCCCCCTCCTCCGCCGGCGGCAGGTCACGCGCGCCGTCGGCCAGCACCCGATCCGGCATTTCGACGAGGCGCACGGCGCGCACGCCGTCGATGGCCAGGACGGATCGAACCAGGCCGGACGCCAGGTCGGGATCCAGGTTCCACACGGCGGCGCTGGCCGTGTTCTCCACCAGGTCCAGCACCATGCGGCCGGCGTTGGCGAACTTGGCCCGCTCCCGCTCCGCCTGGCCGATGCCCTGGATCAGCGACAGGATGGCGCCGATCACCAGGGCAGACAGCAAGGCCAGGGCCGCCTGGCGCACCGCCAGGGACCGCCAGAAGGCCACGGTCATTTGATGGCGGCGCATCGCTTCCTGCCGGCGGGCGCGACGCACGCGCCAAGCGCACACCCAGCGCGGCAGGCGGATGCCCAACAGCCGGGGGACCGGCACACTGGAACGGATGGCGTTGGGCTTGGTCACGGCGCGCCCTTCGCCGGTGTAACCGCCGGCGTCCGCCCCATCCCGTTTCCCTCACCCCGCGCCATCGCCATTCCCATTCCCCGCCGCCATCCTCGGCTATCGCCGCGGCGCCATCACAACCTGCAGCTTCTCCCGCAGGTTAACCAGGGTGACAGGCTTGGCGATGAACGCGTCCACACCCAAATCCCTGGCCTTCAAAACCGTTACCTTGTCCGCGCGATTGGTCAGAAAAACCACGGGAATGTGATGTCCTTGCGTTTCACGCTCCCGAAGATGCTGCAGGAAGGTCAACCCATCGACCGGCGCCATGTCGATGTCGGCGATGATGACGTCCGGCCGGCGTTCCATGGCCACGTTCAGGCCGGACGACCCGTCCTCCGCCTCCATCACCGTGCCGAAGTCCAGCTGCCGCAGGATGCGGACGACCACACCACGGATGAAACTTTGATCCTCAATCACCAGCGAGCTGCGGAAATTGAATGAAATCGCCCCCATCTGCCATCCCCAAACGGCTGCCGCCTTCAAATCCAAACAATTTTATTTTAACGAGGAATGAATACACGCCCGATCCCGGCTTCCGGAACACCAAGCCCGGGAATACAGGATTAGTATAGGCAGAAATGTCGGTGGTCGTCTTCTTATAAAGAGGCGATGGCCGCCGCGACCTGTTCCAGCGCGCCCGGAACAGCCTTTGCCGCCTGCCGCGCCTCATCAACCTTCCCTTGGACCAGGGCTTCTTCCACTCGGTCCGCCACGCGGGCCAGGACGTCGGCCCCGGCGCTTTTCGCCACGCCGGCCAGGGCATGCGCCTCGCGCCGGGCGGCCCCCGCGTCATCGAGGGTGAAGGCGTGGTCCAGGCCATCCGCCAGCGGGCGCGCCGCCCCCAGGAAGTCACTCAGGAAGGCCCGCGCCTCGTCATCCAGTACGCTGAACAATTCCAGGGTGCGCGCCAGGTTCAGCACCGCTGTCGTATCCCCCGGCGGCGCGGCCTTCGCGCCGCTGTCCGACAGGGGCGGCAGCCATTGCGCCAGGCAGCGGTCCAGCCGGTCCAGCTCCAGGGGCTTCGCCAGAAAGCCGTCCATGCCCGCCGCCAGGCAGCGCTGGGACTCCCCCGCCATGGCGTTGGCCGTCAGGGCGATGATGGGGGTGCGCAGGCCGGTGCCCGTTTCCGCCTCGCGGATGGCGGCGGTCAGCTCGAACCCGTCCATCTCCGGCATATTGCAATCGGTCAGCACCAGGCCGAAGCGGCCCGTGCGCCAAGCCGCCAAGGCCTGGCGCCCATCCTCGGTGACCTCGGCGGCAATGCCCAGCAGGCTGAGCTGCCGGCGGATCACCATCTGGTTGACCGGCTGGTCTTCCGCCACCAGCACCAGGCGGCCTTGCGCCATGGCCACCTCGACCGGCGGCGGCTCGCCGCGCCCCTGGCGCAAGGGCGACGACGCGGCGCGGGCCGCCGTCTCCTGCCCCGCCGCCGAGGCAACGGCCCGGATCAGGGGCACGCGGCGCACCGGGCGGCCGATCTGCACCGTGCCCGACGGCAGGCCCGCCGGCCGCACCGAATCCGCCGCCGCCACCAGCACCGCAGGCTTGCCCTCCGGCAGGTCGGGCCAAACGTCGCCCGGCCGGGGAACAACCACGGCCACGTTCCAGGGCTGGCCCTCGCCCGCCACCTGGCCGCCGGCGGCCTCGACATAACAGGCGACTGTATCGCGCAGGGCCTGGGTTTCGGCCGCCACCAGTACGGTGATGCCGGCCAGCGACGGCAGGGCCGGCTGGGGTGCTGCCACCGGCTGTTCCTGGGCGACGGCCAGGTCTATCTCAAACCAGAAGGTGGACCCCTGGCCCGGCGCGCTGTCCAGGCCGATGCGGCCCTGCATCAAATCGATCAGCCGGCGGCTGATGGACAGGCCCAGGCCGGTGCCGCCGAAGCGGCGGCTTGTGGAGCTTTCGGCTTGGGTGAAGGGCTGGAACAGCTGCTTCTGCACATCATCGGCGATGCCGATGCCGGTGTCCTGCACCGCCACCCGCACCAGCGCCCGGCCCGGCGCCGCGCCGGGCAGGCAACGCACCGACAGGGTGACGCCGCCCTTCTCGGTGAATTTGATGGCGTTGCCCGTCAGGTTGTACAGCACCTGGCGCAGGCGCAACGGGTCGCCCATCAGCAACTCGGGGATGGCGGGGTCGATGTGCACGTGCAGGTCCAGCGCACGCTTGCGCGCCTGGGCCGCCAGCATGTCGGCCACGCCTTCCACCAGCGGGCCCAGCGCCACCGGATGACACTCGATGTCCATGCGACCGGCCTCGATCTTCGAGAAGTCGAGGATGTCGTCGATGATGCGCAGCAGGGTGCCGGCCGCGTCCCGCGCGGTGAACAGCATCTCCATCTGGTCGTCATCCAGACCCGTATGGGACATCAGTTCCAGCATGCCCAGCACGGCGTTCATGGGTGTGCGAATCTCGTGGCTCATCGTGGCCAGGAAGCTGGACTTCAGCCGGCTGGCGCTCTGCGCCTCGCGGGCGGTGCGGATGTTGTCGTAGGACCGCAACGCCGTGATGATGGTGATGAACAGCTTCTCCGAGGTGAGCTCGGTCTTCGCCTTGTAGTCGTTGATGTCGTAATTGACGATGACGTCGCGCACCGGCGCCTGGCCAGGCTGGCCGGTGCGCAGCACGATGCGCACGTCGTTGTTGTCGAATTCCTCGCGGATGCGCCGCGCCAGCACCAGGCCGGCGTCGTCCGTTTCCATGACGATGTCCAGCAGGGCCACGGCGATGTCGCCGCGCTTGGTCAGGATGCCCGCCGCCTCCGCCGCCGACCGCGCAGTCAGCAATTCCAACGGCCGGCCCTTGTACGTCAGCCGGCTGAGCACCAGCCGGGTCATGATGTGCACTTCCTCGTCGTCATCGACGACCAGGATGGGCCAGGGCGGCAACTCCGGCGCGCGCGTCGCCGGTGCATCCTCCGCCAGGAACAGGGAATCGAGGTCAGACGTCATCGCCGCCCGTCTTCAGGGCGGTGGGCAGTGACGGCCTGCTGTCGTTTGGAACCGCTGGTCACAGCCATGGATCGACGTGTCGGCACCTTTATGCCGCTGGATGATTGGACCCCATCGGGGCACGGCGCCAAGCGCGCCCTACCCCTGTGCTCAGGGCACTGTACATGACAGGGCCCGGCCAATCCAGCCGCGCACGATCCCGCGGTCGATCCGGGAGTGTAACGTCACTGGACCGCAACAGTGGATCAAAGGAGTCGAGAATAAAGCGCAGCCTTAGCGGCTGGTGGCCTTGCGTCCGCGGCCAGTGGCCTTGGGAGCCGCCTTGGCGCCACGGCGGCCGCGCTTCACCGGCTCGGGCGGCGGCGGCGGCGGAGGCGCGATGCAGGCTTCAAGCCCCTGGTACGCCATGACAATGATCGACGGCAATGCCTCGACACTGACGGGATTGGACCGGGCATATGACGTTGCGATCTTGACCGCCAGTTCCCGCAATTCCGGCCTTAGTCGATCGTTCATCTAACGCTCCCACCCGCTTCCCATGGACGACTTGATAGAAGGGACCGTAATCAAAGACGCTTCGTTTAGCGCCCATTAATTCGGTCTATGCGGTTTGGGTGAGTAATACCGGCCAAGAGTACTGGCTGGACGCCGGTTCACTATGACCTGGGACGGAGATGGACAAGGGTTGGAAAGCGTGCCGGGACCGGCTTCAGCCCACCCGGGCCGACGGTGACAGCTCAGGCCGGTCTAGGCCCACCGCCCCATCAAGGCGAGCGTCGGCGAAGCGTACGCCGGTGGTGTCCGCCTGCGCCAAATCGGCACCGCGCAAGTCGGCACCGGTGACGTTGGCGTATTGCAGTTGGGCGCGCCATAGGCTGGCGCGTGCCATGTCGGCGCCCGTGAGGTCAGCGGGCCATGACCGGCCGCTGGGATGGCCGTCCGGTTGCAGGATATCCGCGGGGTCCAGGCGGGCATCAGCCATGTCGGCGCCCGCCAGCCGGGCGTGACCAAGCATGGCACCGCGCAGCATGGCGCCGCGCAGGCTGGCCTCGGTCAGGTCGGCACCGGAAAGATCGGCCAGGGTCAGGTCTGCACCGCCCAGCAGGGCGCCCTGCAGATGCGCGCCGCGCAGGGTGGCGCCCGACAGCCGCGCGCCCCGCAGATCAGCACCCTCGAGATTGGCGCCCTCCAACTCTGCACGGGCGCCACGGGCGCCGCCGCTGTCTATCCAGCGTTCGTGGTCGTGCACGCGACGGCGCGTGTCCAGCGCCAGCGAATCGAGAGGGCGGGAGAAACGGGCTTCATCCAGCAGCGCCTCGCCAAGGTCGCAATGGTCCAGCTCCACCCCCACCAGGTCGGCACCGGCGAAGCGCGCGCCTTGCAGCCGCGCGCCCGCCAGCAGGGCACCGCTGAGGCGCGCGGCCGTGAGGTTGGCCTGGCTCAGGTCGGCGCCCGTCAAATCCACTTCCCGCAAGACGGAGCCGCTGAGGTCTGCATCCCGCAGGTCGGCGCCGCGCAGCACCGCGCCGGTGATGTCGCATTCCAGCATGACCACGCCGGACAGGCGGGCCCCCACCAGAAGGGCGCGGCCCAGGTGGGCCCGGCGGAAGACGACGCCCTGGCCGGACCGCGCCAATTCCGCCGCTCCCTCGCCTTCCCCCCCGGAGTCCGGCACCGCGATCAACATGTCGCTGGAGCGCAAATCGGCGCCGCGCAAATCTGTACGGTCCAGCAATGCGCCCCTCAAGGCGCAGCCGCGCAGGTCAGCCGCCGCCAGGCATGCTTGGGTCAGGTCGGCATCCGTGAGATCGGCGCCATAAAGGTCAGCCCCCTCCAACCGGCAATTCGCCAGGACGGCGCCGGACAGGTCGGCCCCGGCCAACTGGGCGCGGGACAGGTTGCGGTTCGACAGGTCGATGCCGCGGAGGATGAGCATCGCCAGATTGGCACGGCGCCCGCCCGGCTTGGCCGCCAGCCAGCGCTCGTGCTCATCAATAATCTGGGTCAGCTGGGCGCCGAACATGGAACCATCCGCTCGCGACCAAGTAACAGGCCTGCGGGACAGCCCGCCGGGCCAATCCCAAATGGGCGGGGTCGCTCCGCCAGGACCGAGTATAGGCGGCGGCGGGTTAATGGAAGCTGAAAGCGGTTCGGGGAATCCGCATAGGACGGCGCAATTTCAGTCCAAGGCGTCCAGGGCGTCCAGCAGCTGGTCCATGCGGTAGGGCTTGGGCAGCAGGCGCATGCCTTCCAGCGGCGGCAGGTTTTCCGCATAGCCCGTCGTCAGCAGCACGGCGAGGTCGGGCCGCAGCAGCCGGGCGACCTTGGCCAGTTCCACGCCATTCATGCCACCGGGCATGACGATGTCGGAGAACAGGATGTCGATGGTGTCACCATCCTGCAGCAGTGCCAGGGCCTGGTCGGCGCGCGAGGCCTGCAGCACGGTGAAGCCGCGTTCCTTCAGGCTGGCCGACACTGTCGCGGACACAGTGGCGTCATCCTCGACCACCAGCACGATACGAGTCTCCACCCGGTCGGCCGGGCGGGCCTCGGCCGGTGCCGGGGGCCGACGGGGGGCGGTGGCGGCGCGCGGCAGGAATAGGGTGACCGTGGTGCCCACGCCCGGCACGCTGTCCAGATGCACGGTGCCACCCGACTGGCGGGCGAAGCCATAGACCTGCGATAGGCCCAGGCCGGAGCCCTTGCCCACCTCCTTGGTGGTGAAGAAGGGCTCGAACACGTGGGGCAACACGGCAGGGTCGATGCCGGAGCCGGTGTCGGTGATGGCCAGGCGCACGAACTGGCCTTTCAGCGCGTCCTCCGTCTGGTCCGGCGCCAAGTGCACATTTTCGGCCACGAAGCGCAGCACGCCGCCGTTGGGCATGGCATCGCGGGCGTTCACAGCCACGTTCAGCAGCGCCAGCTCCAGTTGGGCGCTGTCGGCCATGGCTGGCCAAAGCCCTTGGGGCAGCACCATTTCCAATACGATGTCGGCGCGCAGCGCGTGCATCAGCAGCTGGCGCATGGTGCGCACCAGCTCGGCCACGTCCACCGGCTCGGGACGCAGGGCCTGCCGGCGGGCAAAGGCCATCAGCTGGCGGGTCAAACCGGCCCCCCGGTCGACGGCCTGCATGCCGGCGCGAATCAGGTCGCGGCTGCGATCGTCCGGGGCCCGGCGCAACAGCATGTCCAGGCAGCCGGACACCGCCTGCAGCAGATTGTTGAAATCATGGGCGATGCCGCCTGTCAGGCGGCCCACCGCCTCCATACGGTGGGCCTGGAACAAGGCGGTGTTGGCGCTCTCCGCCTCCGCCACCGCCGCCCGCACCTTCTCCTCCTGCTCGGCGCTGGAACGGGCCAGGCGCTGACTGGCGTCGGCCAGCACCTGGGCCACGGCATCCGCCTCGGCCAGGCCCAGTGTCTCGGTCGGCACGGGAGCCCCACGGCCCAGCGCGGCCGCCCGGGCGGCCAGCTGTTCAACCGGATAGGTGATGCCCCGGGCCAAGCGCAGGGCCAAGCCCATGGCCAGCCCCAACAAGGCAACCGCCCCGGCCAGCGCCAACAACAGGCCACGCCAAGCCTCCCGCCCCAACTCGTCCCGAGGCGCGGCGATCGCCACGACCAGATCCTGGCTGGGCGTGCGCCGGAAGGAAACCATGGTCGGCATGCCCTCCAGCGACACGCCGGGCATACGGCCCGATGTCTGCTTGGCATAGGCCTCGACGAATTCCGGCCGGGCCTTCTGCCCGACGTAACGCTCGGGGTCGCGGGTACGCGCGATGATGACGCCGGAGCGGTCGACGACGGCGCCGATCCAGCCGGCCCGCAGCTGCTGGTCCGTCAATAGCTGGGTGAATTCCGTCGACGGCATGACCAGCGACAGGATGTAGGCCGGGGCGCCGTTCTGGAACACCGGCTCGTGCAGGGCGATGGCTTGCTGGTTGGTGAGGGTGCTGTTGAACAGATTGCCGACACGACTGTGCCTCGCCTCCAGCGCGGCACGCAGGTTCGGACCCAACTGGCCGCCGGAGAGCGGTGTTCCCGGCGGCAGCGCGGTGTTCATCAGCACCCGGCCGTCGCTGGCCGCCGCCAGGCGGAACCAGTAGCCCTTGGGCAGGTCTATAGCCCTGGCCTGGGCTTCCAGCGCCGCAATATCCCCGTGCGCCAGGGCGGGAGACGCGATCAGCGCGCGCAAGTAGGCCTGGCTTTGGCCCAACTGCTGGTCCACTGCCAGGGCAAGCATGTGGGCCGTCTCATCAAGGTGGCGTTCCGCCACCCGGCGCTCCCGCGTGTAGGCGCCGCCCAGCAGCAGGGCGCCGCCCAGCAGGGGGGGCAACAACAGGGTGACGGCGGCCAGCAGCAGCCGCCCGCGCACCCCCAAGGCTGGAGAGGAGGTCTGGGCCGAGCGCCTGGGGGCGGCGGCGCGCAGGCCCGCCGGCGCCGGCATCGCGGCCGCGATACCCCGTCCTCCCGCCGCTACGTCCTCACCATCCGCCACGTCTCGATTCCTTCGCCGGGGTCCGGCCACACGCCTTCCCCGCTTGAAGCCGCTGCCCGGTCCGCCGCCCATCGCCGGGGCGCCAAGCTAACCCGGCCATGCGCCCCTGGCTAGAGGAGGTATTCCGTGGTGGGTGGCGCCGCCGGCCAGGATACGCCCAAAGGCAAGAGCCTCAGTTCGTCGCCTTGGCGAAGTCCCCGGCGCGGAAATAGGACAGCTTGTCCGGATCGATGCGGGCGCGCAGGGCCGACGCCACCTGTGCCGGCGTCACCGCCGCCACCTTGGCTTCCATTTCCGCCGACCAGGCCATGGTGCGACCCAGGTAAAGGTTGGTGGCCAGCAGGCTGGCCAGGCGCGCATCCTCTGTCCGACCCATGCGGAACTGATCCAGGAAACCGCTCTTGGCCTCCGCCAGTTCCTGGTCGCTGACACCGTCGTGCACCAGGCGCGCCAATTCCTCGCCAAACGCCGTCTTCACCTTGGCCACGTTCTGGGGGGCGGCGATGGCCTGCAGGGTCAGCCGTCCCACGTGGTCGATGGCCCCGACCGACAGGGCGGAGCCGGCGCCATAGGACAGGCCTTCCTTCTGGCGGACGCGGTCGCCCAGGCGGGAATGCAGGGTGCTGCCACCCAGGATGCGATTGGCCATCAACAGGGCGGGATAGTCAGGGTCATCCTCGGTCATGGCCAGGGGCAGGCCGGCCAGCAGGATGGCGTTGGCCTTGTCCGGCGTCTGGATCACCTGGTCCAGGCCGGCCACCTGGGCGGGGGTCTCGGGGATGCGGGTGTAAGGCTGTGGCGCCACGAATCCGCCCAGGGCCGCCTGCACCAGCTGCGGCATGGCCGCGGCGTCGAAGTCGCCCACCACGGCCACCTGGGCCCCGCGGGCGCCGTAAAAGGCGTGGTAGAAGGCCTTCACCTCCTCCAGCTTCAGCGCCTTGATCTTGGCGATCCACTCGTCAACCGTGTCGATATGGCCGGGATGGTCGGGCTGCGTCGTGTCGAAGGCCCGGTCGAAGGCGTTGCTGGCCAGGGACTGGGGATCGGTGCGGGACGATTCCAGGTCGGAAATGGTGGCGGCGCGCCACTGCTCCAGTTCATCGGCCGGGAAGGCTGGCTCCCGCAGGATCTCGGCCACCAGCGCCAGCACCTCGGCCACGTGCGCGCGGTCGGTGCGCACGGCGATGCTGGTCTGCTGCGTACCGGACGAGATGGCCAAATTGGCCTTCATCTTGTCCAGCAGGTCGGCGATCTGCTGGCGGCTGTGCTTCGCGGTGCCCTTCAGCAGCATGCTGGCCACCGCCTCGGACGCCGCGTCCTTCCCCGTCAGGCTGGCATCATCGCCATAGCGCAGCCGGATCAGCAGGTTCACCGCCTGGCCCCGGGCCGGCTTGGCCAGCAAGGCCAGCTTGCCACCATCCGGCAAATCCAGGCGCTGGGTGTGGGCGTCGATGTTGGTCGGGCTGCTGTCGAACACGGTGTCGGCCACCGCCGCGTCCCGCCCCTTGTAGCCATCCACCAGGGACGCGGCGGTGGGCGCGGCCGGGATATCCACACGTTCTGGCGCCGTGGTCGGAATGAAGTGGCCCTCGGTGCGGTTGGCTTGGCGGAAATAGGTCTCCGCCACGCGCTGCACGTCCGCCGTGGTCACGGCGGCGATGCGGTCGCGCCCGACGAACAGCAGGCGCCAGTCCCCCTGCGCGATGACGTCGGTCAGGCTGAGCGCCACGCCGCCGGGGTTGTCCATCAACTGGTCGTAATTCTTCAGCATGCGGGTCTTAGCGCGGTCGACCTCCTCATCCGTGATGGGATGGTCGTGCACGCCCTCCACCACGCCCGTCATGACCGACAGCACCTTGGCGGCGTCGCCGCCCTTGGGCACCTCCGCCAGGGCCATGGCCAGGCCGGGGTCCACGCGCTTTTCGGCCGAGGCCGACACGCCGGTGGCCAGCTTCTGCTCCACCAGCGCCTTGTGCAGACGCCCCGAGGGCGTGCTGCCCAGGATGAAGGACAGGATGGACAGCGCGGCGCTGTCGGGATGGGTGGCGGCCGGGATGTGATAGGCCAGCCCCTCGTACCCCGTGTCGCCCACGCGGCGCAGGGTGACGGACCGCTCGCCGTCCTGTGCCGGTTCCACCGTGTATTCCGGCGGCAGCGCCTCGGCCGGGTTTTTCAGCCCGCCGAAGGCCGCCTGCGCGCTGGCCAGGGCTTTGGCCGGGTCGAACTTGCCGGCGATGACCAGGGTGGCGTTATCCGGCCGATAATAGCGGTGATAGAAGGCCTGCAGGTGGCCAATGTCCACGTTCTCCACGTCCGAGCGCGCGCCGATGGTGGAATGGCCATAGTGATGCCAGAGATATGCTGAGGAGTGCATGCGCTCCATCAGGATGCCCACGGGGTTGTTCTCCCGCATCTCCATCTCGTTGCGCACCACCGTCATCTCGCTGTCGAGATCCTTGCGGGCGACGAAGGAATGGACCATGCGGTCCGCCTCCAGGCCCAAGGCCCAGTCCAGATAGTCCTGCCGCGCGTCGAAGGTCTCGTAGTAGTTGGTGCGGTCCTCGGCCGTGGTGGCGTTGTTCTGGAAACCGCGCTTCTGCGTTTCCTGCGGGATGTCGTGGTGGTTGGGCGTCCCCTTGAACATCATGTGTTCCAGCAGGTGGGCCATGCCCGTCTCGCCATACCCTTCCATGCGCGAGCCGACGCGGTACACGACGTTGACGGTGATGGTGGACTTGGCCTCGCTGGGGAACAGCAACACGCGCAGGCCGTTGGCCAGGCGGTATTCCGTGATGCCCTCGACGCTGGCCACCGCCTTGGGGGCGGCGAAATCGGCCTTGCCCGCCTTGGCGGACGCGGCGGCCTTGGGTTGGTCCGCGGCATGCGCCGCAGCGGGAACGAGCACAGGCGCCATCAGCGCGGACAGGGCGCAACTGGTGGCGAGGGCCGCCGCCAGGAAGGTCTTACCAGAGGCCAAAGTCGTCCCTTTCTTTCACACCCGACAAGGGGCACCACCCGGCATGGGGCGCACCACATTGCCCACCGAATGGGCAGGCCGGCCAGTGTGCACGAGGCCGCATCGTCTGGGCAGGGAATTATCAGCGCACCCGCCCGCCCCATGCGGCTGCGGCGTGGGGCCTATCCGTTGCAGGACCGCTACATCGACCGGCCTCCCCCGAACAGCATCGGGTTCGCACCCGCCCACCCGATGGTGCTATTCAGGAAGCCGGGCTATCGTGGCGGCGGCAAGCCGCTCACCATGAAGGCCAACGTGGCAACGGCCATGCACCGGGGCCGAACCATGACGACGAACTGGCATCCCCTGTGACCGAATCCCTGGTCGCCTGTCCTGAATGCGACGCCCTGCACGAACGGCGTGAGCTGGCGCCCGGCACCAAGGCCCGATGCGTGCGCTGCGGGGCCGTGCTCTACCGCCGCTCCTACCTGGAACCGGACCACCAGCTGGCGCTGGTGGCCGCCGCCATCCTGATCTACCTGATCGCCAACAGCTTCCCCATCGTCGATCTTGAGATCCAGGGGCGCAGCAACAGCACCACCCTGGTCGGCAGCGTGCTGGCCCTGTGGCGGGAGGGGCGGGAGATCGTGGCCGTCCTCGTCTTCGCCACGACCCAGCTGTTCCCCCTGGTGGATTTGGGCGCCCTGTTCGCCCTGCTGCTCATGATCCGGCGGGGGCGGCCGGCCCCGGCCTTCGCCCCCATGCTGCGCTTCCTGCAGGCGCTGCGGCCCTGGGGCATGATCGAGGTGTTCATGCTGGGCATCGTCGTGGCCCTGGTGAAGCTGTCCAACATGGCCGAGGTGGTGCCGGGCATCGCGCTGTGGGCCTTTGGCCTGCTGACCATTCTGCTGGCGGTCATCCTGTCGCTGGATCTGCGCAGCCTGTGGCGCGCGGGCGACCGTGTCATCGTGCGGCCGAGGCGGCGCTTCCGGCCCAAACAATCGGTGCATCCATGAGCGCGGCACCGACCACCTCCTCTTCGGAAGCACGCGTGACCACGGCGGCGCAAGCGGGTTTGGTCGCCTGTCCGCACTGCCATCTGGTATGCCGCGATACGGCCGCCCCGGATGGATCCCGGCATGGACACGGCGAGGGGCGCGTCCGCTGCCCCCGGTGCGCCGGGCGGCTGCACCCGCGCAAGGTGGACAGCCTGTCACGCACCTGGGCGCTGCTGATCGCGGCCGCCATCCTGTACATCCCGGCCAACGCCTTCCCGGTGATGCAGACCTCCACCCTGCTCAGCACCCAGAGCGACACCATCCTGTCCGGCATCCTCTATTTCTGGAACACCGGCTCGCCCGAACTGGCGGTGCTGATCTTCACCGTCAGCATCCTGGTGCCGCTGCTGAAGCTGGCGACGCTCAGCACCCTGGCCGTGTCCATCCAGCGCGGCGCGCGCGGCCGCGCCGACCAGCGCGCCCGCCTTTACCGCATCATCGAATTCGTAGGCCGCTGGTCCATGCTGGACGTGTTCGTCGTGGCCCTGATGGTGGGCCTGGTGCACTTCCAAGGGCTGGCCGTCATCCAGGCCGGCCCGGGTGCGGCCGCCTTCGGCGCCGTGGTGGTGCTGACCATGCTGGCCGCCCACAGCTTCGACCCCCGTATGATCTGGGATCGCGCCCACCGCCCGCGCAGGGGGCGCGATCCCAAGAAACGACTAGCCTTCGGAACCCGCCATGGCTGAAACCACGCCCCCCGCCCCCCACCAGGACGACCTGCCGGAACCGGTGGTGGACTCGGGCCGCCGCTGGATCCCGTCGTTGGTATGGTTGATCCCCGCCATCGCCGCCATCGTGGGCCTGACCCTGGTGGTGAAGACGGTTTGGATGAAAGGCCCCAGCATCACCATCAGCTTCCTGACGGCGGACGGCATCGAGCCGGGCAAGACCAAGGTGAAGTTCAAGGACGTGGACATCGGCGAGGTGAAGGGCGTCACGCTGACCGACGATCACGCCCGCGTGCTGGTGACGGTGGAGCTGACCAAGGACGCCAAGGGCTTCGCCGTGGAAGACAGCCGTTTTTGGGTGGTGCGCCCGCGTTTCGCCGAGACGGGCGTTTCGGGACTGAACACCCTGTTGTCCGGGTCCTACATCGGCGTCGACGCCGGCAAGTCGGACAGCCAGCGCAAGGAATTCACCGGGCTGGAGGATCCGCCGGTGGTGGCCTCCGACGTGCCGGGGCAGCGCTATGTCCTGCACACCGACGACATCGGCTCGCTGGCGGCGGGATCGCCCGTCTACTACAAGCGCATCCCCGTGGGCCATGTCGAGCGCTACACCCTGGATGAGGACGGGCGCCATATCACCCTGCATGTCTTCATCAAGTCGCCCTACGACCATTTCATCACCAAGGACAGCAAGTTCTGGCACGCCAGCGGCGTGGACGTGCGCATCGACGGCTCAGGCCTGAAGGTGGATACCGAGGCGCTGGCCACCATCCTGATGGGCGGCATCGCCTTCGAGGACCCGCCGGACACGCCCATGACCCCGGCGGCGGCCGGCAGCCAGTTCTGGCTGGCCGCCAACCATGTCGACGCGATGAAGGCGCCGGAGGGCTACCACGTCGCCATGGTGATGCGCTTCCATCAATCCATACGCGGCCTGACCGTAGGTGCGCCGGTGGATTTCCGTGGGGTGGAGATCGGCAACGTCACCGGCGTGGGTATCGACTACGACCCGGCTACCCAGGATTTCACCTCCCGCGTCATGGTCAACATCTTCCCGGATCGCCTGCCCTCCTTCGAGCAGACGCTGCCGCCGGAAAGCGAGCGGGCCGCCCGGATGCAGCGCCTGGCGGAACTGGTGAACCGGGGCCTGCGCGCCCAGCTGCGCACCGGCAGCTTCCTGACCGGGCAGCTGTATGTGGCGGTGGACTTCATGCCCAAGGCGCCGCCGGTGCAGTTCAACCCCAACACCGATCCCGTGGAACTGCCCACCGTGCCCGGCGACCTGGAGGAGTTGTACCAGAAGGTGCAGGAGATCGTGGCCAAGCTGGACAAGATCCCCTTCGACGCCATCGGCGAGAACGCGCGCAAGGCGCTGGCCAGCGTGGACGGCGCCACCCGCCATATCGACGAGCTGGTGCAGCATGCCGACCACGACGTGCTGCCGGAAATCCGCGACAGCCTGAAGCAGATGGAACAGACCCTGGCCGCCACCCAGGCCAGCGTCGCCCCGGACGCCCCCCTGCAGCAGGACACCCGCCAGGCGCTGAAGGGCGTCATAGATGCCACCCGGTCCCTGAAAGCGTTGAGCGACAGCCTGGAACGCCACCCGGAATCCCTGGTGCGCGGCCGGAAGGACAAGGACGAATGAGCACGAACCCCGCCCCTTTCCCCCGTTCCCTTTCCGCCCTTGTCGGCCTGACGGGCCTGGTCCTGCTGGCCGGTTGCGGCGGTTCCACCCCCATCCGCTACCACGCGCTGGCCCCGCAACCGGCTGGCGCCCCCGCGACCGGCGCCGCTCGTGTGCTGGTGGAGGTGCTGCCCGTGACGGTGCCGGAGCGGCTGAACCGCACCCAGCTGGTGCTGACCGACGCCGGCGGCCGGCTGGATGTGCGCGACGACGACCGCTGGGCCGCCCCGGTGGCGGATGAGATGCGGCTGGCGCTGGCCAACGCCCTGTGGCAGCGGCTGCGCGCCACCGACATCTACCAGGCGCCCGTGGCCCCGGCACCCAACGGCCCGCCACAGTATCGCCTGGCGCTGCGCATCGAGCGGTTTGACGCCGCCCCCGGCGGCACCGCCGTGGTGGACGGCAGCTGGACCATGCGGCGCCTGCCACAGGGAGCCGCATCCACCTGCCGCGCCGGCTTCAGCCTGCCGGTGGCCGCCGCCTCACCCGACGCGGCCGCCGCCGCCCTGTCCAATGGCGCGGCGCAGTTGGCCGCCGCCGTGGCCGACAGCCTGGGTCGCCTGGACGCGGCGGCGCCTGGCGCTACGTCCCCCTGCGCCGGCGGCGCGAACTGAGGGGATTGGCATCCTAACCCACAGCATAGGTCCGCGCTTTACCGATCCTTAATATGCTTAACGGAGTATTCGGCTTCATGGCGCCGTCCCTCCGAAAGTCCTCAATGCTGTCTGGCCGAGGGTCGTTTGATGGCGATGGCGCCCTGATTTTTGGGGGGTACCCGCGTTGAGGGCCCCCGCTAGGGTGAGGAGCGTCGAAGGCCATGAAAAACCTGTCCATCCGCCACAAGGTGATCCTGGCGTTCAGCGCCGTCCTGGGCATCACCCTGATCCTGGGCGTGGTTGCCATGATGCAGGCCGCGCGCATGAACACCTCCGCTATGGATATCCGTGACGACTGGCTGCCCTCCACCCGCGCGGTGGGACAGATCGTCCAGGCGACCGAACGCTTCCGCTCGCTCGAAGGCTCCTACCTGCTGGTCAAGGAACCGGCCATGCGGGCAGAGGTGGAAAAGCGCTTCGCCGCCACCCTGGCGGACTTCGACAAGTCCTGGACGGCATACCAGCCGCTGATCGGCGCCGGCGAGGAACGCGCCGCGGCGGATGACATCCAGCGCATCTGGAAGATCTATCTGGGCCTGCATGAAAAGCTGCTGGCCACCGCCCACGACGGCAAGTTGGACGAGGCCGTCGCCTCCTTCCGCGGGGAGATGATCGACAATTTCACCAAGTTGCGCCAGGCCTTGAAGACCGACGCCGACGTCAACATGAAGGGCGCGGACGAGGCCGCCAAGGCCAACCGCGACAGCTACCAGACCGCCAAGATGGTGGTCATCGGCGCGCTGATCCTGTCGCTGGCCCTGGGGGGCCTGGCCGGCTTCGCGCTGATCCGCCTGGTGTCCAAGCCGCTGGATGACATGACGGGCGCCATGGGCCGCCTGGCCGACCACGACCTGTCGGTCCAGATCCCCGGCGCCGACCGCCTGGATGAGATCGGCCGCATGGCCGCCGCCGTCGCCGTGTTCCGCGACAGCATGATCCGCGCCGATGAGCTGGCCGAGCAGGCCCGGCAGGAACAGCTGCGCCGCGAGGCCCGTGTGCGCCTGCGCGAGCAGCACATCGAGGAGTTCGACAAGGTTTCGACCGAGCTGGTGAACTTCGTCGCCCACGCGTCGGAGGAACTGGGCCAGACGGCCGCCCGCCTGACCCAGATCGTGGACGGCAACCGCCGCCAGGTGCAGGCCGTGGCCACGGGTGCCGAAGAGGCGTCCACCAACGTGCAGACCGTGGCCGCCGCGACCGAGGAGTTGACCGCCTCCATCGGGGAGATCAGCCGCCAGGCCCTGCAGTCCGCCACCGTGGCCGATGAGGCCGTGCGCCAGGCCGAAGAGACCGACGCCACCGTCAACGGCCTGGCCGAAGGCGCCCAGCGCATCGAGGCGGTAATCAGCCTGATCCGCGAAATCGCCAGCCAAACCAACCTGCTGGCGCTGAACGCCACCATCGAGGCGGCGCGGGCGGGTGAGGCCGGCAAGGGTTTCGCCGTCGTCGCCACCGAAGTGAAGGCCCTGGCCAACCAGACCGCCAAGGCGACCGAGGACATCGGCGCCCAGGTGGCCGCCATTCAGCAGGAGACGACGGACGCCGTCAGCGCCATCCGCCAGATACAGTCCACCATCCGCGACATCGGCGCCGGCACCTCCGTCATCGCCGCCGCGGTGGAGGAGCAGGGTGCGGCCACGCGGGAAATCACCCGCAACGTGAGCGAGGCCTCCAAGGGCACGGTGCTGGTCTCCAACAACATCGGCGCCGTGGCCGAAGCCTCGGAAGAGACCGCCGCCGCCTCGGTCCAGGTGCTGGGCGCCTCGCAGAGCCTGGCCAAGGAATCGGCCCGCCTGCAGGAGGCCGTGGCAGACTTCTTCGCCAAGCTGCGCGCCGCCTGAAGCCAAGGCCAGGCCAGGGGCGGCGGACCGCCGCGCCCGGCCTGGTCCCGGCCCTTCCCCTCTAATCCGGCATGTCCGGGGCGGCCATCGCCGGCGCCTTCTGGAAGAAGATGCTGACCGACCCGATTTCGACGCCCCATTTGGTGACGTGGGCCCGGTTCAGCAGGACGCCGCCGGGTTGCAGGAACATCCAGTCATCGAAGGCGACGCGCATGGTGCCGTCGCCGACCTTGAGGTCAAGGCGGTAGGCCCAGTTGAAGGCGTTGCCCGACGCGACGCCCCGCGCCACACCCACGACATCACCGGCGGTCCCCTCATATCGGTCCGGCGCCACCTGCCGTACCGTCCAGGTCCGCTCCTCCCGTTCGCCGTCGTTGTACAGGAAACGTTCGTGAAGGATCAGGACGCCGTCCTGCCGGGTGCCGTCGATGTCGACGGTGAATTGGCGGCGCACCTTGCCGAAACGATCCTCGAACAGTCCCCAGGCCTTGGTATGGCCGGTGAAATAATCCTCCAAGACCAGCGGGGGCGTGCCGCCCGCGAAATCCTTGGGCGCCATCCCGGCGCAACTGGTGAGCAAGGGCGCGCACAGCAGCGCGGCGCAAATCCGTCTCCACATCTCAAACCCTTTCCCGGCGTGCGCCAGGGCCCGTCGTCCCTGGCGCTGGACGATACGGTGAAGGACACGCGGCGGATCATGGCCGGACCGGACGAAAGGCGCCAAAGCGGCCCTTTCGCGATGCCGGCCGATCAAGATGATGACGGAAGCGCTCTGCAGTCCTTTGGGGGAAATCATGACACACGTCCGTCGTCGCTCAGCCAGCCTGGGCTTAGCCCTGCTTGCCGGCATCCTGGCAGTCGCCAAGGTCATCCCGGCGGATGCCGGGACCGGCGCGTCGGACTACCACCCCTCATTCAAGCCCGACCAGTTGAAGGGGCCACCGGCGGGCAAGGCCAACGAGGTGCTGGTGCTGGGCACACCGCATCTGTCAGGGCTCAAGGGCGAGCTGCGGCCGGACATGCTGGAGCCCCTGCTGACCCGCCTGGCGGCCTGGCATCCGGACGCCATCGCGACCGAGGACATGTCCGGCCTGCAATGCGATAGTCTGCGCCGTTATCCCACCCGCTATGCCTCGACCGTCGCCGACTACTGCCCAGACCCCGGTCCCGCAGGGCAGGCGACCGGACTGGACGTGCCCGCCGCCAACGCAGAGGCGGAACGGCTGCTGGCGGCATGGCCGGCCGCCCCCACCGCCGCCGACCGGCGGCATCTGGCCGCGATCTTCCTGGCGGCAGGGGAGCGAAGCTCCGCCCTGGTGCAGTGGCTGCGCCTGCCGGCGGAAGAGCGGCGCGCCGGTGATGGTCTCACGCCCGACCTGGTGGCGGCGCTGGAGCGCGCCAAGGACCGCCGCAACGAAACCAACCTTATCTCGGCCGTGCTGGCGGCGCGCCTGGGCCTGGAGCGGCTGTGGAGCGTGGATGACCACAGCGCCGACTTTCCCGACCCGCCGGACGCCGACGCCTATGCCGCCGCTATCACCCACGCCTGGGACAATCCCGCCGCCAAGGCGCGCCGGGCGGAGGATGAGCGGCTGGAGGCTGGCTTCGCCAAGCCCGGCGGCCTGATGACCCTGTACCGCGCCTACAACACGCCGCAGGCCGCGCTGCAGGCCTATCAGGCAGACTTCGGCGCCGCCCTGCGGGAGCCGTCGCCCCAGGGATTTGGCCGGAATTACGTCGGGTATTGGGAGACGCGGAACCTGCGCATGGTCGCGAACATCCGCGACGTCCTGGGCCAGCATCCCGGTACCCGCCTGCTCGCCATCGTCGGCGCGTCGCACAAAGGGTATTACGAGGCCTACCTCGACCAGATGCACGACGTGCGCCTGGCGGATTCAAACAGCGTGCTGCGGTAAGCGATGGGCAACAGCGGGACAGTCGGCCACACCAAAACAATCGCCGATTTTCTTGGAAGAAAATGGTGCCCAGGGGCGGAATCGAACCACCGACACGGGGATTTTCAGTCCCCTGCTCTACCAACTGAGCTACCTGGGCATCCAGAGGAACGTAGCAGGCGCTAAGCCCCTGATCTCGCGTGGGTTTTTGTGACCCGTTGCCGTGGCGTTGGTGTCCGCGGCGCGTCGAGGTGGCTGTATGTAGACAAGTCCGGCGGGCTTGTCCAGCCTGTTGTTTCGATCTTTTTCAGTTTTTTTTTAGGCGGCTGATTCCACTCGCAAATTTAGGGATATGACGGGGTGCCGGGACTCAGTCCCGCTCCGCTCCCGGGGCGGTCTCGCCATCCTCGTCCGTCTCCTCGGTCACGGGCACGCGGTAGCTTTCGTTCAGCCAGCGCCCCAGATCAACGTCGGCACAGCGGGCGGAGCAGAAGGGCTTCACCTCGGGCGCCGGCGGCCGGCCGCAAATGGGGCAGGCCGCGCGGGACTTGCGGGGTTTCAGGGGAATCGGTTGGTCGGTCATGGCAACGTCACTCACATCACGGCGTCATCGTCGTCGGACAAAACGCCCGGGGTCGGCGCGTCAGCCGCCACCAGGTCCAGCAGGGATGGTCCCCGGCGCTGGCGCGTCATCTCCACCAGGCCCAGGCGGGACATGCCATAGACCTGGGTATTGCCGGGATCGTCCGCCACCGCCCCGGTCAGGGCGAGGATCAGCCGTTCGCGGTCCGGCGGCCGCGACAGGTTGATGAAGTCCACCACCACGATGCCACCCACATTGCGCAGACGCAGCTGGCGGGCGATTTCCGGCACAGCCGCCAGGTTGACGGCCAGGGGGTCACCTTTCTCCCCCCCGTTCACGTCGATGACGGTCAGCGCCTCGGTCCGCTCGATGACCAGGCTGCCGGCGGCGGCCCCCCGCAAGGGGACGCGCGGACGCAACAGCGTGGCGATGGCGCCGTCCAGGTCGCCGCCGTCGAACAGCGGCAGGCCAGCGGGGACGCGTTTCAGCACCGGCAGCAGGTCGGCGGCGCGATCGTCGCACCAGCGGCGCAGCTCCGCATATAGGTCCTGGCCGGCGGCGGCGCGGTCATCCACCAGGATGGCCGATACCGGCTGGCCCGTCTGTTCCATCAGGGCGCGGATGCCGGCATGGGGTGCAGCCAATAGCGTGGCCGGCGGCCCATCGCCGGCCCGCGCCACCCCGCGCCAGTCCATGGCCAAGGCCTCCGCCTCCTGCGCCAGCCAGTCGGAGGGCACACCGGCGGCGGCGGCACGCACGATCCAGCCACCTGCCCAGCCACCGGCCCGACCCTGGCTGCTGACGGGCACCGCGTCGCGCACCACGGTGGTGAGGCGCGCACGCTCCGCCGCGGCGCTGGCCCCCTGCCCCAGGCGCTTGGACACGTGGATGCCGGCCGCCAACGGCGTGTGCACCAGGAAACGGCCGGGCAGCGCCACGTCCATGGACAGCAACGCGCCCTTGGCACCCACGGGGTCGGCCTTGACCTGGACGATGATGGTCTGCCCGGCCCGCAAGGCCGTACCGATGGGGCCCTGGGGCCGCGCGGCCGGACGATCCTTGGGGGCGCCCTTATCACGCCCCTGGGGCACGCGCACGTCTGCAGCGGGCAGCAAACCGTCGCGGCCGGTGCCGATGTCGATGAAGGCGGCGTTCATGCCGGCGACGATGCGGGTGACGCGGCCGCGAATCACGGCACCGGCCAGGGTGGGCCGCTCCACCCGGTCGATATAGAGATCCGACAACACGCCATCGGTCAGCATGGCGGCGCGACGCAGGGCCGGCCCCTGCGCCGGCGATGTCACATCGATGTGGAGTTCGCGGGCCATCAGGGCCGGCCCATCACGCGGCCAAGAGCGGATCGATGCCGGCGGCACGCAGCAGGGCCGCCGTCTCGAACAGCGACAGGCCCACGACATTGCTATGGGAACCGACCAGCCCGCGCGCGAACAAGGCGGCCCGGCCCTGGATGGCGTAGCCGCCGGCCTTGCCCACGCCCTCGCCACAGGCGAGATAGGCGTCGATCTCGGCGCGGCTCAGTTTCTTGAACAGCACGGCGGTCTGCACCAGCCGGGTGCGCACCTTGCCCGCCGCGTCGATGACGCACAGGCCGCCATAGACGCGGTGGCGGCGGCCGGACAGCAGATCCAGGCAGCGGCGCACGTCGTCGGCGCTTTCCGCCTTGGGCAGGATACGGCGGCCACAGCCCACCACCGTGTCGGCGGCCAGCACAACCGACCCCGCGCTGCGGGCGGCCACCACCTCCGCCTTGGCCTTGGCCAGGCGCAGGGCGTGATGGGCCGGCAGCTCATCCACCAGCGGGCTTTCGTCGATGTCGGCCGGGTCGATGCCGGCCGGCGTCACCCCGATCTGGGCCAGCAGTTCCCGACGGCGCGGGGAACTGGACGCCAGCACCAGCGGCGGGAGCTGTCGTGGCATCCGCCCCGTCCCGTCCGCTTGCACGCGCACCATGGGCAACCGTCCGCTTACTTGAAGCGGAAGGTGATGCGGCCCTTGGTCAGGTCGTAGGGCGTCATTTCGACGTTGACCCGGTCACCCGCCAGCACGCGGATGCGATTCTTGCGCATCTTGCCGGAGGTGTGGGCCAGCACTTCGTGTTCGTTATCGAGCTTGACGCGGAACATCGCGTTCGGCAGCAGTTCGGTCACCGTGCCGGAAAACTCGATCAAATCCTCCTTCGACATAACTTCCTTTCAGGAAAAAACGGGTGGACTGCGGGATACGCGCAATTTCGGCGACATAGGTGATGGCCCCGGCGGTCGCGGTCAAGTGTTTTCCAGGCGGCAGCAGGGGTGCGCCCGCGTCTTTGCGCGGCACTGTGGCTCTGGCCCCCTATCGCGCCCCCCGATCATATATTGGTGGCATCCCGGTGGATTGCAGGCCGCTGGCGTCTTCAGGCCGGCCTCACGGCTGGCCTGAGGGCTTTTTCCTGGGCTTGCCGGTGGCATCGGCCTCCAGCGTCGCCTGCCGGTCGCGCCACAGCCAGGGCGGTTCCACCCGCCCCCCCCACATGCCGGCGCGATGGCTCATGGCCAGGACCTGGGTGTTGTAATAGTCCGGCGTCAGGGCGGTGTAGGCCAGCGCCCAGCCGGCCCGCACCATGATGCCGGCGACATCGCGCCCCTCCACCGTGCACACACCCAGGCGCCGCTGCTTGGGCGGGCTTTCCTTGGTGGTGCAGCGGACGATCTTGTCCTGGACAACGGCCTGCAATTCCTTGGTCGCCTGGGCGAAACAGTCATAAGTGGCGCCGCGCCGGTTCTGGCAGGTTTGGCCGGGGTCGGGCGCGTCGATACCGTACAGCCTGATCTCCCCCCCATCGACCAACAGGGTGTCCCCCTCGGTCGCCTGGGCATGCCCCTCAATGACATCGCCGCCCCCCCCGACAGGGGGCGGTGGGGCGGCCAGGGCGTCGGCGGACACGGTGAGGACGGCGATGAGGAGGGGAAGCGTCAGTCTCATGGGCACCAGTCTAGCACCCGCCGCCGTCGCCCGCCGCCCTCATCGCGTGGGTTCGGAGCGCGGTTGGCGCCGCCCAATGGTCCTGTCCTTAAAATGCGGCTTAAAATTGGACAGCCGCGCGCATGAGAGCCGCGCGTGGGCGTCCGGGTTTGGACTGTTGCTGAGCGGGGGCCCGATGCACTATTCCCCTCCCCGATCACCCCGCGACACTACAGAGATAGGCTTGGCCCCATGACCACCGCCCCCGTCCTCGCCCGAATGGACCTTGTCGCCCTTCTGGATGGCATCGCGGCGCTGGCGGTCGAGGCGGGCCACGCCACCCTTCCCTTCTATGAGGGCGACCACGGCGCCAAGGCCAAGTCGGACGGCAGCCCCGTCACCCTGGCCGACCACGCCGCCGAGGCGGTCATCCTGCCCGGCCTGGCCCGCCTGACGCCCGCCATCCCGGCGGTGTCGGAAGAGGCGGCGGAGCGGGGCGAGATTCCGGCCGTGGCGGCCCGCCAGCCCTTCTGGCTGGTGGACCCGCTGGACGGCACCAAGGAATTCATCAAGCGCAATGGCGAGTTCACGGTGAACATCGCCCTGGTCGACAAGGGCCAGCCCGTGCTGGGTGTGGTCTACGCCCCGGCCAGCGGCGAGCTGTTCGCGGGTTCCCTGGCGCCCCAGCCCCTGGCGTGGCGCCAGCGCGCGGGTGGGGAGCGGGAGGCTATCGCCTGTCGCCCGCAGCCGCGCGCCGGCGTTACCGTCGTCTCCTCCCGCTCCCACGCCAATGACGAGGCGCTGGCGGCCTATCTGAAGTCCTATTCGGTGGCCGAGACCCTGGCCTGCGGCAGTTCCGTCAAGTTCTGCCGCATCGCCGAGGGCGTGGCCGACCTCTATCCCCGCTTCGGGCCGACCTGTGAATGGGACACTGCCGCCGGCCACGCCGTGCTGCTGGCCGCCGGCGGCGGCATGACCACGCCCGAAGGCGACCCTTTCCGCTACGGCAAGGCCGGCTTCCGTAACGGTCCCTTCATCGCCCACGGGAAATAAGGCCGAGGCACAGGCGAACCCTGCCCTTTTGAGTAAATCTTAGAGCTAATAGACCCCCTGGCCTCCCGCTCGCAGACTACCTACATGTCTTTGATATGCAGGTGATTTGAGACGAGGGAGCCTTCGGCATGCTCTTGGCCAGCCTGTTCCGGTCCCTGATCAAGACCGGCCATCTGACACTGATCGACGCCCACGGCCGCCGCTACGAATTCGGCCGGCGCGACCCGGACGCCCTGCCGGGCGGAGTCAGCCCCGGGGGTATCGCCGACGGCGGCCCCGCCAGCTACGGCCCCGTCACCGTGCGCGTGACCGATCCCAGCCTGCACTGGAAGCTGGCGCTGGCGCCGCGCCTGTACGCCGGCGAGGCCTACATGGACGGCACGCTGGTGATGGAGGAGGGCAGCATCTATGACCTGCTGGCACTGGTCACCCGCAACAGCGGCTGGCAGCATATCGGCTGGTCCGACTACCTGATGGGCCCCATCGAGACACTGACGCGGTACGCCCAGCAGTTCAACCCGGCGCACCGGTCCAAGGCCAACGTGGCCCACCATTACGACCTGTCCGGCAAGCTCTACTCCCTATTCCTGGACAGCGACCGCCAATATTCCTGCGCCTACTTCCCCACGCCGGAGACGACGCTGGAGGAGGCGCAGAGCCTGAAGAAGCGGCACATCATCGCCAAGCTGCGGCTGGAGCCGGGGATGAAGGTGCTGGACATCGGCTGCGGCTGGGGCGGCATGGCGCTGGAGATCGCCCGCCAGGTTCCTGCCACCCAGATCCTGGGCATCACCCTGTCGGAGGAGCAACTGGCCGTCGCCCGCCAGCGCGCCATCGACGAGGGCGTCACCGACCGGGTGAGGTTCGAGCTGGTGGATTATCGCCACCTGAAGGGCCAGGGCTATGGCGGTCATTTTGACCGTATCGTCTCGGTGGGCATGTTCGAGCATGTGGGCCTGCCCCACTATCCCGAATATTTCGCCGCGGTGCGCGACCTGATGACGCCCGAGGGGGTAGCCCTGATCCACTCCATCGGCCGCCTGGACGGGCCGGGCGCCACCAACCCCTGGATCCGCAAGTACATCTTCCCTGGGGGCTACGTCCCTGCCCTGTCGGAGGTCATGCCGGCGGTGGAGAAGGCGCGCGTCGTCACCACCGACATCGAAATCCTGCGCCTGCATTACGCCGAGACCCTGCGCGCCTGGCGCCACCGCTTCCTGGCCAAGGCCGATGAAGCGGCCGCGCTGTATGACGAGCGTTTCGTGCGCATGTGGGAATTCTACCTGGCGGGGTCGGAGTGCGCCTTCCGCTACCAGGGGCATATGGTCTTTCAGATCCAGCTGTCCAACGCCCTGGCTGCCGTGCCCCTCACCCGGGATTATATCCACAGGGCGGAGGAGGCCATGGCACCGCGCGCCCACACGCCAGCGATGGTGGCGGAATAAAGGAAAATCAAAGTTTAAGGGCGGGAATGCCACCCCTTTTCCGCTCTTATCCCCATGATTATCCCCCTGTGGATAAAATCCATCCGCATGTTGCACTTGCCGTGCGCGCGGCGGCCGGCTATGCCATGCCTCCCCCGCTGCTACACTGATGCCCATGGACACCAAGTTGACCGACCCCACCGCCCCCACCGGCGCGTTGCCCTATCGCACGCCGCCCCATAACCTGGAGGCGGAACAGGCGCTGCTGGGCGCCGCCCTGGTCAACAACAAGGCGCTGGAGAAGGTGGCCGAGTTCCTGCGGCCGGAGCACTTCTTCGACCCCGCCAACGGCCGCGTCTTCGCCGCCATCGCCAAGCTGGTGGAACGCGGGCAGATCGCCAGCCCCCTGACGCTGAAGGCCTATTTCGAGCAGGACGCGGACCTGAAGGAGATCGGCGGCACCGAGTACCTGGCCCGCCTGGCCGCCGGTGTCGTCACCGTCAGCAACGCCGAGGACTACGGCCGCATCATCCATGACGCCTACCTGCGCCGGCAGCTGATCGACGTGGGCGAGGACATGGTCAACGCCGCCTACAAGCACGACCTGGACGTGGTCGCCACCGACCAGATCGAGGAGGCGGAGAAGAAGCTGTTCGACCTCGCCTCCACCGGCGACGCCCAGGGCGGCTTCATCCCCTTCGAACGGTCGCTGAAGGCGGCGATCGAGATGGCGGAGGCGGCCTACAAACGGTCCAGCCACGTCACCGGCGTCACCACGGGGCTGCGCGACCTGGACGGCAAGCTGGGCGGCCTGCACCCCTCCGATCTCATCATCCTGGCCGGCCGCCCCTCGATGGGTAAGACGGCGCTCGCCACCAACATCGCCTTCAACGCCGCCCGCGCGCACATGAAGAGCAGCGGCAAGGAAGGCGCACCGGTCGGCTTCTTCTCGCTGGAAATGTCGGCGGAACAGCTCGCCACCCGTATCCTGGCCGATGAGGCCGAGGTCAGCGGCGACAAGATCCGCCGCGGCGAAATCCACGGCAGCGACTTTCCCCGCTTCATCGAGGCCAGCAACTACATCTCCAAGGTGCCGTTCTTTGTGGACGACACGCCGGCCCTGTCCATCACCGCCGTGCGCACGCGCGCCCGCCGCCTGAAGCGCACCCACGGCCTGGGCATGATCGTGGTCGACTACCTGCAGCTGCTGCGCGGCGGCGGGATCAGCAAGACCGACAACCGCGTGCAGGAAATCTCGGAGATCACGCGCGGCCTGAAGGCCATCGCCAAGGAGCTGGACCTGCCGGTGATCGCGCTGTCGCAGCTGTCGCGACAGGTGGAAAACCGCGAGGACAAGCGCCCGCAGCTGTCGGACCTGCGCGAGTCGGGCTCCATCGAGCAGGACGCCGACGTGGTCATGTTCGTCTACCGCGAGCAGTACTATCTGGAGCGTGCCGAGCCGTCGCGCCGCCCGGAAGAGGCGGAAGACAAGTTCAACGACCGCTACCAGCGCTGGCAGCAGCGCCTGGAAGAGGTGCACGATACGGCCGAGGCCATCATCGCCAAGCAGCGTCACGGCCCGGTGGGCACCGTGCGCCTGCACTTCCATGGCGAGTTCACCCGCTTCTCCGACCTCGACACCCACCACGCCCTGGCCGGTGCCGGCGACGATTACTGAGGAGCCGGGGGTGTCGTCCGTGGATTTTCCAAGCCAGGTGCCGGCCGGCGCCGGCGCCGTCCTGGCCATCGACCTGGATGCCATCGCGGGCAATTGGCGCGTTCTGCGCGACCATGCCCAGCGGAGCGGCCGCGCGGTCGAATGCGCCGGCGTGGTTAAGGCCGACGGCTATGGCCTGGGTGCGGTGCCCGTGGCGACGGCCCTGGCCGGGGCCGGCTGCCGCAGCTTTTTCGTCGCCGACCTGGAAGAGGCGACCACCCTGCGCGCGGCGTTGCCGGACGCGCGCGTCCTGGTCCTGCACGGGCCCGCGGCGGGCACGGAGCGGGAAATGGCGGCCTTGGGCCTCACGCCCGTCCTGAACAGCCTGGACGATATCGCCCGCTGGCGGGCCACGGCCGTAGCGCTGGACCGCCCCCTCGCCGCCTACATCCACATCGACACGGGCATGAACCGCCTGGGCCTGGACGACCGCGGCGCGCGGCACCTGGCGGCGGACCCAGCCCTGTTGACCGGCCTCACGCCGGCGGGGTGGATGAGCCACCTGGCCAGCGCCGACGTGGCCGGTGACGGCCTCGCCGCCGAGCAGGACGCCCGCTTCCGGGCGCACTTGGCCCGGCTGCCCGGGGCGCCGGCCAGCTTGGCCGCCTCCTCCGGCATCTTCCGGGAGCCGGCGCTGCTGCACGATCTGGTGCGGCCGGGGGCGGCCCTGTACGGCGTGAACCCCACGCCGGAGGCGCCCAACCCCATGGCGCCGGCGCTGCGCCTGCTGGGCCGCATCCTGCAGGTGCGGGAGGTGCCGGCCGGGGCCACGGTGGGTTATGGCGCGACATATCGCACCACGGCGCCAGCGCGCCTGGCCACCATCGCGGTGGGCTACGCCGACGGCTACTTCCGGGCCCTGGGATCCTCGGGCCATGTCACCATCGCCGGCGTGCGGGCCTCCGTGGTGGGCCGCATATCCATGGATCTGCTGAGCGTGGATGCGACGCGAGTCCCCCCGGAAGCCCTGGTTCCCGGCGCCTTCGCCGAGCTGATCGGCCCCGATCGGCCGCTGGACGACGTGGCCGCGGATGCCGGCACCATCGGCTATGAAATCCTAACAGGGCTTGGCCGGAGGTTTTGCCGCGTGTATCAGGGGGCATGGCCTGTTGCGGCGCACCCGTGACGGGACAATGGCAGTTCGAGATTGTAAGTCCCTTATATGACTGAGGAGCGGAGCGGATGGGGTTCTTGAGCGGGATCGGCCGGGCCACCCTGGTGTTCCTGGCCGCAACCGGGCGGCTGGCCCTGTTCACGGCGCGCGGCCTGTCGCACTGCGTCCGTCCCCCTTTCTATCCACGCCTGCTGGTCCAGCAGATGCGGGAGATCGGCTACAACAGCCTGCCCGTGGTGGGGCTCACGGCCCTGTTCACCGGCATGGTGCTGGCGCTGCAAAGCTATACCGGCTTCGCCCGCTTCAACGCCTCCAGCGCCATCGCCACCGTGGTGGTGCTGTCCATCACCCGTGAGCTGGGGCCCGTCATGGCGGGCCTGATGGTGGCGGGCCGTGTGGGCGCCGCCATGGCGGCCGAAATCGGCACCATGCGGGTGACGGAACAGGTCGATGCGCTGACCACCCTGTCCACCAACCCGTTCAAATACCTGGTGGCGCCCCGCCTCCTCGCGGGCACGCTGATGCTGCCCTGCCTGGTGCTGGTGGCCGACATCATCGGCGTCTTCGGCGGCTATGTCGTCAGCATCTACCGCCTGGGCTTCAACCCGTCGGCGTACCTGACCAGCACGGCGCAGTACCTGCAGACCATCGACGTCGTCTCCGGCTTGGTGAAGGCGGCGGCTTTCGGTTTCATCATCGCGCTGATGGGCTGCTACAACGGCTACCATTCCAAGGGCGGCGCCCAGGGCGTGGGTGCAGCCACCACGCACGCCGTGGTTTCCGCCTCCATCATGATCCTGATGATCAACTATCTGCTGACGGGGCTGTTCTTCTCATGAGCACGGTATCCCCCCACTCTGGCACCCCCAAGATTGAACTCATCGGCGTCAAGAAGGCCTTCGGCCCGAAGAAGGTGCTGGACGGCGTGGACCTCAGCGTCGCCAAGGGTGAGTCCTTCGTCATCATCGGCGGTTCGGGCACCGGCAAGTCGGTGATGCTGAAATCCATCCTGGGCCTGCTGCGTCCCGATGCCGGCACCATCAAGGTGGATGGGGAGGAGACGACCCACATCGGCGGCCGCGCCCGCGACCGGGTGATGACCAAGTTCGGCATGCTGTTCCAAGGCGGCGCGCTGTTCGACAGCCTGCCCGTCTGGCAGAACGTGGCCTTCGGCCTGATCCAGGGCCAGGGCATGAAGCGGTCCCAGGCGCGCGACATCGCCATCGAAAAGCTGGCCGCCGTGGGCCTGGGCCCCGATGTCGCCAACCTGTCGCCGGCGGAACTGTCGGGCGGCATGCAGAAGCGCGTGAGCCTGGCCCGCGCCATCGCCACCACCCCCGAAATCATCTTCTTCGACGAACCGACGACGGGCCTGGACCCCATCATGGCCGACGTCATCAATGACCTGATCGTGAAGTGCGTGCGCGACCTGGGCGCCACCGCGCTGACCATCACCCACGACATGGCCAGCGCCCGCAAAATCTCGGACCGCATCGGCATGCTGTACCAGGGCAAGCTGATCTGGCAGGGCCCCACCAGCGCCATCGACGACAGCGGCAACGCTTACGTCGACCAGTTCATCCATGGCCGGGCCGAGGGCCCGATCCAGATGCAGGTGAAGCTGGGTTAAGGTGCCCTGACGTCCAAGAGAGAAAAACTAGGCGGCGACCCTTCCCCAGCCGGCCGTGGCCATTTCCGCCGGCAAGTCCACTTTTTGCCCTGCCGCCCAGGCATAGGCGGTGGCCATGTCGCTGAAGGCGCGCAACTCATGCCCGGGGATGAACACGCGGGCCAGGTTCAGGAGAAAGCGCAGGCCGGCGTTATGGCTAACCACCGCCGCGCGGCCGCCGGCACGGCCGCGCATGGCCTCACCCATTATGGCGCCCATGCGGCGGATGGCATCCGGCGATACGTTGCCGACATGCAGCCGCAGGTCGGTCACGCTGTTCCACGTGGCGACGTCCATATTCCAGGCCAGGATTTCTTCAATGTAATCGGCGATGGTTTCCCCGCCGACATCGTCCATGATCAGAACACAGATGATCCTGGATGAAGGATTCAATTTATGCTGTATTTTATACATTTCCGCACTGCCACCGGAAACGAGGACGGCGGAAGGGGTAACACAGCTGAAACTTTATCGGCATGATCATTTTACCGGTCACAATTTCAAAAACGTGACCGGCTTAGCTACATAGGTAGCAGACAGGCGGCGCCAATACTGGACAATGCCCCACACCAACCTTTCCCAGAGACATTTGTTCAGTCGACGTCACCCGCTTCTTCCGGGGCGATGGGCCGGAAGTCGGCACGGTTGTACCGGCGACCGCGCTTCACCGTGTAAACGACGCTGCGCAGATTGGCGATGTCCTGGGTCGGGTCCTTGGCGACGAACACCAGGTTGGCCAGCTTGCCCGCCGCCACCGTGCCCATGCGCGACTCCAGGTTCAGGGCGCGGGCCCCCATTTGCGTGCCGGCCTGGATCGCTGCCAGGGGCGTGAAGCCGGCCTGGCGGACCAGCAGCTCCAGTTCCTCATGCAGGGCGGGATAGGCATCGGCGGCGGGCGTCTCGCCATCCGTGCCGGCGGAAACGGCCACGCCGGCGGCATGGGCCTGGGCGGTGATGCGGGCCGCCAGTTCACCAGGGCAATAGGATCCGGGCGGGTTGGGCTTGCCGGCCCAGCGCTTGTCACCCTCGGCATAGACGCGCACGGTGGCGTCCAACACTTGGCCGTGGCGCTTCATGCCGTCAAACAGCCCGGTCAGAATAGGGTCGGGATTGCCGATACGGGCCGGGTCCACCGGCGCGCGGTCATGGTACTGCGTCGGCTTCACCGGTAAGGCCTGGTAGGCCAGCATGCAGGCGTGGGACAGCACATCCACGCCGGCCTTGATCTCCTCCGCCGGGGTGGCGGGGAAGACCATGGCATGGGCCCAGACGCGGAAGCCCTGGGCGTGCGCCTCGTGCGTGATGCCGGCCACCAGGTCGGCCGGCAGGTTGGCGTAAATCTTGATGGCACTGGCACCGGTGCCGCGCGCCAAGGCCACCGCCACCTTCAGGTCCGTGGCCGGGGTGATGGCCTGCATCCACGGCACCTCCCCCGGCGTATCGCCCTTGGCCGACGCCGCCGTGCGCGGGTCCTTGAAGAAGCTGGGGCCGGCCATCAGGGCCGCGTAATAGATGTCCGGCGCCGGGATTTCGCCCAGCAGCGCCGATCGCGACAGGTCGGCCAGCGCGCGGGTATCGCCCGCCATGTCGCGCTCCGCCGTGACACCGCCATAGACCGCCCGGCGCAGCAGCGCCTCCTCCGCCTTGCGGTTGGGCACGGTGGCGAGATGCACATGGGTGTCGATCAGGCCGGGCAGGACGTAGAGGCCGCTGGCGTCCACCACCGTGGCACCCTGGGCAAGCTCGGCCGGCACTTGGCCCACGGGCGCCACCAGGGCGATGTCCTGGCCCTTGGTCACGACCGCCATGCCGGCACGCGGCGCCACCCCCGTGCCGTCGATCAGGGTGGCGCCGCGATAGATCACCACCGGCTCGGGCGTCGGCCGCGTCTCCTGCGCCGCAGCCATGGGCGGAACCAGTACGGACGAAACCAGCAGGGCGGAGCGGAGAAGCGTGGTGACGGGCTTCAAGGCGGTACATCCAGACAGGAAATGGGTGGCCGCAACTGTGGGCGCCAGGCTGCACGCTGTCAATTCGGGGCGGCATCGCGGCATGACGGTCCACACCATCCTGTCGTGCGTACCGCACGCCCCTACCCCCTAAATCTAGTGGCTGTATACCCGGCGCCGGGGTGGCGGTTCCGTCACCTGAGCTGTTATGATGGCGACCGCCAGAATATCCCGTCAGGAACCCTTTCCCGTGGCCCGAAACACCAACCGCTATGTCTGCCAGAGCTGCGGCACCGCCCACCCCAAGTGGAGCGGCCGGTGCGAGGGCTGCGGCGCCTGGAATACCCTGGTGGAGGAGGCTGCCCCCGAGGCGGCGCCCAAGGGTCTTGGCAACAAGGTGCAGGGCCGCCGGCTGGAATTCGTGGAGCTGTCCGGCGTATCGGAGCAGGCGCCGCGCCGCATGACCCTTATCCGGGAATTCGACCGGGTGTGCGGCGGCGGCCTGGTGCACGGCTCGGCCCTGCTGGTGGGTGGCGACCCCGGCATCGGCAAGTCCACGCTGCTGCTGCAGGTCATCTGCCGCCTGGCCCAGGGCACGTCCTGCGCCTATATCTCCGGTGAAGAGGCCGTGGACCAGGTGCGCATGCGGGCCTTGCGCCTGGGTCTGGCGGCGGCGCCGGTGAACTTGGCGGCCGCCACCAACGTGCGCGACATTGTGGCGTCGCTGGACGCGGCCGATGGCCCCCGCGTGGCGGTCATCGACAGTATTCAGACCATGTATGTGGACACGCTGGACAGTGCGCCGGGCACGGTGGCCCAGGTGCGCGCCTCGGCCTCGGAATTGATCCGGGTGGCCAAGCGTCGGGGCATTACCCTGCTGATCGTGGGCCATGTCACCAAGGACGGCCAGATCGCCGGCCCCCGCGTGCTGGAGCACATGGTGGACACGGTGCTGTATTTCGAGGGCGAGCGCGGGCACCAGTTCCGCATCCTTCGCGCGGTGAAGAACCGCTTCGGCGCCACCGACGAGATCGGCGTGTTCGAGATGGCGGAGGATGGCCTGCGCGAGGTCGCCAACCCGTCGGAGATCTTCCTGGCGGAACGGCGCGGCGACGTGACGGGCACCGCCGTCTTCGCCGGTATGGAGGGCACCCGCCCCGTGCTGATGGAGGTTCAGGCCTTGGTGGCGCCGTCGCCCCTGGGCACGCCCCGCCGGGCGGTGGTGGGCTGGGACACGGCGCGCCTGGCCATGGTGATGGCGGTGCTGGAGGCGCGCTGCGGCCTCGCCATCGGCGCCAATGATGTGTATCTGAACGTCGCCGGCGGCCTGAAGGTCACGGAGCCGGCGGCGGATTTGGCGGTGGCCGCAGCCCTGGTCTCCTCCCTGACGGGGGAGCCGGTGCCGGCCGACGCGGTGGTTTATGGAGAGATCGGGTTGTCGGGGGAGATCAGGGCGGTGAGCCAGAGCGAGACGCGGCTGAAGGAGGCGGCGAAGCTGGGCTTCGGCACGGCGCTGGTGCCCACCCGGCGTAAGGGGTCGGGCGGCGATGCCGGCATGCGCCGCATCGAGCTGCACCACCTGTCGGACCTGCTGCCCCTGTTCCAGGCCGCTCCCGCACAGAAAAGCGCATCGCCCAAGAACACACCCAAGGCCGTATCCGGCGGCGGGCGGGGCTGAGGCATCATGGATATCAACGGTCTGAACCCCCTGGACATCGCGGTCGTCGTCATCGTCGTGCTGTCGGCCCTGCTGGCTTTCGCCCGCGGTTTCGTGCGCGAGGTGCTGTCGATCGGCGCCTGGGTCGGGGCTGCCCTGGTCACGCTGTATGCCTTTCCCCTGGTCAAACCCTTCGTACGCGCCCATATCGAGCGTCAGATGATTGCCGACGGTGTCGCCATCATCACCCTGTTCGTGGCGGCCTTGCTGGTGTTGCAGATGATCTGCCACACTCTGGCGGGCCGGGTCAGCGACAGCGCCCTGTCGGCCATCGACCGGTCGCTGGGCTTCGGCTTCGGGGTGGTGCGCGGTGCGGTGCTGGTCAGCCTGGGCTACATGCTCATGGGTTACATCTGGCCGGACAACAAGCCCGACTGGCTGCGCGATGCGCGCACCCGGCCGGCGCTGGAGGCCGGGGCGGACATGCTGCGCACCCTTGCGCCGTCCGACCTGCGGCACGAGGGTGAAGGACGAATTGACGCCGCCCGGATGGAAGCCGAGCGGGCCCTGGCCGCCAAACAGGACTTGGAACGGCTTCAAACCCCGGCGATCACCCCTGCGGGGAACGCGGGTGCCAAGCCGGGTGAACAGGGCTATAACGACCGCGAACGCACGGGGCTTGATCAGCTGATCGAGAATTCCGTCGATAAGAGGAAGCCGGAGTAAGGGTTCCTCGCAACGGACCGCAACGTATCAAGCTCGCGCGAAAGGCGCTGGTGACCGCACATGCTGACCACGAACCCCTTCGACGACGACAAGTTGCGCGAGGAATGCGGCGTCTTTGGCATCCTGGGCGCCACGGACGCGGCCGCCCTGGTGGCCCTGGGCCTGCATGCCTTGCAGCATCGCGGCCAGGAATCGGCCGGCATCGTCGCCTTTGACGGGGAGCATTTCGCCGTCCACCGCGCGTTGGGCCAGGTCGGCGACAACTTCAGTTCCGAGGCGGTCATGCGCCCCCTGAAGGGCAACGCCGCCATCGGCCATGTGCGGTACGCCACCACCGGCGACACCGCGTTGCGCAACGTGCAGCCGCTGTTCGCGGACTTTGAGTTCGGTGGTTTCGGTCTGGCGCACAACGGCAACCTGACCAACGCCATGACGCTGCGCCGCCAATTGGTGCGCCGCGGCTGCCTGTTCCAGTCCACGACCGACACCGAGGTCATCGTCCACCTGATGGCGACCGCCCGGGGCGGTAGCGTCATCGACCGCATGGTCGAGGCCCTGCGCCAAGTCGAGGGCGCCTATTCCCTGGTCGCCATGGCCAAGGACCAGATCATCGGCGTGCGCGACCCGCGCGGCGTGCGTCCGCTGGTGCTGGGCATGCTGGGCGACGCGCCGGTCCTGGCGTCGGAAACCTGCGCCCTGGACATCATCGGCGCTGAGTTCGTCCGCGATATCGAGCCGGGGGAGATGGTGGTGCTGACCGCCGCCGGGGTGCAGAGCCTGCGCCCGTTCCAACCGGAAAAGAGCCGCTTCTGCATTTTCGAGTACATCTACTTCGCCCGGCCCGACAGCCTGGTCGAAGGGTCCAGCGTCTACAAGGTGCGCAAGGCCATCGGCGCGCACCTGGCCCAGGAAAGCCACGTGGACGCCGACGTGATCATCCCGGTGCCGGACAGCGGCGTGCCCGCGGCCATCGGCTATGCCGAGGAAAGTGGCATTCCGTTTGAGCTGGGCATCATCCGCAACCACTATGTCGGCCGCACCTTTATCCAGCCGACAGACAAGATCCGCCACCTGGGCGTCAAGCTGAAGCACAACGCCAACCGGCACTACATCCAGGGCAAGCGCGTCATCCTGGTGGACGACAGCATCGTGCGCGGCACCACCTCGGTGAAGATCGTGGAGATGATGCGGGCGGCCGGCGCGAAGGAGGTGCACATGCGCATCTCCAGCCCGCCCACCCGGCATTCCTGCTTCTACGGCATCGATACGCCGGAAAAGGAAAAGCTGCTGGCCCACAAGCTGTCGGTCGAGGAGATGAACCGCTACATCGGGTCCGACAGCCTGGCCTTCATCTCCAACGATGGCCTGTACAAGGCGCTGGGCCACGCCGGCCGCGACGCCAGCGGCCCGCAGTATTGCGATGCCTGCTTTACCGGCGACTACCCCATCCCGCTGACCGATTACGAGGGCACGCCGGGTGGTGAAGTCGCCTTCCTGGCGGAGCGCCGGGCCTAAGCGCCACGCCAAATAGTTCTGTGCACAAACGAACGCCCCCGGAGTCTTCTTCCGGGGGCGTTTCGATTCCCCCATCCCCCGACGCGCCGGGGCGGTGCGTAGGATGATCCCCGCTTATGTCCGGAGTTTGGGCGGGGTACCGTCCTCCGCCTTCTCCAGATGCCAATCCAGAGACTTCATCTCCGGCGGCAGGGCGTCTTGCCCGGACGCCCAAGCAAAGCCTTGCCGCATGTCGGAGAAGTGCCGGAGATCATAGCCCCGCATATAAACACGGGCCAGATTCACCAGGAATTTCTGGCCGGCGTTGTAGCTTACAACAGCGATCCGATTGCCTTCGTTGTCCGGAGATCGCTTCAGCGTTCCCGACTCTTCTTTTTCATTAAGTAGCTTGGACATTCGCTCCAAAGACGAATGATGGATGTTGCCGATGAATGACCGCAGATCAACCAGGCAATTCCAAGTCCGGCCAACAGCGCCGCCCTGTATGATCTTCCCGATGTGATCCGCTATTTCATCGCCATCCACATCCCCACTATAGATAATGCATATTAACCGCAATTGCGGAAAAAGCCGGTAATCAGCCCTGTGCATTAACCCTGTCCTACCGCGATAGGCAAAGGCTCCGGCCCGCTGTGTTGGTGCAGATTGGGCGTTGCGATCAGGTCCGGGAGCTTTATTCTATCAGGTCTTAATCAAACTTTTACCTGAACGGATGTACCGCTCTGGGGAGAAGCTACACGTACTTGGATGGTGGCTTGGCCCGAGGAGGATCACCGGCCTGCGCCAGCTTTGGGATTTTTTCAGCACCCCCGGTGCGCCCGTCTCAACTGCCTGCGTCTTCCGCGGGTGGGACACGACCCGCACACCCCGATCCCATCAACCGTCTTAATCCCTAACAACGACGGTACCTTGGAACGCCATTTCTATGGTCGTTCCGGACACCGGCGCCCTTATGCGACCCCGTGACATCAGGAGTGGTCAAGGAGTGTTCCGACTGAACGCGAGATTGAACATGGCACGTTTTTTCGTGCCAATGAAGCACAAAATTTCGTGCTGCCGTCTTTCTCTTGCCGCCACTCCCCCTTCCCTCCGTCCGCGCTTCGAAGGGCCGCGCGCGACGCCATGACGGGACTGAAGGACAGGTTGCGCCAGGTTCGAGAGCACCTGGGTGAAACCCAGAAAAGCATGTCCGCCCGGTTTGCCCTGGGCGTGAACACCTGGCAGGGATACGAGCGCCTGGGCAAGCTGCCCAAAGGTGAAACCCTGGCCCGTCTGCTGGAACTGGACATCTCGGTGGACTGGCTGCTGACCGGCCACGGCAACATGCACCTGACGGGCAACCGGCCAGGGCTGGACGCCCAGTTGCTGAGCCAGATCATCGATGGTGTGCTGACCCTCCACGCCCATGACGGGCTGCGCAGCATGCCGACGGAGCAAGGCCACCTGATCAGCCGCATCTACGACCGCCTGATCGCGATCCCCGATGACAGGGAAAGGCGCGGCGCCCTGCGGTATGCGCTGGAACAGGCGCGGGAGGATCTGTTCAGGGCGGTGACCGACGGGCCACCGTGAGGAAGGGCCGGCGCCTCAGGTGGGCGTCGGCCTCACCGCCACAATGGGCGGCAGTTGGGTGACGCCCAGGCCCAGGGCGCGCAAGGCGGTCTCGTCCCGCGGCTGCCGGGGGCCGCCGGTCTGTCGCAGGGCGTTCAGGTCTATGCCCGTGGCCTGGCGCACCCGCTCCACCACCGCCGGCGGCGCATCCGGGCCCGCGCTGAAGTCGAAGACAGCTTCCGGCGTCACCAGGCGCTTGGGCGCGGCCGCCAACCACCACACGCAGGGGCCGGCGCAAGGGCCGTCGATGATGACGGTGATGCCCCGGTCGACGATGGTTTGCGCCAGGTCGGCCGCCGCCTGCGCGTCACCGCCCCCTTGCGACCAGATCACCAGCGTCTGGGCATCGACCGACGTGATGCGGGCAATGGTGTCCCGCATCACGGTGGTCTTGGCCTCGCCATGGGCGCATACCAGGTTCTGCCCGCCAACGCCCACGCCGGCGCCCTTCGCGTTGGGCCTGTGGCCATAACTCCAGCAATTCAGGACCTGCTGGATAATGGGATCGGTCTCGCCGGGGCGCGCGGGCGGAAGGAAGTCGGCCCGGGCCGGCATATCGCCGGCCGCCAGCGCCACCAGAACACCAAGCGCGAGGACAAGTCGAGGAAAGAGAGCCATGGCTGCTGTCCGGGCGGGAATGAACGGGATTGACCTTATATGGCGGCGGGGCCCGGTATTCCAACGGAATGCCCCGTCACCGGCTGTCGCTCAGGCGCCAGCCTCCGCCAAGGCGGGGCCTTGGACCACCACCGCGCCCTTGCGGCCCAGGACCTTGGCCAGGCCGTCCAGGCGGCGCTGCACGGCATCACCATCCAGCATGGCGGCGTCGCGGGGCAACAGCAGGGTCAAGGTGTCCGGCGTCAGCCGCAAGGCGGTGCGCTGCAGCAGCGTGGCGGCGCCGCCGGTCAGCGTATGGGCCAGGCGCAACGCCAGTCCCACGATCATGGCCCGGCTCAGCTGTGCCTCCGACAGCAGGGTGCGGGTCAGGCCCAGGGGCTGGCCGTCCATGGTGCCGGCATAACGCACGAAGGAGGCCAGCGCCAGGAAGGCGCGTTCGGCATGGTCGGCACCGGCGAACGGCATGCGCAGCACCCGCAGATAGGCGTGCTCGGCGCGATAGTCGGGATGTTCCGACCACCCCAGGTCGGACAGCAGGCAGGCGGCCGTGCGCAGGCGTGCGGCCATCTCATCCTCGCCGGCGAACAAGGGGGCCGTCCATTGCGTCAGGGTGGCGGCCTCGCCGAACCGACCCAGCCGTTCCGCCACTTGGGTACAGCTGTCGATCAGGGGGTCGCGCCGCCGCTCTTCGGCCGACAGCTGGTCGAACAGGAACCCTTCACGCAGCCCGTAGGCGGAGAAGACGACGTTGGACGGCTGCACGGTGCGCAACACCCGCTCCATCACCAGGGCCGCCATGGGCAGCGTTTCCAGCCGGCGGCGGGAAACGCCCGGCATCTTCTCCAGGGAGGCGCGGCTTTGCCGCCCGACCAGGCCGGCGAAGTCGGCCATAACCCGGGCATCGACCACGTAGTGATGGATGATGTGCAGCGGGTGTCCCGTCTGCTCCATATGCATCTTGGCCAGCGCGCGCCAGCCGCCGCCCACGGGGTGGAACTCCCGCCCTCGGCCATCCAAGGCCCACGGCAGCTTGGCCAATTGGGTGTCGATCAGCTTGGCCGCCGATCCCGGCTTGCCCTCCACCGCCTCGATCAGACGCAGGGGCCCCAGCGGCAAGGTCGCCTGGCGGCCGATGAGGCCCTTGTCCAGCGTCACCAGCTCCAGGCTGCCCCCGCCCAGGTCGCCCATCAGGCCATCAGCGCCGGGCGTGCCCGACAGCACACCCATGGCGGACAGCCGCGCCTCCTCCTCGCCCGCCAGCACGGTGACGGGAACGCCGGTCAGCGCCTCCACCTCCGCCACGAACTTGGGGCCATCCTTGGCGTCGCGCACGGCGGCGGTGGCCAGGATGTCCACCCGCCCCACCTGCATGCCCTCGATCAGGCGGCGGAAACGGGCCAGATTGGCCAAGGCCAGCTTCACGCCCTCGGGGTGCAGCTTGCCGGTCTTCTCCACCGACCGGCCCAATCCGCACATGATCTTCTCGTTGAAGATGGCGATGGGCGAGCGCTCCAGGCGGTCATAGACCACCACCCGCATGGAGTTGGAACCGATGTCGATGACGGCCAACCGGTCGGCGCCAACGTGGCGTTCAGGGGCGGGTCGGTCAAACTTTACGGGCATGGCATCCGGTACGGGCTAAGGCAGGCAATTCAGTCGGCGCGCTTCGCGGCCTTGGCGGCCGCCTTCAGCAACAGCTTGGCCGGCCCCTTGGGATCGGTGACCGCGCTGCTGCCCCGCCCCGACAGGCTGGGGTTGGTCATGAAGAACGTGTGGGCGTTGAAGGCGCCCAGCGGTGCTTCGATACGATGATACTCGCCATCGGGGCTCAGCCGCCAGCTTTGCGCCTCATCCTTCAGGTTGGCGACCATGATCTGGTCCATCACCTGGCGGTGGCAGGACGGCGTCTCGATGGGCACCAGCGTCTCAATGCGGCGGTCCAGGTTGCGCGGCATCCAGTCGGCGGAGGAGATGAAGACCTTGGCGCCGGGGTGCGGCAGGCCCACGCCGTTGCCGAAGCAGACCACGCGGCCATGTTCCAGGAAACGGCCGACAATGCTCTTCACCCGGATGTTTTCCGACAGGCCCTTCACCCCCGGCCGCAGGCAGCAGATGCCACGGATGACCATGTCGATGCTGACACCCTGCTGCGACGCCTCGTACAGCTTGTCGATGATGCGGGCATCCACCAGGGAGTTCAGCTTCACCCAGATCTGCGCCGGCCGGCCGGCGCGGGCATGGGCGATTTCCGCGTCGATCAGGCTGACCAGCCGGTCGCGTAGCCCGATGGGGGCGATGGCGATCTTCTCCAGCGCCTTGGGCGTGGCGTAGCCGGTCATGTAGTTGAACATGTGGGCCGCGTCATGCACCAGCGCCGGGTCGCAGGTGAAGAAGCTGAGGTCGGTGTAAATCTTGGCGGTGATGGGGTGGTAATTGCCGGTGCCGAAATGAACGTAGGAGCGCAGGCCCTTCTGTTCCCGGCGCACCACCAGCGACACCTTGGCGTGTGTCTTCAGGTCGACGAAGCCGTAGACCACCTGCACGCCCGCGCGTTCCAGGTCGCGCGCCCAGCGGATGTTGGCCTCTTCATCGAAGCGGGCCTTCAGCTCCACCATCGCCGTGACACTCTTGCCCGCCTCCGCCGCCTCGATCAGGGCGGCGACGATGGGGGAGTTCTTGGAGGTGCGGTACAGCGTCTGCTTGATGGCCAGCACCGCCGGGTCCTGCGCCGCCTGGCGCAGGAACTGCACCACCACGTCGAAGCTCTCGAACGGGTGGTGGACAATGATGTCCTTGTGGCGGATGGCGGCGAAGCAGTCGCCGCCGAAATCGCGGATACGCTCCGGGAAGCGGGCGTTGTAGGGCTGGAACAGCAGGTCCGGCCGCTCATCGATGATCAGCTGCTTGGTCTCGGCCAAGCCGATCAGGCCGTCCAGCACGAACACGTCGTCGGTCGGCACATGCAGCTGGCTTGCCAGGAAGTCGCGCAGGTCGCGCGACATGCCGGCGTTGACGCACAACTGGATGACGCTGCCCCGGCGGCGGCGCTTCAGCGCGCTTTCGAAGGTGCGGACCAGGTCTTCGGACTCTTCCTCGATTTCGATGTCGCTGTCGCGCAGCACGCGGAAGAAGCCGTGGCCCTTCAGGGTGAAGGGCGGGAACAGCCGGTCGATGAACAGCAACACCAGCTCTTCCAGCAGGATGAAGCGCACATCGTTGCCCGGCAGGCGCACGAAGCGGTCCAACTGCGCCGGCAACAGGACCAGGGCGTCCAGATGGGTGTTGCGCGCCGGGTCGAACAGCTGGACGGCCAGCGAGAAGCCGGAATTGGCGATGAACGGGAAAGGATGGGCCGGATCGACGGCGATGGGCGTCAGCACCGGGAAGATGTCGTCCAGGAACTTCGCTTCCAGCCAGTCGGTTTCCGACGGGGTCAGCTCGCCGGGGTCGATGGCGGCGATGCCGGCCTTGGCCAGGTCGGCGCGCATCATCAGCCAGCAGGCCTGCTGCTCGCGCATCAACTCGGCGGCACGCTCGTTGATGGCGGCCAGTTGCTGCGCCGGGGTCAGGTTGTCGTCCGAGGGGGTGGCGACGCCGGCCGTCACCTGCGCCTTCAGCGCCGCGACACGGACCGTGTAGAACTCATCCAGGTTGCTTGCCGAAATGGACAGGAAACGCAGGCGCTCCAGCAGCGGATGCTGGGCGTTGTACGCTTCCTCCAGAACGCGCTGATTGAAGGCCAGCCAGGACAGTTCGCGGTTGATGAACCGGTCCGCCGACGTCATATCGATGGGGGCTGGCTCAGCTTCGCGGATCGGGGTTTCCACCGCCGTGGACATGGTCGCCTCATTAACAGCACGGGTATCGGGTCGATCACCATAGGCCGCCAACGTTACCGTTTCTGGTTCCCGCGTTGTCGATCCCGTTGTTTTCGTACCCGTTCCTTTTTTCTTTTCCGGGGCCGCCGGGTCCACAGCGGGCTCGGGCAGCCGGTCCATCCTGGGGGATGTCGCGTGAAGACCCTGTTCCTGCTCCGGCATATGAAATCCTCCTGGGACGATGACAGCGTCCCTGATCATGAGCGTCCCCTGTCGCCGCGGGGGGAGCGCGCGTTAACGACCATGGCCGACTATTTCCGGCGCCGCAAGGGTGGAACACCCCAGCCCGACCTCATCCTCTGTTCCACCGCCGCCCGTACCCGGGCCACGCTGGCGGGCCTGCTGCCCTTGTGGCGCGAGACGCCACCCATGAGCGTGGACCGAGTCTTTTATATGGCGTCGGCCCGCGCCCTGGCCGATCGGCTGCGCGCCTTGGCCGACCCCACCGCCACCGTCCTGCTGATCGGGCACAACCCCGGGCTGGAGGAGCTGGCGCTGGACCTGGTCCAGGCGGAAGAGACCCCCCTTCGCACCCGCATCATGGAAAAATATCCGACCGGCGCCCTGGCGCGGCTGGAATTCCCCCTGGACCGATGGGCCGATCTCGCTGCGGGGACCGGTCGTCTGGCCGAATTCGTCACGCCACGGGAGGTAGCGCCGGCTTAACGGCCGGCGCCATGGGATCAACCGTCAGGGTTGTATAATCCATACAATCAAGCGATATGCCCGCAGGCGAAAACCTACCCATCCCAAATCTGCAAACTCCATCAAAAAAGTAGATGGCAGTGGGCTGCATCAATGGCATAAGGTGCGGCATTCCACGATTATGCGGCAGCGGAAGACGAAACCGATTTCACTTTCGGACACCGCCTATAGGTTGCACATCGACTGTGCAGCCCTTTGCCCGCAATTTGGCCAATCCTCCACTTTCGGTTAGGAACAGGGCAGCGTCCCTGCCACGAATGACCAGGCCATCCCCCTTGATTCTTAACGACTTATTAATGGGATGGTGCACCATTCGGCTTCCGGCACGTCTTTTGCGTTAGCGTAGTAACGTGACGTTCTTTGCTGCGACGCACAAAAGCTAATCAAGAGAGTGGGGAGCCGATGGACAACAGCCTGATCGACCTGACGAAGAACGTTCTGGACGTCGCCAGCCAGAAGGTTTCGGTGATCGAGGATATCAACCGGACCAC
This sequence comes from Nitrospirillum bahiense, assembly GCF_007828025.1. Lineage (NCBI taxonomy): Bacteria > Pseudomonadati > Pseudomonadota > Alphaproteobacteria > Rhodospirillales > Azospirillaceae > Nitrospirillum > Nitrospirillum bahiense. The sequence continues at coordinate 261,924 of NZ_VITO01000001.1, forward strand.
CAAGATGCTGGCCTTCAACGCCCTGATCGAGGCTGGCCGCGCCGGCGACGCCGGACGGGGCTTCGCCGTGGTGGCCAATGAGGTCAACTCCATCTCCCAGCGCGTCAGCGTGGTGGCGGGCGAACTGCGCAGCGAGATCGGCCAACTGGTCGACCGCATGACCACGGTGGGCGAGGATCTGATGACCCGCTTCCGGGGCCAGCGCCTGGCCGACCTGGCGCTGAACAGCATCGACATCATCGACCGCAACCTTTATGAGCGGTCGTGCGACGTGCGGTGGTGGGCAACGGACAGCGCCGTGGTCGCCGGCCTGCAGACCCCGTCGCAGGAGGCGTTCCGCCACGCCAGCGAGCGGCTGAACGTCATCCTGCAAAGCTATACCGTCTATCTCGACCTGTGGGTGGCCGACCGCAGCGGCCGCGTCATCGCCACCGGCCGCCCCGACCGCTTCCCCCACGCCATCGGCACCAACGTTTCCAACGAAGCCTGGTTCATCGACGCCCTGCGCACCCGCGACGGCAGCGACTTCGCGGTTGAGGACGTCCGCCCGAACCCGGTGCTGGAGAACCGTACCGTCGCGACTTATTCCACCGCCGTGCGCCGCGACGGCGCCCAGGACGGCGAGGTCCTGGGCGCGCTGGGCATCTTCTTCGATTGGGAGCCACAGGCCCGCGCCGTGGTAACCGGTGTCCGCCTGGAAACATCGGAACGGTCCAACACCCGCTGCCTGCTGCTGGACGCCGCCGGCCGCATCATCGCCGCCAGCGACGGCCGGGGTGAGCTGACGGAAAGCTTCCATCTGGTGACCCAGGGCCAGCCGATGGGCCATTACCTGGACCGCCACGGCCGCCTGATCGGCTTCGCCCGGACGCCGGGCTATGAAACCTATCGCGGCCTGGGCTGGTATGGCGTCCTGGTCCACAACCCACCCGGCCAAAGCTGAGGCCTCTCCTCCGCACCTCGCCCGGCATCCGCCGCCGGGCGAGGCGCCGGCCGGCTCAAGGAAAGCGCACCACGTCGCCATCCAGGGGCATGGCGTGGCGGATGGCCCGGGGGCTTCCCTCCAGCGCGACCGGTGTATCGACATCGAAGGTCGCCTCGACATTGGTCTTGCCCTGCCGGGTGTAGCCCTTGATCACGAAGGGCAACCCTTCCGATTGCTCAAAGGTCGGCCGGTCGCTCAGGTGGAAATGCAGATGCGGCGCGCCGGCGGCACCGGTCTGCCCCAGCCGGCCGATCACCGCCCCCGCCTGGACGCGATCGCCGACCTTCACCGTGACACTGCCTGTACGCAGATGCGCGTAGTGCGCGAAGACGCCAGGCGCGATTTCCAGGATGACGAAGTTGCCATAGAGGGTCCGGGCGGTCAGATCGTCCGGAACGGATTGCGGCGCCAGCGGCGTGCCATCGGGCACATCGTTGCGCACATCCCGCACCACGCCGTTCGCAACCGCCAGCACCTCGGCACCATAGCCGATCCAGTCCTCATCCCGGGTCGCCGACAGGCTGTCATGGCGGCCGCGCAAGGAATGGCCGGTGCCAGCCAGGCCAAACCAGTCGATGGCGAAGCGCTGGGGGATGGTGAGTTCCCCATCGACGGCGACCATGCTGCCCCAGTGGTGGGAATGGGGATTGCCCGGCCCCTCCACCGCCAGCCAAGCGCCACCGCGCAACGGCGGCCCGATCTCCAGCGCCGGCGTGCGGGCGACCGCGCAGGCCACGGCGCCCGCACGCTGCACCTGCCCCGCCGCCGTCCGGAAGTCCAGCTGATGGCGCAAGCTCGCCGGCGGCGCACCAGGCGGCAGGGTCAGCCAGAGGAACAGCACCTGGCGCCGGCCGGGCCCAATGGCGACACCATCGTCCGCTTTATCCTCCGGCGGCTGAGCCAACAGGCCGGCTAGGTCCGCGCCGGCCACGGTTAGCAGGGGGGCCGCCGTATCACCAGCGAACACCGACAGCCGCTCCAGCGTCAGCGGCCCGCCACTGGAATCAAAACTGGTGATGTGGAGTTCATAGGCCAGGTGGTTCCGTCCATCGCTGGCGGCAACCGCCCGGGGCAGCCAGGGGACGCGGGCCTCGACCTGCGCCTGATGGACCTCTGCCGCCCGCGCCGGCGCCAAGACGCACAGCACGACGCCCACCATAAAGCCAAGAAATCGCATCACAGGCCGCCCCCCGGGTTGTGCCTCTAAGGCAGCATGATCCCGGAAAACCGGCAAGGATCTTAACCCGAGCCCGCTGCGACAAATCATCAATAAATCGGATCGGTTCATTCAATACGTTCTGTTGGAACGATCATAAAACGGGGCGCAGCTTCAGGGCAAGCGTAAACCCACCCCGAGGATAATCATCATGACCTCCGCCCCCATCCATGTCGCTGTCTCCGGTGCCGCCGGGCAGATCGCCTATTCCCTGCTGTTCCGCCTGGCCAAGGGCGATGTGTTCGGCGCCGGCCAGCCCATCCACCTGTCGCTGTTGGAGATCACGCCGGCCCTGCCCGCCTTGCGCGGGGTGGTGATGGAGCTGGAAGACTGCGCCTTCCCGCTGCTGAGCGGCATCAGCGTCAGCGACGATCCGGCCGTGGCCTTCCGCGACATCGACGCGGCCTTTCTGGTGGGCTCCCGCCCCCGCGGCAAGGGAATGGAGCGGCGCGACCTGCTGTCAGCCAATGCCGCCATTTTCAAGGCGCAGGGCCGCGCGCTGAATGAGCAGGCCAAGCGCACGGCCAAGGTGCTGGTGGTGGGCAACCCCGCCAACACCAACGCCTGGATCGCCATCCGGCACGCGCCCGACCTGCCGCACGACGCCATCACCTCGATGATCCGGCTGGACCACAACCGCGCCCAGGCGCAGCTGGCGGCCAAGGCCGGGGTGGACGTGACGGCCATCGAACGGCTGGTGGTCTGGGGCAATCACTCCCCCACCATGTTCGCCGACTGGCAGCACGCGGTGGTGCAGGGCCGGCCCCTGCCCGACCTGATCGGCGACCACGCCTGGTACCGCGACACCCTGATCCCCACGGTGGCCCAGCGCGGCACCGCCATCATCGAGGCGCGCGGCCTGTCCTCCGCCGCCTCGGCCGCCAATGCCGCCATCCACCACATGCGCGACTGGGTGCAGGGCAGCGGCGACCGCTGGGTTTCCATGGGCCTGGCGTCGGAGGGGGATTACGGCCTGGCCCAGGGCCTGGTCTGCGGCGTGCCCGCCCTATGCCGTGACGGCCGCATCGAGCGGGTGCGCGGGCTGGAACTCGACGCGTTCGCCCGCCGCATGCTGGACCGCACGGTGGCCGAGCTGATGGAGGAGCGGGCCGCCGTCGCCGACCTCTGACCCCTCCCGCAAAAACGAAGGGCGCCCTCCTCATTCCCGGGGAAGGCGCCCTTTTCCATGGCGCCCGTCAGCCGAAGAAGCCGATGCGCTGAGTGATGCCGTTGCCCACCCGGCGCACCAGGTCGTACAGGCTGGCAATGGGTTTGAAGATACGCTCGTTCTCCTGCCCATAGTTCTGGCTGTCATCGCTGACGTAGGTGGCGCTTTCGCCGAAATCGCCCTCCCCCGCGGTCTCTGCCACGGGGAAGATGCGGGACAGCAGGTCCAGGGCCCAGGGCACGTCCAGCTGCATCAGCCGGGCCAGCAGGCGGCGATGGGTGATGTTGTGCTGGCTGGAGAACTGCGGGATGTGCGTCGCCCGCAGGAACACCTCCTGGATCAGGGCGATGCGCAGGGCGTGCAGCACCAGTAGGCCATTGCTCAGCGCCTCATCCGGCGGCGGCACCTGGCCCGGCACCGGATGACGCTCCACCCGGGCCAGCCCTTCCTCCAGCACGTCGAAATCGCGGTAAAGCTTGCGGAAGATGCGGATCAGGCGGCTGTGGAGGGGGTTGTCCTCCAGGATGGCGGCCAGGCGCCGCATCTCCTCCACCCGGGCGGGGTCGCCGGTGTGCGCGGCACGCAGCAGCCAGAAGGCCGGATCCAGGGTGTCGATATAGGCTTTCAGGGCATCAGGGCTGGCGATGGCCACGCCATACTCCACCATGCCCAGCAGCTGCCGGAAGCGGGGCGAGGTACGGTAGAGGTCGGCGAAGTGTTCCGGGTCTTTGTCGATGGCCTCGCCCACGCCGCTGACGGTGTTCGCCGGCAGGCCCATCTGCTGCAGGATGGCATTGTGGGGGATGGCACGGAACTGCGAGGCGCGGCTCTGGTCCACGTCATCGGCGTTGCCGTCGTGCTGGCGCTTGATGGCCCGGCTGCCCGAAGGATAGAGCAGGTTGGTGCCCAGGGCCGACAGCAGGGCGCCGTAGTTCGGATCCTCCACCAGCGACACCTGGAACTGCTTCACCGTGGTGAAGAATTCGCGGATGTAGTCGGCGTCGCCATAGAACGGGTCGTCGTCCAGGGTGGCATGCTTGCCGCCCAGCATGTGTTCCAGGATGCGCGTGACCACGGCCAGGGCACCCGGCTGGGTCACGAAGTAGAGATAGCCGTCGCCACCCTGGAAGCTGACCTCCTGCTTGAAGGCGATCTTGTGGTGGGTCATGAACGACAGCGTGGCCGGGGCCGCGACATAGCCCAGGCGCTCCGGGAAGCCCGCCGGATGGGCGCCGCGGCCGATGGATTCACCGTGGGTGTCGAAGATCACCAGTTGCACGCCGTCCAGGCGGTGGCGGGTGAACAGGCGGGCGATGCGCAGGCGCAGGCGCTCGATACTGGCCGACGCCGGCGTCTGGCCCAGGTAGCGGCCGGCATCGGAGAAGCCGGTCTGGATGCACAGCCGGCCGCGCCGCTTCACGTAGTCGCGGTAATGCGGGTTGTCCAGCAGCTGCTCGATGACGCGGCTGCCCACCTCCAGCGCCCGTTCCGTCTCGAACAGGGGGCTGATGTCGACCTTGTCGGCCACGCCGAACAGGCGAGCGTAGTAGAGCGCCGTCAGCACGGTGAAGGCCGATTCCGATTCCGCGATCAGGAAGCGGACGGGCACAGAGGCGTCGGCGTACTTCAGCATCTGGGCCACGACCATGAACAGCCGCTTGGCCGAGGTGCGTTCGGCGATGATGCTGCCGAAATTGATGCGCACCGGCCGCACCTCATCCAGCAGGCCGGTGATGGCGTTCAGGTAGGACTGGCGGTAGCGCGGGTCGTCCGGCGCCGTTTCCATGCCCACGGTCTTGCGCACGGCGTTGTGCAGCTGGGTGGCGTTGATGCGCACATGGGTGTGCGCCTGCCCCAGGCCATAGTTCGACAGCTCCGCCTTCAGGATGGCCAGCCGGCGCACCACGTCATCATCCTTCGCCCCCTTCCCGGCGGCACCCTTCCCGGCGGCAGAGGCCAGGCGGATGGCACGGTCCACCTGCTCGATAGCGTGCGCGGCTTCCACCAGGCGCAGGGGCAGGCCGTCATGCATGCGCTGGGCGATGGCTTCGATGTCCTTCTGGGTGGTCGTCTCCCTGCCGAAGGCGGCGACCTCATCCGACACTTGGGCGATGGCAAGCGCCAGGCGGGATTCCAGCAGGTCCAGCGTGTTGCGCAGGTCTTCCTGCACCGGCGCCACCTTGCGGATGGCCTGCACCTCGGCCAGGTAATGGCGCAGCTGGCCCAGCTGCACCACCAGGCGCTTGTGCAGGGTGTCGGACCAGCGGATGTCCGAGCGGCCGTCCAAGTCATAGCCCACCCAGCTGGCCACCGTCAGCAGGCGCGGCGTCAGCTCGGACCACTGGTCGGGGTAGCGCTCCTGCGCCACCGACAGCACGATGTCGTAGACGGTGCGCAGCGCCGCCTGGATGTTGGTGATGGCCGCCAGCGACAGGCGGTGCTCATCAGCCAGCGACAGCTCACCCGGGCGCAGTTCCGTCGCGGCGACGGACGCGATCAGTGCTTCGCGCGCGGCGGCCGTCAAGGGCACCCCGGCCTCGTCCCGGCCGGTGGCCAGCTTGGCTATGGCGTCCATCAACTCACCCGTCAGGTTGAAGGTCGGGTGCGCGGTGATGACGATGCCGAAAATCTCCTTCTCCACCTGGGTGCGGAAGGCGTCGAACGCCACGGCCTGGCCATCGGCCCCCACCGCCAGTCCCTCGATCAGGGCGCGGATGCGGGCGGCGTTGGCGGCGGGATCGGCCTCGCCCAGATAGGCGCCCAGGCGGCGGGCGCGGGCCAGGAAGCCCTCGGCCCCCAGGTACTGGATGGCCTGCTCCACCGCCGCCAGGTCCAGCTCGCCGGAATGCAGGCGGCGGGACACGTCCAGCGCCAGCAGGGAAACGGGGTTGGCGAAGGGATCGGCGTCCGCCAGTTCAGTATAGCGGGTGAGGCGCGCCACCAGGTCGGCCGTCAGGCCCACGGCGTCAGCCTTGGGCGCCCCCGGCTGGTCCAGGCTGGCGAACTTGGCGACGGGGCGGTCCAGCAGCGGGCCGGATTTGGCCAGGGCCGCCAGCGTGGCGGCGTCGGCCACCTTCACATCCACGCCGGGCGTGGCGGTGCCGGTGGAAGTGGTTTTAGGGGTCTTCGCCGGCGTCACGGTCTTGGCCGGGGCCTGCCCGGAGTCGGTGGACTTTTCCGCGGACTTTTCAGCATCCCGCGACGCTGCCAGCGATGACTTCATGATGGTTCGATGCCCAGTTTGGTTGCTCATCCCTGATGCGCCGGACCGCCTGTGTCCCTGGTTCCGTATCCATCCGGCGTTAAGCATGACGTTGAGTCATTATCCTACCTCGCAACGGCGAAATGGGCCGGTGGGGCGGGGGCCGGTTAAGGACGGGCGAGGGTGGCGATTTATTGTGACGCAACGGAACCGTGAGACTATCGCAACTGTGCGCTGCAAGGCAACATAACGGAAAGAAATTTACCGATTGCACGGAATCGATGTAATTCCGCAACACGATCTTAACGTAAGCGCCGTCTTCGGTTATCCATGCAGGATGACGAACGGCCCCGCCCGCCCCACACCGACCACCAGCGGTCCCGACACCTCCGCCCAGGAGGCGGGGCGCGCCGCCGTTTCCTCCCCCGCCGCCTTTGAAACACCGCCCCACGAAACATCGCAGTCGCCAGACGGTTCCCCGGCCATCGCCCCCCCGCCGCCGCCCAAGCGCGCCCTGGCCGTGCGGGAGGTGGAGGTGAAGCTGGCGGCGACACCGGCGGCACTGGCCCGCCTGCAAGCGCTGCCGCTGCTGGCGCGCATGGCCGATGGCCCACCGGCCCACCGCCATCAGGTGACGACGTATTACGACACGCCCGACCTGGCGCTGGCCGCCCACGGCCTGGCCCTGCGGGTGCGGCGGCAGGGCGGCCGGCGGGTGCAGACGGTGAAGACCTGGGCCTCCGACGCCGGCACCGCCGCCGCCGCGGGCCGGCGCGAATGGGAGTGGCAGCTGCCGGCGGAGGGCGACGGTCCCGACCTGGGCCTGCTGCCCGCCGGCATCTTCAACCTGCTGACATCGGAACAGTGGACACAGGTCGCCTCCCGCTTCGCCACCGATATCGAGCGCACGGCCCTGCTGCTGCACCCCGACCCGCGCACCAGCGTGGAACTAGCCCTGGACCAGGGCGAGGTGCGCCTGTCCGTGCCCAATAACCCTGAAACGGGCGACGCGGAGGAGACCACCTGGCCGGTGGCGGAGGTGGAACTGGAGCTGAAGGGCGGCCGGGTCGCCGCCCTGTTCGAGGTGGCGGCCGCCCTGCACCACCACGCGCCCCTGCGCATCACCACGGGCAGCAAGGCCGACGCGGGCCTGCGCCTGTTGACCGGCAAGCCGGCGGCGGCCGTTCCCGCCCAACCGGCGGCCCTGACGCCTGTGACCACGGTGGCGGAGGGCTTCCGCCACGCCACGCGCCATGCCCTGGGCCACCTGCTGGAAAACGCCACGGTGCTGCTGGACAGCGGCGACACGCAGGCCCTGCGCGAGATGGCGGCGGCCAGCCGCCGGCTGGATACGGCGATGCGCCTGCTGCGCTTGGCGATGACCTTGCCACCGGCCGCCGGCCCCGCGCCGATGGCGAGGGTGGGGGCCAAGACGGCCGCCAACCCGCATGCGGAAGCGGCGGACGCCCTGCGCAGGCGCCTGGCCCCCCTGCGCACCCTGCTGGAAACCGCGCGCGGCTGGGATCGCCTGGCCGAACGCGCAGCCCTGCTGCCCGACCGCAAGGGGGCCGCCGGCCTGAGCAAGCGCCAGCGCCTGGCCCTGGACCACGCCGCCACGCAGGCGCGCCGCCGGGTGATGAAGCATCTGCGCGGCGCCGGACATACCGCCCTGGTGCTGGACCTGGCCGCCTGGGTCGAGGGCGGCGGCTGGGCCTCCCCCGCGCTGGATCAGCCGTTGAAGACCGTGGCGCCCCGCCTGCTGGCCGAACTGCAGGACAAGGTGGCCCGAGCCATCGACCGGCTGGAGCTGCCGTCTCCGCCACCGCCTGGGGCGAGGAACGCCGTGCTGGTGGGCAAGGCGCCCCCCGCCGCCGATGCGCTCGAACGCCTGCGCCGCCGGGCACAGCGGCTGTATGAGACGGCGGAGGTCTGCCGCGGCCTCTATCCCGTGGCGACAGCCAAACCCAAGGTGGCCAAGGGCACCAAGACCGCCCCGCCCAAGCGCACCGCCGCCGATCCCCTGGCCCCCCTCGCCCGCCTGCACGGCGCCGTCACCGCCCCCGCCATCGCCCGCCAGGCCGCCCAACTGGTGGCGCAACTGGCCAAGGCCACCGGCCCCAAGGCCCGCAGCACCCGCCTGCTGTCCCGTCTGGCGCAGGAGGAGGCCGTGGCGCTGGCCAAGCTGCCAGCCACATGGCGCGGCTACAGCCGGCGGCGCATGTTCTGGATGATGGGGCGGTAGTTGGGTCCCGGCGGGAAGCATGCTATCCTGGGTGCATGACCAAGCCAGCTTCCATCTTCGATATTGATGACAATGGCGCAAAACATCGAGCGATCGATGAGGCGCTGGAAGCGGTGGCTCGTGGCGATTACGTCGACCATGAGGTTGTACGTGAGTGGCTGCTGCGGCTGGCCGCGGGCGAGGATTTGCCCGCCCCTATCCCTGTGAAAGGCGCTTAGTGCGTGTCGTCTGGTCGGTCCCCGCCCTTCGGGACGTGATCGGACACCGCGCTTATATCGCCCAATTCAATCCCATCGCCGCTACCGACATTGCTCAACGCCTGGCCGCTGCGGGTGATAGCCTGAAGACATTCCCCCGCCGTGGCCGCCCAGGCTCCAAGCCTGGAACACGCGAGGTCACAGTCATTTATCCCTATGTGATCGTTTATAAGATTGAAGACGACCGCGTGCTTATCCTGCGTGTCTGGCACGGTTCGCAGGAACGCTAGAATCTATCCACATCAACTTCAAGTTGATTCCCAAATAGACACCAGCGAAGCAATAGTCGGATCAGGCGTCCGCCGGCTTGTCCTTGGGCTCCAGCACCTGGCGGCAGAAGGCCACGGTGATGGGCTTCTTGGCGGCCAGGGCGGCGCGATCCAGCAGGGCCACGGTGCGCCGCGCGCTGTCGAAGGAGCGTTCGGTGTGGGTCATCAGCCAGGCGATGACCTCTTCCCCCACCCGCACCTGGCGATCGTCGAACAGCTTGACCAGCACGGCCATCAGCAGGGCGTCGTCCGGGGCGGCCATGCCCACGGCGGGGGCGGCCACCAGGCGGGAGCGCAGGTCGGGCAGGCGCAGGGTCCAGTTGACCGGGGCGTAGTGCGCCAGCAGCAGCAGTTGGCCGCCCGCCTCCTTGGTCACGTTGTAGAGATGCAACAGGGCACGCTCGCGCACCGTGTCGCCCGAGATCTCATGCGTGCGGTCGATGACGGCGGTGCGGGTGGGGCCCAGCAGGTGGGGCACCTCCGCCGGGTCCAAATCCTCCGGCCCCAGCAGGGGTGCGCGCGACCGGGCGCGCCACACCTGGGCCAGGTGGCTCTTGCCGCAGCCGGGGGGGCCGTACAGCACCAGGGCCGGGGCCGGCCAGTCCGGCCAGGCGTCCAGCCAGGCCACCGCGTCGGCGTTGCCCGGCGCCACCAGGAAGTCGGCCTCCCCCATGGCGGAACGGTGCCCCAGATCCAGGGGCAATTGTCTCAAGTCGGCCATGATTCCAGGGTCTTACCGGCAACGGGCACGAAAGGCGGACGGACGGGGCGCTGGCGGAACGCCGGGTCAGGGCACCGGCGGCGGCGCCCCGGCGTCCGTCCCCGGCGTGACCAGGCCTTCCTGGGCCAGATCCTCGCGCAGCACCTCTTCCGGAGGCACGCCGGTGTAATAGCTGCTGGCGAGGTACTGACGCAATCCGAAGCGCACCAGCACGCCGATGACGGCCGCCACCGGCACCGCCAGCAGCACGCCGGTGAAGCCGAACAGGCTGCCGCCGGCCAGCAGGGCGAACATGACCCAGACAGGATGCAGGCCCACCTTGTCGCCCACCAGCTTGGGCGTCAGGACATAACCTTCCAGCAGGTGGCCCAAGATGTACAGCGCCACCACCAGCCCCTCGCGCCACAGGTCGTGGAACTGGAACAGGGCCACGCCCACGCTGGCGCCGAAGCCCACCACCGTGCCGACATAAGGGATGAAGGACAGGATGCCCGCGATCAGGCCGATGACCAGGCCGAAGTTCAGCCCCACCGCCGTCATGGCCAGGGCGTAGAAGGCGCCCAGCGCCAGGCAGACGGTGGCCTGGCCGCGCACGAATCCGGCCAGCGTGCGGTCGACGGCGCGCAACTGCTCGCGCACCACCTCGGCGTGCTCGCGCGGCAGCCAGCCATCCAGGGTCGCCACCATGCGGTCCCAGTCGCGCAGCAGGTAGAAGGCCACCACCGGCGTGATGAACAGCAGGGACACGAGGCCGAACAGGGCGGCACCACCGCTGAACAGGTTCTTGATGAAGTCCGCCCCCCAGCCCACCAGGGTGCCGACATATTCGCTGGCGGCACTGCGCAGCCGCTCGATGTCATCCGGCGGCAAGGCGGCCATCAGGCTGCGGACGCGCTGCATGGTCTCATCCCTGGCCCAGGTGATGATGGCCGGCAGGCTTTCGATCAACTGGGTGACCTGCTGCTGGATCAAGGGCACCAGCAGCAGGATGCAAAGCACCACGACGACGACGAAGACCAGCAGCACCACGCAGGTGGCCGCCAGGCGCGGCAGCCCAAACCCCTCCAGCCGGTCGGCCACGGGGTCCAGCAGATAGGCGATGGCCATGCCGGCGACGAAGGGCAGCAGCATGCCGCGCAGCAGCCAGATCAGGACGACGCCCACGACAAGACCGATCAGCCAGAACCGTATCTGCCGCCCTGCATGCGTTTCCGCCATCGTCCCCCCACCAACACCGAATCAGGCACAAGCCCAGACAATAACAGATAAGGCCCTGGAATCAGGCACCCTTATGACGGGGCGCCGGCCAGGCTGATCTGGTAACGCACCTCAGCCGGCGTCGCCGACGCGGAGGCGGGAACGGCCCCCGGGGCGGCCCCGGGGGTGGGTGCCGGGGCGGCATCCACCTCGGCGAGCACCAGGTCCCGTTGGGCCAGGGCCGTCTTCAGGTGGCCGACGTCGCCCAACACGGTCAGGGTGAGCAGGGCCTCCGTGGTCTTGAGCGCGCTGGTGTCCACCTGGGTGACCATGGGCACACCGGCCAGGCGGCGCCGCACCTCCACCAAGGTGGTAAGGTCGGTCAGGGGCACGCGCACGGCCACCTGGCCGGACTGGCGGGCGTCCACCACCACGCGACGCTTCCACCCCTCCTCCACCCGGTCCACCACCGTGGCCACGGCCAGGCCCAGGGTGGCCGGCAACGGGGGTGGGGCGGCGGCACCGGCAGCGGGCGGCTGGGTGTCGGCAGCGGGCAGCGGGCGGGGGACGAAGGCCGATTGCGGCACCGTCTCGGCCGGCGACAGGCCCTCGCCCGGCACAAAGGTGCTGAGCGTCAGCTGATAGCCCTTGGCGGCGTCGCCCTCCAGCCGGGCGACGACGACCTGTCCGGCGCCGTGGCGGGCGGCGATGTGGGCCAAAACGGTCGCGTCCGGTGTCAGCGCCGCCTTGGCCGGCAGCTCGTTCTGGTCGGCGGGGTCCGGCGGCACCAGGGCCAGGGGTACCAGCCCGTCCACCGGGCCGATCTGCGACCAAGCCTGGCGCCAGGGGCCATCGGTCCACAGCGCGGGTTCGGCGCCGGTGGCGTCCAGGGGCAGCACCAGGGCGGGCTTGCCCACCATCTCGGCATAGCGCACGCCGTTCTGCTGCAGCAGCTGGCGCACGGCGGCGGGCCGGAACCGGACGGTGAAACGGCCGACATAGCGGACGGAGGACGCGCGCTCCTGCTCCAGCTCGAAGCCGGCCACCAGGGCCTCCAGCTCGCCCTGGCTGACGGCCGGGGGTTGGCGGCCGTCAGCGGCCGGGGTCAGCTTGCGGAACAGGCGGGCCAAGGCCTCGCGCTGGGCTTGCAGGATGGCTTGGTCGCGGGCTTGGTTGGCGTTGCCGGCGGTGACGTCCACATCCACGCCCTGCTCAACAAAGGCCTGTTCCGCGGCGACGCTCCGTCCCGCCTCGGCACGGGCGGTGCCGGCAAGGGCGCCGGCGGCCAGGGCCAGGAAAAGGGCGCCCCGAAACCCGGTCTGGCGCAAGAGGGGGATGCAGCGGTGCGGCATTGCAAAGCCTTCCGATATTGCTATGTTCGGCCCCGAAACCCGGGCGGGTCATGAAACCGTCTTAAACCGACGGTCGCGGGCGGCGGCCTTGAGCGCAGCCGGCCCTGACGGACGCCCCTTCTTAGCCCAGGCCCTGCGAGGACGCCATAAGCACCTATTCGTATAAGGACGCCGGTGTCGACATCGACGCGGGCAACGCCCTGGTCGAGGCCATCAAGCCCCTGGCCAAGTCCACCGCGCGCACCGGTTCCGACGCCGGCCTGGGCGGCTTCGGCGCCCTGTTCGACCTGCGCGCCGCCGGCTTCACCGATCCGCTGCTGGTTTCCACCACCGACGGCGTCGGCACCAAGCTGAAGGTCGCCATCGACGCCAAGCGCCATGACACGGTCGGCATCGACCTGGTCGCCATGTGCGTGAACGATCTGGTGGTGCAGGGGGCCGAGCCCTTGCTGTTCCTGGATTATTTCGCGACCGGAAAGTTGGATGTGGCCGCCGGCCGCGCCATCGTCGCGGGCATCGCCGAGGGCTGCCGCCAGGCGGGCTGCGCCCTGGTTGGCGGTGAGACGGCCGAGATGCCGGGCATGTACGCCGATGGCGACTATGACCTGGCCGGCTTCTCCGTCGGTGCTGTGGAACGCAGCCAGGTGCTGACCGGCGCCGGTGTCGCCGCCGGCGACGTGGTGCTGGGCCTGGCGTCCAGCGGCGTGCATTCCAACGGCTATTCCCTGGTGCGCAAGCTGGTCTCCGTCTCCGGCCTGAGCTATGAGGACGAAGCCCCCTTCGCCCCGGGCAAGACCCTGGGTGAGGCGCTGCTGACCCCCACCCGGATTTATGTGAAGAGCACGCTGGCCGCCGTGCGCGCCGGCCTGGTGAAGGCCATGGCCCACATCACCGGCGGTGGCCTGATCGAGAACATTCCGCGCGTGCTGCCCGACGGCCTGGGCGTCACCCTGGATGCCACGTCCTGGACCTTGCCGCCAGTGTTCCGCTGGATGGCCGGTGTCGGCACCATCGCCGACCTGGAACTGGCCCGCACCTTCAACTGCGGCATCGGCATGGCCGTGGTGGTCCCCGCCGACAAGGCGGATGAGGCGATATCCGTCCTGACCCAGGGCGGCGAGACGGTCGCCCGCATCGGCCAGGTTGTGCCGGTCGCGGCCGACGCCGCCCATCGCGTCACGGTGACCGGCACGGACAAGGCATGGCACTCGTAAACAGCGGAACGCCCGGCAAACTCAAGCTGGGCGTTCTTATTTCCGGCCGGGGCAGCAACCTGCAGGCCCTGATGAACGCCGCCGCCGCGCCGGATTTCCCGGCCACGGTGGCGTTGGTCCTGTCCAATAAGGCGGACGCCGCGGGGCTGGAGCGGGCGCGGGGCGCCGGCATCCCGGCCCTGGCGCTGCCGCACAAGGACTATGCCGACAAGCCGGCGTTCGAGCAGGCCATGACCCGCGCGCTGGAGGATGCCGGCGTGCAGCTGGTCTGCCTGGCCGGCTTCATGCGCCTGCTGTCGCCCTGGTTCGTGGACCACTGGCGCGACCGGCTGATCAACATCCACCCGTCGCTGCTGCCGGCCTTCCCCGGCATCGACACCCACCAGCGGGCGCTGGACGCCGGCGTGCGCTTCCACGGCTGCACCGTGCACTATGTGCGCAGCGAGGTGGACAGCGGCCCCATCGTGGCCCAGGCCGCCGTGCCGGTACAGGCGGACGACACCGCCGACACCCTGTCGGCCCGCGTCCTGACGGCGGAGCATGAGCTCTACCCCCTGGCCGTGCGCCTCATCGCCGAGGGCCGGGTGACGGTGGAAGGAAATCGTGCCGTGCTGAGCGGTCCCCTGCCCCTTCCGGCCATCGCCCTCAACCCCACTGTTTAAGGCTTGTCGGCGCCCTTGTCCCCACCAGGGTTAGGGCTGCCGTCCTCCACCCATGCCTTGGCCCGGTCGGCCAGGCGGCGCAGCAGCCGGGCCAGGGTGGCCTTGTCCTCTTCCGTCCAGTCGGCCAGCACCGCCGCGTACATGCGACTGCGCGCCTGACCTATCGCCTCGACCATGGCCTGGCCGGCGGGTGTCACCACGGCCTCGCGCACCCGCGCGTCGGTGGCACCGGCCCGCCGCTCAACCAAGCCCAGGCTTTCCAGCTTCGCCACCTGCCGGCTGACCGTGGAATGGTCGCGGCCCGCCAGTTCAGCCAGCTCCACCACACCGAGGGGGCCGCGCAGGCCGATGCGCACCAGCAAGGGGAACAGCGCCCGGTCCAGCGACACGCCGGCCAGGTTCAACATGTATTGGTCCGGCTGGGGGCGGTTCACCACCCCCACCAGATCCATCAGCGCTTCATGCAGCTCGTTCCTCATGTGTGCATTATGCACATTTTTCTTGGCAAGCGTCCAGGGTGCCGATATATGTGCATTATACACGGATATCGCGGCTGATTGCGCCCATATCCGTGCATCATGCACATAATTGGAGAGTCCCGTGGCTCGTTTCGATACCGATATCCTGATCGTGGGTGCTGGCGCCGCCGGCCTGACCCTGGCGCTGGATCTGGCCCGCCGGGGCGTGGATTTCCACTTGGTGGAGAAGAACACCGGCCCCTTCCCCGGTTCGCGTGGCAAGGGCCTGCAGCCCCGCAGTTTGGAGGTGTTCGAGGATCTGGGCGTGCTGGCCGACCTGCTGGCCGTGGGCGGCCCCTACCCCACCGTCCTGACCTATGATGGCGGCCAGGTTGTGCGCACCCAGCTGCACGACGTGCAGCCGCCCACCCCGGCGGAACCCTACGGCAATCCGTTGATGGTGCCGCAATTCCAGACGGAGGCGGTCTTGCTCCGCCGCCTGGCGGGCTTCGGTCACGCCCCCGCCTTCGCCACGGAGTTGACGGGCTTCGACCAGGATGCCGAGGGCGTCACCGCCCGACTACGCACCAGTGAGGGGGAGGTCAGCTTACGCGCCCGCTATCTGGTGGGCACCGATGGTGGCCGCAGCTTCGTCCGCCACGCACTGGACATCGGCTTCCCGGGGGAGACACTGCCCTTCCGCGCCATCATCGGCGACATGCCCATCGCCGGGTTGGCGTTCGACGCCTGGCACCGCTGGTACGCCCCCGACGCCCAGCTGGCGCTGTGCCCGCTGGCCGGCACCGACCTGTTCCAGGTGGTGGCCCAGGTGCCGGATGAGGTAACACCCACCCGGGACCTGATCAGCGCCATCGTGCGGGAACGCACTGGCCGCGACGACCTGACGGTGGGGGAACCCACCTGGCTGTCCACCCTGCGCGTCAACCTGCGCCTTGCCGACCGCTACCGCGTGGGCCGCGTGTTCATCGCCGGCGACGCCGCCCATGTGCACCCGCCGACGGGCGGCCAGGGCCTGAACACTAGCGTGCAGGACGCCTATAACCTGGGCTGGAAGCTGGCTGCCGTGCTGCGGGGGGCGCCTGACGGCCTGCTGGACAGCTATGAGGCGGAGCGCCGGCCCATCGCCGCCCACGTGCTGGGCCTCAGCGGCCGGCTGCTGGGCCAGATGGGCACGACGGAAGGGATGCGCCGCGGCCGGGAGACGCGCGAGTTGGACCTGAGCTATCGCGACGGCCCGCTGGCCACCGAAGTCCAGGCCGACCACGGGCGGGTGGTGGCCGGCGACCGGGCCCCGGACGCCCCCTGCCGGACGGCCGCCGGCACCCCCACACGGTTGTTCGAGGTTTACCAGGGGCCGCACTTCACACTGCTGGCCTATGGCGTGGACAAGGACACGGCGGGCGGCGGCTGGCCGGAGGAGGTCAGGGTGCTCACCGTGGCGCCGCAAGACTGCGGACAATCGGCCGACCTGATGGACGACGCCGGGCACGTCGCCCAGGCCTATGATCTCACCCCCGGCACCTGGGTGCTGGTGCGGCCGGACGGCTACATCGCCGCCACCGCCCGCGACGCGAGCACCATCCGCGACTGGCTGCGGTCCACAACCAAGGCGTGACCTCAACCGTTCGGCGAACAACGCGGCCCCTTGCCAGGGGCCCGCGTTTGCGCATAAACCTTGGGAAACGGGTTACGTCTCGGGATAAGGGAGGGCAAGATATGGCCGGTGCTCACAGCGGTGCGGTCGCGGTCAGCGACGCGGTGGTCAAGGAACATGCCGACGGCTGGCATTCGTTCACCCGCTTCGTGAAGGCGGGCATCATCTCCGTCGTTCTGCTGCTGCTGATGTTCCTGGCGCACTTCGCCCTGGGCTGGGGCTTCTCCATGTTCCTGATGATCGTCGGCGACATCATCCTGGTCCTGGCCCTGCTGCTGGGCAAGGTCTAGCCTTTGCCCCTGGGCCATTAGGTTGGGCCATCAGGCCGCCTTACCCATCGGCGCCTTCCGCAGTTCGTGCATCACGAAGTCGCGGAAGGCGCCGATGCGTTTTGAGCCGCGCAGCGCCACGGCGTAGACCAGGTAGGCATCCAGGCGCGGGGCAGGCACCGCCGGCAAAATCCGGATCAGGCCCTGGTCCTGGGCCTTGGCATCCTCAGCGAAGAAACAGGGCAGCGTGCCGATGCCAAGGCCGCTGCGGATGGCAAGGTGCACCGCCTGTGCGTCATCGACCGCCAGGGCCGGCTGGCGCCCACCCTCCTCCCCCACGCCCGCATACAGCAGCCAGTTTCCCTCCGCCGCCAGGGCGGAGCCAGGGGCCGTCAGGCTGTCGCGGTAGGCGATCAGGCGGTGCCCGTCCAAATCCTCCGGCCGCTGCGGCAGACCGTGAGCCCGAACGTAGTCCGCCGTGGCGTACGCCTGGATGTGGGTGGCGAACAGCGGCCGCTGAATCAGGTCAAGCTGGCTGGGCGCGCCCATGCGGATGGCGACGTCGGCCTGGCGCAGCGCCAGGTTGGCGTTGCCCTCATCCAGCTGCAGCACCACGCGCACGTCCGCATGCCGGTCCTGGAAGGCCTTCAGTCGGGGCGCCAGCCATTGGGCGAAGGCCGCCGTGGTGCTGATCCGCAAGGTGCCGCCCGCCTGTTCCAGGCTGTCGCTCACCCGCGCCTCCGCCATCGCCAGGCGGTCGATGACGTCGCGGGCGGTCTGGTACAGCACCTCCCCCTGCTCGGTCAGCACCAGGCCACGGGCATGGCGGTGGAACAGGCGGGCCTTCAATTGCTGTTCCAGGCTGCTGATCTGCCGGCTGATGGCCGACTGGCTGAGGGCCAGGACCGCGCCAGCATGGGTGAAGCTGCCGGCCTCCGCCACCGTGTGGAATACCCGAACCCGGTCCCAATCCATCGCACCGCCTCCTTGACGCGTGGTTCCGGCGCCGCACTTCAACAGGGCACCGTTCGATGGGGGCAGTGTCGGGCCAGGGGCGCGATGCCGCTATCATATCTGGGTATAAGGGGGTCGCCAGGGCCGCCCTCTTCCTATGACGCCGACACCTTCGCCGACGACTTCATCCGGCTGCTGCGGGAGGCCTGAACCCTCAGTAAACCGTCTCGCCCGGCGGTACGGCCGACCAGGGGGTCAGCACGATGACGTTGCCCTCGGCGTTGCGGGCCCCCAAGATCAGGACCTCGGACAGGAAGCCGGCGATGTTGCGTGGCGGGAAGTTGCAGACGCAGACCACCTGCGCGCCCATCAGGTCATCGGGGGCGTAGTGCGTGATCTGGGCACTTGACCATTTGACGCCCAGCTCGCCCAAGTCCACCGCCACCTTGTAGGACGGGTTGCGCGCCTTGGGGAAAGGTTGGACCTCCGCCACCCGGCCCACCCGGATGTCCAGGTTCAGGAAATTCGCCACCTCCGCCTGCGGCTTCAGGGGTGCCACCGCCATCGTCATCCTCCCATGCCTCGATGCCTGGGACTATGGCAGCCGGCGGAGGCGCCGTCTTGGCCCAGGCTACGGTTTCCTGGGCCTGGCCTCCACTTCGTCACAGGTGATCATGCCGCCGGCCGGCGCATGAGGGCGGCGTACAGGATGGTGGAAATGAACAGGCCGGTGAACCAGGCGTAGCTGTAGATGGCCTGGAAGAAGGCCGGCACGCCGGCGAAGGCCGCCGGAAAGGCCGCGTGCAGGAAGCCCGGGATGTTGGGCAGCACGGCAAGGACGAAGGCCACCAGGGCCGTGAGGTTCCAGCCGCCGCGGTAGGCATAGGGTCCGTTGAGGTCGAACAGGCCCTCCAGGCTCAGGCGTGCGCGGCGCACCAGCCAATAGTCGGCCAGCATGATGCCCAGCAGCGGCCCCAGCAGGGCGCCATAGCCCAGCAGCCAGGTGAAGATGTAACCCTCGGTGCTCTCGATCAGCTTCCACGGCATCATGATGACACCGATGGCGGCGGTAATGTAACCGCCGCGGCTGAAGTTCACCGCCCGGGGGAAGATGGCGGCGAAGTCGTAGGCCGGCCCCACGGTGTTGGCCGCCAGGTTCACGCACAGCGTGTCGATGACGATGATGGCGAGGCCGATGGCGACGGCGAAGCCCTCCATCCGGCCGGCCAGGTCCACCGGATCCCAGATGGCCTTGCCATAGACGGTGATGGTCGCCGACGTCACGGCCACACTGATGAAGGCCAGGCCCGCCATGGGCAGCGGCAGGCCCAGCGCCTGGCCTTGGTACTGGTCCTTCTGGCTGCGGGCGAAGCGGGTGAAGTCCGGGATGTTGATGGCCAGGGTGGACCAGTACCCCACCATGGCCGTCAGGCCCGGCAGGAAGGCCGCCCAGAACCCGCCTTCCTTGGCGCCGCCGGGGCCGAACTGCGACGGGGCGGACAACAGGCTGCCGAAGCCGCCGGCCTTGTCGTAGGCCCACCACAGCAGCGCAAGGATGATCAGGATCTTCAAGGGCGCCGTCACCGTCTCCACCCAGCGGATGGATTCGGGCCCCTTGGCGATGAAATAGAGATGCAGGGCCCAGAACAGGAAGAAGCACACCAGTTGACCGGCGTTGATGCCGATCCAGCCCAGCTTGGCCCCGTCCAGCGCGCCGGCCGTCAGGATGTTGCCAATGGCGTAGATCGCGCTGCCGCCCACCCAGCACTGGATACCGAACCAGCCGCAGGCGATCAGCGCGCGCAGCAGGGCCGGCAGCTTGTTGCCCCGCACCCCGAAGGCGGAGCGGACGATGACGGCGAAGGGCACGCCATACTTGGCACCGGAATGGCCCACCAGCAGCATGGGCACCAGCACGATCAGGTTGCCCAGCAGCACCGTGCCGACGGCTTGCCACGCCGACATGCCCTGTTCGATCAGGCCCGACGCCAGCATGTAGGAGGGGATGCACATGACCATGCCCACCCACAGCGCCGCAAAGTGTATCCATCGCCAGGTGCGGTGACCCGCATCCACCGGCGCCAGATCCGCGTTCCAGATTTCGGAGGTCGTATCGACCCCGTGCCCTGTGCCCATCTATGCCCCCAGTCCAACCTTATGGTTGCTTATACCTGCGGCAATCCCAATCCCGTTCTCATTTTCTTATTTTTTGAGAAATATTAGGGCCGCTCAGCCCCGATCCACCCCCGTGGGCTTCAGGGCCTCCTTGCGCTTGGCGGCGGCGTCGAAGCCGGGGGCGAAGGCTGGGCGGTTCACGTGGCGACCGGCACCGCGCACGGCGCGCAGGTCGCCGTCCTGCCAGGCGACGCGGCCGGCGGTCAGGGTCACGCGCGGCAGGCCCTTCACCTCCATGCCTTCGAAAATGTTGTAGTCCACGTTCTGGTGATGGGTCTTGGCGGAGATGGTCTTGGTGGCCGCCGGGTCCCACACCACGAGGTCAGCGTCGGCGCCGACGGCGACCGAACCCTTGCGCGGATAGATGTTGAAGATCTGCGCGGCGTTGGCCGAGGTGACCTTGACAAACTCGTTCATGGTCAGCCGGCCGCTGTTCACCCCGTGGTGCCACAGCACGGCCATGCGGTCCTCCACCCCACCCGTCCCGTTGGGGATGCGGGTGAAGTCATGGCGGCCGGCGGCCTTCTGCGGCGCGCAGAAGCAGCAATGATCGGTGGCGGTGGTGTGCAGGGTGCCGGACTGCAGGCCGTGCCACAGGGCCGCCTGATGATCCTTGGGCCGGAAGGGCGGGCTCATGACGTGGGCGGCGGCCACCTCGAAATCGGGATGGCGGTAGACGCTGTCGTCCACCAGCAGGTGGCCGGCCAGCACCTCGCCATAGACGCGGTGGCCGTCCATGCGGCCGCGCGCGATGGCCTCCAGCGCCTCACGGCAGCTGACATGCACGATGTAGAGCGGCACGCCCAGCACCTTGGCGATCTGGATGGCGCGGTTCGCCGCCTCCCCCTCCACCGCCGTGGGGCGGGACAGGGGGTGGGCCTCGGGGCCGGTCAGGCCTTGGGCCAGCAACTGCTTCTGCAGCTGGAACACAAGCTCGCCATTCTCGGCATGGACGGTGGGCATGGCCCCCAGTTCCAGGGCGCGGGTGAAGCTGTTCACCAGCACCTCGTCATCGCACATGATGGCGTTCTTGTAGGCCATGAAATGCTTGAAGCTGTTCACGCCGTGCTCACGCACCAGGGTGCCCATGTCGGCGTGCACGCTGTCGTCCCACCAGGTGATGGCGACGTGGAAGGAATAGTCGGCCGCCGCCTTTTCCGCCCAGCCGCGCCAGGTGCGGTAGGCCTCCATCACGTTCTGCTTGGGGTTGGGGATGACGAAGTCGATGATCATGGTGGTGCCGCCGGCCAAGCCCGCCGCCGTGCCGGTATAGAAATCATCGCTGGCCACCGTGCCCATGAAGGGTAGCTGCATGTGCGTGTGCGGGTCGATACCGCCCGGCATGACGTAGCAGCCGCCGGCATCCACCACCGCCACGCCCGCCGGCGCATCCAGGTCCGGCCCCACCGCCTTGATCACCCCACCCTCGGCGTAGACATCGGCGCGGAAGGTCTGGTCGGCGGTGACCACGGTGCCGCCCCGGATCAAGGTGCGGGCGGAGGGGTTGGTGGTCATTGGTAACTCCCTTCTCAATGGACTAGGCGGCGGGCAGCGACAGCCCGGCACCCCGCAGGATGAAGCGCACGACCTCCACCGTGATGGCGTCGAAGTCGCGGCGGGTCAGCTTCTTGCGGCCCAGCACGGCGCGCACCTGGGCGTCGAAGTCGGCGTAGTGCTGGGTCACCGCCCAGATGAAGAAAAAGAAGTGCCGGGTATCCACGGGCGCCATGCGGCCCTCGGCGATCCAGCCGTCCAGCACGGCCGACTTCTCATCCACCAGTTTCTTCAGGTCGGACGTCAGGAAACCTTCGATCTCGGCGGCCCCATGGATGATCTCGCTGGCGAAGACCTTGGACACCACCGGCCGGTCGCGCGTGGCCCGCATCTTGGCGCGGATGTAACCCGCCAGCGCCTGGGCCGGGTCACTGTCCGGCGTGACATGGGCCAGGGGGTCCAGCCATTGCTTCAGGATATCGGCCAGCACGGCGCGGTACAGCTCGTGCTTGGTGCTGAAATAATAATGCACGTTGGCCTTGGGCAGGCCGGCGCGCAGCGCGATGGCCGCCGTGGTGGCGCCGCCATAGCCTTGCTCGGCGAACACCTGTTCCGCCGCCGTCAGGATGCGCCGCAGGTTCTCCCGCCGGATCCCACCCTCGGGTGCCGCGGCCGACGCGTCCGCCCGTACCGTCTTCTGGTCCTTCTTGGACGCTCCCCCAACACCCTGCGCCATCTGTACTCCCAACCCCTCGACCCATTGCCTGGAACGCGGGTCAGGTGGCGTCGGCCTTCGCCACCACGGCCCGCAACAGAACATTGCACCCAGCCTCACACCATTCAGGATGCGCGTGTTCAATCTCGTTATGGCTGATGCCGTCCACACAAGGAATGAAGATCATCGATGTCGGGGTTACACGGGCCAGGTAGCAGGCGTCATGCCCCGCCCCGGACACCATGTCGCGGTTACTGTAGCCCAATTCCGCCACGGCGCCGCGCACGGCATCGACGCAACCGGCGTCGAACTTCACCGGGGCATAGTACCAAATCTGCTCGAATTCCGTTTCCAGGCCGACTTCCTGGGCGACTCGTGTAACCGCGTTACGCAGCTTGGCGTCCATCTCCGCCAGCACGGCGTCGTCCGGGTGGCGGAAGTCGACGGTGAAGAACACCCGGCCGGGGATGACGTTGCGGGAATTGGGGTGGATCTGCATCAGGCCCACGGTGGCGCAGGCCAGGGGGGCGTGTTCCAGGCCGATGCGGTTGACCACCTCCACCACGCGCGCGGCGCCCAGCAGGGCATCGCGCCGGCGGCTCATGGGCGTAGGGCCGGCGTGGGCCTCCTGGCCCGTGAAGGTGATCTCATACCAGCGCTGGCCCTGGCAGTCGGTGACCACGCCGATGGTCTTGTCCTCCGCCTCCAGGATGGGCCCCTGCTCGATATGCGCCTCGAAGTAGGCGCCCAGGTCGCGGCCGCGAATGGGAGCGTCGCCGGCGTAGCCGATGCGCGCCAGTTCCTCCCCCATGGTCTTGCCGTCCAGGTCCTTGCGCGACAGGCCGTACTCCAGGTCGAAGGTGCCGGCGAAAACGCCCGAGGCCACCATGGCCGGCGCGAAACGGGACCCTTCCTCATTGGTCCAGGCCACGACCTCGATGGGCGCCTCGGTCTGGTAGTTCAGGTCGTTAAGGGTGCGCACCACCTCCAGCCCGGCCAGCACGCCATAGACGCCATCGAACTTGCCGCCGGTGGGCTGGCTGTCGAGATGGCTGCCCATCAGAATAGGCGGCAGCGCGTTGTTGCGGCCCGGGCGGCGGGCGAAGATGTTGCCGATGGCGTCCACCGTGATGGTGCAGCCGGCATCCTCACACCAGCGCACGAACAGGTCGCGGCTCTGCTTGTCCAGGTCCGTCAGGGCCAGGCGGCAGACACCGCCCTTGGGCGTCGCGCCGATCTTGGCCATCTCCATCAGGCTGTCCCACAGGCGGCTGCCGTTGATGGCAACGTTCGTTCCGAATTTTGCTTCCGTGCTCATATCGCAAACGCTCCAGCTTATTCGGCGGCTTTTGGCGGCAGGACGCGAGCGGGGTTCTGCGGATGCTCCGGCCAGGTCAGGTAGGGGCGGCCCGTCTCCTGCTCATGCATGGTGATGCAGTCCGGCACGGGGCAGACATGGGCGCACAGGTTGCAGCCCACGCACTCCTCATCCACCACCTCGAACAGACGCTTTCCGTCGCCGGGCAGGATGCGGATGGCCTGGTGCGAGGTGTCCTCGCACGCAATGTGGCAGCGGCCGCAGTCGATGCACAGATCCTTGTCGATCTTCGCCTTGGTGACGAAGTTCATGTTCAGGTCGTTCCAGTTGACGACGTTGGGCACGGCGCGGCCCTGGAAATCGGCCAGGGTGCGGTAGCCCTTCTCATCCATCCAGGCCGACAGCCCGTCGATCATGTCCTCGACGATGCGGAAGCCGTAGGTCATCGCGGCGGTGCAGACCTGGACGGAACCGCAGCCCAGGGCCAGGAACTCCGCCGCGTCGCGCCAGGTGCCGATGCCGCCGATGCCGGAGATGGGCAAGCCCCGCGTGTCGGGGTTGCGCGCGATCTCCGCCACCATGTTCAGCGCGATGGGCTTCACCGCCGGGCCGCAATAACCGCCGTGGGTACCCTTGCCGCCGACGGTGGGGGTGGGCGCCATGGCGTCCAGGTCGATGGAGGCGATGGAATTGATGGTGTTGATCAGCGACACGGCATCGGCCCCGCCGCGCTTGGCCGCTTCCGCCGACCACAGCACGTTGGTGATGTTGGGCGTCAGCTTCACGATCACCGGCAGGCGGGTGGCGTTCTTCACCCAGCGGGTCACCTGCTCCACCATTTCCGGCACCTGGCCGATGGCGGAGCCCATGCCGCGCTCACACATGCCGTGCGGGCAGCCGAAATTCAGCTCCAGCCCATCGGCGCCCGTGGGCTCGATGCGCCGGGCCAGGCCGGCCCATGCTTCCTCCGTCATCACCGCCATGAGCGAGACGACGACGGCACGGTCGGGCCAGGCCTTCTTCACCGCCGCGATTTCCCGCAGGTTGACCTCCAGCGGGCGGTCGGTGATCAGCTCGATGTTGTTGAAGCCGATCATGGTGCGGTTGCTGTCCAGCAGGGCGCCGTAGCGGCTGCTGACGTTGACCACGGGCGGGTCCTCGCCCAGCGTCTTCCACACCACACCGCCCCAACCGGCCTTGAAGGCCCGGACGACGTTGTATTCCTTGTCCGTGGGCGGGGCGGAGGCCAGCCAGAACGGGTTGGGCGATTTGATGCCGGCGATGGTGCCGCGAAGATCGGCCATGGGTCGTCCCTCCCCTGTTCAAGCCTTGAGGTAAGCGTCGATGGCGAAGGCCGCCGCCTTGCCGTCCGCCACGGACTGCACGGTCAGGTCCTCGCCGCTTTTGATGCAATCGCCGCCGGCATAGACGCCGGGCAGGCTGGTGGCCAGGGTCTCGTCCACCTGGATGCGGCCGCCCGCCAACACCAGACCGTCCAGCCCGCCGGGCGCCAGCTTCTGCCCCACGGCTTTCAGCACCACGTCACAGGGGATGGTCACCGTCTCGCCGGTCCCAACCAGGCGGCCGGCATCCATCGCCATGCGTTCCAGCACGATGCCGCTGACGGCGCCGCCGGTTCCCAGGATCTCGCGCGGCGCCAGCCAGGTGCGCAGGACCACCCCCTGGGTGCGGGCCAGATCCTGCTCATGCCCGGTGGCGCCCATCTCGGCCGTGCCCCGGCGGTAAGCCATGGTCACCTCCGCCGCGCCGGCGCACAGCGACTGGATGGCGGCGTCCACCGCCGTGTTGCCGCCACCGATGACCACCAGGCGCCGACCGGCCAGGGCCACCGGCGGGGCGGCCCGCTGACGCAGCGCGGCGATGACGTCCACCGCGTCGGCCACACCGGCCAAATCCTCGCCGGCCACACCCAGGGTGTTGATGCCGGCAAGGCCGATCCCCAGGAACACGGCGTCATGGTCCTGGCGCAGTTGGGCCAGCGTGACGTCGCGGCCCAGGGCCACGCCCGTCTTCACCGTGATACCGCCCAGGGACAGGATGAAGTCCACCTCGCGCTGGGCGAAGTCGTCGACCATCTTGTAGGCAGCCAGGCCATACTCGTTCAGGCCGCCGGCCTTGGCGCGGGCTTCGAACACCGTGACCTCGTGCCCCAGCAGGGCCAGCCGGTGGGCGCAGGCGAGGCCGGCCGGGCCGCCGCCCACCACCGCGACATGCTTGCCGGTCGGCGCCTGTCGCGTGAAGGGCTGCACGCCCGCCTTGAACAGCACATCGGTGGCATAGCGTTGCAGCCTGCCGATCAGCACCGGTTCCGCCTCCGCCTTGTTGCGCACGCAGGCCTGCTCGCACAGCACCTCAGTCGGGCAGGCGCGGGCGCAGGTGCCGCCCATGATGTTGGCGTCCAGGATGGTGCGGGCGGCCCCCTTCACATTGCCGGTGCCGATCTTGCGGATAAAGCCCGGAATGTCGATCGCGGTGGGGCAGGCCGTGACACAGGCCGCCTCGTAACAATAGAGACACCGGCTGCTCTCCGCCATGGCCTGCAAGGCGGTGAAGGGGGAGACCAAGTCCCGCTCCAGGCTAAGCTGGTTACTGTGGGCGGCCCCGTTTACGCCACTCATCTACTGCTCCCGTCCTTTCCCGCCCTTTGCTGGGCCCCCGCCGGAACGGTCGTGCGTTCGCGGCGGTCCTGTTCAGAGGTACGCGTGTCGCAGGCGTATGCCTTCGTTCGTTTTATTTTTCGATCTTTATTTTCTGCCGAGCCACTCTGCCCCTTTTGGATCGCCAATCCTCACGGCAGGTCGCGCAGCACCTCGGCCAGCGTGCCGAAGATTTGGTCGATGTGGCTTTTCTCGATAATCAGCGGCGGCGACAGGGCGATGATGTCGCCGGTGGTGCGGATCAGCAGACCCTTCTCGAAGGCCCGCAGGAAGGCGTCAAAGGCGCGCGCCGTGGGCTTGCCGGCGATGGGCTCCAGCTCGATGCCGGCGATCAGGCCCAGATTGCGCACGTCGATGACATGGGGCAGGCCGCGCAGGCTGTGCGCCGCCTCCTGCCAATAGGACGCCAGCTCCGCCCCCCGGGTCAGCAGCCCTTCTTCCTTGTAGATCTTCAGGGTCGCCAGGCCCGCGGCGGTGGCCAGCGGGTGGCCGGAATAGGTGTAGCCGTGGAACAGCTCAATGGCGTTCTCCGGCCCGGTCATGAAGGCGTCGTAGATGTGGTTCTTGAAGAACACGGCGCCCATGGGGACGGTGGCGTTGGTCAGGCCCTTGGCCGCCGTGATGATGTCCGGCACCACGCCGAAATAGTCGGTGGCGAAGGGCGCGCCCAGGCGGCCGAAGCCGGTGATGACCTCATCGAAGATCAGCAGGATGCCGTGGCGGTCGCAGATGGCCCGCAGCTTTTCCAGGTAGCCTTTGGGCGGCAGCAGCACGCCGGTGGACCCCGCCACCGGCTCCACGATCACGGCGGCGATGGTGGAGGCGTCGTGCAGGGTGACGATGCGCTCCAGCTCATCCGCCAGGTGCGCGCCCCATTCCGGCTGACCCTTGGTGAAGGCCTGGCGCGCCTTGTCATGGGTGTGCGGCAGATGGTCGACACCGGCCAGCATAGGCCCGAAGAACTTGCGGTTGGTGACGATGCCGCCGACAGAGATGCCGCCGAAGCCCACGCCGTGGTAGCCGCGTTCGCGCCCGATGAAGCGGGTGCGCGTCCCCTCCCCCCGGGCGCGGTGGTAGGCGAGCGCCACCTTCAGCGCCGTGTCCACGGATTCGGAACCGGAATTGGTGAAGAACACCTTGTCCATGCCGGTGGGCAGCAGGGCCGCCAGCTGCGCCGCCAGCTCGAAGGCGCCCGGATGGCCCATCTGGAAGGCGGGGGCGTAGTCCATGGCCGCCACCTGGGCCTGCACCGCCTGAACGATCTCGGGCCGGCAATGGCCGGCGTTCACGCACCACAGGCCGGCAGTGCCGTCCAGCACCTGGCGCCCGTCGTCGGTGGTGTAGTGCATGTCCTTGGCACCCACGAACAGCCGCGGCGCCTTCTTGAACTGGCGGTTGGCCGTGAACGGCATCCAGAAGGCGTCCATGTTGTTCGGGACGCTGCCGCTCAAGCCCGGGCCGGCCCCACGGCCGTCGGGGGCCGCGTGGGGGATGGAGGGATGGATGCCGAAGCCGTCGTGACGCTGTGCCAAAGCCACTCTCCCAGCAGGCGCCCGGCCCCTGTCGGCCAGGCGGACCCGTATTCTATAGCCCGTAATTTATAGAATGGAGAGTGACATGAATTTGACCATTTGGTCAGGTTTTTTTTGACCGCGCGGCCAGAAAAATGCGCAAAACCGCGCCAGCGCCTGCCGCTGCCTAATTTAATGGCAAAATTCCACCGTTTCCAATCCCCTAAACCCATGGTTGCCGCCGCCCTGACACCCAGGAGGGGCCGGCGCGGCCAAAAGAAAAGCGGCCCCGAGGCATCCCCCAGGGCCGCTTCCCTTAAATCGTCATCCGTGACGCCGGCGGTCAGCCGACGATCTCGGTGCCGGCGAAGAAGTAGGCGATCTCGATCTTCGCGTTCTCCAGGCTGTCGGAGCCGTGGACGGAGTTGGCTTCGATCGATTCCGCGAATTCCTTGCGGATGGTGCCGGCGTCGGCGTTGGCCGGGTTGGTGGCGCCCATGATCTCGCGGTTGCGGGCCACGGCGTTCTCACCTTCCAGGACCTGCACGACCACCGGGCCGGAGGTCATGAAGGACACCAGGTCGCCGTAGAACGGGCGGGCGGCGTGCACCTCATAGAACTTCTCGGCCTGCTGCTTGGTCATCTGGATGCGCTTCTGCGCGACGATGCGCAGGCCGGCTTCCTCGAACTTGGCGTTGATCTTGCCGGTCAGGTTGCGACGGGTGGCGTCGGGCTTAATGATCGAGAAGGTCTGTTCGACGGCCATGGCCGGATCTCCTGGGATTTGATACGAGGAATCTCGAAAGTGGCGGCGTTATATACGGGCGCACGCGGGGCCGCAACAGGCGTCGCTCTGCCCGCGATGCGCAGCCGTCAGGCCTTTTCGGCACCACCCGGCCCCTTTGCCAGGTCGCGCGCCGCCTGGAAAATGGGCTTTGCCCAGTTTGGAATGGACGCCAGCGCAGCCCAGTCCCCGGCCGGTGGCACAAAAATTTCACGGTCCCGCATCTCCAGGACCAATCGCGCCGGCGGGATGTCGTCACCCGCCCCGACAGTAAAACTATTGTCGAAAAGCTGAAGGTGACTAATCACCGGCAGGATACGGACCAGATTGGCGCGAGACGTAACCCAGCGTTCCCGTATCTTAGCTTCCGGGATGGCATGCCCACCGAAGGCCACGCGCTGAGCGACCCGCCGCAGATGCAGCTCCACCGCTTCCAATCCACAATACAGCATGATGATCCGATGCGTGGCCGCCGCCTTCAGCAATAGGGAAGGAATGGCGTTTCCGCTCAGCGTCGTCTCGAATGCGTAGCTGGTTACATCCGCAATAGCTTGGCGGAGGTTGCTCAAGCCCTGGCGCCCGGCCCGCACATCCGCAGCCTCGGGCCCAATCCCGGTTTGCGCGACTATTCGACGGGCCATCGTGTCCGGGTTAAAGAACGATAGGCCGTGGGTCGCCAAGATCGTACCACCGACAGAGCTTTTGCCAGCGCCGTTCACGCCCGCCAACACCACAATGAAGGGCCTGGGGTCGCTCAATATGAATAGCCCGCCTTCGGTCGAGGCCCACCCTGGCCTCGGGATGCCAGCATGTCCTCAAGCCGATCCTTGGCCCCGGGCTCCCGCAGCGTGGCCAATTCCGCATCGAACTGTGCAACCAACCGATCCAAGGTAGCCTGCTGTTGCGCCAGACCGCCAGCGGCCTTGGTCGCCAGCCGTTCGTATTCCTCAGCCGAAACCAACACCATTTCCACCCGATCATGGTTGGTGATGGCCACGCTGCCGCTGGCCTGCACTTCCCGCGCCACCTCTGCCCAGCGGCTGCGCACTTGGGTGGCGTTGCGCCGGGGCAAGGCTTCAATGCTCGATCGCTTAGCGACCATAGACACAGCTCCTCAATAACTCATGACGTATATTAGGTACATTATATACGTACTGTACAGTTCACCTTTCTGAGACCTGACCGCTTAAGCTGAGCAGTGCCTTCTGGCGCGCCTCATGCTAAGAGGGCCGCCATGCTGACCATCACCGACCTGACCTACCGCATCGCCGGCCGCACCCTTCTGGATCAGGCCTCCGTCGTCGTGCCCAAGGGCCACAAGGTGGCGCTGGTGGGGCGCAACGGCACGGGGAAGTCCACCCTGTTCAAGCTGATCGCGGGAGAGCTGCACCCCGACGGCGGGGAGATCACCCTGCCCGGCGGCGTGCGCATGGGCATGGTGCGGCAGGAGGTGCCGGCCGGCGCCACCAGCCTGCTGGACACGGTCATGGCGGCGGACACGGAACGCACCGCCCTGCTGGCGGAGGCGGAGACCGCCACCGATCCCACCCGCATCGCGGAGGTGCATACCCGCCTGGCCGACATCGGCGCCCATTCGGCGGAGGCGCGGGCGGCGCAAATCCTGTCCGGCCTGGGCTTCGACGCCGCGGCGCAGCAACGGCCGTGCGCCGACTTCTCCGGCGGCTGGCGCATGCGCGTGGCGCTGGCCGGCGTGCTGTTCACCCAGCCCGACCTGCTGCTGCTGGACGAGCCGACCAACCATCTGGACCTGGAAGCCACGGTGTGGCTGGAGAGCTATCTCAAGAACTACCCCCACACCATCCTGCTGATCAGCCATGACCGGGAGCTGCTGAACAAGGTCCCGACCACGACCATCCACCTGGATCAGCAGAAGCTGACCGCCTACAGCGGCGGCTATGACCAGTTCGTCACAGTGCGCGCCGCCAAACTGGAGAACCTGAAGGCCCAGTCGGCCAAGCAGGAAGCCCAGCGCAAGCACATGCAGGACTTCGTGGACCGCTTCCGCGCCAAGGCCACCAAGGCCAAGCAGGCGCAAAGCCGCCTGAAGGCGCTGGAGAAGCTGGGCCCGGCCATCACCGTGCTGGAGGAGCACCGCACCCGGTTCGATTTCCCCTCGCCCGAGGAGTTGTCGCCGCCGCTGATCAACATGGACGGCGCCGTCGTCGGCTATGGCGACAAGGCCATCCTGCGCAACCTGAACCTGCGCATCGATCCTGAGGATCGCATCGCCCTGCTGGGCGCCAACGGCAACGGCAAGTCCACGCTGGTGAAGATGCTGGCCGGGCGGCTAGCCCCGATGGGCGGCGAGGTCCGACGGTCCTCCAAGCTGAAGGTCGGCTACTTCGCCCAGCACCAGGCGGAAGAGCTGAACCTGGCCTGGACGCCGGTGCAGCAGACCCAAGCCGCCATGAAGGGCACCACCGAGCAGCAGGTGCGCAACCACCTGGGCCGCTTCGGCTTCCCCCAGGTGAAGGCCGACACCCTGATCCGCGACCTGTCGGGTGGGGAGAAGGCGCGCCTGCTGTTCGCGCTGATGAGCCGCGAGGCGCCGGGCATCCTGCTGCTGGACGAGCCGACCAACCACCTGGACATCGACAGCCGCGAGGCCCTGGTGGAGGCCATCAACGGCTATCAGGGCGCCGTCATCCTCATCAGCCATGACCCGCACCTGGTGGAGCTGACGGCCGACCGGCTGTGGCTGGTGGCCGACGGCACGTGCAAGCCCTATGATGGCGACCTGGACGAATACCGCGCCTGGCTGCTGGACCAGCGGCGCAGCGACAGCGCCTCCCGCGATGTCACCCCTGCCGCCGGCCGCGACCGCAAGGAAGAGCGGCGGGCCGCCGCCGAGCTGCGCCAGCAGCTGGCCCCCCTGCGCCGCAAGGTGGAGGACGCGGAAAAGCGCATGGGCCAGCTGGGCACCAAGAAGGCCAAGCTGGATGAGAAGCTGGCCGACCCCGCGCTGTACCAAGGCCCGAAGGAGGCCGTGACCAAGCTGCAGATCGAGCTGGGCCAGGTGCAGAAGGACCTGGACGCCGCCGAGGAAGCCTGGCTGACCCTGTCGGAACAGCTGGAGGAAGCGATGGCGGCGGGAGCATGAGCTACACCCGAATCCACCCGGCACCCCGTGCCCTGCGCCCCACTGCCGCACCTCGCTCCTAAAGTCTAATCCGAAATTGCGTAACGGAAACGGGGGTGTAACACACCCGTCATTGCAAATCGGAGCGGTGCGTGCCATCTCTGCCCCTATGTTCCGTGCACGCGACCGTTTCGGGGGCCTGGGGCCCCTGAGTACCGACCTGAACAGAGCCTTGACGCCCCGGTTTGGGCGCACCGCCGCTGGAATGCCGATGCTGAGGAACGCCTGAACCATGCCGACCGACCGCGCCGAGACGACCTTGAACGGCAAGAAATTCGCCGCCCGGGGTTCCGCCAAGAGCTGCCAGCCGCGCGGCCATTCGCCCCGGGCGCAGAGCCCGGCCAATGAGAACCCCGCTTGGCTGTTCTTCCGCCGCTGGGCCGCCAACCCCGTCTCCATCGCTTCCATCACCCCCTCGGCACCGTCGCTGGGCCGCCTGATGGCCCGCCATGTGCGGCGCGAAGCGGATGAGATTGTCGTGGAGTATGGCGGCGGCACGGGCGCCATCACCAAGGCCCTGCTGGACTCCGGCATCCCCGCCTCGCGCCTGTTCGTCATCGAGCGGGACAAGGAGTTGCACGCCTACATGACGGCCAAGTTCCCCGGCGTCACAGTGCTGCTGGGCGATGTGAAGGACGTGCGCAGCCTGCTGCCGCCGCAATGGGTGGGCAAGGTCGGCACCATCGTCTGTGGCATCCCCATGATCCTGATCCCGGCGGAAGCGCAGCGCCTTATCATGGATGAGGCCTATGCCGTCATGCCCAAGGGCCGGCAATTCCTGTCCTTCACCTATTCCCTGCGCTCCCCCCTGCGCCGCCAGGCCCTGCACCTGTCGGGCAAGCGCCTGGGCTGGGCCGTCTCCAACATTCCGCCGGCGGCGGTGTGGGGCTATACGCGGGACTGAGGCGCGACGCGTCAGAAGCTGGGGGGCTGCGGCGCCACCGCCTCCTCGGAGAGGGAATCGGCCGTTGGCCGCGCCCTCAATCCCCCCAGATACCGCCCAAGGGCACGCAACGCGCGCTGCATCGGCTGGTCGAACGTGACGCTGACCAGCAGGGAAGCGGCGTAGAGCAGCAAAAGGCCGGCGAGGAACAGCCCGCGCAGGGCCCACCCGCCCGCAGTGAACGCCGGCAGGTTCAATTCCAGCGCCAGCAGCAGCGGCATGTGAAGAATATAGAGGGGATAGGACAAGGCGCCCGCCCGATCGGCGAGACGGCCCAGTCGCAGCATGCCATGACGTTCCAGCCCCACCAGCCCCAGCAGCGTGACGGCGAACAGGACGGACATCCGCATCATCATGGCCGGCGTCCCATAGTCCCTGCCCCAATCGATCTCCGGCAACGTCGCCAGAATGGTCACCACGCCCAGCGCCAGCAGGGCCAGGCTGGCCTGCGGACCCGGGCGGCGTTTGAGGAAGATCCAGCCGGCGGCCAGGCCCGCGATGAAATAAAAATTGAAGTAACTGAAAAGCCGCTCGCCCAGATAGGTTTCCACCACGTGATTGAGCCAGGTGGGATGCGGCAGGCGCAGCATGTCCAACGCCGGCCACGGCACCCATCGCCAAAGGGTGGCGCCGATCCAGAGGGCCAGGATGGGACGGCCGACGCGTGGCATCAACGCCAAGCCAAAAAAGAAATAGAACACCAACTCATGGCGCAACGACCAGGCGGCGGGAATGAAGTCCTTATCGTGCCAGGGCGAGAGCAGATACATCTGCGCCAGCGACGCCGGCGCCACGGTGCTGTGCAGGTAGTAAACCGGGATCAGCAAGGCCAGCCAATAAGTGGGATAGATGCGGCATAGCCGCCGCCACCAGAATCGCGGCACGGCGGCGGCATCACCCCAATCCCCATGATGGGCCGTCATCATGACAAAGCCGGACAGCACGAAGAAATAGGTCACGCCGAACGCCCCAGGGGGCCGCCATCCGCCCAGGAGCGGATCCGCGCCAGCGGCCGCCAACTTGTTCACCCACAGGAGGAGGTGGGTCAGGACGATGATGGTCGCGGCAAGGAAACGGCCAAGTTCCAGCGTACGCAGCTTGGCCGCGCCCGCACCCACGCCCGCGTCCTGATCCGGTCGACCATCTGCATGTGATGCCAAGGAGCCTTTTCCCAACCAACCCCAAGACGCCCAGGCAGTGGACAGAGCACCCCAAGATCGTCGCAGGACCACCACGACTTATGTTTGCAGTCTAGAGACCGTTTCACCCGACATCAAGCATGCCGCCGGAGGCGGCCGGGGCGACATCAAGCATGCCGCCAGGGGCGGCCGGGGCGGCATCGGCCACCGCCGCCACGATCCAGCCGATGAAGGCCGTCATGGCCGGCGTGGGCGCCCGCGCCGCCGCCCAGACCAGCCAGTGGGCCACCTGGGGCGTCTCCACCACCACCTCCGGGAACAGCGACACCAGCGTGCCGGCCCGCACACGATCCTGGACCAGCAGCGCCCGGCCCATGGCCACACCCTGTCCCTCCACCGCCGCCTGCAGCACGATGTTGTAGTCGGTCAGCTGCACCGTGCGGGCCGCCTGCAACTCCACGCCCGCCGCCGCCGCCCACACCCGCCACTCCAGCGGGCGGATGGTGAACAGCAGCGGATGGGTGAGGAGGTCACCCGGCGCCCGGAGCGGCGGCCCGCGCCGCAGAAGGGCGGGTGCGGCCACGGGTGCCAGGCGATCCATGTGCAGCAACCGGCCCGCCAAACCGTCGCCGGGCTCGGGCCCCGCGCCATAGCGGATGCCGATGTCGGCCTCGCCATTCGGCACGTCCACCTTGCGCAGCGTGGGGTCCAGGATCAGGTCGATGTCCGGGTGGGCGGCGGCAAAGCGGTCCAGGCGCGGCACCAGCCAATTGGCGGCGAAGGACGGCACCATGCTGACCCGCAGCGCCTGGCGCGTGGCGTGGGCCCGCACCTCGCGCGTGGCCTCCGCGATCAGGCCGAAGGCTTGGCGCACCGCCGCCAGATACTGGGCCCCCGCCTCCGTCAAGGTCACACCCCGGGCGTGGCGGAGGAACAGGGGCGCCCCCAGGCTGTCCTCCAGCTGGCGGATGTGGTGGCTGACGGCGCTTTGGGTGATCAGCAGTTCCTCCCCCGCCTGGCGAAAGCTGAGCAGCCGGGCGGCCGCCTCGAAGGCGCGCAGGGCCGGCAGGGGCGGCAGGATGGGGGACAGACGCATGGGCCACACTGTAGCCTGCGACCAACCCATGAGCCAGATCGATCACTCCCCCGTGCACCTTTGAATTGGCGGCGAACGTTGGCGGCGGGCATCCTGGCGCCACATTACTGAATTCCGCCGTCAAGGAATGCCGCGCCATGCCCATCTCAATCGCCGGAAAGGTCCAGTCCCTGGGCCTGACCCTGCCGCAGCCCTCCAGCCCCGCCGCCAACTATGTCTCCACCACCCGGGTGGGCCCCTTGCTGTTCGTGGCGGGGCAGATCGATCCGGCGGGCGCCCAGGGCCGGCTGGGGGACCAGGTCGCCGTGGAGGATGGCGTGCGGGCGGCCCAGGCCGCGGCCCTGAACGTCATCGCCCACGTCGCCAAGGCGGCGGGCGATGATCTGGCCAAGGTGCGCCAGGTGGCCAAGCTGACCGTCTTCGTCGCCAGCGCGCCGGACTTCACCCAGCAGCCGCTGGTGGCCAACGGCGCATCTGACCTGATGGTGGCGGTGTTCGGCGAGGCCGGGCGCCACGCCCGCTCCGCCGTCGGCGCCGCCGCCCTGCCGCGCGGCGCGGCGGTGGAGGTCGAGGCCATCATCGAATTGGCGGAGTGACCCCCATGCCCGTCCTGACCGATGCCCTGATCGAAGCGCTGCGCACCGATACGCCCGGCTGCGCTGGCCCCCGCGTGCACTTCAACCACGCCGGCGCCAGCCTGTCCTCCCGCCGCACCCTGGCGGCCATCACCGATCATCTGGCCCTGGAGGCCGAGGTCGGCCCCATGGAAGCGGCGGTGATGGCGGCGGACGGCGTGGCGCGGACGCGCGCGGCGGCGGCCACCCTGCTGAACGCCACCCCGGAGGAAATCGCCTTCGCCACCGGTGGCTCCGCCGCCTGGGGCACCGCCATCGCCAGCCTGCCGCCCTTGCGCCCCGGTGACCGAGTTCTGGTGGGTCGCCAGGAATGGGGCGGCAACCTGACCACCCTGCGCGACAAGGCCGCCCGCGCCGGCGCCGGGGTGGAGGTGATTCCCAGCCTGGAGGACGGCCGGGTGGACGCCGACGCCCTGGCCGGCCTGATCGACGACCGCGTGCGCCTGGTCAGCCTGACCTGGGGGGCTGCCAACGGCGGCTTGGTCAATGACGCGGCGGCGGTGGGCCGGGTGACCCGCGCCGCCGGCATTCCCTATGTTATCGACGCCGCCCAGGTGGTGGGGCAAATCCCCGTGGACGTGCTGGCGCTGGGCTGCGACATGCTGAAGGCGCCGGGGCGCAAGCACCTGCGCGGCCCGCGCGGCACCGCCCTGCTGTATGTCCGCCGCGACTTCCTGGACAAGGTTACGCCCGCCTGGCTGGACGTGCAGTCCTCGCCCTGGGCCACGCATTTGGGGGCAGACCATGGCCCGGTGTCGCCCCGCGACGACGCCCGCCGCCTGGAATCGTCGGAGGCCTCGGTGGCCCTGCAGCTGGGCCTGGGCAACGCCCTGGAACAAGCCCTGGCACTAGGCATCGACCACATCCGCGCCCGCATCCACCATTTGGCGCAGGGGCTGCGGGGACGCCTGGAGGGCATCCCCGGCGTCACCGTGCGCGACATCGGCGATCCGGAAACCCGCAGCGGCCTGGTGTCCTTCACGGTGGAGGGCTTGGCGGGCTCCGCGGTGCGCGCCCGGCTGATGGACCAGGGCCTGACCCTGGGCGCCAACGGCGTGCCCTACACACCGCTGGACATGACGACGCGCGGCCTGACGGAAATCGCCCGCGCGTCCCTGAGCTATCTGACGACGGAGGCAGAGTTGGACAGGTTGGCTGACGCCATCACCGGGTTGGCGCCCTAAACCTTGCGCGGGGCCTGGGCCAGCAGGGCGTCGGTCAGGCCGGGGGGCAGGACGCCCAGCAGCCAGGACACGGCATAGGTGGGCCAGGGGAAGGCGATGCGCGCCCGGTTGGCGGCCAGCCCCGCCACCACGATGCGCGCCGCCTTGTCCGCGTCCATCAGGAAGGGCATGGGGAAGCTGTTTACCGCCGTCATGCGGCTGCGCACGAAGCCGGGGCAGATGACGTTGACCTGCACCCCCTTGCCCATCAGCTCGCCCCGCAATCCCTCGCCATACGACCGCACCGCCGCCTTGGAAGCGCAGTAGGCGGGCGCCCCCGGCATGCCGCGGAAGGCGGCCAGCGAGGACATCAGCGCCAATTGCCCCCGTTTGCGCGCCACCATGCGCGGGATCAGGGGGTGGATGGTGTTCAGCACACCCTCGATGTTCACGGCCAGGATGCGGCGCGCCTGCTCCTCCGTCTCGCCCGAGGTGGCGGCATCCCCGCCGCCCGTGCCGCCCGAGATGCCGGCGTTGGCGATGGCTAGGTCGATGGGCACGCCGTTGTCGGCGGCGATGATCCAATCGGCCAGGGCTTGGCGGTCGAGCACGTCCAGCGTGGCCGCCGTCACCCGGGCACCCTTGGCGCGCGCGGCGTCGGCCACCGCGTCCAGCCGCGCCGAATCACGGCCGGTCAGCCACAGCTGACGCCCACGCACCGCATAGGCCAAGGCCAGGGCCTCGCCAATGCCGCTGGAGGCGCCGGTGATCAGAATGCTGTTCGGCGACTGCACCGCCCGTCCCCCTCTGTTGTCCCCGTGGTGAAGCCCGCATCATCAATGGGGCCACGCACTTACCGCAACCGGCCCCCCCCCCCGGGCCTTGCTTGTTTGTCGCCGCCGCCACGGGCTATAACCCTAGCCTCAAGACGATGCAGCATGTCTCGCCGCCGGTCCAGCCGGCAGCGCGGCGGAGGTTGCGTCCCTGTCGCCTTCCTCCTTCCCTTGGGGACCCGCCCTTTGAGCAAGACTTCCCCCCTCGCCAGCATGACCGGCTTCGCCCGCGCGGAAGGTGCCGCCAGCGGCACCTCGTGGATCGTCGAGGTGAAGAGCGTCAATGGCCGCGCGCTGGATCTGCGCACCCGCCAGCCCTCCGGCTTCGACGCCATCGAGGCCCTGGCCCGCGCGGAGGTGAACCGCCTGATCCGTCGCGGCAACGTCACCCTGAACCTGACCGTCAACCGTACCGCCACCACGGCCCCGCTGCGCCTGAACCGTGAGTTGCTGGCCCAGGTGCTGGAATTGGCGCGGGAGATCGAGGGCGCCGGCGCGGCGCCGCCCCGCATCGACGCCCTGCTGTCCGTGCGCGGCGTCATCGACACGGGCGAGGAGTCGGAACAGCCGGAGGAGCAGGCGGAACTCGAGGCCGCCATCGGTAAGACCGTGACCCAGGCCATCCTGGCCCTGGCCGGCGCCCGCGCTGCCGAGGGCGCCCGCCTGCACGCGGTGCTGACCGGCCACCTGGATGAGATCGCGTCGCTGACCGAGGCCGCCGCCAGCACCGCCGCGCTGCAGCCCGCGACACTCCGGGACAAGCTGAAGACCCAGGTGCAGGCCCTGCTGGAGGCCGTGCCAGCCCTGCCGGAGGAGCGCCTGGCCCAGGAGGCGGCGCTGCTGATCGCCAAGGCCGATGTGCGGGAAGAGCTGGACCGCCTGCGCGCCCATATCGCCCAGGCCCGCGACATGCTGGCCGAGGGGGCGGCCGTGGGGCGCCGGCTGGACTTCCTGTGCCAGGAGTTCAACCGTGAGGCCAACACCCTCTGTTCCAAGTCCGCCGACGTGGAACTGACCCGCATCGGGCTGTCGCTGAAGGCCACGATCGAGCAGTTCCGCGAACAGGTTCAGAATATCGAATGAGCACGCCCGAGATGACCGCCGACACCCCGTCCCCCGCCCTGCCCCCCTACATGCACCGCCGCGGCCTGATGCTGGTGCTGTCCTCACCCTCGGGTGCGGGCAAGACCACCATCGCCCGCCGCCTGCTGGAGCAGGATGACGAGCTGACCATGTCGGTCTCCGCCACCACCCGCGCCAAGCGGCCGGGCGAGGTTGCCGGCGTCGACTATCACTTCACCAGCCTCACCGAGTTCGACCTGATGGTGAACCAGGGCAAGCTGCTGGAATACGCCAAGGTCTTCGACAACTACTACGGCACCCCGCGCGAACCGGTGGAACAGGCGCTGGCGGGCGGCCGCGACGTGCTGTTCGACATCGACTGGCAGGGCACGCAACAGCTGAAGGAAAAGGCCCGCGACGACCTGGTCAGCATCTTCATCCTGCCGCCGTCGGCCCGCGAACTGGAACGCCGCCTGACCAGCCGCGCCCAGGACAGCCAGGCCGAAATCGCCAAGCGCATGAGCAAGGCGTCCAACGAGATGAGCCACTGGGCCGAGTACGACTACGTCATCATCAACAACGACGTGGACAGCTCCGTCGCCAAGGCCCACGCCATCCTGACCGCCGAACGCCTGGTGCGCCGCCGCCAGGTGGGCCTGTCGGAGTTCGTGAAGGGCCTGCAGGCGGGCGTGTGAGCTGATGCGCCGCCGGGACCCGGCCCCGGTGGCAGCCTCCTTACCACCATCACCTTTTCGGCGCAGGGCCATGCGGCCGACAGGCAGTCGGCCGCGTTGTCTGCTTTCCTGGAAACTGCCGCCGACGGCGGAGCGGGACCCGCAATGGCCGCCCCGTGTCGCCGCCCCCGTTGGATCTGAGCGCGGCGCGGGGCGGCCAGGTGTGGTCTATTTGCACGATCAGCGCTGGTGCATCCGTGCTGGCTGCACCCTCTTGATCCTGACACCGGAAGGCGGCAGTGATCGGGGCGTGTTCAAAACCATCATCAGCTAACAGCCGATTCGAGTTATGGACGATGCCACTAACGGCTGGCACGATATCGCATTTACGTTGGTGATTTGACCCCTTTTTGAAGGGGGATTTCGACCTGCATCCATTACATCAGATAAACTTATTTCATCTGGGACCAAAATATGAACAATGTATTTACATACATCTCCATTACCATCATCCCCCTGTTAAAGTGGTGTGGAGGTGGCTATCTTCTGGCTATTGATAAAATATTGAAAAGATTTTTTCCAGTAATTCACGAAAAATTTGGCGTAATACCCCAGAAAACACGCACAACGATTGAAGTTTTTCTTATTATCTCAGGGGTTTTTTACGTTGTGTATAGCGCGTGGAATGATGAATATGAGAATAATCAAAAGATATATTCATCGATCGAAAAACAAATTCCATCGGACAAGGAAAATACCGACCCAGATGGCATATACCAGGGATCTGAGAAAGTTGGCCAGGTAGTTGGAGCGGAGCAAAATCTCAGTGAGTCCAAAATAACATTTAAAGAAATACAGGCTAATGGCGATTTCTCTAAGGAAACTCTATTCAAATATAGAGGATATTATCTCCTGATGACCAATAGCGATTCCGCGACACGAAATAAGATCGGGAATAAAATTCAGAGCCAGACATTCTATAATGCTGAATGCCAAGTACTTACAAGGCCATAATTATTCAGGATTTATCTGCTAATAAATAAACCGCCGCGTCCAATCCCAAGACGAGAACTCACTCCATCCCCGCCGTCTGCAGGCTTGCCAGGAAGCGCTTGGCCTGCTCTATCAGGGCACGGCGGCGGACGGTGTCCTCCGCGTGGCGGGCGGCTTCGGCGGCCACGTCTGAGCCACAATGGGGGCAGGTCTCCTCGTGCGGCCAGATGTACTGGTCGCAGCCCCGGCAGACCTCCAGCCTGGGCGGCGTGGTGCCGCCGCCCGCCGCGCGCTCGCGGGGGTGGATGTGGACATGTTCCGGGTCGCGTGCCGGCAGGGGTGGCGCATCCTCCATGCCCGGGATGGCCTCGGTGATCAGGGCGAATTCGCCAATGGCGAAGCTCTCTGGCGGCGCCTCCTTGACCTTCACCACCCGCTCGCGCAGGCCGTGCTTGGCCAGGTCCAGCACCCGGTGGTGGCAGTAAGGGTTGTTGCCTCGCCGGCCCAATAGCGATTCGGACGTCCAGGTGCAGCCGGCGCGGCAGGCGTCGGCGTAGTAACAGGTGCGGCAATAGCCCCACATCTCCTCCACCGAGCGCAGGCGGCCGAAGCTGATGCGCTCGGTGTGGCGCCAAATGTCCTCCACCGTCATGTCGCGCACATGACCGGCGGAATAGAGCGAGGTGGCCAGCGAGGGGCAGCCCTTGATGGTACCGTCGGCCTCGATGCCGATGGTGGTCTGGCCGGCCGCACAGCCGGTCCAGTGCATGGTCTCATCGCCATAGCCGCGCCACATGCGCTCATAGGGCCCGAAATAGCCGATGTTGTTGCCCACGATCATCAGCAGCCCGCGCTCCACCCCCTCCTGATACAGGCGGGCCAGCAGGGGCATGACGTCGATCAGCTGATAGGGCTGCAGCAGCAGGTCGGGGTTGTCGACGGCGTTGCCCATGGCCACGGTCAGTTGGATCTGCCAGTGGGTGGCGCCCGCTTCGATGATGCGGTCCATCAGGTCCGGCAGATGGGCCGGCGTCTCCGGCCCGATCTGGGTGTTGACCGACACGTCCAGGCCCAGCACCTTGGCCCGGCGCAGCGCGCTGATGGCCTGGTCGTAGGAGCCGGGGACGCCGCGCACCCGGTCGTGCAGATCGGGCAAGCCATCGATGGAGACGCCCAGCCCCTGCAGGCCGGCCGCTACCGCCTGGTCCAGGCGGGCGTCGGTCAGGTTGCGGGCGCCGGTCTGGATGGCGGTGCGCATGCCATGGTCGCGGCAGCGGCGCACGATGTCGATCCAGTCGCGGCGCAGATAGGCCTCCCCCCCGATCAGGGTCATCTCGCGCGTGCCTAGGGCCGCCAGTTGGTCAACCAGGTCCAGCGCCTCCGCCGTGGTCAGCTCATCGGCACGGGGCCGGCCGGCGCGGGAGCCGCAGTGCTGGCACTTCAGATTGCAGGCCAGCGTGATCTCCCACACCACATGCACCGGCACCAGGTTGTGGTGATCCTCCATCCGGCGGAAACGGACGGGCGCCTCTTGCGGGGCAGGCGGCAGGGCGGACGCGCTGGTGTTCATGGGGCGGGTTCCTTAAAAATAGGCGGGAAAGCGGCCGGCACCCGTAAGCGCCGGCCGGCCTCAAGACGGCACCGGGCTCAGGGCTTGCGCGCCTCGGCCTTGGCGATCTCCAGCTTCAGATGCGTCAGCAGGGTGGGGACGTCGCCGTATTGTTGCACATGCGCCTCGGCCTCGGCGGCCAGCTTCTTCAGTTCCGCCAGGTCGCCCTTGGCGATGGCGTCGGTGATGGCGACGCCGTACAGAGTGTGAACGGATGACATGGTTTTCCTCCCGGGTTTGGCGCTTGGGATCAGGGCTTGGCGGCCTCGGCCTTGGCGATTTCAACCTTCAGCAGCTGCAGCACGGTGGCGACGTCGCCGTATTCCTGCAGGTGCTTCTCAGCCTCGGCATGCAGGCTCTTCAGGTGCGCCAGGTCGCCCTTGGCGATGGCCTGGGTGGCGGCGACGGCATAAAGGGGGATGTGACTCATGATATATCCCTCATAAGTTGTAGTTGTGGACGTGAAAAGGCCCTGTCCGGGCTTCGGAATCAGGGCGTCTTGCCGGCCTCAAGCTTGGCGATGGCCGCTTTCAGGTGCGTCAGCAGCGTCGGGATGTCGCCGTAACGCTGGACGTGGTCCTCGGCCAGGGCCTTGGCCCGCTTCATTTCCTCCAGGTCGCCGCTCGCGATGGCCTGGGTGATGGCAACGCCATAAGGCTGAATGATCGTCATCGTTTTCCCCACTGTTTTGAAAGGGCCACTGTTTTCGAAGGGTCGCGGAAGGCGCGCGGGTGCGGCCGCCCCGCCCAGGGGCGGGGACCTGACATCATGGAATGGTCAAAAACAGCACGGTCCCTGCGGACCGGGGGGCGGGTCCGGCGTCTGGGCGCCGCCTCCCGAGCGGCAGGGTGGTCAGGCCACGGCTTCGTTGTCTTGGCCGAACTTTTCTGGCCCGAGGCCGCCCCGGAGTCAACTTAAATGATTGCAATATGAAGTTAATACAACTTATGGAGTCACTCCCGCCCCGGCCGCCAGATGGCGCCGCTGAGGGTGGCGGCAACACACAGCGCGGCGGAGGCCAGGGAGGCCGCAGCCACCAGGCTGAACAAAATGTCGAGGCCGGCGCCCAGCCCCACTGCCAGCCAGCCCAGCCCTGCCGCGACAATCAGGCGCAAGGTGCCGGCCAGGAAGGCCCACAGGGGCCGGCCGCCGCCCTGGGAGGCGAAGCCCAGGATGAAGGTCAGGCCCACGGCGCCATAGACTGGCCCCACCGTGCGCAAGTAATGGGCGCCATGGGCCAGCACGCCGGGGTCATGGCTGAACAGGTTGACCCAGGCGGACGGCCACAGCGCCACGCCCAGGCCGATCGCCTCCGTCACCGCGGCACCCATCAGGGCACCGATCCAGGCGCCGCGGCGCGCCCGGGCCTGGTTGCCCGCCCCCATGGCGGTCCCCACCAGGGTCAGCACCGCCGTGCCCAGACCGAACAGCAGCGGAATCAAGAGGTAGTCGAGGCGGGAACCCATGCCGAACCCGGCCAGCGCCTCCGTCCCGAAGCGGCCGACGGCACCGGTCACCAGAATGGTGATCAGGTTCAGCTGCAGGGCGCTGAGGGCCGAGACGACGCCCACGCCCAGGATGTCGCGGAACAAGCGCCCCTCCAGCGGGACGCGGCGCAGGGTCAGGCCCGAGCGACCGCGCACCAGATAGGCCAGCAACGCCACCGCCGCCACGGTGTAATAGCCGCTGACCGCCATACCGGCGCCGGCGACACCGAAACCGTGGATGGGGCCGACGCCGAAGATCAGGAAAGGCGACAGCGGGATCATGACCGCCGCCCCCACCAGGGTGACCAGCGCCGGCACCCGCACATTGCCGATGCCGCGCAGCACGGCCGACATCAGGTTGATGATCCACACCGGCACGGCGCCGGCGAACAGCCAGCCGGAATAGGACAGCGCCGCGTCCAGCGCCCCGCCGGTGCCGCCCAGCAACCGGTACAGCGCCGGCCCGCCCAGCCGCAGCGCAAGGGTGAAAACCAGGCCGAAGGCGGCGGCCAGGACCAAGGCGTGGAATACCAGGGCGTTGGCGTCGCGCACCCGCCCCGCCCCCATGGCGCGCGATACGGCCGCCGCCACGCCGCCGCCGATGCCGCCGGCCGCCACCATGGTCATCAGCATGGATACCGGCAGCACCAGGGCCGCCCCCACCAGGGCGTCCGTGCCCAGCGCGCTGACGTAATACGTCTCCGCCACACCGACGGCCGTCTGGATGACCAGCACCACGATAGTGGGCAGGGCCAGGCGCAGCATGGTGGGCACGATGGCCCCGTGCAGCA
Organism: Nitrospirillum bahiense; assembly: GCF_007828025.1. Classification (NCBI taxonomy): domain Bacteria; kingdom Pseudomonadati; phylum Pseudomonadota; class Alphaproteobacteria; order Rhodospirillales; family Azospirillaceae; genus Nitrospirillum; species Nitrospirillum bahiense. The sequence goes on from NZ_VITO01000001.1 coordinate 306,025, forward strand.
GGGCGTGGCGGGCGGGCGGCACCGGCTTGGCCTCCACCCGGGCGCCTTCCCCGGCCTCGGATAAGGTTTCCGCCGGCGTCGTGCCGATGTCGGTGGTCATGATTCTCGTCCCCATCTGGATGAAATAGGAGGATATGCTCTTATATGCGGGCATATACTCCTATCTGGCGCGATGCGCCAGCGCCTGATAGAACAGCGGCGTAAGGAGAGCGGAATGAGTTTCGACCAGCAGCGCGACGGCGTCGCCCATTGCAACTGCGGTGCCCTACGACGGGCGGCCCGGCGGATGACCAATTTCTATGACGCCAAGCTGGCGCCCACCGGTCTGCGCATAACGCAGTTCTCGATGCTGGCCATGGTGTACGAGGCCGGCACGCTGTCGGTGAACGAGATGGCGGCGCGCCTGGATCTGGACCGCACCACCACCGGCAAGAATTTGCGCCCGCTGGAGCGGGAGGGTCTGATCCAGACCACCCCCTGCCCCACCGACCGGCGCAGCCATGAAATCACCCTGACCGACAAAGGCCGCGAGGCCCTGCGCGCGGGCACCCCCCTGTGGCGGGAAGCCCAGCGGGAATTCGAGGCGGCCAATGGCGGGGACCAGGCGGCCGCCCTGCGCCAAACACTGGGCGGCCTGAGCATCCCAACCTGACCGGCCCGCTTAGAACGAGACGCGGCCGGTGAAGACCCAGGCGTGGTCCAGGGTCGGGGTCAGCGCCGGCTCCCGCTGCAGGCTGGGCGACACGGCGAACTGGTAACCGAAGCCGAAGTTGGCTTTGGAATGGCCGCCCAGCGGGAAGCGGCCGAAGATGATACCGGGGGTCAGCAGCACCTGGTTCTTGCCGTCGCGCAGACCGCCGGACCAATAGGTGTCGTTCACCTCCAGCTCCGGCCAGAAATAGTCGTCCAGGTGGTACTGAAAGGTGACGTTGGTGGCCACCGCCGTGCCGATGGTGTTCTCATGCGCCATGGGGATGGCCACGCCCACGGTGCCCTGCACGTCGAAGCGGCCGAAGCCCTTGCCGGCGGCCAGCGTCGGCGTCACCAGCCAGGCGTCGTTGGTGAAGGCCTTGATGCCGGTGGGCGCCTGGAAGCCCAGGAAGGCCGTGACGATGTAGTCGCCTTGCTCCGCATTCGCGGACAGCAGGCGCTGCTTCACCAGCAGCACGGGGTCATCCCCGAAGCCCTGTACTGGCTTGACGTTGCTGCGCACCTGATATGGGGGGATGTTCAGCACCACCTCGGTAGTGGCGGTAGGGATCAGTTCCAGGCCTTTGCCGCCGCCATAGTTGCGAACCATGGCGCCGGTGCCCTGGTACTGGTTGGTCTGGTCGAAGCGGAATTCCTGCTCCAGCCGCGGGGTCACCGTAACCAGGGGTGTCACCCAGCTGGGCTGAGTCGACTGGGCCTGATCCACGCGGGCGTACCAATTGTTGAAGTAATCGCTGATGGCATCGGTGCCTGCCGCACGCGCCGGGCCAGCCAGGGCGCCGAGGACAAGCAAACTTGACACCACAGCACCAACGGCAGTGCGACGGATCATGACGAGAACTTCCTTCGGGATTTTCGTTATATTTTCCCGTATACATCGCCCCCAGCCGATGGCCGATTAAAATACTTTTTAATCAAGCGGTGAGCCGCGCGGCCCGCTGGAAGGCCTGGGGCGGCTGGCCGAAGGCGCGCAGGAAGGCCCGGCGCATGCGCTCACGATCGCCGAAGCCGGTCTCGCGCACGATGATCTCGATGGGATGGCGCCCCTCCTCCATCAGCACGCGCGCGGCCTCCAAGCGCAAATTCTCCACCGCCTTGGCCGGCGACTGGCCGGTTTCGGCATGGAAGGCACGGCTGAACTGCCGGGGGCTGAGGTTCGCCACCTCCGCCAGTTTTTCCACCGACAGATCCGCCGTCAGGTTTTCGCGGGCGTAGCGCAGCGCCTTCTGGATGCGGTCCGACCGGGGCTCCAGTTCCAGCAGGGCGGAGAACTGGGACTGTCCGCCCGGACGGCGGTGATAGACCACCATCTTGCGCGCCACGGCCCGCGATATATCTACACCCAGGTCAGCCTCTACCAGGGCCAGCGACAGATCGATGGCGGCGGTCATGCCGGCGGAGGTCCAGATGGGTCCGTCCTGGATGAAGATGCAGTCCTCATCCATACGCACAGCCGGAAAATCCCGCTGCAGCGTGCGAGCATAGACCCAGTGGGTGGTGGCCCGCCGGCCCTCCAACAAGCCGGCCTCGGCCAGGATAAAGGCGCCGGTGCAAACACTGGCCGTGCGGCGGGAAACACGAGCAGCGTCCCGGACCAGGTCCACCAGCCCAGGCGACGTCGGCGTGATCTCCATCTGCCCGGCCACCATCAGCGTATCATAGGCCAGCTCGTCCGGGGCACGGCTGTCCACGGCCACCCCAGCGGAGCTGACAACCAGGCCGCCCGTCTCCGACACCAGGTGCACGTCATAGATGGCGCGCCCGGCGATGACGTTCGCCACCTCGAACACCGTGACCACTACCAGGTCCAGAATCTGGAAACCGGGGAAGACGACGAGACCAACGCGCCGCATGGCGACCTCCAACACCCCTGACAGACATGATGTCCTAAAAGGTGGCATCAATGACATTCAGGTCATGACCGTGCGCTCGTATTCTTCCCTTGTCAACGCCGGCATCCCGCCGGCCTCAAGGGAAACCGGATCATGAGCACCACTTCTTCCTCCAAGGGCACCGCTGTCGTCACCGGTGCCTCCTCCGGCATCGGCGCCATCTACGCCGACCGCTTGGCCCGCCGCGGCTATGACCTCATCCTGGTGGCGCGCAACGCCGCCCGGCTGGAGAGCCACGCCCAGCGCCTGGCGGCCGAGACCGGGCGCAAAGTGGAGGTGCTGGCGGCCGACCTAACCAAACCGGCCGACCTGCGCGCCGTCGAAGCCCGCCTGCGGGAAGACCGCAGCATCACCGCCCTGGTCAATAATGCCGGCGTGGGGGCGACCGCCCCGCTGCTGGAGGGCAACGTGGACGCCATGGAGGCGATGATCCAGCTGAACGTCACCGCCCTGACCCGCCTGACCTACGCGGCGGTGCCCGGCCTGGTGGCGAGGGGCGGCGGCCTGGTCATCAACATCGCCTCCGTCGTTGGCATCGTGCCGGAGCTGATGAACGGCACCTACGGCGGCACCAAGGCCTTCGTCGTGGCATTCACTCAATCTCTGCATCATGAGCTGGCAGGCAAGGGGCTCCGTGTCCAGGCCGTGCTGCCCGGGGCCACGCGGACGGAGTTCTGGGATGTGGCCGGCGTGCCGGCCGACAACCTCCCGCAGGAATGGGTGATGTCGGCGGAAGAGATGGTCGACGCCTCCCTGGTCGGCCTGGACCAGGGCGAGTTGATCACCATCCCCGCCCTGCCCAACCAGGCCGACTGGCAGGCCTATGAGGACGCCCGGCAGAAGCTGAAGCCCAACCTGTCCCACTCCAGCGCCGCCGCCCGCCTGAAGCCGGCCGCGTAAACAGAGATCGGAAACGAAGCGGGCCGCTCCATCGCCGGGGCGGCCCGTTTTTTACACCTGAGACAGACTCAATAAACAGTTCCCGTTCCCGTCCCCATCTGGGTGCTCTGCTGTTGCGCCGCTGGGGTGGCCTGCACCCAGACGCTGCCGCCGTCACCGCCGTCCAGCACGCCTTCGCCGCCCTTGGGCTCGGTGCCGGGGATGAAGGCTTCCCAGATGGCCTTGCGGTCGCCGGGCTCGGCCAGGCGGCCGGTCTCGGGGTTCACGCGCACCAGGCGCACGCCGGGCGGCACGCGGAAGGGCAGCGAGGGCTTGTCGGCCAGCGCCGTCTCCATGAACTCCTTGAAGATGGGAACGGCCACCGAGGCGCCGGTCTCATGGTCGCCCAGGGAGCGCGGCTGGTCATAGCCGGTGAAGACACCGAACACCAAGTCAGGGGAGAAGCCCATGAACCAGGCGTCCTGGCTGTCGTTAGTGGTACCAGTCTTGCCCGCCAGGGTCTTGCCCAGCACCCGCAGCGACGCGGCCGTCCCGCGATCCACAACGCCCTGCAGAATGTTGACGATCTGGTAGACGGTGCGGGGATCCTCAATCTGCTCGCGCGTGTCGGGCACGTCCGGCACCGCGCCCACGTCGGCGGCAGGCGCCACGGAGCCCGGCGTCAGCTGGCAGCCTTCGCAGGCGCGCTGGTCGTGGCGGTAGATGGTCTTGCCGCTGGCGTCCTGCACCCGGTCGACGAAGGTCGGCGTGATGCGCTTGCCGCCATTGTCCAGCATGGCGTAGGCGGTCGCCAGCTTCAGCACCGTGGTCTCCCCGGCGCCCAGTGCCATGGACAGTTCCGGCGCCAGATGGTCGCTGATGCCGAACAGCTTGGCCTCGTTCACCACCGCCGGCATGCCGATGTTTTGCGCCAGGCGCACGGTCATGACGTTGCGCGACTTCTCGATGCCCACGCGCAGCGGCGTAGGGCCGTAGAACTGGTCGGTGTAGTTGCTGGGCCGCCATTTCTCCTGCCCCGCCCCCTGCTCCAGCGAGAAGGGCGCGTCCAGCACCAGGCTGGAGGGGGTGAAACCCCGGTCCAAGGCGGCCAGGTAGACGAACGGCTTGAAGGCGGAGCCCGGCTGGCGGTTGGCCTGCGTCGCGCGGTTGAAGGCGCTGATGCGGGCGCTGAAGCCGCCGCTCATGGCCAGGACGCGGCCGGTACGCGGGTCCATGGCCACGACCGCCCCTTGCAGTTCCGGAATCTGGCGCAGGGCGTAGACGCCGGGGATGGGCGCCGGCTCTTCCGCCTTCTGGCCCTTCGACGCCGGCTTGGCCTCCGACATCGCGGGTTCGACCATGATCAGGTCGCCGGTGGTCAGGGCGGTGGCGCGCTTGGCCCAGCGCACGTCGGCCGGCAGCAGCTTGCCCTGGCTGCCGTCCTTCAGGCCGATGGCGGCCTCTTCCCCATCGGCCTTCAGCACCACGGCCAGCTGCCAGCGCTCACCGCCGGCCGGCAAGGTCGCCTTGGCCAACTGGTCCTGCCAGTTGGCCGGGCCGTCCAGGTGGGCCACCGGGCCGCGCCACCCCTTGCGGCGGTCGAACGCCTCCAGCCCATGGCGCAGAGCCTCCACCGCCGCCTGCTGCAGCTTGGGATCCAGGGTGGTGCGGATGGACAGGCCGCCTTCATACAGCTTGGACTCGCCGTAGACGGACAGCAGCTCCCGCCGCACCTCCTCCACGAAGTAATCGGCGTCGACCTGGCCCTCGGAATGGCGGTCGCGGAAGGTCAGGGGACGGCCTTGCGCCTCCTTGGCCTCGGCGGCGGTGATGTAGCCATCCTCCGCCATACGGCCCAGCACGTAGTTGCGGCGGGCGATGGCGGCGTCGTGGAAGCGGTCGCGGTAATAGCGGTCCGGCGCCTTGGGCAGGCTGGCCAGGAACGCCGCCTCATCCACCGTCAGCTCATCCAGAGACTTGTTGAAGTAGTTCAGCGCCGCGGCCGCCACGCCGAAGGAGCGGTTGCCCAGGAAAATCTCGTTCAGGTACAGCTCAAGGATGCGGTCCTTGGACAGCGCGTCCTCGATCCGGTAGGAGAGGATGGCCTCCTTGATCTTGCGGACGTAACTGACCTCGTTGTTCAGCAGGAACAGGCGCGTCACCTGCTGGGTGATGGTGCTGGCGCCGATGGGCCGCCGGTCCTGCCCCACCCGTTCCACGTTGGTGGCCATGGCGCGGGCGATGGCCAGCCAATCCACGCCGCCATGCTGGTAGAAGTTCTGGTCCTCGGCCGAGACGAAGGCCTGGCGCACGCGCTTGGGGATCAGGCTGATGGGCACGAACACCCGCCGCTCGGCCGCGAACTCCGCGATCAGCCGGCCGTCGCCGGCCTGCACCCGCGTGGCGGTGGGCGGCTGGTAGTCCACCAGCTGGTGATAGTCCGGCAGGTCGGCCGCGTAATGGCGATAGCCCAGGTAGAGGGCGACGCAGCCGGCCCCCGCCAGAATCAACAACACGACCAACAGCTTGACGAGAATGCGCATGGAACCGACCGACACCCGCAGGCGATAAGACCGAAAGACGGCCGCACCCTAGCAGGAAGCGCCCGCCCTGTCGCCGTCCGGGCGGCGGCGGCGCGCATGCCCCAGGCGCACGACTGCCGGTGACAACCTATCGCGCCGAGTGTGGCTTATTTGCGGGCCCTATTTGCGTGAGGGGGAGCGGCGCGGCCCGAAATAGCCGTCGATCGCGCGCACCAGGTCGGCGGCGAAGCGGCGGCGGTGGCTGTCCGAGGCCAGCAGGCGGGCGTCGGTGGGATGGGAGAGGTACCCCATCTCCACCAGGATGGCGGGCACGTCCGGCGCCGTCAGCACGGCGAAGCCCGCGGAGCGCAGGGGCGAATTCAACAGCGCGATGTCGCGCCCCACCGACTCCACCACCAGATTGGCCAGGCGGCGGGACTGGTTGCGGGTGTCGCGCTGCGCCAGGTCGATCAGGATGCTGGCCACCTGCGCGCTCTGGTCCGCCAGGTCCATGCCGACGATGGCGTCGGACCGGTTTTCGCGCTGGGCCAGCATGTCGGCCTCACGGTCGGTGGCCTTGTCCGACAGGGTGTAGACCGACAGGCCGCGCACCGGCCGCCCCACCACGATGTCGGCATGCAGGGAGATGAACAGGTCGGCGCCCAGCGCCCGCGCCTTGCCGGGCCGCTCGCGCAGGGGGATGAAGACGTCGCTGTCCCGGGTCAGCGCCACGCGATAGCGGCCGGTGGCCTCCAGCGCGCGGGCCACCGCCCGGGCCATGGCCAACGTGATGTCCTTCTCATAGGCGCCGGTGACGGCTGTCGCACCCGGATCGTCGCCGCCGTGGCCGGGATCCAGCACGATCAGGGGCGTGCGGTCGCGCAGGGCGGGCTTGGTGCCCGGCGCCGGCGGCACCATCACCACCGGCGCCGCCTTCGGCGGCGGCGGCGGATCGGGCGGCAGGGTGGGCAGGGCACCCACGCGGTTGGCGGCGGGCACGACAGCGGCCCCTACGGACGGAATGCCCGGCGGCGGCGGCGCCGGCAAGACGGCAACGGCCCGCTCTTCCGTGCGGGGCGGTGGCGGCGCGGACGGGCCGGCGACAGCCGCCATCAGGCTGCCCAGATCGCCGTGGGCCAGGTCCAGCACCAGGCGCGGCGGATGGCCGTCACGCGCCGGCAGGAAATCGGCGTTGGCCACGCGCACCGGGCCATCGGTTTCCAGCACCACCTGGGCCGACCCGGTCAGGCTGCTGGTCATGCGCACCGCCTTGACCAGGCCCCGGCCGGCCCCGGGCAGGGCCGCCTGCCAATTGACCGCCGGCAGGTCGATGACCACCCGCGTCGGGCTGACCGAGGTGGCCACGCGATAATCGGTGCGCTCGCTCATCTCCAGGACGAAACGGGTCTCATCGCCCTGCAAACCCAGGCGCACGGCCAACACCGCGCTGCGCTTGGGAGCGGATGGCACGCGCAGCACCTGCGCCTGCGCCACCTGGGCCTGGGCCATGTCGATGGTGCCCAGGCTGCCGGCGGAGACCGTCATGGGAATGACTGCGGATATCAGGCTGAGAGTGCCCGCCAGGGTCCCGGCCAGGGCCGCGCGCCGCGTCCCCCGGTGCCCCCATAACAAACGGTGTCGACGCCCAAAGGCGGACAAGACACATCCCCCCGAAACAAAACGAGACGGGCTCAGCACCCGGCCTTATACCGCCCTTGAATCAACCGCTTCAAGCATGATCATGAGATCTTGTCTAAGAAACGACGGATAGGTGGCGCAGGAGGGGCGCCGACACCGGCCCGGCGCCTGCTGCAAGCGGCACCCGCGTCATGACCTGTCCCGTTTCCGGCCCCGGGGGCTGTGATTCTTTCATTGTAGTATGGGCCACCCCGTGTTTATCTTGAATTCGCGACAACCAGTATCCTGGCCCGCCCCTCCCCGGGGCGGGGGCGTCGCCCCCGGGTTTCGTACCGCAGCCAGCCAAGTCCGCTGTGATGCGATCCGTGGGTGTGACGCCTGGAAGGATGCTCGGTCCTGTGAAACCACGAAGCCGGCGCTGGCCCCTTTGAAAGTCTGGGCCGGCGCCAGGTCCCGGTCGCCCGCCCCCCCGCTGGCCGCTTCCTGGAAGCGCCGTTTCGGGGTGTTCTTCCCTCGGCGGCGATGGGGATCCGATGCTTCGGCACTAAACGGTGGCACACCGGTCAACCCGTTCGTCGCGCGGGCCGGCCGTCCCTGTGCCATGAGGATAAAAAATGGCCAAGCGTATGCTTGTCGACGCCACGCATCCGGAGCAGACCCGGGTCGTCGTGGTCAATGGTAACAAGCTGGACGAGCTTGATTTCGAAATCGCCAGCCGGAAGCAGCTGAAGGGCAATATCTATCTTGCCAAGGTGATCCGGGTGGAGCCGTCGCTGCAGGCGGCTTTCGTGGAATACGGCGGCAACCGCCACGGCTTCCTCGCCTTCTCTGAAATCCATCCCGACTACTACCGCATCCCGGTCGCCGACCGCGAAGCCCTGCTGCGTGAGCAGGAGGAGCTGGAGCGTGAGCGCGAGGCGATGGAGCATGAGGAGGAGGAGGCCCTGCACGCGGCGGAGCATCCACCCCTGCTGGAAGCCGGCGCCTCCGCCGTGAGCTATGAGGAAGGCGATGCCGCCCCCGCCGCCGCTTATGAAGCGGTGGCCGACGAGGTCGGCGCGCATGAGACCGTGGCCACCGACCTGGTGGTGCCGGAGGGTCATCCGGAAGAGGCCTACGTGCCCCCGGCCCAGCCCCTGACCATCGAGCAGCCCTACATCACCGAGGAGCTGCCGGCGGAACACGCCACCACCGGCGACGCCGACGGCGAGACTGCCGAGTTCACCGAGGGTGCGGACTTCACCGAAGGCGACGACGACGCCGAAGACGGTGACGAGGGTGAAGAGGGCGAGGCCGCCGAGGGTGAGACCACCGAGGGCGAGAACGCCCGCCAGGGGGGCGACCGCCGCCGTCACCGCGGCCGCCGGGGCCGTCGCGGCCGTAACGATCGCGGCGGGGATCGCCCCTCGCAGGAGAACGGCCACCATGGCGAGGCCGCGCACCCCGACGAGGAGGGCGAGGAACGCCGCCGTCCGCGCTCGCTGCGCTCCTACAAGATTCAGGAAGTCATCCGCCGTCGGCAGATCCTGCTGGTGCAGGTGACGAAGGAGGAGCGCGGCACCAAGGGTGCCGCCCTGACCACCTACCTGTCCCTGCCCGGCCGCTACTGCGTCCTGATGCCCAACACCCCCCGGGGCGGCGGCATCAGCCGCAAGATCACCAACCCGCAGGACCGCAAGCGCCTGAAGGAGTTGCTGGAGGAGCTGGACATCCCGAAGGGCATGGCCGTCATCCTGCGCACCGCGGGCATGGAACGGTCCAAGCAGGAGATCAAGCGCGACCTCGAGTATCTGATGCGCCTGTGGGACAACATCCGCGAGCAGACCATGCAAGCGGTGGCGCCGGCGCTGATCTACGAGGAAGCGAACCTCATCAAGCGGTCCATCCGCGACCTGTACGCCAGCGACATCGACGAGGTGCATGTGGAGGGTGCTGCGGGCTACCGCACCGCCAAGGACTTCATGCGTATGCTGATGCCCAGCCACGCCAAGAAGATCCAGCCCTACACGGACGACATTCCGCTGTTCCACCGCTTCCAGGTGGAAAACCAGATCGACGCCATGTTCAACCCGGTGGTGCAGCTGCGCTCCGGCGGGTACATCGTCATCAACCAGACGGAAGCCCTGGTCGCCATCGACGTCAACTCCGGCCGCGCCACCAAGGAGCGGAACATCGAGGAGACGGCGCTGCGCACCAACCTGGAGGCCGCCGAGGAGGTGGCCCGCCAGCTGCGCCTGCGTGACCTGGCCGGCCTGATCGTCATCGACTTCATCGACATGGAGGACGGCCGCAACAACGCCGCCGTCGAAAAGCGCCTGAAGGAGGCCATGAAGGCCGACCGGGCGCGCATCCAGCTGGGTCGCATCTCGCCCTTCGGCCTGATGGAACTGTCGCGCCAGCGGCTGCGCCCGTCGCTGCAGGAAATCAACTTCGAGCGCTGCCCGCACTGTGAAGGCACCGGCATGGTACGGTCGCTGGAAAGCGCCGCCCTGGCCGTCCTGCGCGCCATCGAGGATGAGGGCATCCGCCGCCGTTCCACCGAAATCACGGTGACGGCCGCCAGCTCGGTCACGCTGTACATCCTGAACCAGAAGCGCGACGCCTTGACGGCCATCGAGCGCCGTTACGGCCTGCGCGTCTTCCTCTCGACCGACGACAGCCTGGTGCCGCCGGACCATCGTCTGGAACGCATTCGCGCCCGCACGGCCGCTGACGACCAGCCCGCCGCCGCCGTGAGCGCCGAGCGCATCTACGCCGAGACCGATCGTGCGCTGGAGCACGTGGACGAGGTGGAGGACGAGGTCGCCGAAGACGAGGTCGAGGAGACCACGGCCGAGGCCGCCAACGGCGAAGGCAATGGCCAGGACCGTCGCCGCCGCCGCCGCCGCCGCCGTGGCGGTGGTCAGGACCGGTATGAGGGCGCGCCGCAGGCCGTGGAAACGGCGGAGGAGGGTGAGCAGCCCGTCGCCGAGGAGGCCGACCTGGCCGTTGGCGAGGATGCCGACGGCGAAGGCGCCGAATCCGCGGAAGCGGCCGAGGGTGATGACGCCAATGGCGAGCGCAAGAAGCGCCGGCGCGGCAAGCGCGGCGGTCGCCGTCGCGGCCGCCATGGCGTCGAGGGCGCGGCCGAGGGTGAGGATCATGAGGGTGGTGCCGAGGGCGAGGACGCTGTCGACGCCGAGGGCGTGACCATCCCGGCCGAAGGCGAGGCCGTGCCTGCGCCGGCCACCGAGCCGGTGGAGACCACCACCACCGAGGCCGCCCCGGTGGACACGCCGGTCGCCGAGGTTCCGATGGCCGAGGCCGCACCGGTCGAAGCGGCCCCCGCCGCCGAGCCGGTCGCAGAAGAAGCCCCCGCCAAGCCCAAGCGTGCCACCCGCAGCCGCAAGAAGGCCGCACCGGTGGCGGAGGAGGCTCCCGCCGCCGAGGTTCCGGTGGCTGAGGCCGCCCCGGTCGAAGCGGTCCCGGCCGCCGAGCCGGTCGCTGAGGAGACCCCGGCCAAGCCCAAGCGCGCCACCCGCAGCCGCAAAAAGGCCGCCCCCGTGGACGCCCCGGCGGATGCTCTGGTCGCTGAGGCAGCCCCGGTTGAAGCGCCTGTAGCTGACGCGCCCATAGCCGACACGGCGGTGGCCGAGCCGGTGGTGGAGCCCGCGGCCGAGGCCACGCCCGCCGAGACCGCCACCCCGGCAATCCACCCCTCGGTGGAGCTGAACCCGGTGGTGGAACAGCCCAAGAAGGGCTGGTGGAACCGTATCCTGAAGTAAGCCCCTGCTGGACAGAGGGCCTAGTGCCATAATCCTAAAAGAATCAGCCCTCCCGAACTGCGGTTCGGGAGGGTTTTTTCATGTACGATGTGTTTCAGTGAATGGCTCTCCCGTGTGAAGGCGACGGCGCCTTTGGGCACGATGTTCACTGAACGCCATCCCGCGACTCCCCCCTCTCGCGGAAATCGCCCTTTTTTAACGCTAGGTCGTCCTCATGCACACTGACACCGATGCCTTGATCCTGATCGATATTCAGAATGACTTCTGTCCCGGGGGCGCCCTGGCGGTTAAGGACGGCGACGCGGTGGTGGGGCCGGCCAACGACTTGGCGGCCCATTTCAACACCGTGATCCTGACCCAGGACTGGCATCCGGCCGGCCACCGCTCCTTCGCCAGCGCCCATCCCGGGCACCGGCCCTATGACATGGTGCAAATGCCCTACGGCCCGCAGATGCTGTGGCCCGACCACTGCGTCCAGGGCTCCGCTGGTGCGGCGTTCCACCCCGGGCTGGCGCCGGCGGTGGAAAAGGCGCAGCTGGTGGTGCGCAAGGGCTTCCGCCCTCACATCGACAGCTATTCCGCCTTTTTCGAGAACGACAGGGTGACGCCAACGGGCTTGGCCGGCGCCCTGCGGGAGCGCGGCATCCACCGCATTTACCTGGCCGGGCTGGCCACGGATTATTGCGTGGCCTACTCCGCCACCGACGCCGCCCGCCTGGGCTTCGAGGCCTTGATCGTGGAAGACGCCTGCCGCGCCATCGACCTGCACGGCTCGCTTACCGCCGCCCGCCGTGACTGGATGGCGGCCGGCGTGCGCAGCGTCAGCGTCGCCGACATCCTGGCCCTGGGCACCCCGCTGGCTTCGGTGGCCTGACGACCCCACCCCTCATACACCACGAGATCCCGGGGCGGCGCCGTTCAAGGCGCCCCGCCGCAGGGCACCCCTGCCCTATGCGGCCGGCGGGACAAGGCCGCCCTTGTTGACGCTGGCGGCAATCTGTAGCTTTCTGCCCCAAATGATCCGGGCCGCCTTCGCCAGGCGGCGGCCCGGTCCATTTTTATGCCCTTCGTGCCCCGAGGTGATGGGTTTGCGCTACACCATCCTGATTTCCGTCCTGAACGAGCAGGGGAACATCCTGCCGCTGCTGGAAGAACTGCAAGCCGTCGCTCCCTACCCCGGGGACTATGAGGTTCTGTTCGTTGACGATGGCAGCACGGACGGCACGCCGGATGAGCTGCAGCAGGCCAAGGCCAGGTATCCCTTCGTGCGCGTCATGCGCCACGGCAAGCGGGCGGGCAAGAGCCGCGCCATCCGCACAGGCTGCCATGCCGCCAAGACCGACTGGATCATGATGGTCGACGGCGACATGCAGAACGATCCCCGCGACATCGCGCCCATGCTGGCGGCGGTGGAACGGGACGCGGAGGTGAAGGTGGTATGCGGCATCCGCCGCCGCCGCGACGACACCCTGGCCAAGAAGATCACCTCGCGCCTGGGCAACGGCATCCGCCGCGCCCTGCTGCGCGACGGATGCCCCGATACGGGCTGCGGCTTCAAGCTGGTCCATCGCGCGGCCATGCTGGAACTGCCGCAGTTCGACGCGGTGCACCGCTTCATCCCCACGGTCGCCACCTACAGCGGTTGGAAGATGGCCAACGTGCCCATCAACGACCGCAAGCGTCACGCCGGCCGGTCCAAGTACACCAACATCGGCCGCGCCTTCGTCGGCTTCTTCGACCTCTTGGGCATGCTGTGGATGCTGCGGCGGAACACCATGCCCGGCACGGTGCGGGAGGTCTGAGCCATGGTGTGGGACCATATCGCGCAGTTCCTGATGCACTGGTGGCAGGCAGCGTTGGGCAAGAACGGCTGGATCGCCGCCTTCGGCCTGTTCGGCCAGGCCATGTTCATGTCGCGCTTCATCGTGCAGTGGATTTCCAGCGAGCGCGCCGGCCGCAGCGTCGTGCCCGTGACCTTCTGGTATTTCAGCCTGGCGGGCGGCGCCCTGGTGCTGCTGTACGGCCTGCTGAAGCCCGACCTGGTCATCATCGCCGGCCAACTGCCCGGCCTGGTGGTCTATGCCCGCAACCTGCACCTGATCCATAAGCACAAGCGCGCCGAAGCCGCCGCCGCGACCTGACGGGACGCCCGATCGATGAACGACACCTTCCGCCCCGCCGTCCTGCGGCCCGTGCACTATGTCATCCTGGCGCTGCTGGCGCTGGCGACCTTCCTGCCGGGCTTCACCACCATCCCACCCTTCGACCGGGATGAGAGCCGTTTCGCCCAGGCGACGCGGCAGATGCTGGAAACCCGCGACTTCGTGTCCATCCGCTTCCAGGATGAGGCGCGCAACAAGAAGCCGGTGGGCATCCACTGGCTGCAGAGCGCCACGGTCACGGCCGTGCAGGCCGTCACCGGCGAGCACGACCCCGAGGCCACGCCCATATGGGCCTACCGCCTGCCCTCGCTGATCGGCGCCGTCGCCGCCGTGCTGCTGACCGCATGGGCGGGCCAACTGCTGTTCGGCGCCACCGCCGGCTTCGGCGCCGCCCTGCTGATGTCCGTCTGCGTCCTGCTGAGCGTCGAGGCGCGCATGGCCAAGACCGACGCCGTGCTGCTGGCCACCGTGGTGGCCGCCATGGGCGCGCTGGGCCGCATCTACCTGGACCGGCGCAAGCCCATGCCCCCCACCTGGGGCCTGACGCTGACCTTCTGGATCGCCCTGGGCGTGGGCATCCTGATCAAGGGGCCGGTCATCCTGCTGCCCGTGCTGGGCAGCATTATCACCCTGGGCTTCGCCGATCGCGACTGGTCCTGGCTGAAAAGCCTGCGCCCCCTGCCCGGCCTGGCCATCGTGCTGGCCATGGTGCTGCCTTGGGCCATCCTGATCGCCATCGCCACCAAGGGGCAGTTCTTCGCCGACGCCATCGGCCACGAGTTCCTGGGAAAGGTGAATTCGGGCCAGGAGAAGCACGCCGGCCCGCCCGGCTATTACCTCATCACCTTCTGGCTCAGCTTCTGGCCGGGCAGCCTGCTGGTGGGCCTGGGGGCCGCCTGGGCCTGGCGCCGCCGCCATGACGACGCCGTGCGCTTTTGCCTCGCCTGGATCGTGCCCACCTGGCTGATCTTCGAGGCGGTGGCGACCAAGCTGCCCCACTACGTCCTGCCCACCTTCCCCGCCCTGGCCTTCCTGGGCATGGCGGCGCTGCTGTCACGCATCGACGCCAAGGCCGCAGCCGAGAAGGCCGCCAACCGCAACGTCCCCCGGGAGGAGCGTGTGCGGCCGCCGCTGGCCGGCCGCATTGCCCGCTGGGCCGTCATTGTCCTCTATCTGGTCATCACCGGCGCGCTGGCCGTGCTGGGCGCAGGCGCGCCCCTGCGGCTGGAAGGCACCAACCTGCCGGCCGGCTTCGTCGCCGGCGGCCTGGCGCTGGCCACCGGCATCGCCTTCGTGGTGCTGGAGCGTATCGGTTGCCTGAAGCGGCTGACCCTGGGCGTCGCCGCGGGCGGGGCCCTCAGCATGATCTCCATCCTGGGGCTGGTCATGCCCAGCCTGAAGGCCATGTGGCTGAGCCCCGCCATCGCCCAGGCTGTGGCCGACCACCGCCTGTGCCCCACCACCGTGCTGGCGGCCACCGGCTATACCGAGCCGAGCCTGGTGTTCCTGGTGGGTACCAAGACCAAGCTGGGTGAGCCCGACATGGTGGCCAACCACCTGGCCGACGACCCTGGCTGCGCCCTGGCCCTGGTGCGCGACAAGGAAGAGCCGGCCTTCGCCGCCCAGCTCGCCGCGCGCGGTCTGTCGCCGGAGCTGATCAAGCACTTCCGGGGCTTCAACTATTCCCGCGGCAACTGGGCCAACCTGGCCCTGTACCGCGCCGGCGCCCCCCAGAACGCGCCGGCGGCGACCGAACCCGCGCCCCAACCGCCGGCAGCGGACCAGCCGGCCCCGGCGACGCCGCAGCCGTGAACCGCAGGACGTTGATGGCCTGGGCCGGCTTCCTGGTGCTGGAGGCCGGCTTGGTACTGTGGATCGACCGGCCCTTCACCGGGTGGGCGGCCGATCTGCCGCCCTGGATCAGGGCCCTCAGCCATCACCTGACGCGGGCGGGCGACAGCCTCTACAGCCTTGTGCCCCTGGGCCTGGCGGCCATTGCCCTGGTGACCGCCCGCGCCCAGGCGGAGGGGGCGCAACGCGAACGGCTGGGCCGTTGGCTGGGGGCCGTGGTCTTCGTCTTCCTGGCGGTCGCCCTCTCCGGCCTGGCGGTGGACGCCGTCAAGGCCGTGGTGGGCCGCCCCCGGCCGGTGGTGTTCCTGACCGAAGGCGCCATCTGGCCTCAACCCTTCCACATGGGCTTCCGCTACTACTCCTTCCCTTCGGGCCACGCCGACACGCTGGTGGCGCTGGCCCTGTCGGTCGGTATCCTCTGGCCGCGCGGGCGGCTGGGGCTGTTGGCACTGGCCCTGGCGCTGGCCACCACCCGGCTGTGGGTGGGCGCGCACTATCCGTCCGACGTGCTGGGGGGTGCGGCCACGGCGGTGCTGACCACCCGGCTTTTACGCGATAGCTTCACACGCCGCGGCTGGCTGCCGGCGCCGGATGGCGCTATGGTCCGGCCGCAAGAACCGTTTCAATCGTAACGACCCACTGGAGGACACCATGGCCGGCCGTATCGACGCCCGTCTGCAAGAACTCGCCATCGAACTGCCGACCCCGGCCATCCCGGTGGCGGCCTATGTGCCGGCCGTGCGCACCGGCAACACCCTGTTCCTGTCCGGCCAGGTGACCTTCTGGAATGGCGAGCTGCGCTGCGTCGGCAAGCTGGGCGACAATTTCACCGTCGAGCAGGGGCAGGAAGCCGCCCGCCTGTGCGCGCTGAACCTGATCGCCCAGGCCAAGGCCGCCCTGGACGGCGACCTGGACCGCGTGGTGCGCGTGGTGAAGCTGGTGGGCTTCGTCAACTCCACCGCCGACTTCACCGACCAGCCCAAGGTCATCAACGGCGCCTCGGAAACCTTCGTGCAGGTTTTCGGCGATGCCGGCCGCCATGCCCGCTCCGCCGTCAGCGCCGCCTCGCTGCCCCTGGGCGTGGCTGTGGAAGTGGAAGCGATCCTGGAAGTGGCCTGAAGCCGCATACCTGTTCGCCCGCCCTTGTTAAATGCCCGCCGGCACCCGACTATTTACGTCGGGTGCCGATGGAGCGGGATAGCGTGATGGCGGATGGAAGCAGCGACTGGACGGCGGGTCTCAAGGTGGCCGTGGCGCCACGTATCGGCGCGCTGGACGCGGCGGACTGGGACCGGCTCGCGGCCAGTGACGCCTATCCCGGCCATCCCTTCACCCACCATACCTTCCTGCGCATTCTGGAGGACAGCGGCTCCGTCGGGCGCAAGACCGGCTGGCTGCCGCAGCACCTGACGGTGCGCGACGCCCAGGGCCGCCTGGTGGGCGCGGCGCCTATGTACCTGAAGTCCCATTCCTACGGCGAATACGTGTTCGACCAGGGCTGGGCCAACGCCTATGAGCGTGCCGGTGGGGAATATTACCCGAAGCTCCAGGTTTCCGTCCCCTTCACACCCGTGACCGGGCCTCGCCTGATGGCGGACCCCGCCTGCCCCGATCCCGACGGCGTGCGCCGCTTGATGGTGGCGGCGTTGCGCGCCGCGGCGGTGGACAACAAGCTGTCGTCCGTCCACGTCACCTTCCCCACCCCGGAAGACAGGACCGCGCTGACGGGCGCCGGCTGGCTGGACCGCCATGGCATCCAGTACCATTGGGAGAACCGGGGCTACCGCGACTTCGCCGACTTCCTGGGCGCCTTCAGTAGCCGCAAGCGCAAGGCGGTGCGCAAGGAACGCCAGGCCGTGGCCGACAGCGGTGTGGAGCTGCTGACGCTGACCGGCGCCGAGCTGCGGGAGGAGCACTGGAACGCCTTCTTCCGCCTGTACAACGCCACCAGCGACCGCAAGTGGGGCTGGGCCTACCTGACGGAGGATTTTTTCCATCGGCTGGGGGCGGAGATGGCGGACAGTGTCGTCCTGGTCATGGCCCGCGATCCCGCCCGACCGGATGCGAAAGGCCGCCCCACCTGGGTGGGGGGTGCCCTGAACCTGATGGGCGATGACACCCTGTACGGCCGCAACTGGGGCTCGGCCGGGGATTATCCCTTCCTGCATTTCGAGGCCTGCTATTACCGCGCCATCGAATTTGCCATCGCGCGCGGGCTGAAGCGGGTGGAGGCCGGCGCGCAGGGGGAGCACAAGGTGCAGCGCGGCTATCTGCCCGTCACCACCTACAGCGCCCACTATATCGTCGATCCCGCCCTGCGCCGCGCCGTGGCCGATTTCGTGGCGCGGGAACGGGAAGGCGTGGCCACCGACATCGAGACGCTGATGGCCGAAAGCCCCTATCGCCAGGGCGACGGCGGATCCGAATGAATCAGGTCCACCGGCTGTCCGTGGGCGCCCACGGCCTGAGCGTCCTGGCCGCCGGGCCCGATCCGGTGGAACAGGCCGCCCGGCCCATCATCATGGTGCACGGCACGCCGGGCAGCGCCGGCGGCTGGCGCTGGTTCCTGGGGCACGGGCCCAAGGGGGTGTCGCTGCTGGCGCCCGACCGGCCCGGCTTCGGCCGCAGCGAACCGAAACAGGCGCTGATCGGGCTGAGGGCGCAGGCCGGCCGCCTGGCGCTGCTGCTGTCGCTGAACCCGGCCAATCCGCCGGCCATCCTGGTGGGTCATTCCATGGGCGGCCCGGTGGTGGCCCGCCTGGCCCTGGAGCAACCCCACCGCGTGGCGGCACTGGTGCTGGTCGCGACCTCCTTCGATCCGGACCTGGAGCACCAGCACCCGCTGCAGCCCTGGGCGGACCGGGAGCCGTGGCGCCGTCTGTTGCCCCGCCCCCTGCGCAATGCCAACCGGGAATTGCTGACCATCGTGCCGGAGCTGCGCGCCCTGGCGCGCGACCTGGGCCAGGTGCGCTGCCCCGTCGTCATCCTGCACGGCACTGCCGACCGGGAATCGCCCTACGGCAACGTCGCCTATCTGCAGCGCCACCTGACCCATGCCATGGTGGAGGTGCGCACGCTGGAGGGGGCCGGCCACTTCCTGCCCTGGACCCGGCGGCGGGACGTGCTGGCCGCCATCGAGCGGGCGCGGACGCTGTGCGCCGCGTGATCAGAAGGGCGCCTGGTCCAGCACGCCGAAAGCCAGGCTGAACAGCAGGGCCGCGTTCAGGAGCATGAGGGGCGGGGTGATCCAGGCGGCCAGGCCGGCGAACTGCCGCCCCACGGCGCGCCCCGCCACCGCCACGGTCATCAGGCTGGGCACCGTGCCAGCGGCAAAGGCCGCCAGCACCAGGGCGCCACCAGCGGCGGAGCCGCTGCTGACCGCCGCCGCCAGGGCGGCGTAGACCATGCCGCACGGGATGAAGCCCAGCAGCACACCCAGGAAATAGCCGTGGAGGCCGCGCGGGTCGGCGAAAAGGCCGCGCAGGGGCCGCGCCAGCAGGGCCGTCAGTCGGGCCGCTCCCGCCGTCCCCAGGCTGAACCGTCCCGCCGGAACCAGGCGCAGCAGGCGCGGCGCCACCCGGCCCAGGCCCACCAAGCCCTGGCGCAGGAACAGCAGCGCGGCGATGCCCAGGAACAGGGCCAGCAGCCAGCGATATTCCGTCGCCCGCACCACCAGGCCGGACAGGCCGCCCGCCACCGCGCCCAGGCCGGCGTAGGTGGTCAAACGCCCAAGGTGATACGGCAGCAGCAGGGCGCCACCGGCCCGCGTCAGCGCCGGGCCGGACGCCTCCCCCGTCGCGCCCACCTGGGCCAGCACGAAGGGACCGCACATGCCCACGCAATGGCCGAAGCCACCGGTCAGGCCCGCCATGAACACGGCGGCCATCAGCGCGGGCAGGCTGAGGGGGGCGGATTGCAGCAGGGACAGATGGTCGTGCATCGAGCGATGTCCGGATCAGGATCTGCCTCCAGCCATAAACCATGCGCCGGCCGCATCACTTGATCCGGATCAGTCGTGCCGCCTTTTTATGGCGCGATCAGCCGCAGCTGCACCGCCACCGCGATGGCGTGGTACTTGCTGTGCACCCCCAGCTTGCGCATGGTGTTGGTCAGGTGGAATTCCACGGTGCGGTCGGAAACGCCCATGATGTCGGCCGTTTCCGCCCGCGTCTTGCCCCGGCAGGCCCACACCAGGCATTCCCTCTCCCGGTCCGTCAGCGAGGGCGGGACCAAGGGCGGCAACGCCACTTCGCGGCGCAGGCTCAGCGCCCGCTCATGATAGAAGGAGCCGGCCAGGCGCAGCCAGGCAGGCCGGTGTTCCGGCCGGTCCAGCAGATCCGGTTCCTGGCGCCAGAACAGGCTGATCAGGGCGGAAGCAGGGAAGCCGTGGCCATCCACCGCATGCAGCGGCAGCACGAAGCCCTGGCGGTAGCCAAAGTCGCGGGCGATATCCATGACCTGCCGCGCCCGATTGCGCGCCCCCCGGCCGCCGCCCCTGGCAGGCCGGAATTCCGGAACATCGGCCCAGGTGAAGGGCGCGTTGGTGGTGGCGGCCCGGTTGACCACCGGGTCGTATCCCAGAAGATCCTCTGCCAAATAGGTCTCTAGAAAATCCGGTCGCAACGACGTCTGGTAGAACGGTACGGGCTCCTCGGCAATCGGCAGGCGCCGCACGTCAACGTAGCTGGCGGCGTCGAAGCCCAAATCAGCGACCTGTCTGTCCAGGGCGGTCTTCAAAGCGTCCAAGGTTCCGGCGGACGTGAACGCCGACAACATCTCCTCGATCTCTCGCATGGCCATCTCTTCATCGCGGGTGGATGCCTCGACACGGCCGGCGCGAGGGGAATACCCCGGCATATGCCCAGCTTTTTCGAAGCCCCTAACGATGTCGTACTGACCCCGGAAAAACGGGCGGAGTTGGACCATGTCATCGTTGCGCGTCGTGAGTTTTTCAGGACCGGACTCACCGGAGCTGCTGGCCCAAGCCTGGCGGCTGCGGCATCGGGTTTTTCGTGAAGGCTTGGGCTGGGACGTGGCCTCGGTCGATCTGCTAGAGTTCGACGGATTCGACCGGAAGGCCTGGCACTGCGCGGCACTGCAGGGGGGCCGCATGGTGGGCTATTGGCGGGCGCTGCCCACCACCGAACCCTATCTGCTGGAACGCGACTTTCCCATGCTGCTGGGGGATAGGCCGGCCCCCCACGCCCCGGACGTGTGGGAAATCAGCCGCTTCGTCATTTGCCCCGACGTGGCCAACCGGCGTGACGTCGGCAAGGTGCTGGTGCAGGCCATCGGCGCCTTCGGCGTGGCGCGCGCCGCCAACCGCCTGATCGCGGTGGTGGAACCAGCCTTCGGCCGCTTTGTGCGCCTGTGCGGCCTGCCGGTAACGGAGGAGACGGCCCCCATCCATGTCGGCCAAGGCCACAAGGGCGACATCCATGCCGTGATCATCGCCCTGGATGTGCCGGCCTACGCTGGCAGCCCCTCATCCAGTATCACCGCCGGCGCCGACCCGCGCGCCGCTTGAGGGAGACCAATCCATGAGCTTCATCACCACCCTGCGGCGCGCCGTGCTGGGCGATCTGCCCGATTTCGCCGCCGATCCCATCGGCTTCGTCGAGCGCCACGGCATCGGCGCCGATGCCCCCGTGGCCCTGCGCCTGGGCCCCAAGCCCGCCTTCCTGATCAGCCATCCGGCGGGCTTCCAGCGCGTGCTCGTGGAAAACCGTGACGCCTATGGCAAGGGGGCCGAACAGGCGCGCCTGCGCCCCCTGTTCGGCGAGGGCATGGTGACCGCCAGCGGCCCGCGCTGGGAAGCCGCGCGCCAGGCCGCCAAGGCCGCCTTTTCGCAAAGCCGCCTGAACCACGGGCTGGAGCTGGCCCTGTGCGTGCTGGCGCGGGAAGCGGCGGGCCTGGCACGGACCAGCGGGTCCGAGATCGACCTGCATGGTCTGATGGGCCGGCTGACCATGCGCATGGTGATCGCGGCCCTGTTCCATGAACGGCTGGAGGACGCGGCGGCCGCGGATGCCATCTACCGGGCGGGCTGCGTCGCCCATCGCCATCTCAGCCTGTCCATGTGGCGGCTGGTGGATCTGGATATGTACCTGCCCACGCGGGAAGGCCGGTCCTTCCGCGGCGCCATCGCGGAAATGGAACGCCAGATCGCCGGCTTCGCCCAGGCCCCCAAGGGCTTCCTGGCGGCCTTGCACCCCCTGGTCGCGGAGTACGGCCCGGCGGTCATGCGGGACGAGGCCATCACCGCCCTGGTGGCGGGATTCGAAACCACGGCCACCGCCGGCTGCTGGCTGGCCTACGCCCTGGCCCGGCGACCGGATCTGGCCGCCTGGCTGCGGCAGGAGGTGGAGGAGAGGCTGCCCGCCGATGGGGAGATGCGCCCCGGCCTGCTGCGCGATCTGCCCCGCACCCGCGCCCTGGTGCAGGAGGTGCTGCGCCTCTACCCCAGTGCCTGGTGGTTCGCCCGCACGGCCCTGGCCGACGACGTGGTGTCGGGCGTGCCCATTCCCAAGGGCACCTCGATCCTGCTGTGCCCTTGGGCCCTGCACCGCCGGCCGGACCAGTGGGCGGACCCGCTGGAACTGAAACCCAGCCGCTTCCTGGAAGGCCCGCAGCCGGACAAGTTCGCCTATGTGCCCTTCGGCGCCGGCCCGCGCACCTGTATCGGGGCACAGCTTGCGACGGCGGAGCTGACGGCCCTGGCCGCCATGCTGGTCACCACCTTCGACATCGAAGCGCTATCCGGGCCGCTGGCCGCCCAGGTGCCGGAGGGCGGCATCACCCTGGGCGCCCCCCGCGCCGGCATGAAGGTGCGCCTGTCGGTGCGCGAGCCCCTGCGCAGAGTGGCCTGATAGGCCTCAAGCACCGGACGCCGGCACCAGGCGATAGAGTCCGACATCGATCAGGCCGGCGCGGAACCCCGCCTCGCAATACGCCAGGTAATAATCCCATAGCCGGCGGAAGCGGGGCGGGAAGCCCTGGGCCTGGATATCGGCCCAGGCGGCATGGAAGCGACGGCGCCATTCCGCCAGGGTGCGGGCGTAGCTGTCGCCAAAGGTTTCCGCCCCATCCAGTCGCAGCCCGGCCGCCGCCGCCTCCCGCGCCAGGCGGCCGGGGGGCGGCAGCATGCCGCCCGGGAAGACGTGGCGTTGGATGAAATCGACATTGCTGCGGTAATGGTCGAAGCGGGCATCGTCGATGGTGATGACCTGCAGCACCGCCACCCCATCATCGGACAGGCGCTGGCGCAGCGTCCGGAAGTACAGCGGCCAGTAGCGTTCCCCCACCGCCTCCAGCATTTCGATGGAAACGATGCGGTCATAGGTGCCGGTGACGTCGCGATAGTCCTGCAGGCGCAGATCCGCGCGACAGCCCAGATCGGCCTCGATCAACCGGTCCTGCGCCGCCGCCAACTGGGCGGGTGACAAGGTCAAGCCGGTGACGTGGCAGCCTTCGCGCGCGATCCGTTCCGCCAAGCCACCCCAGCCGCAGCCGATCTCCAGCACCCGCTCCCCGCCGCTGATGCCCAGCAGTTGGACGATACGGTCCAGCTTGACCGCCTGCGCCGCCTCCAGTGATTGGTCGGGAGACGTATAGAGGGCGGAGGAATAGGCCATGCCCTGGTCCAGCCAGCGGGCATAGAAGTCATTCCCCAAATCATAATGGGCGATGATGTTGCGGCGGCTGCCGGCCCGGGTGTTGGCGCGGCCGCGATGCAGCAGTCGGTTCACCATGCGGGTTAGCGGCGTGCCGGCCATGGCGCCGTCCAGCCGGGAAATGTTGCGCGCCGCCAGTTCCAGCAAGGCCGGCAGGTCGGGGCTGGACCAATCGCCATCGGCATAGGCCTCGGCGAAGGCGATGTCGCCGCCCAGCGCCAACCGCCGCACGGCGCGCCAGCGATGGAGTTCCAACACGCCCTCGGGCCCAGGCTGCGCCGCCCGCCGCGTCAGCCGGTTGCCGTCCGGCAACCGCACCGTGATCTGCCCCACCGCCAGCCGCGCCGTCAGGCGCGACACCAGGGCGGCAGGCAGCCGTTGCAGGGATGGGGATGAGGCCACGGGGGTGGGAGAGACGTCCAATGACATGGGTGGTGAAGTCCTAGAGGCCAGGGTCGGCGGAGGTGACGATGGTGACGGAGCGGGGCGGCGGCGGCGGGCTGGACCGGAAGCCGACCCCCTTCAGCCACAGCTTCAGGGCCTGCCAGTGGATCGCGGCCACGACCTTCCAGGTCAGCAGCGGCTGCGCCACCCAAGCAACCAGGACGCCGACATCAGTCAGCGCCAGGCGCCGCCCGCTGAAGCAGGCCGACAGAATGGGCGCGGACCGACCGTCCCGGTCCTCGCCAGGGCGCACCTGAATGGCAACGGTCAAGCGCTCTGCGGGCGGGGACACACGGAACTCATACCGCGCGTCCATGTCCAGGAAGGGAGAGACATGAAGGTGTTTGGTGCAGTGCTGGCGCACCACGCCATCGGCGGTGGCCTGGGCATCCACCGGGATGACGTAGCTGTGCCGCAATCCAAAGGTGTTGTTCACCTCATGCACCAGGGCGCAGAGCGTGCCGTCGCGGCGATGGCAGAAATAAATGCTGATGGGATTGAAGACGTAGCCCAGAACGCGGGGCATGCACCACAGCCGGATCGCACCGCCGTCGTAGCCGGCTCCGGCCTCGGCCAGCAGTTCCGCCACCTGGTCCGCCAGGGGCCTGCCAGAACCGTCCCCATGATCCGCGTCATGAAAGGAGAGCAGATTGAAACTGTTGTGGGAGAAAAGCCGAAGCCGCAGGTGCAGGGCCGGCAGCTCATCCAGGTCCAGCAGCATGGACCAGACGCGATAACGCAGATGGTGGCGGCGCGGCCAGGTGCGGCGGTGGGCCACCCAGCCCCGGTAGAGGGCGCTGTGGCCAGACATTGGGGCGCCGGGGTTCCCCGCATCCGCCAAGTCCGCATCCATGTCCGACATCGGCCCCATGCCTCCCACGCCCGGCAGTAAAAGCTTGTGCCCCCTATACGCGCCAAGGTGAATGCTGGATCAGTCGCTAGAGCGGCTGATCCAAATCCGCCGTGGTTCGTATAGAGTGGCATGCATGACGCTCGCACCCTTCGAACCGCATCCCCCCGCCGCCGGCCATCGACCGGCCGGCCCAGCATGTCCTGGTCCCGGCCGGGGGACGGCCGCTTGACCGGCGGTGGAGATGGTATCCTGCCGGAAGGCCGCGCCGCGGCCGGCGCCACGGCTGGCACGGTCGTGTTGGAGGATGTGCACGCCCGCCACCTGCGGGCCATCGCCACACAGGGCGACCGCGCCGCGTTCTCTGCCCTGTTCCGGCATTACGCCCCCCGTATCAAAAGCTATCTCCTGACCACCGGCCTGCCGTCCATGGAGGCGGAGGAGCTGGCGCAGGAGGTCATGCTGACCGTCTGGCGCAAGGCGGCCATCTTCGACCCGTCCCGCGCGCGGGCCGCCACCTGGATCTTCACCATCGCCCGCAACCTGCGCATCGACGCGGCGCGCCGCAGCCGCGCGGCGGAGGCCGCCGTGGCGCAGGAAAGCCTAACGCCGTCCGAGCCGGAACCGGCGGACGACCTGTTGTTCGCGGCGGAGGCGGCGGACCGCCTGCGCGCCACCCTTGACACCCTGCCCCCGGATCAATTGGCGGTCGTGCGGCTTTCTTTCTTTGAAGACGCGCCGCACCCGGACATCGCCCGCCGCCTGGGCATTCCACTGGGGACGGTCAAGTCGCGCCTGCGCCTGGCCATGGCCCGCCTGCGTGGCGTGATCGATCCCGGGGGGGCCGAACGATGATCGCCGCCATGCGCCCTCCCCCCTCCCTGCCCTGCCCCACCCACCATCCCGACGCTGACCTGCTGTCACGCCACGCGGCCGGCACCCTGGCTGACGGCCCCGCGCTGGTTGTGGCCACCCACCTCGACTTCTGCCCCGTCTGCCGCCACCAGGTGCGGGCATGGGAGGCGCTGGGTGGCGCACTGCTGAACAGCCAGCGTCCCGTGGCGCTGGCCGATGACGCGCTGGAGCGTACGCTTGCCCGGCTCGATGGCGCCCGGCTGGAAAGTAAACGGCCGCTTGCCGACGTGCCCGCCCTTGACGCCGATCCGATGCTGCCCCCCGCCTTGCGCCGCCAGCGCTTGGGCCCCTGGCGCTTCGTCGCACCCGGCATCCGGGGACGCGCGGTGCGGGTCGACCCTGCCCAGGGCTATAAGGTCATGCTGTTCCGGGTGGCGGCGGGCATGGCCATACCCATGCACGGCCATCGGGGCCAGGAATACACCTGCGTCGTCGACGGCGCCTTCAGCGACGTCTTCGGCCGCTTCGCCTCCGGCGACATGGCGGCGGTGGATGCCAGCGTGGATCACCAGCCGCTGGCAGAGCCGGATGGCGACTGCCTGTGCCTGATCGCCGTGCGCGGCCGGCTGCGCATCCACAGCCTGCTGGGCCGCCTGGTCCAGCCGCTGGTCGGGCTCTGACCCTTGGCGCCCGTCCTTCTGCTGGCGGCCGTGGCACTTGGCCAATGCGCCATCATGGCCCTGGCCTGGGCCATTCAGCGGCGCACCCGCCAATCGGGCTGGGTGGACACGTGCTGGTCGCTGGCCGTCGGCGCGGGTGGCTTGGCCGCTGCCCTGGTTCCCGTGGACGGGGCGCCCCTCACCGCCCGCCAAATCCTGGTCGCCACGCTGGTGGGGCTGTGGTCGGCGCGGCTGGCCGCCCATATCGGGGCGCGCACCCGGGGCGGCGGTGACGATCCGCGATATGCCGAGCTGATGCGCGTTTGGGGGTCGCGGGCACCTGCGCGCCTGTTCTGGTTCCTGCAAAGCCAGGCCGTGGCCGCGGCCCTGCTGGGGTTGACCGTCTATGCCGCCGCCCGTAACCCCGCACCGGGCCTTGGCGGCATGGACCTGCTGGGAACGCTGGTGCTGCTGGGAGGCATTGCCGGCGAAGGGATGGCCGACGCCCAGCTGGCCCGCTTCCGCCGACGGCCCGATGCCCATGGCCGGGTCTGCGATGCGGGCCTGTGGCGCTGGTCGCGGCATCCCAACTATTTTTTCGAATGGCTGAGCTGGCTGGCCTATCCCTGCTTCGCCCTGGCACCGGGGCCGGAAGGGCTTTGGCCTTGGGGCTGGCTGGCCTTCGTCGGCCCCCTCATGATGTATGTCCTGCTGGTCCATGTCTCCGGCCTGCCGCCGCTGGAGGCCCATATGGCCCGGTCCCGGGGGGCTGCGTTCGCCGACTACTGCCGACGTACCAGCGCCTTCTTCCCCTGGCCGCCCCGGCGGGACACTGAGGCGGGACACGGAATAGATCCTTGACCGTCCGCCCCACCGGACGATTAGCTGGCGGGGGCGATCGGCCGCCCGGGGGATAGCGTATCGGGGGATGGGCATGCGGCAAGGGATGAAGATGGGGGCGGTCCTGGCCTTGGTCACCGGCCTGGCGCTAGGCGGGTGCTCCGGCGATGACCCCATGGGCCCCGGACCGGACCAGAAGATGTTGCAGGCCGCCTGCGCCCTGGACCTCCACACGACCCGCCCCACAGGCACGGACGTGCTGACCATGTACCGGATCGAGCTGCCGCTGACGCCGGTGGACGTACGGCGTGTCGAATCCACCGTTCTGGCGGATGGGCGCGACACTTACTACGTGCGCGCCAAGTTCAACGGCCAGGTCTGCATCGGCGGCGATGTCACCCTGGTGTCATTGGCCGGTGGCAAGGTGCATGTGCACTATGAGATAGCGGATTTGGCGCACGTGGACATGATGGGAAAGCCCATCTTCGTGCGCCTGACCCTGGACGATACCTTCGACTATACCCCAGGCCAGACCGTGAACCGCACGGCCGGCGGCAACCATTATGGATTCTTGCTGAAATAGAGGGCGGTGGTGCAGCCGGCCGCCGCCGCCACGGCGGTCAAAATGGTCCCCCACGCCATGTCCAGCGCGCTCAGCCGGGCGGACCACAGGCGCAAGGTGGCATGGTTGGTAAGGTCGTACGTGCCGTAGGTGAGAAGACCGAACACCGCGCCGCGCATCAGCGCCTGCATCAGCGGCGCCTCCGACCGCGTCGCCGGTTCCACGCAAAAGAAGACGATGCCGCCCGCCATGAGCAGGTAGAACACGGCAGCCGGCCCCAGACGCGGCTGGGGCGCCACCATGTCGCCCATCACCTGGCGGTAAAACCCAACCATGCGGGTCAGCCAGACGGCATCCAGGGCCAGGAAGGCGATAAGGGTCGCCGCGTAGATCGCGGCCTGGCGCAGCAGTGGTCCCAAGGCCTTTTCCTCCCCGCAAAGCCAAAAAAAGAAAAACGCCCCGGGCCTGGGCACGGGACGTTTCTCAATACGCGTCGGCGATGCGGATGGATCAGCCCGGCGCTCACCGGACCGGCGAGCGGGTCAGCGTCTTGATGCGGCCACGCGGGTTGCCGGACATGGCTGCAATTTCGCGGTCCTGCGCCTCGATGATGGCGCGGGCGGGCTCGTCACCGTCCAGGCCGCCCAGTTCGGACGAGGGGACGCGGCGGTTGGACGACCGCGAACCATCGTCATACAGGACGTCGAACAGGACGAATTCGCTGACGGACTTGGATTTCGGCTTGCTGCTGCGGCCCATGGGGACCTCCTCTTCCTAAAGAACCATCAAAACTCAGACGTGGTGCGGCTCAGCGGCGGCGGCGCGGACGGTTGCGATCCTCGCGCGACGGCTGCTGGTCTTCGTTGGCGTTCAAGGCCGCCACGAAACTGGAGAACTGGGTGCCACGGCCATCCTGCACGGGGCGCGGCGCGGCCGGACGGGGGGCGTTGGGACGCTGCCCTTGCGGCTGGGCCGGACGCTGACCCTGCGGGCGCGCTTGCTGCTGCGGACGGCCGCCCTCGGGACGCACCCCTTCAGGACGCGGGCCCTGCGGGCGGTTGCCCTCCGTCCGGGCCGGCCGCTGGCCGTCGTTACGGGCTGGCCGCTGGCCATCATTCCGGGCGGGCCGTTGGCCCTGGGGCCGAGCCTCTGCCTGACCCTCGGCGCCGCGCTGGCCGCGGGGCTGCCCGCGACCGCCATTGCCGCCGCCGTTGCGCGGCTGGCGGGCCGGCAGGGGCGGACGGCTCACCGGGGCGGCGGCGGCCTGGGGCGTGGCCTCGGGCCGCTCACCCACCGGGATGGACTTGCGGATCAGCTTCTCGATGTCGCGCAGGTAGGCGCGCTCATCCCCATCGGCCGTGCACAGCGACACGGCGACGCCGGAGGCGCCGGCACGGGCGGTGCGGCCGATGCGATGCACATAGGTCTCCGGCTCGTTGGGCAACTCAAAGTTCACCACGTGAGTGACGCCGTCCACGTCGATGCCGCGCGCGGCGATGTCGGTCGCCACCAGCACGCGCACGGTGCCGGCGCGGAAGCCGTCCAGCGCCTTCTGCCGCGCATTCTGCGACTTGTTGCCGTGGATGGCGGCGGCCTCGATGCCCGCCTGCTCCAGCTGGGCCGACACGCGGTTGGCGCCGTGCTTGGTGCGGGTGAAGACGATGCTGCGCTGCATGCCGGCGTCACCCCGGATCAGGTCGACCAGCACATGGCGCTTTTCTGCCGCCGGCACGAAGATGACCTGCTGCGTGATGCGCTCCGCCGTCGTGGAAACGGGCGTGACCTCGACCCGCAGCGGGTCGCGCAACATCTTGTTCGCCAGCTCCGACACGTCGGCCGGCATGGTGGCGGAGAAGAACAGCGTCTGCCGGTTGGCCGGCAGCTTGGCCATGATCTTCCGCAGGCTGTGGATGAAACCCATGTCCAGCATGCGGTCGGCTTCGTCCAGCACCAGCACCTCGACCTTGTCCAGGCGCACGTGGCCCTGGGTCATCAGGTCCAGGAGGCGGCCGGGCGTGGCCACCAGGATATCGATGCCGTTGGCCAGCGCCTTCACCTGGCTGCCCTGGCCGACGCCGCCCAGGATGACGGTGTGGCTGAGCTTCAGACCCACGCCGTAATTGGTGATGCTCTCGCCGATCTGCACCGCCAGCTCACGCGTCGGGGTCAGGATCAGCGCGCGCGGCATGCGCAGCGGCAGGGCCGAGGGGGCGGCCCCCAGGCGCTGCAGGATGGGCAGGGTGAAGGCGGCGGTCTTGCCGGTGCCCGTCTGGGCGATGCCCAGAATGTCGCGGCCCTCCAGCGCATGGGGAATGGCCCGCGCCTGGATGGGGGTGGCGGTGTGATGGCCCAGCTGGGCCAAAGCGGCCTGAATCTCAGGCCGCAGGGAAAGGGTGTCGAAAGCGGTCAATGTCTTGGAATCCCAGGGCGACGCGCCGGCCGCGTTCGTTTCTCGCGGCCGCGGATCGCGGTCAAGCCCTTGCCCGGGCGCGTGCCGGCAGGCATGTGTCAGAAGGTCGAGTATGCCCTGGGTGCTACAGGGGCGATTTGGCCGCCACCGCTACGCGCCACCCGGGGGATACCGCCGGACCCAGCGGCCCGGCATGGGAACGGATGATGCCATCCATTCCTTAAGACCGCATAAGTGGCTGTGAGCGGTCCCAGGTACAAGGGAAATCGCTCGAAGCCCCCCGAATTGCTGCCATGCCCCGGCGTGGGTGGCCGTTGTCACACAACCGCCAAGCTTGTGCGCCAGGGTGCTCACCCCCGCGCTGCCACATCGCGTTTGCATGCGCCTGCAATTCCCCGTAGAAAAGCCCTGACGGTTCCCGCCCTGTCCGGGCGGGATGAAAAGGGAACGCGGTGGGGAATTCCCTCCCCGATGCCGCGGCTGCCCCCGCAACTGTGAACGGCGAGCCCGACACCATCCCCGCGCATGCTATCGCGGTGGGGATCGAAGCCACTGGGAAACCGGGAAGGCGGTGCCAGGGTGATGACCCGTGAGCCAGGAGACCTGCCGTCACGCCGTGGTCACGCACGGGCACATTGGGCGGGGTGCACCAGTGGGGAAAGGGCGCCCGCCGTTCCGGCCGTTTGGGGAATATCCAGGCCGATGGTGGGTGATCCGATCTTTGGCCCGTGGTGACGTGTCACGTTGCCAAAGGCCAACCAACCATGGGTCGTTTCCTTACCGGAATAACAACATCGCTGCTATTGCTGAGCTGCCCGGCCGCCCTTGCCGCCGGCATGGACGACGACGCGTCGTCCCCCGTCCCCCTCGACGACGTGGTGGTCACCGCCGCCCGCCGCGACCTGATCGGCACGGCCGCCACCTCCAGCCAGGGCGTGGTGGTGAAGGAGGAACTGGATCTGTTGCCCGCCTATCGCGTGGGCCAGATGCTGGAGACGGTGCCCGGCCTGGTGGTCACCAGCCATAGCGGCGAGGGCAAGGCCAACCAGTATCTGCTGCGTGGCTTCAACCTGGACCACGGCACCGACATGGCCACCAGCGTGGACGGCATGCCGGTGAATATGCGCACCCATGCGCACGGCCAGGGCTACACCGACCTGAATTTCGTGATTCCCGAGCTGGCCAGCGGCATCGGCTACACCAAGGGCCCCTACTTCGCGGCGCAGGGTGACTTCTCTGCCGTCGGGTCCATCCAGATGGGTTACCTGGACGAGGTTCCGGCCCAGGTGGCGCTGACGGCGGGCACGCTGGGCTATCAGCGCGCCTTCGCCGCCGGCACCACGAAGTTGGGCGCCGGCCAGCTGATGGCGGGCGGTGAGCTGGTGCATTATGACGGCCCCTGGGACCATCCGGACAATTTGCGCAAGGGCAACGCCGTGCTGCGCTACAGCCAGGGCGCGCGGGACGACGGCTTCAGCGTGACGGCCATGTATTACCGTGGCCTGTGGAACGCCACCACCGACCAGCCTGAACGCGCCATCGCGCAAGGCCTGATCGGCCGCTATGGCACCCTGGACCCCACGGATGGCGGCCAGGCGCGGCGCATGAGCCTGTCGGGCACCTTTGCCATGCCGGTCGAGGCCGGCTGGCTGGCTGGCGGCGAGGTGACGGCCAACGCCTATGTCATCAACAACCAACTGACGCTGTGGAACAACTTCACCCATTTCCTGGACAATCCCGTCCAGGGCGACCAGCACGCCCAGGATGAGAACCGCATGGTGGCCGGCGGCGCCGTCAGCTACAGCCGGCTCGTGAACCTGCTGGGCCTGGACCATGAGGTGGTCGCCGGCCTGGACACCCGCTTCGACGATGTGCATGTCGACCTGCGGGCGACCCGGGCCCGCGTGGCCTATGCCCAGCTGAGCAACGACAACGTTCAGGAGACCGGCGGCGGCGCCTATGTCCAGGCGACCAGCCATTGGACGCCCTGGCTACGCACTGTGGTGGGCATGCGCGAGGATTACCTGACCGCCACCGACCACGGCAGCAACGCCGGCGTGGTGGCCGCCCGCCTGTTCCAGCCCAAGGGCAGCGCCATCGCCACCCTGTGGCAGGGAACGGAGGTCTACCTCAGCGCCGGCCGCGGCTTCCACAGCGACGACGTGCGGGGAGCATCGCAGGGGAACGCCCCCTTGCTGGCCAAGGCCGATGGCGAGGAGGTGGGCATCCGCAGCACCATCCTGCCCAACCTGACCGCCACGCTGACGGCCTTCCAGATGGATTTCGTGTCGGAGTTGACCTACGACGCCGATGTCGGCCAGACGGAGGCCGGGCGCCCCAGCCGCCGGCGCGGGGTGGAGTTGAACACCACCTACAACCCGTTCAGCTGGCTGGAATTCTACGGCAGCATGGCCTTCAGCCACGCCCGCTATACCGACAGCGATCCAGCCGGCAGCTTCATCCCCGACGCGCCCAAGCTGATCGGCTCGCTGGGCATCTATCTGCGTGACCTCGGCCCCTGGTCAGGTGGGGTGGAATACCGCTATTTCGGCGCCCACCCGCTGGTCGAGGACAACAGCGTGCACTCGTCGGGCAGCCAGGAATGGAACCTGACGGCCAACTACACGCTGCAAAGCGGCCTGCGCTTCGGCATCGGCCTCTACAACGTCTTCGACAGCAAGGATGACGCCGCCGACTATTATTACACCGACCGCCTGAAGGGCGAACCGGCGGAAGGTGTCGGCGATCTGCACGCCCACCCGCTGGAGCCCCGCTCCGTCCGGTTTACCGTGGCCCAAAGTTTCTGATCACCACAGGTCGGCCAGCCCCTCCTCCATCACCAGATCGGTGGGGGGCTGGCCCTTCCCTTCAATCCAGGCCGGTCCCATCCAAGCCACGGCGGCCGCGTGACCGCTGGACAGGTCGCGCACCCACAGCCGGCAGGCCTGGCCCACCGGTAGGGAGCCGCCGTCGCGGATCAAGGTCGGGCCATCCAGCGCGATCGCGAAGCTGTCGGTGGGCAGCGACAGGCCCAGGCCCAGGGCCTTGATGTAGGCCTCCTTCAGGGTCCAGAAGGTCACTAGGTCCGGCCCGCTGCGCCCGGCGGGGCGGGCATCCAGCCAAGCCAGTTCCTCCGCCGCGAACATGGCCGTCGCCAACTCCGCCCCGATGCGGCGTTCGCCGCGCTCCACATCCACGCCTATCCGTGTGCCAACCTCCAGGGTCACGGCACAGGCCACCAGGCCGTCGGTGTGCGACAGGTTGAAATCCAGCCCCGCCGGCGCGTCCACCAGACCAGGCTTGCCCTGCGGTGTGAGGGGGGCGAAGGCCAGCGCCGCCGGCGGCCGGCCTAGCAGGCGGCCCAGCCACAGCCGGGCCAGGCCGTGGGCCGCCACATATTCCCGCCGGTTGACCTCGAACACGAAGCGACGGGCCCGCGCCCGTTCCCCCTCATCCAGCAGGGGCCACAGGCGGTCATAGGCCGCGTCATCCAGCGTGCTCAGGGGCAGGGTCCGCAGCAGCGGCATGGTCATTCGTTCAGGCGACAGGGGATCAGAAAGCCCGGCCAGAACAGGCGCCCGGCCGCCCCCTGTCAAGGGCCCGGTCCCCCGGCCCCCAACCGACGCGGTAATCCATATATTGCCCCGCTACGGCTGGGGATATCCCCATCGCCGAAGGTATTGCCGCCCTATCCGGAAAATGATCCCCCGAATCCCCAAGGAACACGGCGTGCGGCCAGCCTGTTGAAGCGCAGCATGACCGTGACCGGAGCCCCGACGACTATGCCCAACCGCCGCAACGCCCGCCGCATCCTGGCCGCCACAGTGGCGCTGGCGACCGTGTCCGCCGCGCTCACCGCCCAGGCGCAGACGGCCGATCCGGCGGGCTGAGGTCCCTTGCTGAGCGTCGGGCCGGTGGTCAGCACCCTGGGCCTGGGGGCGGAGGTCGGTGCCCGCTTCGATGACCGTTTCGGCCTGCGCCTGAACGCCAACGGCTTCAGCTTTTCCGCCAACCACACGGTGCGCGACGTACGCTATGACGGCGACGCCACGCTGGAGTCCTTCGGCCTCCTGGCCGACCTGCATCCCTTCGGCGACGGCTGGCGCGTAACCGCCGGCGCGCGCCTGAACCTGAACGAGGTCGACCTGAAGGGTACGCCGCAAAACGCCACCTACACCATCCACGGCATGACCTACACCGCCAGCGAGGTCGGCAGCCTGAACGGCAAAATCGCCTTCAACCGCTTCGCCCCTTATATCGGCGTGGGCTATGAGGGCGCGGTGGCCGACCGTTGGCGCTTCGGCTTCGACCTCGGGGCCATATACCACGGCACGCCCAAGGTCTCCCTCGACGCCAGCGGCCCCGTCACCACCACCCCCGACTTCGAAAGCCGCCTGGAAGCCGAGCGCCAGGAACTGCGCGACGATGTGAAGGACTACAGCTGGTACCCGGTGCTGAGCCTGACGGTGAAGTACGCGTTCTGAAGTGAAACGGGCTGAAACGAAAACGGGCGCCGTCGCCGGCGCCCGCTCCGCTTAAATCCGAACCCCTCGGCCATCTATTTCTGGGCGAGATCCAGCGCCCCGGTCAGGTCGCCCAGGGCCGGGCTGCCGTTGGCGGCCAGGGCGGCGTCGCGCTGCTTGATGCCTTCCAGCTTGGGCAGGTCGAAGCGGCGGGTGATGAAGCGCAGAATGGAGGTGGTGTCGTAGAAGGTGTGGTCGATATAGCCCTTCCTGGCATAGGGCGAGATGATGATGGCCGGGATGCGGGTGCCGGGACCCCAGCGGTCGGCCTTGGGCGGGGCCACGTGGTCCCAGTAGCCGCCGTTCTCGTCATAGGTCACCACGACCAGCATGTTCTTCCACTGCGGCGAGGCCTGCAGGTGCTTCACGATGTCGGCGATGTGGGCGTCGCCCGAGGCCACGTCGGCATAACCGGAATGCTGGGTCAGGTTGCCCTGGGGCTTGTAGAAGGTGACGGTGGGCAGCGTGCCGGCGTCGATGTCCTTGATGAAGGCCTTGCCCTCCAGCCCGCCGTCGCGGAGGTGCTCCTTGCGCGCCTTCGTGCCCGGGGCGGTGCTGGCGAAGTAGTTGAAGGGCTGGTGGTGGTACTGGAAGTTGGGCACGGGCTCGGCGTTGCCGTGGTCCAGCGTCGCCTGCCAGGCACCGCTGTACCAGGCCCAGCTCACCTTCTTCTGGCTCAGCAGGTCGCCGATGTTGGTCATGGTCTGCGGCGGCAGGGTGGTGGGGTTGGCCGGATCGGCCAATGCGGGATCGCCGCCCTGCGCTGGCTTGTTGGCGCTGGGCTGGTAGGACGGCTGCATGGTGTTCACGGCATAGAAGTCGGGCGTCAGGTTGCCGCTGTTCACGAACTTCGGCGCGCCCTCGATGGCCGACTTGGGCGAGTTGGGCGCCAGCGTCAGGCTGACGCGGTCAGGCTCCACCACCGAGATCGAGCCCTTGGCCGGGCCCTGGTCGGCATGCGGGTAATAGGGCGCGCACGAGCAGATCAGGACGAAGTGGTTGAAGAAGGAACCGCCGAATCCGCCCATGAAGAAGTTGTCGGCCAGCGTGTACTGCTGCGCCAGCGTCCACATCGCCTGCTTGGCACCGTCGTAATGGCCCATGACCAGGGCGCCGCTGTCGGCATAGGCCACGAACTTGTCGTTCTTGCCGCCGTCGATCTGCATCTGGTTCTCATAGAACCGGTGCACCAGGTCGCGGGTGATGACGCCCTGGCCCAGGTTGAAACCCTTGGGATCATCGATGGCGAAAGGCTGGTTGGGCAAATGCTCCGTCTGGGCCTGCGTCACCTCCGGCGTCACGCCACGGGCGGTCAGGCCCTTCCAGATGGGGGGCAGTTCCTTGAGGACGGACCCGTCGCGGTCGCGCTGCGCCAGACTGTCCTGGGGCGCGTCGGCGATGCCGTTGGCGCCGGGGAAGGTGCCGTACAGGTTGTCGAAGCCGCGGTTTTCCGCGTAAATCACCACCACGGTCTTGATCTTGTCCAGGTCATCGGCCGGCTTGGCCGCCATCGCCCGGTCACCAAACCCTGCCATGATGCCGGCGGCCAGCGCCACCGCGGCCACACCCTGACGCAAGCTTCCGCTCCGCCCCATGCCCATTGCCATGATGTTCCCCTTCTTCGTCGTTTCGCTTTTGCTGAAGGTCTTATACGCAGACACAAAAAAACACATCCCCCGGCGCGGCCGCGTCGCGCTGGGTGCGGCGATTTTCCTGGGCCTGGGGGCCGTCTGGCTGATGGTGCCGCCCCCCGCCACGGCCCAGGGCCTGAGCCGGGCGGAGGTGCGCCGCCAGGCGGCGGCCCTGGCGGAGGTGGGGCGGCGGCTGTTCTTCGACCCCGGCCTGTCGGCCAGCGGCACCCTCGCTTGCGCGAGCTGCCACGACCCGGCGCACGCCTTCGGCCCGCCCGACGGGGCGGCTGTGCGCCTGGGCGGTGCGGATGGCAGAACGCCGGGCCTGCGCGCCGTGCCGTCCCTCATGTACTTGCAGGACGTCCCCCCCTTCGCCGAGCACTACCGCACGCCGGAGGATGAGGGGGACGAGAGCATCGACAACGGCCCCACCGGCGGCCTGACCTGGGACGGCCGGGTGGACGGCCAGCGGGAACAGGCCCGCGTGCCCTTGTTCGGCCCGTTTGAGATGGGCAACACCGATCCCGCCGACCTGGCGGGCCGGCTGGAGCGGGCGGGCTATGGCGCCCAGTTGCGCGGCGCGGTGGGCGTAACGGCGGGGGAACAGGCGGATGTGGTGGACCTGGCGCTGCGGGCGCTGGACGTCTTCCAACAGGACGGGGCCCTGTTCCATCCCTACACCAGCAAGTACGACGCCTTTCTGGCAGGCAAGGCGACGCTGACGGACGACGAACGGCGCGGGCTGGAGGCGTTCGAGGATCCGGCGCGGGGCAACTGCGCCAGCTGCCACATCAGCCGGCGGGGCAACGACGGCACGCCGCCGCACTTCACCGACTATGGCTTGATCGCCATCGGGGTGCCGCGCAACCGCGACATCCCGGCCAACGCCGACCCCCGCTATTTCGACCAGGGCCTGTGCGGGCCGCTGCGCACGGATTTCACCGGCGTCGCCGATTACTGCGGCCGTTTCCGCACCCCCACCCTGCGCAACGTGGCGCTGCGCCAGGTGTTCATGCACAACGGCGTCTTCCACACCCTGCGGCAGGTGATGGAGTTCTATGCGGAGCGCGACAGCGACCCCGGCAAATGGTACCCGCGCCGGACCGACGGCAGCGTCATGAAGTTCGACGACCTGCCGGTGGCCGCGCAGGGCACAGTACTGGCGGCCGTCAACATGGAGGCGCCCTTCGGCCGGCACCCGGGCGACCCGCCGGCGCTGAACGAACGGGACATTCACGACATCATCGCCTTTCTGGGCACCCTGACGGATGGCTGGTCGGCCCCGAAAACCGCCGGACCATAGTCCAGGCGCATCTCAGGATGATGACAGTTGGCCGCACTTGGGCGACCGGCGGCTAACACCTAGGTAGGGATTACCGCATTGGGATGCCGTCTCCATGATCCGCACCGTCGATGACGGGGATGACGGGGCAACCAGCGATGGCCATCACAGTGAAATTGCATCCTATGAGGCATCCTGCGGGGCATGCCCGCATGATTCACGAGCATGCCATGTTCCTGCCCCTGCTTTCCCCCACCCGGCACGACAGTGGTTTACTGAACCTGCTGGCCGGTGGCGCGCTGCTGGTCGTCCTGCTGGCCGTCCTGACCTGGGACGGCCTGCGCGACGTGGTGGCGGAGGCCACGGGCCTCAGCATGGCGCGGGGGGAAATGCTGAGCCTGCTGGCCCTGGTGGCCATCGCCGGCCTGGTCGTCTACCTGGCCCGCCGCATCTGGGACCTGATCCCCCACACCCGCTTCTCGACAGAGGAGCGGCGCATCCTGCGCAGCCTGCCCCAGGCGCTGGCGCGCGGCGAGATTCAGCCGCACTTCCAGCCCGTGGTGGACGCCGACACCGGCAAGGTGGTGGCGGTCGAGGCGCTGGCCCGCTGGGTCAAGGCCGACGGCACCATGCTTTCGCCCGGCCAGTTCATCGGCCTGGCGGAGCGCGGCGGCCTAATCCGCCTGCTGACCAAGGCCATCGTGGAACACGCGGTACGCACCGCCGCCACCTGGCGCGAGTTGCACGACCTGGACATCCCCATCTCCATCAACCTGTCGGTGGAGGATCTGGAGGCCAGCGACCTGGTGGACCACCTGATCACCCTGTGCGACCAGTACGGCGTGCCCCATGGCGCCATTCGGGTGGAATTGACGGAAACCCAGTCGATCGTGCATTTCGATGTGGTCAACAAGGCGGTGACCACCCTGCGGCAGGCCGGCATGGCCGTGTACCTGGACGATTTCGGCACCGGCTACGCCTCGCTCAGCGTGCTGCACCGCATTCCCTTCACCGGCATCAAGCTGGACCAGAGTTTCATCCGCACCTTGCGCGACGACCCCCGCGCCGACGCCATCGTGCGGGCCAGCGTGGCCATCGCCTGCGATCTGGGGCTGTCGCTGGTGGCGGAAGGGGTGGAGGATTGGGAGACGCGCGACCGCCTGAGCCAGATGGGCGTGCGCCACATCCAGGGCTATGTCTACGCCCGGCCCATGCCGGCATCCGACCTGATCGCCTTTGCCCAGCAGGCTCAACCGGCGGCCCAGCCGGCCCTGACCTTGTCGCTGTAAGCGGATCTTTCCAGGCCGGCCCGGCGCGGCCCAATGTCGCCACACAGACGAACAAAAGGCCGCTGCCCCGTACAATCCAAGGGCACCGGCGACGATCATGCTGGGCATCGTTGGATCAACCGGCCGCCTAGTCCCCGTGTCCGCGCGTGCCCAGCCCGTAGGAGATGACGTGAATGGCCCGCTATCCCGCCCTGTTCTGCATGACCTGCGGCCGCGTCGAATCCGTGCCCGGTATGGCCGACCTCAGCCATCAATCCGCCGCCAACGACCGGGCCGACGCCAACCGGGCGGACGCGATGGTGGTCCCAACGCCCAGCAGCCCAACGCTCAATGAAGGAGCACGCATCATGGCCAGCATGAACGCCCTGTTCCGGCTGTTGAGCCCGGCGCAGCGGGCCATCCTGATGGACGATGTCGCCGCCAGCATGCGGGGCATGCCCGTGGCCCTGCAACAGCGCCAGCTGGCCCATTTCGGCCGCACCGACCCGGCCTACGGCGCCGGCGTCGCCGCCCGCCTGGGCGTATCGCTGCCCACCCTGGTGGATGCCGGTAACCAGGCCGGGTGACCGGATGGTCCCCGGCCTGGAATTTCCCAGCCGGGCCCCTCAATGCGCGTCGGCGGAGGGGCCCTTGGGCGGCCCCACCTTGCGCATGGCGGGCACCAGCAGCGTGGCGATGACGAAGCACACCAGGATGACCAGGAAGGCGTCCGCATAGGCCATGGTCTGGGCCTCGCGGTAGGCCAGGGTCCACAGCTGCTTCAGGGCCGCCTCCTGCCCCCGCAGCGCGTCCCCGCCCAGGGTCGCGACGTCCGACGCCGCCACCCTGGCCACCAGCGCGCGCATGGGATCGCTGGCGGGCGTCAGATGTTCGGCCAGGCGTTCGAAGTGCAGGTTGGTGCGGTCGTTCAGGATGGTACCACACACGGCGATGCCGATGGCGCCGCCCAGGTTGCGCATCAGGTTGAACAGGCCCGACGCCTGCTTCAGCCGCGCCGGCGGCAGGCCGCCCAGGGTCAGGGTGACGATGGGCGCCACCGCGAATTGCTGGGAGAAGCCGCGGAAGGCCTGGGGCAGCAGCAGTTCCCGCCAGCCCCAGTCATGGGTGATGGGGGTGAAGTTCCACATGCTGAGGGCGAAGCCGGTCAGCCCCACCATCATCAGCCAGCGCAGGTCCACCCGCTTGGCGAGGATGGTGTAGAGGGGGATGGCGCTGACCTGGAACAGGCCGGTGGAGAACACGGTGAGGCCGATGTCCAGCGCGCTGAACCCCCGCACCCGGCCCAGGAACAGCGGCGTCAGATAGATGGTGGCGAAGATGCCGATGCCGGTGATGAAGGAGAATAGGCAGCCCAGGGCGAAATTGCGGCTTTTCAGCGCCCGCAGATCCACCACCGGGTTGGCATAGGTCAGGCTGCGGACGATGAAGGCGACACCGGCGACGGCCGAGATCCAGGCTGTCAGGCGGATGGTGTCGTCGTCCAGCCAGTCCCAGCGCGGCCCTTCCTCCAGCGTGTATTCCAGGCACCCGAGGAAGATGGCCATCAGCAGCATGCCGGGATAGTCGGCCCCCTTCAGCAACGACCAGTCGGGTTCGTCGATGCGCACCATCAGGGGCACGGCGATGGTGACGAACAGGCCGGGCACCAAGTTGATGAAGAACAGCCAGTGCCAGGAATAATGGTCGGTGATCCAGCCGCCCACGGTCGGCCCCAGGGTGGGCGCCAGCGAGGACAAGGCCCCCACCGTGGCGGCGGCCACCACCACGCGGGGGCCGGCGAAGAAGGCGAAGGCGGAGGTGAAGACCATGGGAATCATGGACCCGCCGAGGAAGCCCTGCAGCGCCCGGAAGGCGATCATGCTCTGGATGTCCCAGGCCCAGCCGCACAGCAGGCTGGTCAGGGTGAAGCCGGCGGCGGAGACGGCGAACAGCCAGCGGGTGGACATGACCCGCGCCAGCCAGCCGGACAGGGGAATGACGATGATCTCGGCGATCAGGTAGCTGGTCTGGACCCAGGCCGTCTCATCCGTGCCGGCCGACAGGCCGCCGCCGATGTCGCGCAGCGAGGCGGAGACGATCTGGATGTCCAGCAGTGCTATGAACATGCCCACGCACATGATGGCGAAGGCGACGATCTTGCCCCGGGGGGAGAGTTCCTTCTTGCGCGGGGCGGCTATCGCCACCCCTGGACCCCCGGCGGCCGTGGCGGCGGTCACGGCGCCGTCTTCCCGGCGGCGGCGACCGCCTTGCCCGGGGTGGCGGCGCCCTCCTTCGTGTTGATGGCGGCGGTGACCGACAGGCCGGGCCGCAGGCTGCCCAGCAGGCTGCCTTCACCATCCAGCAGGATGCGCACGGGCACGCGCTGGACGATCTTGGTGAAGTTGCCGGTGGCGTTCTCCGGCGGCAGCACGCTGAACTGCGCCCCGGTGGCCGGTGCCATGCTGACCACCCGGCCGTGGAACTGGCGGCCCGGCAGCACATCGGCCTCGACCGACACCGGCTGGCCGGCCTTCAGGTCCGCGATCTGGCTTTCCTTGAAGTTCGCATCCACCCACAGCCCCTGCGCCGGCACGATGGCGATCAGCTGCGCGCCGATGGTGGCATAGGCGCCCGGCCGGGCGCTGCGGTTACCGACGGTGCCGTCGATGGGCGCCCGCAGCTCGGTATAGCTGAGGTTCAGTTGCGCGGTGTCGCGGTCGGCGATGGCGCCGGCAAGTGCTGCCTCCGCCTGACGTTTCTGGGTGTCGATGACGTCGATCTGGCGCTGCGCCGCCTGCAGGGTGGCCGTGGCCTTCTCGCCATTCGCCACCGCCTGCTTGTAGGCGGCGTCCGCCTTCTCGAAAGCCTGGATCGAGGCCGCCGCCGTCGCCGACAAGGCGCGGTAGCGGTCCTGGTCATATTTGGCGCGGTCGGTCTCGGCCTTGGCGGCGCCGACGCCGGCCGCGGCCTGGTTGATGACGGCCTGCTGCAGGCGGCGTTGCGCCTCCAGGTTGGCCAGCGTGGCCTCCTGCGCCTCCACCGCCGCGACGGCGCGGGCCAGGGCGGCGCGATAGTCGCGGTCGTCCAGCTTCAGCAGCAGGTCGCCGGCGTGCACCGCCTGGTTGTCGGTCACCGCCACCTGCGCGATGAAGCCGGACACCTTGGGCGCGATCACCGTGACGTCGCCGCCGACATAGGCGTCGTCGGTGCTTTCGATGAAGCGGCCGCTGGTCCACCAATCATAGCCGTAAGCTGCGGCGGCCACGCCCAGGCCGAGGCCCAGGACGGAAAGGAGGAGCGTGCGGCCCAGGCGCCGCGACTTCACCGGGCTGCCGGCAAGCCGGCCGTCCTGCTGCTGTTCATAGGTCTGGCTGGACATGGGATCGCATCCTTCAAGCGGCGGCGCCGGTCGGGGCGTCGGCGGATTCGGTGGGGTTCGGCGTGGGCGTGGTGGCGGGCCAGGTGGGATAGCGCGACTTGGTGCGGGCGTCGGCGGCGGGGCCGGCCACGACACGGAAGGCGGGGTAGGTCAGCGGCCGGCCGGTATGGCGATCGACCAGCATCGGTTCGGCGGGCGCGCCGGTAGCGCTGTCCACCAGCTGAATGGCCGGGCCTTCGGGTGCGAAATGCTGGTTGCCCCAGGCCATGATGGTCCACAGCACGGGGCGGAAGTCCTGGCCGGCAGCCGTCAGCACATATTCATGGCGCAGCGGCCGCGTGCTGTAGGGCCGCTTTTCCAACAGGCCGTCGGCCACCAGCGTCTGCAACCGGCGGGTCAGCATGTTGGGCGCGATACCCAGATTCTTCTGGAACTGGTCGAAACGGCTGGCGCCCAGGAACGCCTCGCGCAAAATCAACATGCTCCACCACTCCCCCACCCGTTCCAGGCTGCGGGCGATGGGGCACTGCGGATTGATCAGGCTGCTATCGTGCATGAGGGCCATCCTTGTGTTACTTTCATAATGAAAGCCACAGGACACCATATAGACCTAGTTACTTTCATAATGCAAGTCACAAAGCCGGCCCACCCGGGCCCAATACCTGCGACGGGAGCAAACCACCCATGTCGGAAACGGCGACCACCCCCTTCACCGCCCCCAAGCTGTACCTGGACGACCTTCAACCCGGTCAGCGCCACGTGACCGGCACACACACGCTGGATGCCCCCGGGATCAAGGCCTTCGCGGCGCAGTTCGACCCCCAGCCCTTCCATCTGGATGAGGAGGCGGCCGGCCGCAGCTTCTTCGGCGGACTGGCGGCCAGTGGCTGGCACACGGCCGCCGTCACCATGCGGCTGATGGTCGATGGCCTGCCCATCGCCGGTGGCGTCATCGGCGCGGGGGCGGACATCACCTGGCCGGCGCCCACCCGGCCCGGCGACATCCTGCAGGCACATTGCGAGATTTTGGAGGTGAAGCCCTCCCGCTCCCGGCCCGACCGGGGGATGATCACCCTGCGGACCGAAACGCGGAACCAGCGGGGCGAGGTGGTGCAGCTGATGACCACCCGGGTGGTGGTGTTCCGTCGGCCTTCGGAAGGCTGAGATGGCGGCGGCGACGCCTTTCCGCCGCCCCTTCTTTTCGCCATAGTGGGCAGCTTTCCCATTGGGCGGATGCCTGACAGCGTCCGCGCCCCTCTTCAGGAGTAGTATCCCGTGCCCAAGAAAAGCGGAGTCGCCATCGTCGTCGGCTCCTTCCACAAGAATGAATGCGAGACGATGCTGGCCGCCGCCGCCGGGGCCATCAAGGAGCGCGGCATGACGCTGCGCGCCGTGGTGCGCGTGCCGGGGTCCTATGAAAAGCCGCTGGCCACCAAGCGCCTGCTGCAGCGCGACGACGTCGATGCCGTGGTGGTGCTGGGCATCATCGAGCATGGCGAGACGGCGCACGGCCGCGTCATGGGCCAGTCGGTCAGCGACGCCCTGGTCAACATGCAGCTGGAATTCATGAAGCCCATCGGCGTGGGCATCATCGGCCCCGAAGTCTTCCCCACCCAGATCCAGCCCCGCCTGGTGGGACACGCCGTGGCCGCCGTGGCCGCCGTGGAGGTCATGCTGATCGGCGCCGAATCCCCCTACGAGGTCTGATCATCCCAGCCCGCCGCCCTGGCTTGGCCGGGGCGGCGGCATGGCACGCCAGCGCTTTCGGCGCGCCTGGACAGGGCCGACTTCGACTATCCCGGAAGCGGATCGATGACCGGAAGCCTGGGATAGGCCGATGACCGCAGACGTGATGGATGCCCCCAAGCCGACGCAGACCGACGGCCTGCCCGACCGTCCCCGGTTCTGGGCCATGGCCGCCATCCTGACGGCGGTGGGCATGGCCACGCTGGACACGGCCATCGCCAACACCGCCCTGCCCACCATCGCCGGCGATTTCCACGCCACGGCCGCCGATTCCGTTTGGGTGGTGAACGCCTATCAACTGGCGGTGGCCGCCGCCGTGCTGCCGCTGGCCTCGCTGGGCGACCTTCTGGGGCAAAAGCGCGTCTACCTGGCGGGCCTTGCCCTGTTCGCCCTGTCGTCGCTGGCCTGCGGGTTGTCCCCCACCCTGCCCCTGCTGGAAGTGGCGCGTGTGGTGCAGGGCCTGGGCGCCGCCGCCATCATGAGCGTCAACATCGCGCTGATCCGCCACATCTATCCCGCCCGCATCATGGGCCGGGGGTTCGGCCGCAACGCCCTGGCCGTCGCCATTTCCTTCGCCATTGGGCCCACCGTCACCTCAACCATCCTGTCGGTGGCGACCTGGCACTGGCTGTTCCTGGTGAACGTGCCGTTCTGCCTGCTGGCCTTGGGCTTGGCCACCGTCACCCTGCCCGCCATCCCGCCCCTGGGCCACCGCTTCGATGGCGTGGCGGCGTTGCTGACCGCCGGCCTGTTCGCCCTGCTGGTGTTGGGGATGGGCGAGGCGGCGCATGCGGCGTCCTGGCCGCAGGTGGCGGTGGAGCTGGCGGGGGCCGCCCTGTGCGGCTTCCTGCTGCTGCGCCGGCAGCGGGGTCACCCCGCCCCTATGCTGGCCATCGACCTGTTCCGCAACCGGACCTTCGCCCTGTCGGCCCTGACATCCGTCTGC
Source organism: Nitrospirillum bahiense (assembly GCF_007828025.1). Classification (NCBI taxonomy): domain Bacteria; kingdom Pseudomonadati; phylum Pseudomonadota; class Alphaproteobacteria; order Rhodospirillales; family Azospirillaceae; genus Nitrospirillum; species Nitrospirillum bahiense. Next base: position 350,512 of record NZ_VITO01000001.1, read on the forward strand.
ACCTTCATCGCGCAAGGGCTGGCCTTCGTCGCCCTGCCCTTCCTGTTCCAATCGGTCATGGGCCGGACGGCGGTGGAAACGGGGCTGCTGATCACGCCCTGGTCGGTGGTGGTGGCGGTGATGGCCCCCATCGCCGGCAAGCTGTCCGACCGCTATCCCGCCGGCATCCTGGGCGGCCTCGGCCTGGCCATGCTGTGCCTGGGCATGGCGCTGGTGGCGCTGATGCCGTCCCATCCGTCCAGCCTGGACATCGCCTGGCGCCTGGGCGTCTGCGGCGCCGGCTTCGGCTTTTTCCAGTCGCCCAACCTGAAGGCCATCATGAGCAGCGCCCCCCTGCACCGCAGCGGCGGGGCCAGCGGCATCGTCGCCACCGCCCGCCTACTGGGCCAATCGACCGGCGCCGCCCTGACGGCCGCCTGCTTCGGCCTGCTGGCTAATCATGACCTGACCTATGGCGCCACGCTGGCCCTGTGGCTGGGCGCCTTCGCCGCCGGGGCCGCCAGCGTCGCCAGCTTCCTGCGCCTGACGGTGAAGCCTCAGCCGGCGGCCTGAACCTGCTGGACCACCGTCTCACACAGGCGGTGGGTTTCCAGCGCGTCGCGGGCGCTCAAGACGCGGCCGGCGCGCAGAGCGCCCAGGAAATGGTCCACCGTCTGGCGGATGCCGCGCTGGTCCGACACGGGCGTCCAGTCGCCCCGCCGGGTGCTGGTGTGGGTGCCGGCCTCGGCGATGTGGATGTCGGCCATGTCGACGACGCGATGGCGCAGGGCCTGGCCGTCACGCCCCATGCCCGACACCTCCAGCACCTCCTCATTCACACCGGCCACGCGGTTCATGGTGCCGATGGCGGTGCAGGCCGTGGCGCCGTCGCCCCCTGCAAGGGTCAGCACCACATGATGCAGCAGGCCGTCCCGCACGCGGGCGTCCACCCGCAGGTCACGCACCGGCGCCGGCATGAGGAAGCGCAGCGTGTCCACGACATGGATGAAGTCATCGAACACCACCGTGCGCGGCGCGTCGGCCAAATCCACGCGATGCTTCTGCATCAGCACCAGGTCCCTAGGGGCCGCCGCCAGGGCGGCATAGGCTGGAGCGTGGCGGCGGTTGAACCCGACCATGAGACTGACGCCGCGCGCCTCCGCCAATTCCACCAGCCGCTCGGCGGCGGCGGCGGTATCGGCCAGCGGCTTGTCGACATAGGTGGGGATGCCCGCTGTCAACAGCCGGGTCACCAGTTCCTCATGCGCCGCCGTCGCGGCATGAACGAAGGCGGCGTCCAGTCCATCGCGCAGCAGGGCGCCCAGATCGCTGTGGGCGTGGGCCACGCGCCAGTCGGCGGCGATGGCATGCACCTTGGCCGCATTGCGGGACATCAGCGACAGGGTTACGTCACCGCGCGCGGCCAGGACCGGCAGGTAGGCCTTGCGGGCGATATCCCCCAAACCGATCATCGCGACACGCATGCATCCCCCAGTAGTCTCTGGACGTCCGGCGGGAACCTTAGCGCCAGGCGGGCTGAAAAAACCAGCCGCCGCCGGACATGATGCCGCACGCAGTTTCAAATTAGAGGGTGAATCGTACAATCGGCGGCGGCGGAACAGCGGCACCCTGCGCCGTAAAACGGCCCCCGGGCGGGGACCTGACTGATGGGAGCCCCAGCGTTCATGGATACCGATTTCCACCATGGGAAAATACCCTGCTGGACCGGTTTCGCCCCGTCATCCCGCCTGCACGGCCCAATCCTGAAAACAGGAACATTCCGGAAGGCCCGGCTCGCGCACCTTCCGCGACACTCCCTCAATCCCGGAAATGGCAGGCATGACGAAGAAATTGGCGGGCAAGGTGGCCCTGGTCACCGGCGGCTCGCGCGGCATCGGGGCCGCGACCGCGAAAGCCTTGGCCGGCGCGGGGGCGGACGTGGCGATCAGCTACCTAGCCTCATCCACCCTGGCCGACACCGTGGTGCGGGACATACGGGCGGGCGGTGCCCGCGCGGCGGCGTTCAAGGTGGACCAGGCCAACCCACGCGAGGTCGAAGGACTAGTCCGCAGTGTGGTGGCCCAGTTCGGCCGTCTGGACATCCTGGTGAACAACGCCGGCATGTTCGCCACCGGTGACGTGGACGATCCCGACTGCGACATCGAGGCGCTGACCCGGCAGTACGCCGTGAATTTGGCCGGGGTGGTCACCGCCATCCGGGCGGCGTCGCGGGTGTTGGCGGACAACGGACGGATCATCGCGGTGGGCGCTTGCGTGGCGGCCCGCGTGGGCTTTCCCAGCCTGGCCGATTATACCGCCGCCAAGGCGGCCGTGGCCGGCTATTGCAAGGGTGCCGCCCGTGATTTGGCCCCCCGGGGCATCACCGTGAACGTGGTGCAGCCCGGGTCCATCGACACCGACCTTAATCCCGCCAACGGACCCTTCGCGTCCGTGCAGGCCGCGATGAACGCCTTCGGGCGCTATGGCCGGCCCGAAGAGGTGGCGGCCGGCATCCTTTTCCTGGCGAGCCCCGACGCTTCCTTCGTCACAGGCTCGGTCCTGACCATAGATGGCGGCTACGGGGCTTGACGCCCCTTTCGTGTCCTCGGGCGCCAGTAAAGTGCCCTGGCGGCCCGGATGTTCCCAACACCCGATTATAGAGGCCGCTCGCTTAGCAGGCCACGCCCGGAAAGGGAATGACCTCCCCATCCCGCCCCTCGCGCACCGGCAGGGGCCGGAGGGGACCGGGGGCGCCATTCAACAAGCCGGATGCCAGCGGGCAGGCCATGTCCTGCACCAGGGTCACCATGAGGTCGCGGGCGGCCACCAAATCGGCGGTCAGGAATCCCTCGGTGAAGCGGCCATGGACGCCCTGCACCAGCGCGTGGGCGTCGGCGGACCGGCCCTGGCTGCGCCAAAGCCGCGCCAGGCTGAGGGTTGCGCGCAACTCCCACGACAGGGCCTCCTGCTGTCGCGCCCAGGCCCTCGCGTCGTGGAAATGGGCCTCCGCCGCCTGGGCGGCGCCCAAGCGTACCGCTCTGGAACCGTCCTCCCGCAAGAGCAGCTCACCCTTGATGCGCAGCAGTTCGGGCATGGCCCAGTGGATGCCGCGCGTCTCCGACCGGCTCAGCGCCTGATCGATGACCTGCAGCCCCTCGCGCGCCTGGCCGGCCTGGCCCAAGGCATCCGCCCACTCGCCCAGATAGCCGATGTAACGCAGGGCGAAGTTTATCGCCTCCAGGTCCGCCATCGCGGCGCGCATCCCGGCCAGGCCGGCCGCGCGCTCACCCCGCAGTGCCTGCAGCCGATGCTTGAAATAGCGGCCCATCACCGCCCACGGTCCCAGGCCATGACGGGTGGCCTGGTCCTGCAGCAGCCCGACATAACGATCGGCCGCGGCCAAATCCCCCACCAGCAGGGACACCTGGCAGGCAGCGGTGGACAGGACGTACCCCAGCGTCAGGGCATGGTCCAGCAGTTGCGCCTCCTCCACCGCCGTGGCCACCATGGCCGCCGCCTGGTCGGGAAAGCCCTGGACCCACAGGATGAAGGAGAGAGGCACGCACGCCGCAACCCGCTGGTCGTACTGGTATCGCACCAGGTGACCGCGATGATTGGGTCGGACATAGCGGCGCAGCCCATCCTCGATGTGGCGCCGGCCGGCGGCATGATCACCAATCAGATGCAGGGCGAAGCCCCGTATGCGATCCGCCGCGATCAGATCCACCGGGTCGGCCGACCGTACCGCCACGGCGCGAAACTGCTCGGAAATCTCCAGCGCCTGGCTGTAGCGGCCCTCATTGAAGATCTCGACGTACAGGCCCCACAGGGCGCGCAGCTGATAGTCGATGTTGTCCAGATGGCGCGCCAGGGTTAGCGCCTGGCCCAGCACCGCACGGATTTCCGGCCCCGGCCCCTTGGTATAGATCAGCGACAGGCCCAGGGCCGCCAGCAGGCGCAGCATCCGTTCCGCATCCGGGCCTGGCACCAGCTCCGCCGGCGACGACGGCGGCACAATGTCCAGTGCGCGGCGCACCGCCTCGCGGCATTCATTCATCAGCGACAGCTGCATCCACAGCGGCACGGCCGCGGCGGTGAGGGAAAGGCCCAGGCTGGCGTCCCCCTCCGGCCCGAAAGCCCAGATCAGGGCGGCGCGCAAATTGTCGATCTGCCGGCCGTAGACCTCCAGCCATTCCGCCGTGGGCCGGTGATCCCATTCCTGTTCCGCCCGTACCAGCAGATCGCGGTGGCATTCGGCATGCCGACGCAGCAGACGAGGCAGCTCTCCGCTTTCCATCAGCTTTTCCAGGGCATAGGCCCGGGTCATCTCCAGCAACTTATAGTGGACATAGTTACCACTAACATCCGCGATCAAGAGCGACTTGGCCACGAGGTTCGACAACGCCACCAGAATGTCGGTCTGGCTGAGCAGCGTGTCGCATGCCACGATCGCGGCGGATTCCATGGTGAAGCCACCGGCGAAAACCGCCAGACGATGCAGCACCGTCCGCTCCGCCACAGGCAGCAGTTCATAGCTCCAGTCCAGCATGGCGCGCAGCGTCTGGTGCCGGGGCAAGGCAGTGCGACGGCCCCGCACCAGCAGGGCGAAGCGGTCATTCAAACGGGTGGCCAAGCCGCGCAACCCGAACAGGTCCAGGCGGGCGGCCGCCAGTTCGATGGCCAGCGGGATGCCGTCCAGGCCACGGCAGATCTCGGACACCAGCGGCACGTCGGCATCAGCGAAGGTGAAGGTGTCGACACAGGCCGCGGCCCGCTCAACGAACAGGGCCACGGCGGAATAGCCCAAGGCCTGGGCGGCATCAATGGAGGCCGTCACCGGCGGGGTTTCCAGCGAGGCCAGGCGCTGCACCCATTCCCCCTCCGCCCGCAGGGGCTCGCGGCTGGTGGCCAGGATGTGGACGCCCGGGGCGCCCCGCAGCACGGTCTCGGCCAGCACCGCCGCCGTTCCCACCACATGCTCGCAATTATCCAGGATCAGCAGCAGGTTCCTGTCCTGCAAAATGGTGCCCAGGTCGGCGATGCGGTCGACCGAGATGCCCAGAGCCCCGGCCAGCACGCTGGCCGCCAGCGTGGCGTCGCCCAGGGTGGCATCCGTCACCGGCGCAAAATCCACAAAGCGCGCGCCATCGGCATAGCCGGCCGCGACCGCTTCGGCCAGGGCCAGCGCCACCGTCGTCTTGCCGATGCCGCCCGGCCCGACAAGGGTGACGAAGCGACGGGCGGGCAGCTGTTCAGACAGGGTGCGGACAAGGGCTTCCCGCCCCACGACGCGGGTCAGCCGGACGGGCAGGTTATGCCCCGCCAAGTCCCCGCCGCTGCCGCCGGGCGCGGGCGGCGGCGCCAAGACCGGTTCCGGCACCCCGTCCAAGCGCGTCACCGGCGCCACGAAGCAATAGCCCCGTCCGGGAACATTGGCGATGTAGCGGGCGCCATCGCGGCCCTCGCCCAGGGCCTTGCGCAGGGCGGCGATGTTGACCCGCAGGTTGGCGTCATCGACATAGGTGTCGGGCCAGACATTGGCCACCAGATCGTCCTTGGCCACCACCTGGCCCGCGCGTTCCGCCAGAACGATCAGGATGTCCAAGGCCCTGCTGCCAAGGCGCAGCGGCACGTCACCGTCCAACAGGATCTTGCGACCCGGCGAAAGACGGAAAGGGCCGAACGTGAGCAGCCGTTCGCAGCCTGAACCAACCGTCGTATCGGTCATGCCACGCCCCCCACGATCCCACCCCCTTTGCGCCGGGGACCCATCGCCAGGTCCCCGACAAAATGGCGATATCTGCCGCAACCCGGCTTACGGCGCCTCAATGCCAATGAAACTCGCCAAGAAATCCCGTCACGGGCAGAGATGCCCAGGGGAACAGGAACACCAGGCGGAACCGTTGGAACATACGGCCGTATTCCTTCAGACGCGACGAGAGGAATGCCGGCCGCCCCGCCGCCAGCGAACGAAATGATGCTGGCGCATGAGGTCGCGGCAGGCAATCCTCCTAGAGGCAATACCCCATCGAGACAGCCAGATTTTAAAAAATCCCGCAGTTTTCGCCTATTCGCGTCGTCTCCATGTCCATTTCGTTACTAGTGGAGCGCCGGTTGACGGCAACTTACAACAAATTACAGCACTTAATTCGCCATCACGGCGGGCTGACGGCAGACTTCCCCCCATCGTAAGGACAGCCTTCCGCGGGGTGCGGGGGCACCCATGACGGGGGGCAGCCATGATGGACGCAGGCCAAGGGAACATCGAAACGCCGGCCGCCACTGACACGCAGTGGATCGCCGCGATGGTGGTGAAGCTGCTGGACGACGCCGGCGACATCCTGGACAGCGACCGCGACGCGGCGCGCGCCTGCATCGCGCGTGCCGCCGCCTTCCTGCGGGGAGAGGCCGCCCCAGCCGCCAGCCGCACGAATGGGCCCCAGCGAGAGGCCGAGGGTTTCCCGCCCGCCGTCCCGGCGCAACCAGCGACCACCGAGCCCTTGCGCGGCGGTCTGGCCCCCTGGCAGATACGCCGGGTGATCAGCCATATCGACGCCAATCTGGCTGGCGCCATCCGCATGGACGACTGCGCCACCGTCACGCGGCTCAGCACCCGCTATTTCTCGCGCGCGTTCAAGAGCAGCTTCGGCGTGCCGCCGCACACCTATGTGGTGCAGCGCCGCATCCAGCAGGCGCAGCACCTGATGCTGACCACCCAGGAACCGCTGTGTCAGATCGCGCTTGCCTGCGGCCTGTGCGACCAGGCCCATTTTTCCAAGCTGTTCCGCCGGGTCGTGGGCCTCAGCCCCAGCACCTGGCGGCGGCAGTGGCGCGACGCCCCGCTGGAACCGGCTTATCAAACCGAGGCGGCCTGATCCACGTCCCTACAGGGGGATGGGCTGGAAGCTGGCGCGGTACTGGCTGGGCGTCATGCCCATGTTCTTGACGAACACCAGGCGCATGCGGTTGGCGCTGCCGAATCCGCTATGGAAGGCGACCGTCTTCAGGGGAAGGTCGCCGCCCTCCAGCAGGTTACGGGCGGCGTCCACGCGCGCCCGCTCCACAAATTCGGCAGGCGTCACTTTGGCCTGCTGCACGAAAACGCGGGCGAAGTTGCGCGCGCTCATGCCCGCCACCTCGGCCATGCTGGCCACCGTATGCTCCCGCGCCACATGCTGCATGACATGGGTCTGCACGCGCGCGATGGGGGAACCGTCATCCGCCGGCAGCGTGAGATAGGGGCTGAACTGCGACTGGCCGCCCTGGCGCTGCGCCACGACCACCAGGCGCTTCGCCGTCGCCAGCGAAATGGCGGCCCCATGATCCTCCGCCACCAGGGCCAGGCACAAGTCGATGCCGGCGGTAACGCCGGCCGAGGTCACCAGCGGACCGTCCCGCAGGTAGATGCGGTCCAGCTCAACCCGGGCAGTGGGAAAGCGCTCCGCCAACGCTGGCGCGTTCTGCCAATGGGTGGTGGCGGCGCGGCCGTCCAGCAGGCCGGCGGCCCCCACCACGAAGGCGCCGGTGCAGATGGAGCCGTAGCGCCGGCAACGGGGCGCCGCCGCGCGCAGCCAGTCCACCAGCCCGGGGTCCACCGGCCCCCTGGGCAGATCCGGGCCGCCCGCCACCAGCAGGGTGTCGAAACGATCGGCCACCGGATCGATGATCCGGTGGGCCGCCAGCAACAAGCCGTTGGAGGCGCGCACCGGGCCGGCCGCCGTGCCCAGCACGGTCAGGGCGTAGCGATCCTGCGGTGGCAGGAAGCCGTTGGCTTCCGCGAAGACGTCCAGCGGGCCCGCCACGTCCAGGGCCTGGACACCGGGAAAGATGGCGATGGCGACGGTACGCACGGGAGGACCCCCGACTTCTGGTTCGATGGCTGGGACCTTGGCGGAAGAGACATTTATCTTGGCAGGAAACAACGCATTGGTGCAATGACTGCCAGAACCGGAAAGGCAGGGCGCGCCGCCACCGCCCCTGGCACCTGCCGTCAGTCGTGGGGGAGGCCTTGATTCGCACGCCGTTTACAACATTTCACTGCACACCGGCCCCGAAACCGCGCCACCATTGTGTCCCAAAGAGTTTTTCCCACGGGGCTGGGCGCCGCCGCAGCGCTTGTGAAGCGCGGGTATTCGGCCGTGGCGGGTGCTTCCGCTGCTCGGCCTAATTGGCCAAAAGATTGAAAACATCTTGAGTTTTGCACGTAAAATCAGGGCATATTGCTGGGGTGAGAAAGGACCCCATGCAGATCACCAGCAACAGCTTCCGTGATGGCGGCCGCCTGCCCGATGCCTGCGCCTACGCCGTCACTTCCAGCATCGGCCGTGTCCGGCCGGGACCCAACCGCAATCCCCATGTGGCGTGGAGCGACCCGCCGGCGGGGACGCGGTCCTTCGTGCTGACCGTCCACAGTCCCGACGCCCCGCACCGCTGGAACGACGCCAACCGGGAGGGCAGGACCCTGTCACCCGACCTGCCCCGCGTGCCCTTCTATCACTGGATCCTGATCGATCTGCCCGCCCGGACGCGGGAGGTGAAGGAGGGCCGGCACAGCGCCGGTATCACCAACCGCGGCAAGCAAGGCCCCTCGGCGCCGGAACCGGCGGGCGCCCGCCACGGCCTGAACGACTTCACCATCCTGTTCCTGGAGGACAGGGCGCGGACCGGCGACTATTACGGCTACGATGGTCCCTGCCCGCCGTGGAACGACAGCATCTTCCATCGGTACATCTTCACCATCCATGCCCTGGACATTCCCCGTCTGCCGGTGGTGGGGCCCATCAACGGCACCTCCACCCTGCTGGCTATGACGGGGCATGTTTTGGAGCGGGCCAGCATCGTGGGCGGTTATTCCCTGAACCCGGCCTTGCTGGGCGCCAGTTGACACCGGTCACCTTGGGACGCCGCCCCCTCAGGGGCCCGGCGTCTCCACCGCCACGCCGGCCGCCCGGCCCCGCAGCGGATACAACGCCGCCAGGCTGATGAGGGCGGCACCAGCCAAATAGGCGCCGACATAGGGCAGCCCGCCCGACTGGGCCAGGGACTGCGCCAGCACGGGCGCGATGCCGCCGCCCAGGATGCCGCCCAGGTTGAAGGTCATGGACGTGCCGGTGTACCGCACCCGCGCCGGGAACAGGCTGGGCAGCCAGGCCCCCAGCGGACCGTAGACGAAGCCCATGACCAGCAGCGCCAGGCACAGGAACAGGCCGACGACGGTCAGCGAGCCGCTGGCCATCATCGGGGCCAGGGCCAGGCCCACCAGCGCCGTCATGACGCAGCCGGCCATCAATACCCGCCGGGGCGAAGCCAGGTCCGCCCACCAGCCGGCCGCGATGATGCCCACGGCCAGGAACAGGATGGCGCCCAACTGCACCCCCAGGAAGGCCGTACGGCTGTAGCCCAGGGTGGTGGTGCCATAGCCCAGGGCGAAGGCGGTGGCGAGGTAGAACAGGGCGAAGCAGGCGATGGCGGCGAAGGTGCCGCCCAAGGTCTGGCGGGGGAAGTCGCGCGCCACCTCGGCCAGCGGCACGGCGGGCGGCGGCCCCTCCTCCAGGGCCTTGGCGAAGGCCGGCGTCTCCGTCAGCTTCAGACGCACCCACAGGCCCAGCAGCACCAGCACGGCGCTGCCTAGGAACGGCAGGCGCCAGCCCCAGTCATGGAACTGGATCGGCGTCAGAAACTCCCCCAGCAGCAGGAACAGCCCATTGGCGGCGATGAACCCCACCGGCGCGCCGATCTGCGGGAACATGCCGTACCGGGCGCGGTGGCTGGGCGGCGCGTTCTCCACCGCCAGCAGGACGGCCCCGCCCCACTCCCCACCCAGGCCGAAGCCCTGGCCGAAGCGCAGGACGCACAGCAGGAAGGGGGCGAGCCAGCCGATGCTGTCATAGGTGGGCAGCAGGCCGATCAGCACCGTCGATCCGCCCATCAACAGCAACGAGGCCACCAGCGTGGACTTGCGCCCGATGCGGTCGCCGAAGTGGCCAAAGACGATGGAGCCCAGCGGCCGCGCCAGGAAGGCGATGCCGAAACTGCCATAGGCGGCCATCAATTGGGCGGAGGGCGACGCAACGGGGAAGAACAGCGGCCCGAAGACCAGCGAGGCGGCGGTGGCGTAGATGTAGAAGTCATAGAACTCCACCGCCGTGCCCACCAGGCTGGCGACAAGGATGCGCGCCGAAGACGGGGTACCGCCCGCTGCGTTTGACATTTTATTTCAACCCCGATTTTCAACCGTTCTTATCCGTTCCTTGGGGTATGGCGGGCGAGCGTCATGAGGTCAAGGCCAAGTCCCGAGATACTCCCCCCCACGGGGGCCATTGACACAAGTTATGAAATATAACAGTGTTGGCCAAGCACGGTTCGTAGAAAGCCGGCGGGGAGGATACCAAGCATGACTCCAGCACCAGACCGCGTCCGCATCGTCGAAGGACCCGCCCCACGTTATGGCGGCCGACACCGTATCGGCACCGCGCAGCTTTAAAGCACCGCCTGTACCCAAACACCAAAACGTCGGCGCCCCCGGGCAATCCGGAGGCCGCCCAATAAAATCCGAGGGAGGCATCACAAAATGGTAAAGGTTACTTTACAGGCTACTTCCGCAGCGATGGCGACGGCCATGGCTTTATGCCTGTCTGCATCCGCCCTGGCGCAATCAGCCCCTCAACCGGCAAGCGACACGCTGCAGGAAATCGTGGTGACGGCCGAACGGCGCACCGAGAACCTGCAGAACGTGGCCATCGCCGCCATGGCCATCAGTGGCGACAAGCTGGCCGACAAGGCCGTGACACGCCTGTCGGACCTCCAGTTCGCCTCGCCCGCCCTGACGGTGACGGACGCTGGCCTGACCCAGTCGGTCAACATCCGCGGCATCGGCCTGGCCAGCGGATCGCCTCAGGTGGCCAACGGCGTTGCCACCTATATCGACGGCCTGTTCCAGCCGCCCATCGTCACCACCAACAGCTTCTACGACATCGCCAATGTCGAGGTGCTGCGCGGCCCCCAGGGCACGCTGGTGGGGTCGAACTCCACCGGCGGCGCCATGTTCATCACCAGCAAAAGCCCCGAGCTGGATCGGGTGGAGGGCTATGGCGAGGTCGCCTACGGCAACTACGCCACCGTGGCGACGCAGGGCGCCATCAACATCCCCCTCACCGACACGCTGGCGATCCGCGTGGCGGCCAACCATCGCGAGCACGACAGCTATTATGACGACGTCGGCCCCTATCACAACCAGCCCGGCGGCCTGAACGAGACGGACGGGCGGCTGGGCGTGCTGTGGCACCCCGGCGCCTTCCAGGCCCTGCTGAAGGTGGAGGCGGCGAACAAGAACACGGGCGGTTACGCCTACCGTCCCATTCAGGGCACCCAGTATGCCGATGACGCCGTGCCCGGCATCCGCAACCTGGACTACAACGCGCCCACGCAGAATTCCGAACGCGCCATCATCAACAGCCTGGAACTGCGCTATGAGTTCGAGGATGGCATCACCGTGCGGTCGTTGAGCGGCTTCCAGAACAAGCGTATCAACAACCTGTACGACAGCGACGCCACCACCGCCGCGACCCAGACCGAACAACAATATGTGCGCGAACGGGAATGGACGGAGGAGGTCAACATCCTCTCCCCCACCGACGGCGCCTTCAACTGGATCGTCGGCGGCTATTACCAGCGCAACAAGATCGATGTCGACATCCTGAACGAAGACGCGGGCTTCCCTACCAATATCGGCACCAAGAACAACAAGCTGACCACCGGCGTCTTCGCCCAGGGCGGCTACAAGATTACACCGGACCTGGAACTGCAGGTGGGCGCGCGGGAAAGCTGGTTTCATGTCACCGGCGACGGCGGCGTCTATATCGGTCGGGGCATTCCGGGCTTCCCCGGCAATGGCCTGAAGGTGGCCGACACAGCCGGCCGGCACGACGACAGCATGCCCACGGGCAAGGTGGCGCTGAACTGGAAACCTGACGCCGACACCCTGTTTTACGCCTTCGCCGCGCGTGGCTACAAACCGGGCGGCTTCAACTCCTCCACCTCCCAATTCGCCCCGGAAACGGTATGGGATTATGAGGTGGGCTGGAAGACTACCCTGCTGAACGGCCACCTGCGCACGCAGTTAGGTGCCTTCTATAACGACTACAAGGGCTTCCAGTTCGGCCGCATCGACCTGACCAATGGCCAGAACGGCGTGACCAACCTGTCGGACGCGACCATCAAAGGCATCGAGGGCCAGGTGCAGGCCAAATACGGCGGCTTTGGCGCGGATGCCGGCTTCGCCTATGTCGACAGCCAACTGGGTTCCGTCACCGTGGTCAATTTGCGCCAGCTCCCCTCCGGCACCCTGGGGCCGCAATGCCCCGCCGGCACGGCCAGCAACCCGCCCACCTGTTTCGACTACACCAGCTATCTGCGCACGGGCGGCGGCGGGCCCAACCTGTTCTCGCCCAAATGGACCGGCAATGCCGGCGTCGACTACACCATCGATCTGCCGGGCGGCATGACCCTGACACCCCGCCTGAACATCGCCTATGTCGGGCCCAGCTATACCGACATCCTCTATTCCCGCGTGACCGACTACTTGGCCGCCCGCACCCTGCTGTCCGCCCTGGTCACGCTACGGTCCGGGGACTGGACGGTGGAGGCCTACGGCACCAACCTGACCGACCGGAAGTATGTCACCGGCCAGTCCGGCAACAACGAGTTCTATGGCGCGCCGCGTGAATACGGCCTGCGCCTGCATGTCGAGTTCTGACGGAGAACACCTATGCCCCTGTATTCCCGCGCAGCCCTGGGCCTGGCCGCCACCGCCAGCCTGCTGGCCCTTTCCGCTGGCGCCCACGCGGCGGAGCCCGACCTGAAGGGCCGATGCCTCGCGCTTGAAAAGACCATGGCCGGCCATTGGCCGGACGCCGGCACCCGCATCGTCTCGTCCACACTGCAGGCCGCCGGCCCCATCACCCTGCCACCCATGATGCCGGGCGCCCCCGGGACCCCGGTGCAGCTGCCGGAACATTGCGAAGTCTACGGCGTGATGCACGAGCGAACCGGCGTGGACGGCCAGGCCTACGCCATCCGCTTCCATGTCCGCCTGCCCACCGCCTGGAACCAGGGCTTCTTCTTCCAGGGCGGCGGCGGCACCAATGGCGAGGTCGGCAACGCCATTGGCCCCACGGGATCGGACACACCGCCGGCCCTGGTTCAGGGCTACGCCGTGGTCAGCCAGGACTCCGGCCATGACAACGCGCGCAACAGCGATCCGACACATGGCGGCACCGCCGCCTTCGGTTTCGACCCGCAAGCGCGCGCCGACTACGGCAACGCCTCGCTGAAACCGGTGGCCGACGCGGCCAAGGCCCTGGTGGCGGCCTTCTACGGCAGCGGCCCCCACCGTTCCTACTTCGTCGGCTGTTCCAAGGGCGGCGAGGAAGGCATGGTCTTCGCCCAGCAACATCCGGAGGAGTTCGACGGCATCCTGGCCAGCGCTCCCGGCTTCGCCCTGCCCCGCGCCGCCCTGGCCCAGGCGTGGGATACCCAGGCGTTCGCCCCCCTGGCCAAGGGACCGGACGGCCAGCCTTCCTTCCCCCTGCTGTCCGCCGCCTTCAGCGACGCCGACCTGGGCCTTGTCCGCGACGCGGTGCTGGAGGCGTGCGACGCCGACGATGGCGCCAAGGACGGTATTGTCGGCACCTTCGCCCAATGCACCGCCGCCAAGGTGGCGCCGGCGCTGAAGTCCCGCACCTGCGCCGGCGCCAAGGCGGACGGCTGCCTCAGCGCCAACCAGATCACCGCCATCACCCAGTCCTACGGGGGGCCGCGCACCAAGGCCGGCCAGGCGATCTACATTGACTGGCCCTGGGATGCCGGTGTGGCCGCCCCCGGCTGGCGCATCTGGAAGCTGGGCCTGGCCGACAAGGTGCCCAGCCTGAACGTCGCCCTGGGTGGCGCCTCGCTGGCCTCCGTCTTCACGACACCGCCCACGCCCCTGCCGCCGGATCCGCAGGCGCTGCTGCGCTGGCAGATGGGCCTGGACATCGACCAGGTGGCGGCTCAGCTGACGGCGACCAGCGCCGCCTTCCCCCGCTCCGCCTGGCAGGACGTGTCGGCGCACTCGCCCGACCTGTCCGGCCTCAAGGCGCGGGGCGCCAAGCTGATGGTGCCGCACGGCGCCTCCGACCCCGTGTTCTCCATCAACGACACCCTGGCCTGGTGGCGCGAGGTGGATGGCCGCGAGGGCGGCAAGGCCGCCGCCTTCGTCCGTGTCTTCCCCGTGCCGGGCATGAACCACTGCGCCGGCGGCCCGGCGACCGCCCATTACGACGCCTTCAGCGCCCTGGTGCGCTGGGTGGAGCAAGGCCAGGCGCCGGATCGCATCCTGGCCAGCGCCGGGCCGGACACCCCCTGGCCCGGCCGCACCCGGCCCCTGTGCCCCTATCCCAAGGTGGCGCGCTACAAGGGCACGGGTGACCTCAACAGCGCCGACAGCTTCGACTGCGCGTTGTGAGGCCTTACGTCGCCTTCTGGGCCGCCGCCTCCGGGGCTACGGCCTCGGGGGCGGCGTCTTCCGGCCGGCGTTGATGCCGGCCGACGCATAGGCCAACGCTGGCGACCAGGGCCAAGATGGCCAGGCCTTCCAGCAGGGTGGGCCAACGCGCGTCCCAAAGAAATCCGTACAGCAGGGCGAACAGCGTCTCGAACAGGATCATCTGCCCCACCAAGGTCAGGGGCAGCAGACGGCTGGCCCGGTTCCAGAGGGCGTTGCCGACCACGCTGGCGCCGATCGCCACACCCGCGCTGACGCCCCAGAACAGGGCCCAATCGCCAACGGCATGGGGTGTGGTGTGCCAAAGGAAGGCGGGCACAGCCAGCAGCAGGGCCAGGGCACCGGTGGCGACACCGGTCAGTAGCGACCAGTCATGCGCCGACACGGCGGGCAGGCGGGCCAGCCAGCGGCTGTTCAGCACGGCGTAGAGGGTCCAGGACGCCAGCGCCCCGCTGGCACATGCCAAGCCTAGAAATCGTTCTGTTATCGAAACATCGCTGACACCCGGCCGCCCCATCAGGTCGACGCCGATGAGCGATACGCCGACCATCCCCAGGAGCAAGGGCAGGATCAACATCCGCAGGGGAACCGCCCCTTGCTCCCGGCTGCCCACCAGGGTGACGGCCATAGGCAGCAGGCCGATGACCAGGGAGGTGGCGGCGACGCCGGCCAAGTGCACGGCGCTGGCCAGGAAGATGTAGTAGACGATGTTGCCTAGCAGGCTTAGGCGCAGCAGCGCCAGCCATTCCCCACGCCCCACCTGGGCCTTGAGCACCCGCCAGCGCGGCAGGATCAGCACCCCCGAAACCAGGCCGTACAGCAGATAGCGCGATGCCGCCAGTTGCAGCGGGGAAAAGTCTTGAAGCACCCGGGGACCCAGGAACACCACGCCCCAGAACGCCCCCGCCATCACCCCGCAGCCGATCCCGGCCAATACGGCCCTATCCGTCTTCATGACCCTTCCCCTTTTATCGCCCTGAAAATGGCGACGGGGCGGCCAAACCTATAGACGGATCCTCCAATTGTTTGGGCCGAGGCTATCACGCCCGCCCATGCTGGCGGCGATAAGCGGCGGGGGTCAGGCCCACGGCGCGGCGCAGCGCGCGGGTCAGCGCGCTCTGATCGGCATAGCCCGACTGATAGGCGATCTGGGCGATGGACAAGGTAGTGCCGGCCAGCTGGTCCATGACGCGGGCCAGGCGCAACGACGCGACGTAGGCCTGGGGCGTCTGGTCCAGTTCCTCCCGGAACAGGGCATGCAGCCGGCTGGCGCTGAGGCCCGCCGTTCGGGCCATGCTTTCCACCGTCCAGGGCCGCTCCGGCGCCGCCTCCAGCCGGGCCAGCAGGGCATGCAGGCGGGAGGCCGGGCGGGCCGGTTCCGCCATCAGCGTATCCAACAGCAGGGGCGTCCAGTGCCGGGCCAGGCCGTCCAGGCGCCGGCCGCCGCCATCGGCATTGCCGGCGGTCAGGGTGATGAAATCCAGCAGGCGGCGCACGGCCGGCGTCATGGGCAGGAAAGTACGGCGGCCCAACCGTTCCAGCATGCGCTCGTCCGGCGCACCGGCCCCCTCACCGCCGGCGCAGTCCACGATCAGGAAGCGGTTGTCGCCCTCGGCCCGCTGGCAATGCACTTCCCCCGGCAGGACGAAGGCGGCGACGGCGGCATCCACCCGTCCCCCACGTCCGCCCACCTCCATCTCCAGGGTTCCCTGGCAAGGCAGCACAATCTGGGCATGGTCATGGGCATGGCAAAACCCAGCCGACCGATACCGGCGGAAGCTGAGATGGCTGTCGGCGGATGAGGCGGTCATGGCATGCGGGCGCAAATGCGGCCAACGGGGGTTGAGAGGTCAACCCATCGTGTCACGGTTGGCGGCCCTGGGAAAGCGCCACCAAGGGCGAAGCCCCCATACCAGTCACGCTGATCGAGGGCTCCTCGGCGGGGAGATCCAGGAGAGATAAGAAAAGGAGGCTGAAGTGACGGTGACCACGAGCATTAGTCCGGTAACTATTTGTTAACCAATAATTCTCTGCGGAATCCCTCATATCTTGGCGCATCGGCGGGCATTAAAAATAAATTTAGACTCATGAAAGCGTATTTAATTTCTTAAAAAGCCATCACGCCCTCTAATCAAATGATCAGCGATACTGATGGGATCGGCACTGAAAAAGGCCGACCTGACGGACGCTAGAGAAACGTAGCCAAGTTCTCAAGCTTCAGTCTTTGGGAAATATATTCCGTCGGCCCGAAATCGACCGTCGGATGCGGCATTTCCATGCCGCGAACAAGAAAAACCATCAAATGTGGGAGGGTCTCTCGTGACCTTGACGATGAATCATGCCTTGGCACCGGCATGCCAAGCGCTCCGCGGGCGCATGGCGCCCGTGACCAGGGGCCTCTGGGCCATGACCGCCGTTTGCGCCCTGCTGGCCTTGGCGCCGGCCACGGCCCGCGCCAGCGACGCCGATGAACTGCGCAAGCTACGCCAGCAGATGCAGGAGGCCCAGGCCCAGATGGCGGCCCAGGCCAAGGCCATGCAGGCGATGCAGGACCGGCTGAACACGCTGGAGGCGCAGCAGACCCAGACGGCGGGTCAGACGGCCGCCAGCACCCAGACGGCGGCACAGGCGGCGCAACAGGCCCAGGCCGCCCAGTCAGCGGCGCAAGCGGCGCAGAAGGTGGCGGACGCGGCCGCCCATCCTCAGTTGCCCAAGGACGGCAGCCTGACCTTCTACGGCATCACCCTGTACGGCACCGTCGACATGGGCTTCTCCTACCAGTCGCACGGAGCGCCGCTCAGCCCCTATTACCCGCCCGGGCTGGACTTCCTGGTCAGCAAGAACGGCAACAAGGGCATCGCCTCATTGCAGGGCAACGGCCTCAGCCAGTCCAAGGTCGGCCTGCGCGGGTCGGAGGAATTCGCCGACGGCTGGTCGGCCCTGTTCAAGGTGGAGACGGGGTTCAACCCGCAGTCTGGCCAGCTGGCCGATGGCCCGCATTCCATGGCGACCAACAACGGCGTCGCCCTGACCAAACAGGCGGCCAACGGCGATTCCAGCCACGCCGGCCAGGCGTTCAACCGCGCCGCCTATGCCGGCGTCAGTTCAAAGGACTGGGGCACCGTCACCTTCGGCCGCCAGAACACCATCCTGGCCGACAACATCATCACCTACGACCCGCAGCAAAGCTCCTATGCCTTCTCCGTCATCGGCTTCTCCGGCCTGACCGGTGGCGGCGGCAGCACGGAGGACTTCCGTCTCGACAATTCCGTCAAGTACATGAACAAGTTCGGGCCGCTGCACGTGGGCGCCATGTACCAGTTCGGTGAGGATAACGGCGGCATGCACGGCAACGCCCTGCAGTTGAACGCCGGTGCCGAGGTCAGCGGCCTGTCCGTGGACGCCACGTATGCGCAAAAGCAGGACATGGTGTCAGCGGGCAGTCTGACCGCGGCCCAGGTGACCCAAGCCACCGCGCTGGGATACAGCCCCAGCAACTCACTGGCGGCCACCATTTCCGACAACACGTCCTACGCGCTGATGGGGTCCTATGTCCTGGACCCGCAGTGGAAGCTTTATGCCGGTTACGAGCACATCGACTTCGCCAATCCTTCCGTCCCCTTGCGCGCCGGCTCGACCGACATCGGCGGCTATACCCTGGCCTTCGTGAACAATAGCGCCTTCGTCCACGACAAGATCATCCAGGTCACCTGGGCCGGCGCCCGCTACGCCGTCACGCCCAAGGTGGATTTGTCGGCGGGCTACTACCACTATGGCCAGAACAGCTTCGGCGCCAAGAGTTGCGCCGACGCCAGCGCCGCCACCTGCTCCGGCACGCTGAACGCCTATTCCCTGGTGGCCGACTACCGCTTCGCCCGCCGCTTCGACGCCTATCTGGGCGTCATGTACTCCGAGGTCGCGGGCGGTTTGGCGTCGGGTTACCTGCATACCGACAACATCTCTCCCACCACGGGCGTCCGGTTCAACTTCTAGGACCCGCCCCATGCCGAAGCGGGCGGCGGAAGCCGCCGCCCGCACGCCGCATCATCAGTACCGATCCTCATCGATACGCTTATCATTGATGGCATGCTCCACGGCGTGGCGCGCCTCTTCCAGATGATGGAAGGCGGCGTTGCGCCAACCCGCGGCATGGGGATTGTCTTCCTCGGACCGCAAGTCGCGCTCGGCGGTGGCGATCAGGTCCAGCGCCTTGGTGAGACGGCCCCGGTGGTTGATGTTGGCGTCGATGGGCGGGTTCCAGTTGGGGTCCTTGCCATCGTCATAGCTGGCGTGGCGGATTTCGCCGATGGCGCCGTTCACATGGCCGATGGCGGCGAACTGGTCACGCACCACGTTGTATTCCGCCGGGCGATCCAGCAGGGCGCGGGCCATGCGCAGATCCGACAGGGCGTGCAGATAGGCGGGGTGGGCCGGCTGCGCGTGCGCCGGACCGGGGGCGGTGGCGCAGGCCGACGCGGCCATCAGAACCAGGGCGGCGCCCAAGACTTTGATATGCTTCATGATGGTTTGCTCCTTCCTTCCAGGCGGCGGTTACCCCCAACCGGGCCCGTCCGTCCTTTCGTCCGCCCACGGTCGCGGCGGATTGGAGCCGAAATGGGGCGCGGCGGCGGCGTGTCCACGGCACGCCCCGCGCCAAAACGGCGCACCCGGAAGATGCATGGCCTATTGGCCAATACGCCACAGGCCACATTAATTATCTGAAATATAAAGATAATTCATGAAGGCTCAGGCCATGCCTGTCGCAGCGGCCAGGCTGCAAGCGCCGACGGGTCGCCCTTTTCCCGCCGTATCACCCAGCGAGAACCGGTCCACGACCTGATCAACGCGAGGTGCCCGGCACCATGGAAAGCACTGTGATATTGGGCAGCCTGTCCGGGATAATGAGCGCCTACAACCTGTCTCAGGGCCAGCTGGGCTGGTCCATGCTGCTGGCCCTGAAGCAGACCCTGGACCGGCACTTGGCCCAGGAAGAGGCCGAGGACGGGACGCCGGCCGACGGCGGGCTTCCCGGCACGCCCTCCTAACTCCCGCTCAGGCGGTCAGGCGACCGCCGGCGCTGGCCTTTTCCCACAACAGGGGGGCTGGCTTCCAGAACTGGCCCTGATAGCCCTCCAGGAAGCCCTCCATCAGGCGCAGCACGTTTTCCAGCCCCAGGCTGTCGGCGTGGAACATGGGCCCGCCCTTGTGTGCGGGAAAGCCGTAGCCGTTGAGATAGACGACGTCGATGTCCGATGCGCGCTGGGCGATGCCCTCGCCCAGCAGGGCCGCCCCCTCGTTGGCCAGCGCCAGCAGGCAGCGGGCCACGATCTCCTCATCCCCGATGACACGGGGGCTGAGGCCGAATTCCTGGGCAACCTCTTTGGCGTGGGCTTGGGCCAGGGCATCGACCTCCGGATCCGTTTCCCGCGCCCGGGTGGCCGGGTCGTACTGGTAATAGCCCTTGCCAGTCTTCTGCCCGAACCTGCCCAGCGCGCAAATCTTGTCAGGGAAGGTGGAATAGGGGCGTTCATCGCCCAGCGCCTTGCGGCCGGCGCGGATGGCGCGGCCGATGTCGTTGCCCGCCAGGTCCATCATGGCGAAGGGGCCCATGGCCATGCCCCAGCGCTCCAGCGCGCCGTCCACCTGCCAGGGCAGCACGCCTTCATCCACCAGGAAATAGGCCTGGCGCAGGTATTCCTCGACCATGCGGTTGCCGATGAAGCCGTTGCAGACGCCGGCGACGACGCCGACCTTGCCCAACTTGCGCGACAGCGCCATGGCCGTGGCCAGCACCTCGGGCGCGGTCTCGGCCCCCCGCACCACCTCCAGCAGGCGCATCACCGGCGCCGGGCTGAAGAAGTGCAGGCCCACCACGCTTTGCGGACGGCTGGTGATGGCGGCGATGGCGTCCAGATCCAGGGTGGAGGTGTTGCTGGCCAGGATGGCGTCCGGCCCGCAGACCTTGTCCAGGGTGCGGAAGATATCCTGCTTCACGCCCATATCCTCGAACGCGGCCTCGATCACCAAATCGACAGCGGCACAGGCGGCGAGGTCGGTGGCGGTGTGCAGGCGGCCCAGGCGGCGGTCCCGTTCGGCCCCATCCATGCGGCCCTTGGCCACGGCAGCGTCATAGCCCTTGGTGATGCCGGCGACACCCTTCTGCACCCCGGTCTCATCCCGGTCCAGCAGGATGACCTCCAGCCCGGCGTTGACGGCCACGGTGGCGATACCGGCCCCCATGGTGCCGGCGCCGATGACCGCCACGCGCTCAATGGCCCGGGGCTGCACGTCGGGGCTAAGCCCATCGATGCGGGCGGCGCGGCGCTCGGCGAAGAAGGCGTATTGCAGCGCTTTGGATTCCGGCGTCACCACCAGCTCGCGGAACAGGTTGAATTCCCGCTGCAGGCCCTGGCTGAAGGGCAGTTCCACCGCCGCGCGCACCGCCTCGATGCAGGCCAGCGGCGCCGGCAGCGGTCGCTTCAGCCCATCGATCTGCCGCTGGAACCAGTCGGCACCGGCGTCGGCGGGCAGTTCCGCCCGCAGCAAGGACAGGCGCGGCTTGGCGCCGTCGCGGGCCGCTTGCCTGGCCACGGCCACCGCGTCCTCGACCAGGTCACCGGTCGACAGGGTAGCCAGGCCCAGCTTGGCCGCCTTGGCGCCGTTCACCGGCGTGCCGGACAGGATCATGTCCAGGGCGGCCTTGACCCCAATGGCGCGCGGCAGGCGCTGGGTGCCCCCGGCGCCCGGCAGGATGCCCAGCTTCACCTCCGGCAGGCCCAGGGTGCCATTGGCGGCAACCACGCGGTGGTGGCAGCCCAGCGCCACCTCCAGCCCGCCGCCCAGGCAGGTGCCGGCGATGGCGGCCACCACCGGCTTGGCCGCCTGGTCCAGATCGGTGATCACATCGGGCAGCGTGGGCACGGCCGTGGCCCCACCCCGCGTGCCGGAGGCGAATTCCTCGATGTCCGCCCCGGCCGAGAAGTGGCGCGTGCCGCCGGTCAGCACCACGGCCTCGACCTCCGGCTTGGTCATGACCATCGCCAGGGCGGCGCGCAGGTCGCGGCGCAGCGCCAGGTCGAAGCTGTTGACCGGCGGGCGGTTCAGGGTCAGGACGGCGACGCCGTCGCGGATATCGATGTGCACCGGCATGGGGCGGCTTCCTTCCTGGTGAGGGTTGGGCTCAAACGGCTTCGATGACGGCGGCGATACCCTGCCCGCCACCAATGCACATGGTGACCAGCGCACGCCTGCCGCTCACCCGACGCAGCTCATAGACCGCCTTCACCAGGTTGATGGCGCCGGTGGCGCCCACCGGGTGGCCCAGGGAAATGCCGCTGCCGTTAGGGTTCACCCGATCGGGGTCGAAGTCCAGTTCCCGCGCCACGGCGCAGGCTTGCGCCGCGAAGGCCTCATTGGATTCGATGACGGTCAGGTCCTGCACCGTCAGGCCGGTGCGGGCCAGCAGCTTGCGCGTCGCCGGGATGGGCCCGATGCCCATGTAGGCCGGGTCCACCCCGGCGTGGGCATACCCCACCAGTCGGGCCAGCGGCGTCAGGCCCAGGCGCTTCACCGCCTCGCCCGAGGCCAGCACCACGGCGGCGGCGCCATCGTTGATGCCCGAGGCGTTGCCGGCGGTGACGGTGCCGTCTTTCTGAAACACGGTGCGCAGCTTGGCCAAATCCCCCGGCGCCAGATCCGGGCGCACATGCTCGTCCGTGGCGAACTGCACGGCCTGGCGCTTCACCGTGATTTCGACCGGCAGGATCTGCTCGGTGAACCGGCCCTCGGCCTGGGCGCGGGCGGCGCGACGGTGGCTTTCCAGGGCCAGCGCGTCCTGGTCGTCACGGCTGATGCCATAGCGCTGCGCGACCCTCTCCGCCGTCACCCCCATCAGGTTGCGGTCGAAGGGGTCGGACAGGGCGCCGTTGAGATAGTCCACCACGCGGGCATCGCCCATCTTGCTACCCCAGCGGGCGTCGGGCAGCAGATAGGGCGCGCGGCTCATGTTCTCCGCCCCGCCGGCCACCGCCACGTCGCAGTCCCCCAGCAGGATGCTTTGGGCCGCCGACACCACCGCCTGCAGGCCGGAACCGCACAGGCGGTTGACGGTCAGGGCCGGGACCTCCACCGGCAGCCCGGCACCGATGCCGGCCACGCGGGCGAGATAGGCGTCGCGCGGCTCCGTCGGGATGACCTGGCCGAAGACGACATGGCCCACGGCATCGTTGGCCACACCGGCGCGGTCCAGCGCGGCACGGGTCACCTTGGTCGCCAGTTCGCCGGGAGCGATGTCCTTCAGCGCGCCACCGAAATCGCCGATGGCCGTGCGGACGCCGGAAACGATGAACACCTCGGTCATGGTGCTTTTTTCCTATCTGGGGCCAGCGTCAGAAGCCGGCGGGATCGAAGGTCTGGGTCAGGTCGCTGCGCCGGCCGACGATGCCCAGCCAGACATCGACGCGCGGCACCTCGGTCTCGAAGAAGAAGCGGCAAGCGGCCAGCTTGCCGGCACGGAAAGCCGTCTCGTCCGGGTCGTCGGTGGCGGCCAGGCTGCCCGCCACCACCGCCTGGTCCAGCCACTGCCAGGCCACCACGGCATGGCCGAAGGCCGACAGGAAGGACGTCGCCTGGGCCAGGCTGGCGACATCGTCGCCGGCGGCCTTCAGGTGGCCCACCAGGGCGCCGATGCGGGCCCAGGTAACGTCCAGCACATGGGCGAAGTCGGCCAGGGCCGGCAGATGGCGCGCCCGCTCCACCGTCGCGGTCACCCGGTGCCGCAGCGTGGCCAGGGAGGCACCGTCATCCTTCAGGGTCTTGCGCCCCATCAGGTCCAGGCCCTGCACGCCCGTGGTGCCCTCATGGATGGGGTTCAGGCGGTTGTCGCGGTACAGCTGCTCCACATCGAAATCGCGGGTGTAGCCGTAGCCGCCATGCACCTGGATGGCCAGGTCGTTGGCCGCCAAGCCCCATTCCGAGGGCCAGGTCTTCGCGATGGGGGTCAGCAGGCTCAGGAGGCCGGCCGCCTCATCCCGTCCCTCGGCCGGCCCGTGCAGTTCCTCATCCACCAGCCGGGCGCAATACAGCACCAGGGCCAGCGCGCCTTCGGCGTAGGCCTTCTGCGCCAGCAGCAGGCGGCGCACGTCGGGGTGGTCGATGATGGCGATGGGCGGCCCCCCTCTGCCGCCAATCGGCCGGCCTTGGCGGCGGTCGCGGGCATAGTCCACCGCCAGGCGGTAGCCGCGGTAGCCCAGCATGGCGGCGCCGAGGCCGACGGAGATGCGGGCGCTGTTCATCATCTGGAACATGATGGGCAGGCCCTGCCCCATCCCGCCGACGCGGTAGCCCACGGCCCCGGCGAGACCGCCCGGGCGGTAATGCGCGCCCTCACCGAAGTTCAGCAGGCAGTTGGCGGTGCCGCGATAGCCCATCTTATGGTTCAGGCCGGCCACCACCACGTCGTTGCGCTGGCCGGCGTATTCGGAACCCTCCACCAGCACCTTGGGCACGACGAACAAGCTGATGCCCTGGGTGCCGGGGATCAGCTTGCCGTCCGGTCCCGGCACCTTGGCCAGCACCAGATGGATGATGTTCTCGCTGGCGTCCTGGTCACCGCCAGAGATCCACATCTTGTTGCCGAACAGGCGGTAGCGGGCGCCCAGCCCGTCGTCACCATCGGGCACCGCGCGGGTGGCGATGTCGGCCAGCGAAGACCCGGCCTGGGGCTCGGACAGGCACATGGTGCCGAAGTAGCGGCCCTCGATCTCCGGCAGGGCGCAGGCCTTGACCAGCGCCTCGCTGGCGTAGCGCACCAGCAGCTTGGCGTTGCCGGTGGTCAGCATGGGATAGGCCGACGTCGCCACGTTCGCGGCCATGAACTGCGCCATGGCGGCGCTGTAGGCCAGTTGCGGCAGTTGCAGGCCGCCAACCTCGGCATCGAAGGGGGCGGCGAACATGCCGACCTCCGCGAAGGCGGCCAGCGCCTGGTGGATGGCGGGCAGGATGCGCACCTGCCCCTCCACCAGGTGCGGCTCCTGGCTGTCGGCTGCCTTGTAATGGGTCAGGAAGGTGTCCGCCGCCACCCGGCCGGCGATGTCCAGCATGGCGTCCACGGTTTCCACGCTGTGATCCTGGAAATGCGGGTAGGCCAGCAGGGCCTCCAGGTCCAGCCAGTCATGCAGCAGAAAGCCGAGGTCGCGGGCGCGCACCGGGGGCGTGGTCATGGGTGGCTCCTTCCTGCCGGCTTCAGATGACGCTGACGCCGCCGTCCACGGCCAGGATCTGGCCGGTGATATGGCCGCCGGCGGCCGTGGCCAGCAGCAGGGCGGCACCCTTCAGATCCTGGTCGTTGCCCAGCTTGCCCAGGGGGGTGCCCGCCACCAGGTCGGCCTCATGCTTGGCCAGGGTGCCGCGCGTCATCTTGGACGGGAAGAAGCCCGGCGCCAGGGCGTTGACGGTGATGCCATAGGGACCCCACTCCGCCGCCAGCACGCGGGTCATGTTGACCAGGGCGCCCTTGGTGGTGCCATAGGCGACGGTGCCCATCATGCGCGGGTGGTGACCTTGCAGTCCGGCGATGGAGGCGACGTTGACGATACGCCCCCGCTTCAAGGGCAGCATGGCGGCCCGCGCCACGGCCTGGGTCAGGAAGAACACGGCGTTGAGGTTCAGGTCCACCACCTTGGCCCACTGTTCCGGCGTGTGGTCCTGCGCCGGGGCACCCCAGGTGGTGCCGGCGTTGTTCACCAGCACGTCGATGCGCCCCAGGTCCGCCATCACCTTCTCCACCAGCGGGGCCATGGCCTCTTGGCGGCTGAGGTCGGCGGGAATGGCGGTGGCGGTGATGCCCTGGCCGGCCAGGTGGGCCACGGCGGCCTCCAGCTCTTCCGGCTTGCGGGCCACCAGCACGGGATGGGCACCGAACTCACCCAGCGCCTCCGCGATCTGCAGGCCCAGCCCGCGCGATCCGCCGGTGATCAAGGCCACTTGGCCGGACAGGTCGAACAGGCGATGCAAGGCATCCGTCTTGGGGGCGGCAAGCGAAGACATGATGGGCGTTTCCTCCTGTCGTTCGGCATCCGGATGCGTTGCCGGGGCCGGTGATACCCGCGACCCGGCCCCTACGGGGTGGTTGCCGCGCGGGGGCACTGTATGCCATTGTTCGTTTGTTGGACAATTGAAATATCGCCCTGAAAACACAAGATCAATTCCGGCACGCGGCGGCTTGTGCTAGAGGGGCTTTCATAAGGGCGGGCCGCAGTGAACTGCCGCCTGGGGTTTCATCATCCGCACGGGACCAGTGTCGGGCCTATTCGGCACGGCGGGCAAAGGGGCATTCGGCGCATGGCGTTCGCACGGCTGGCCATCCTGCCCACCTATAAGGTGGTCAGCGACACCATAGAGCGGGAGATACTGGCCGGCAGGTTGAACGCCGGGGATATCCTGCCGACGGAGACGGAACTGGCCGACCAGTTCGGCGTCACCCGCCACACCGTGCGCGAGGGCATCCGCATCCTGGAGCAGAGCGGCCTGGTGCGGCGGGAGGCCGGGCGGCGCCTTTATGTCGCCGAACCCCACTACGGCGACCTGGCG
This sequence comes from Nitrospirillum bahiense, assembly GCF_007828025.1. NCBI lineage: Bacteria > Pseudomonadati > Pseudomonadota > Alphaproteobacteria > Rhodospirillales > Azospirillaceae > Nitrospirillum > Nitrospirillum bahiense. Next base: position 376,622 of record NZ_VITO01000001.1, read on the forward strand.
CCCCGCCTGTCCCGTGCCATGGTGATGCAGCGCGTCACCTTCCGCGAGTTGTGGGAGGTGTCGATGGATCTGGAGCCCAGCGCCGCCGCCCACGCCGCCGGCCGCATCGACGCCAGCCGCCTGGCGCAGCTGCGCGCCAATGTGGAAGCGACGGAGGAGGCCATCGCCGCCGGTGCGTCCATCATCCCGCTGGACGTCGCCTTCCATATCCTGGTGGCGGAGGCGGCGGGCAATCGCGCCCTGCTGCTGGCGCGCGAGCCGGTGACCCAGCTGTTCTATCCCGCCCTGGAACGGCTGTTCCGACATCCCAAGACGTCGGCGGTGGGCCCCCGCCGCTTGGTGGAAGCCCACCGCCGCATCGTCGAGGCACTGGCCGACGGCGACGCGGCGGTGGCGCGGGAATGGATGCGCAAGCACATGGTGGATTTCCGCCGCGGCTACGACACCGCCGGGCTAGACCTGGACGAGGCTCTGGACCCCACCGCGGCGCCGCCCGCCGCCCCCCCGCCGCGGCGCTGAAATCACCACCGTGGCGCGAGACATTTTCCTGTTTCGCGCACGCAGCAATTGCGGTCACAACCGCGGCTCCCGCCCTTAATCGGTCGGTGACCATAAACCGTTGGTGGTGCTGACAGATTCCGAATCGGGCGACCGTTTCGGATGGAACGGATGCGCACGCGCGCCCTTTAACCATCAATGGCGGTTGAACCCCGGGCACGGCTGGCCTACGCCATACGCATGTCACAGGATGGCAATCGTGCGCCCGTCCGGACAATTCGCCGGACGCACCGGAAATATTCCATAGATTCCAAGACACTAAAGCCTTCTATGGCTCGACGCGCCCGCGCGTACGCGGACCGGTGGGGTCCCCGCCCTTGGACCAATTGTCCAATCCCCCCTGCACAATGAACTCGATAAATGACGCGGCGAAGGTCTAGTTCTTTTGCAGTGCGAAACCTCACGCGATGCGGCGGAATGGTGTTCCTTCTCGTGCGGGCCGGCGAGGCCGGCATTGAGGAGTCAACGCTACAACCCAAGAACGCCAATGGCTAAGCGCCCAAAAATTAGAATCATGAGTTGACAATCAATCACGGCTTTACGTGGACAGAATGACTGCGACCCTTAGAATTTTGCGGAGCCTTCGCGGCCGCACAAAATCCCTGGCGGCACTCATGGCCGCTGCGCCCTTCCTCAGCGGCTGCGACATGGCCCTGCTGGATCCGGCGGGCCCCATCGGTGCCGAGGAAAAGTCGATCATCATCCTGGCCACGTGCCTGATGCTCATCGTCGTGATCCCCGTCATCGCCATGATCTTCCTGTTCGCCTGGCGCTACCGCGCCTCGAACAAGGCGGCGACCTTCAAGCCGGACTGGGACCACTCCTCCAAGATCGAGCTGGCGGTGTGGGGCATCCCCTGCGTCATCATCGCCGTGCTGGCCTATGTCACCTGGGTGTCTTCGCACACCTTGGAGCCCAGCCGTGAGCTGGTCGCCGACAAGAAGGCCGTCGAGGTCGAAGTCGTCTCGATGGACTGGAAGTGGCTGTTCATCTACCCCGAGCTGAACATCGCCTCGGTGAACGAGCTGGCCTTCCCCGCCGGCACCCCGGTCCACTTCAAGCTGACCTCGGCCACGGTGATGAACTCCTTCTTCATCCCGCGCCTGGGCAGCCAGATCTACACCATGCCCGGCATGGAGACGAAGCTGAGCCTGCTGGCCGACGCCGCCGGCGACTTCGACGGCCTGTCCGCCAACTACAGCGGTGGCGGCTTCTCCGACATGCATTTCGTGGCGCACGCCATGACCGACGACGCCTTCGCCCAGTGGGTGGAGAAGGCGCGCGCCGGCGAGGGCAAGCTGACGATGGCCAAGTACCGGGATCTCGCCAAGCCCAGCGAGAAGGACCCGGTTTCCTACTACGCCGAGGTCGAGCCCACGCTCTACCACGACATTCTCAACAAGTGCTCGGACGGTTCCACCTGCATGGACGCGGCGGTCAGCCTGGCGATGGCCAAGGAAGTGGCCGGCGGCGACCTCCAGCTGTGCAATCCCGCCAAGCCGAGGGGTTAATCCATGTTCGGTAAACTGACTCTCGAGGCCATTCCCTATCACGAGCCCATCATCATGGGCGCCGTGGCGATGATGGTCCTGGGTGGTGCGGCCCTGTTCGCGGGCATCACCTTCTTCCGCCTGTGGGGGCCGCTGTGGTCCAAGTGGCTGACCTCGGTCGACCACAAGAACATCGGCATCATGTACATCATCCTGGCGCTGGTCATGCTGCTGCGTGGCTTCGCCGACGCCGTGATGATGCGCACCCAGCAGGCGATGGCCTCCACCGGCGCCGCCGGCCCGCTGCCGCCCGAGCACTTCGACCAGATCTTCACCGCCCACGGCGTCATCATGATCTTCTTCATGGCGATGCCCTTCATGGTCGGCCTGATGAACATCGTCGTGCCGCTGCAGATCGGCGCCCGCGACGTGGCGTTCCCCTACCTGAACAACCTCAGCTTCTGGCTGACGGCCGCGGGCGCGCTGCTGATCAACATCTCGCTGGCGGTGGGTGAGTTCGCCCGCACCGGCTGGCTGGCCTACCCGCCCCTGTCGGAGCTGCAGTACAGCCCGGGCGTCGGTGTCGACTATTACCTGTGGGCCCTGCAGATCTCGGGCGTCGGCACCCTGCTGGCGGGCGTGAACATGATCACGACCATCCTGAAGATGCGGGCGCCGGGCATGACGCTGATGCGCATGCCGATTTTCACCTGGACCACGCTCTGCTCCAACATGCTGATCGTGGCGGCCTTCCCCATCCTGACGGCCACGCTGGCGATGCTGTCGCTGGACCGTTACCTGGGCATGCACTTCTTCACCAACGACGGTGGCGGCAACGCCATGATGTACGTGAACCTCATCTGGGCCTGGGGCCATCCTGAGGTGTACATCCTGGTCCTGCCCGCCTTCGGCATCTTCTCCGAAGTCATCTCCACCTTCTCGTCCAAGAAGCTGTTCGGCTACACCTCGATGGTCTACGCCACGGTCTGCATCACCGTGCTGTCGTTCATCGTGTGGCTGCACCACTTCTTCACCATGGGCGCCGGCGCCAACGTGAATGCCTTCTTCGGCATTTCCACGATGATCATTTCCATCCCCACCGGCGCCAAGATCTTCAACTGGCTGTTCACCATGTACCGCGGCCGGGTGCAGTTCACCGTTCCGGTGCTGTGGACCCTGGGCTTCATGGTCACCTTCGTCATCGGCGGCATGACCGGCGTGCTGATGGCGGTGCCCGCCGCCGACTTCGTCCTGCACAACAGCCTGTTCCTGATCGCCCACTTCCATAACGTCATCATCGGCGGCGTGCTGTTCGGCTACCTGGCCGGCTTCACCTACTGGTTCCCCAAGGCCTTCGGCTTCAAGCTGAACGAGACCCTGGGCAAGGTGTCGTTCTGGTGCTGGCTGGTCGGCTTCTACCTGGCCTTCATGCCCCTGTACGCCCTGGGCCTGATGGGCATGACCCGCCGCATGAACCATGTCGACAACGTCGTCTGGCACAACTACCTGCTGGTCGCGGCCCTGGGTGCGGCGGTCATCGCCTGCGGCATCGGCGCCTTCGTCCTGCAGATCCTGGTCAGCGTGCTGAACCGCAAGGCCCTGCGCGATCTGACCGGCGACCCGTGGAACGGCCGCACGCTGGAGTGGGCGACCTCGTCCCCGCCGGCGTTCTACAACTTCGCCGTCGACCCGGTCGTCACCAGCCGCGACGCCTTCTGGGAGCAGAAGCAGACCACCGGTGCCGGCCTGCAGCCCCTGCCGGCCTACGGCAAGATCCACATGCCCCACAACACGGGCACGGGCGTCATTCTCGGCGGCTTCATCGCCGTCCTGGGCTTCGCGCTGATCTGGCACATCTGGTGGCTGGCGGTCGCCGCGTTCGCCGCCGCCGTGGCGGTGGGCATCGGCCACACCTTCAACGAGAACCGGGACTACTACGTCCCCTCCGAGACGGTGGCCGAGACCGAGGGCAAGTACTTCAAGCAACTGACGTCGCAGGTCTAAGACGATGAGCAACGCACATTCCGTCGCGGCCGCCGACGCGGCCCTGCTTAATGCGGTGGAGGCTCATGACGAGCACCACCACGACGATGGCTCCAAGACCACGCTGGGGTTTTGGATCTACCTGATGAGCGACTGCATCCTGTTCGCCGCCGTGTTCGCGGCGTTCGCGGTGCTGCGCGGACAGACGGCCGGCGGGCCGGACGCCAAAGAGCTGTTCAGCCTGCCCTACGTGGCCGGTGAAACCGCCTTCCTGCTGGTGTCCAGCTTCACCTACGGCATGGCCATGATCGCCGCCGAGAAGCAGAAGCAGTCGGCCACCCTGCGGTGGCTGGGTGTCACCCTGCTGCTGGGCCTGGGCTTCATGTTCATGGAACTGCATGAGTTCGCCGAGCTGATCGGCGAGGGTGCGGGCCCGGACCGGTCGGCCTTCCTGTCGTCGTTCTTCACCCTGGTCGGTACCCACGGCCTGCACGTCCTGTCCGGCATGGTCTGGATGGTCACGCTGATCGCCCATGTGCTGCGCCGCGGCCTGACGCACGCCAACATCGTCCGCCTGACCTGCCTCAGCCTGTTCTGGCACTTCCTGGACATCGTCTGGATCGGCGTGTTCACCATCGTCTACCTGTCGGGAGTGGCCGCGTGATGGCTACCGCACACACCACTGCTCACGGCCATGATCATGGCCACCATGGCGCCCATCACGGTGAAGGCGCTCACGGCAGCGTGAAGTCCTACATCGTCGGCTTCGTCCTGTCGGTCATCCTGACCGCCATCCCCTTCGGCCTGGTCATGTCCGGCGCCCTGCCGGCCGGGACCGCCATCCCGGTGTGCTTCGGCCTGGGCATCGTCCAGATCGTCGTGCACTTGGTCTACTTCCTGCACATGAACAGCTCGTCGGCCCGGTCCTGGAACATGGCCGCCTTCCTGTTCACGCTGCTGATCGTCGCCATCCTGGTGGTCGGTTCCTGGTGGGTCATGCTGCACCTGAACGCCAACATGATGCCGGGCGCCATGCCCATGGAGTAAGGCGTCTTCCCCGGGGGCCAGGGCTGGATCACCATCCTCCCCTCCCCCCGGGGGCGCTTCCCCACCAAACCCGCGCTGTTGACCACCCGTGCCATTGAGCACCGTCAGGGCGACCACGAGACCACCCCGGCCCCTGCGGCGGGATGGCCCCGTGGTCGCCTTCGTCATTGCCGGCCCCCCGTTGAACCGTTAGTCCTACCGGAAAAGACATCCGTCGCCGGGAGGGACTAGGGACAGGATGGAAGAGATTTCGATCCAGGACACCACCAACAAGAAGAACCTGCTTCTTCTTGTGACCCTGCGATGGCTGGCGGTCGGCGGTCAGGTGGCGACCATCGCCATGGCCCAGGCCTGGTTCGATATCGAACTGCCCCTCCTCCCCATGGCCGGGGTGGTCCTGTTCCTGGTCCTGTTGAACCTGGTCAGCCTGTACCGCAGCCGCACCAGCCCGCACATCGCCAACGGCGAACTGTTCTTGGGCCTGCTGCTGGACGTGGCCGCCCTGACGGTGCAGCTGTACCTCAGTGGTGGCGCCACCAACCCCTTCGTCTCCCTGTTCCTGCTGCAGGTCATCTTAGGCGCCGTCCTGCTGCAACCGGTCCTGACCTGGACCCTGGTGGGGCTGACCAGCGCCTGCTTCGTCGGCCTGACGGCCTATCACCGGGACATCGCCCTGTTCTCCCAGGGGCTGGCATCGGCCGGGGGCGCCTGGCCCCGGGTGTTCGACCTGTACCTGGCCGGCACCTTCATCTGCTTCCTGCTGGCGTCCGTGCTGGCGGTCAGCTTCGTCACCCGCATCAACGGCAATCTGCGGCAGCGCGACGCCCGCCTGTCCGATCTGCGGCAGAAGTCGGTGGAGGAGGACCACATCGTGCGCATGGGCCTGCTGGCCTCCGGCGCCGCGCATGAGCTGGGCACGCCCCTGGCCACCCTGTCCGTCATCCTGAACGACTGGCAGCACATGCCGGCCAACGAGCGCGACGCTGAGTTGCTGGAGGATGTGGCGGAGATGCAGGCGGCACTGGCACGCTGCAAGGAGATCGTGTCGCGCATCCTGCTGACGGCGGGCGAGGCGCGGGGCGAAGGGGCGGAGCGCACGACCCTGGTGCGCTTCCTGGACGCCGTGGTGGCGGACTGGCGCGGGGCCCACGCCGACCGCGCCATCGACTACACCAACCACATCACCGACGATGTGGCCATCGTGTCCGACACCGCCATCAAGCAGAGCCTGTTCAACGTCTTCGACAACGCGTTGGAGGCCAGCCCCACCTGGGTCGGCATCGATGTCGCCTGCCATGAGGGCCTGCTGACCGTCACGGTGCAGGACCGGGGGCCGGGCTTCGCGCCGGACATCCTGGCGCGTTTCGGCAAGCCCTACCAATCCACCAAGAACAAACCTGGTCGCGGCCTGGGCCTCTTCCTTACCGTGAACGTGGCGCGCAAACTGGGGGGACGGGTGGTCGCCGCCAACAACCCCGCCGGCGGCGCCACTGTGGAGCTGCGTTTGCCCATCGAATCGCTGATAATCGCGGATGGGGTGATCGAGGATGCCGATGACGGACGATAACCTGATTGCCGACGAGGACGCGCCCGTCCTGCTGATCGTGGAGGACGACCCCTCCTTCGGCCGAGCGCTGAAACGGTCGTTCGAGCGGCGGGGATATCATGTGGTGAGCTGCGACCGGGCGGAGGCCCTGCCCGACCTGCTGGCCAATGAGGCGCCCGATTTCGCCGTGGTGGACCTGAAGCTGGCCGGGGCCTCCGGCCTTGAATGCGTGAAGATGTTGCACGCCCACGATCCGGAGATGAAGATCGTGGTGCTGACGGGCTTCGCCAGCATCGCCACGGCGGTGGAGGCGATCAAGCTGGGGGCCTGCCATTACCTGGCCAAACCCTCCAACACCGACGACATCGAGGCCGCCTTCGGCCGAACCGAGGGCGACAGCGGCGTCAGCCTGACCACCCGCGCCACCTCCATCAAGACGCTGGAGTGGGAACGCATCCATGAGACCCTGGCCGATACCGGCTTCAACGTTTCCGAAGCCGCCCGCCGCCTGGGCATGCACCGGCGCACCCTGGCCCGCAAACTGGCCAAGCAGCGCGTCAGTTAATTCCGGTTGACGGCACAACCTTGCCCGGTTGGAAATGGGCCCCACCAGACAACGGGAGGGGTCATGGATCTGTTCAGCCTGGCAGGAAAGCGGGCGCTCATCACCGGATCGACACGGGGCCTGGGGCACGCCATCGCCCTGGAAATGGCCCGCGCCGGCGCGACGGTCGTCATCTCCAGCGAAGTGCCGGACGACTGCGCCCAGGTGGCGGCGGCGTTCGCGGCCCAGGGATTGAGCGCCGTGGCCATCCCCTGCGACGTCAGTGACGACAACGCCCTGGACGACCTGGCGGCCGCCGCGGAAAGTCGGCTGGGCGGTGTGGACATCCTGGTCTGCAACGCCGGCCTGAACCTGCACAACGGCCCCAGCACCACCACACCGGATGAGGCCTATGACCGCGTCATGGCCATCAATCTGCGCAGCGCCTTCCGCCTGTGCAACCGCATCGCTCCGTCCATGGCGGCACGGGGGGACGGTGTCATCATCCTGATGTCCAGCCTGTCCGGCCTGCGCGGCAACCGCAGCCTGGGCGTCTATTCCATGACCAAGGCGGCCCTGGCCCAAATGGCGCGCAACATGGCGGTGGAGTATGGCCCCCGCAACGTGCGGGTCAACGCCATCTCCCCCGGCCTGATCGACACCGACCTGTCGGCGGTGTTCAAGGCCGACCCGTCCCGTCTCGAAAAGCGTATGGCCCAGACGCCCCTGCGGCGCATGGGCACGCCGCGCGAGATCGCGGGCACCGCCGTCTACCTGGCCTCCGCCGCCGGCGCCTTCGTCACCGGCCACAACCTGGTGGTGGACGGCGGGACGCTGATCACGGATTGACCGGCGTCCGGGATAATCAAGCCGCCAGCAGCCCGCCAGCGGGTCCCGCCGGACCGTCCAGCACATGGTCCGGCGCTGGAATACCCTGGAAGTGACCCAGCAGCACCCGGGCGACGTCCACCTCCGCCGTTGGTCGCCCACCATTGACGCGGCCGACCGCCCGGACCAGCAGATCCGGCGCGTCGGTGACGCGCCCCTGGCGGGCCTGCGACCGGGCCAGGCTGATCGCCGCCCGCAGATGCCAGGACAATGCCCCTTGACCTTCGGCCACCGCCAACGCCTGGCGATACAGCATCTCGGCCGCCGTCTCGTCGCCCCGCCGGAACAGCAGTTCGCCATTCAGGCGCATCAGTTCCGGTTGGGCCCAACCTTCTTCATTGGCCTCGGCGCGGGCCAATGCCGCCCCGACCATCGCCAAGCCGCCCTCCAAATCGCCCGCGCGCGCCAGGGCCAACGCCGTCTCGCGCACCAGGATGCCATAGCGCGCATGGGACAGATCGCCGATGGCCGCCATCTGGCGACGCAGTTCTTCCAAACCCTCCGCCGTCCCGCCGGCTCTCTGGCGCAGGATCAGGTCGAAGCCGCGTGCCCAAGGTTGCCAGGTCAGCGAACCGTGCCGCTCCGCCAGCAGCGTCAGCAGATCATTGTGCCGCTGCGCCGCGGCCCGATCCCCCGTCATCAGGGCAAGAGGACAGGCCGACTGCCCCAGCACGACGCAGGTGGTGTAGGCGTGATCCAGCGCCATTGCCTGCTCCAGGCAACGGCGCAACTGTTCCATTCCCTGGTCGACATTCCCCTGCAGCCAAAGCATGCCCGCCAGCGCGCCGCGCGCCACGATCTGCTGGTCCATTTGAAACCGGATGCGGCGCCCCGTGGCCGGCCCGCTCTCCGCCAGGCTTAACGCCATCTCCGTGTGATGGCGGGCCCCTGCCGGGTCGCCCAATATGTACAGCGCCCCGCCAACCATACGCTCAGCCAGCGCAAGAGCCGACGGATCACCCCCCTCGGCCACGTCCTTCCGCATGCCCCGGACCAGTTCCAGCGCCTGGCGCACCCGGCCCTGCTGAAGATGGCAGAAATAGAGGCCCTGTTGCGCCTGCAGCCGGCCGTCCCCGTCACCCAGACGGTCGGCGGTGGCCAGGACGCCCTGCCACAGCGCGGCCACCTGATCGGGCGGCGCGATGCTCATCACGGTGACGGCCATGGCCCACAGCATTTGCAAGCCCAGGCTCTGCCGATCATCGGCGTACGGCAGGGGACTGCCTAGCGCCAGCGCCGCCCAGCGGTGACATTCCATACCCAGGGACAGACACTGCCACAGGGGGGCCACGGCGAGGATCAGCGCCCGGCCCAGGCGCACCCCCTCATCGCCGGCATGGTTGAAGCACCAGTCCAGCGCTTGGCGGACGTTATCGATCTCCGCCCCATAGCGGGACACGATCTCCCCCACCGGCCGGGTGGCCCAATCCGGCAGGATCGCCTGGAACAGTCGCAAATAATGGGAGGCATGGAATGCCCGGGTTTCGGCACCGCCGCCGCTGGCGTCCAGCCACTCCCGCGCATAGGTCCGCACCGTGTCCAACAGGCGGTAGCGGACCTCCACCCCCCGCCGGTCCGCCACCACCAGGGACTTGCCCACCAGTTCCTCGACGACGCGCCCGCCGGTGTCCGCGTCCTCCAGGTCGGCCGGGGACACGACCGCCATCGCGGCGGCGGCATCAAAGCCACCGACGAACACCGACAACCGGTTCAACACCGCGCGCTGCGGGCCGGACAGCAGCGCGTAGCTCCAGTCGAAGGCGGCCCGCAGGGTCTGGTGGCGCGGCGGGGCCGTGCGCCGCCCCCGCACCAGCAAGCCCAGGCGGTCGTCCAGCCGGCGGGCAACCCCCGCGATGCCGTAGGCGGCCACCTGGCCCGCCGCCAGTTCCAAGCCCAGGGGTATGCCGTCCAGGCGCTGGCATATTTCCGCCACCGCCGGCGCTTCGGCGTCCGTCAGCGCGCCCCCCGCCTCCGCCGCCACCCGCGCCGCGAACAGCTGTACGGCGGAATGCGCCAGCGCCTGGCCGGCACTCAATCCCTGGGACCGGAGGGGCACGGCCAATGGGACCAGGCGGTGAAGCTGCTCGGACTCCAGCCCCAGCGGTTCCCGGCTGGTGGCCAGGATGTCCACGTCGGGCGCAGCGGCCAGGACGGCGCCGACCAGCGCCGCCGCCGCCGCGACGACCGGCTCGCAACTGTCCAGCACCAGCAGCATGCGCCGGGGCTTCAGGAAGGCCAGCAGAGGCGGAACGGGATCGGGCGCGTGGATGTGGGGCGCCAGGCGCGCCGCCACCGTAGCGGGCACAAGATCGTCCTCCCCCACCGCGGAGAGGTCGACCAGGGCGACACCGTCGGGATAGCGCTCGGCCACGGCGGCGGCCACGGCCAAGGCCACCGTTGTCTTGCCCATGCCGCCGGCCCCGGCGATGGTCACCAGCCGCTGCCGGCCCAGGCGGGCGGCCAGCGTGGCGATCGTCTCATCCCGCCCTACCGGCGGGGCCAGCTGCCGGGACAGGGCGAAGGCGGCGACGGCGGGAGACGGGGGCGCGACCCGTTCCCCGCCTTCTTTCAGGACCTGGGCGACGAAGCGATAGCCCTGGCCCGGCACTGTGCCGACATAGGGACCATCGTCGCCATCCTGCCCCAGGGCCCGCCGCAGCTTGGCCATCTGGACGCGCAGGTTGTTTGCCCCCACGTGCACATCCGGCCAGACACGGCGCTCCAGCTCCGCCCGGCCCAGCACCTCCCCCGCCCGTTCCACCAGCGCCAACAGCAGATCCAGGGCGCGCCCGCGCAAATCGATGGGCTGCCCCGCCGTCAGCAGCCGGCGGGCCGGATAAAGGCTGTAGGGGCCGAACCGGTAGACGGTTTCGGCCGATGATGGTGTTGTTGCTTGTTCAGGCATGGACCAGGCCGGAATTGGGCTGCGGCGCCAATCCGAACAAAATTGGTTAATAAAGGCAACAATTCCCCAACGACCCTATCCGCCTGCCTTAGATGAAACCGGGTTCAGCCAATTCCCGTGTCCAGGGGGCGGAGCCGGCGGTAAAGCGGTGCGCCAGGAAATCCAGCAGCACCGCCACCCGGGCGGCGCGCGGACCGCCCGCTGGCGTCACCAGGTTGATGGCCAGGGGTGGCGGTGCCCAGTCGCGGCACGCAACCACCAGGCGGCCATCGCGCACCGCCTCCCACGCCAGGAAATCCGGCTGCATGGCGACCCCCAGCCCGGCCAGCAGCGCGTCCTGCAGCGCGTCGGCGTTGGTCGCGCTCAACGGCCCCTTGACCCGCACCGATTCCTCCGTGCCGTCCAAATGGATGAAGCGCCACGTTTCCCCCGTCGCCAGGTAGCTGTAGACCAGGCAGGCATGATCCTTCAGGTCGCGTGGTCGGACCGGCATGCCGCGGCGGGCGAAATAGCTGGGAGCCCCGACCACCCAGCGCCGCACGGGGCAAAGGCGCCGGGTCATGAGGCTGGAGTCGGCCAGCTCGGCGATACGCAGCGCCACGTCCACCCCACCAGCCACAAGGTCGACCAGCCGGTCATCCAACTGCAAGTCCACCGTGACGTCGGGATAGGTCGCCAGGAAGTCCGGCAAGGCCGGCGCCACGTGGCGCACGCCGAAGGACATGGGGGCGGCCAGGCGCACCCGCCCGTGCGGCTGGCTGGACTTGGCCTGGGCCTCCGCCTCCACGGCTTCCCCCTCCGCCAGAATTTGGGCGGCACGCACCGCCAGCACCCGCCCCGTTTCGGTCAGCGAAAACCGGCGGGACGTGCGGTGGATCAGCCGCTCGCCCAGCCGTTCCTCCAGCCGCTTCATCGCCTTGGAGACGGTAGCGTTGGAAACGCCGAAATCACTGGCGGCGGCGGCGAAGGAGCCGGTTTCTGCAACCTTGGCGAAAATGGCCCAAGCCTCAAGATCGGGGATGGGCATGAGCTTCTCCAACGAGATGGCATCAAAAATGGAAATGATGAAGTTCCATAGTTTCTATTTTCGCCAGCGTCAAGCAGGGCCATCTTAGGACCTGTCAGCGGCGCCCACCGACGCCGCGCCAAAGATGAAAGCAAGGAGCTTTGTCATGATTGAACGTCGTCCGTTCGCCAAGCTGGGTGGCGCCAACCATGGTTGGCTGAAGGCCAAGCACCACTTCTCGTTCGCCAGCTACTACGACCCGTCCAACATGGGCTGGGGCAGCCTGCGGGTCTGGAACGATGATGAGATCGCACCCAAGTCCGGCTTCCCGCCGCACCCGCATGCGGACATGGAGATCATCACCTATGTCCGCGACGGGGCCATCACCCACCAGGACAGCCAGGGCAACGAAGGCCGCACCGAGGCCGGCGACGTGCAAGTGATGTCGGCCGGTTCCGGCATCCGCCACTCGGAATATAACCTGGAGAATGAGACCACCCGCATCTTCCAGATCTGGATCCAGCCGGAGACGCGGGGCGGCACGCCCTCCTGGGGGGCCAAGCCCTTCCCCAAGGCAGACCGCTCCGGCAAGTTCGTGACCCTGGCCAGTGGCTTCACCGGCGATGAGGGCGCACTGCCCATCCGTGCCAAGGCCCGGGTGATGGGCGCCACGGTGAAAGCGGGTGAGCGGGTGACCCTGACCGTCGACCCCAGCCGCCATGTCTACCTGGTTCCGGCCAAGGGCGTGGTGGAAATCGACGGCATCCGCATCGAGGCCCGCGATGGCGCCGCCATCACCGACCAGGCCACGGTCGAGGTGGTGGGTGTCGAAGACGCCGAGGTGGTGCTGGTCGACGCCGCCTGACGCGTACCGGGGCGCCGTCGCGGCGGCGCCCCGCCCGTCGGCCTAAACACCGACCGAACCGACCCATGGGCTTGGAACGGTGCGACGAGGCCCTAAATGCTTGATGCGGGCCGCCGATACCGGCGGTTCCTGACGATAGTCGCGCAACCGTTCAAGACGGGGGCAACCCTACAAGACAGGAGCGAAACGGGCTGTTACGCCCCACGCATCCTTACGATCCACGACGGGAGTTCCGACCCATGAGCACCAAGCCGAATTTCCAAGGCGTCCCGGGCGCGCTGACGCCGCTGCTGGCCGACATGTTCGCCCTGTACCTGAAGACCAAGAATTTCCACTGGCACATCTCCGGCCCGCACTTCCGCGAATACCATCTGCTGCTGGACGCGCAGGCGGCGGAGATTTTCGCCACCACCGACGCCATCGCCGAGCGCGTGCGCAAGGTGGGCGGCACCACCCTGAAGTCCATCGGGCAGATCGCCAAGCTGCAGCGCATCAAGGACAACGACGCCGAAAAGGTGGGCGCCCTGGACATGCTGCGGGAACTGCACGAGGACAACGTCACCCTGGCCGGCATCCTGCGCGAGGCGCACGAGGTCTGCGATGAGGCGGGCGACGTCGCTTCCGCCAGCCTTCTGGAAAACTGGATCGATGAGGCGGAAGAACGCGCCTGGTTCCTGAACCAGACCATCGCCACGGACTGATGCCCTTGTTCCGGCCCGCTTTTCTTTCGGCCGGTTCATCATTTCAGCGCACAAACCGCCAAATCGCGTTCAACCCTGCAAGTCATCGGCCCCCGGTCGCCCCTACCTTGGGCGCCGCCGGGGGCCGGGTTCCGGTTCCGGACACACCCCGGACACACCAAGGAACAGCAGGGTCATGACTCTGAACAACGACACCCCCCAATCCCCAGCCGGCGACGGCCATCCGGCCGCCCCAACCTTGGGCGTCGCCGGGGGCGGGCCAGACGCCGCCCGCCGCGCCGTGCTGATGGGCGGCGGCGCCATCGCCGCCCTCGCCATGCTGCCCACAGGCGCCGCGACGGCCCTCGCCGCCCCCACCGAAACCGCTTCCCCCGCCACCGGCCCGCACGCGGCCGACAAAGGAACCCATGCCATGAGCTTCATCACCACCAAGGACGGCGTCCAGATTTTCTACAAGGACTGGGGCCCCAAGACGGCGCAGCCGATCGTCTTCCATCACGGCTGGCCGTTGAGCGCCGATGATTGGGACAACCAGATGATGTTCTTCCTGGCCCATGGCTATCGCGTCATCGCCCATGATCGCCGCGGCCACGGCCGGTCCACCCAGACCGACACCGGCAACGAGATGGACACCTACGCGGCCGACGTCATCGCTCTGGCTGCGGCGCTGGACCTGAAGAATGCCGTCCATATTGGTCATTCCACCGGCGGCGGCGAAGTGGCGCGCTATGTCGCCCGGGCCGAAAAGGGCCGCGTGGCCAAGGCCGTGCTGATCGGCGCCGTCCCGCCCATCATGGTGAAGTCCGACAAGAACCCGGGTGGCCTGCCCATGGAGGTGTTCGATGGCTTCCGCACCCAGCTGGTGGCCAACCGCGCCCAGTTCTACCGCGACATTCCGGCGGGCCCCTTCTATGGCTTCAACCGCCCCGGCGCCAAGGTGTCGGAAGGCGTGATCGACAACTGGTGGCGCCAGGGCATGATCGGCGGCATCAAGGCCCATTACGATTGCATCAAGGCGTTTTCGGAAACCGACTTCACCGAGGACCTGAAGAAGATCGACGTGCCGGTGCTGATCATGCATGGCGATGACGACCAGATCGTGCCTATCGCGGACTCCGCGCATCTCGCCATCAAGCTGGTGAAGAACGGCACCCTGAAGGTCTACAAGGGCCTGCCGCACGGCATGGCCACCACCCACGCCGACACCATCAACCCCGACCTGCTGGCGTTCGTTAAGGGCTGACCAGCCTTGTGACGGGCTCGGGAAGGGGGGCGCGGCCCATACCGTGTCCCCCTTCACCTGTGCCGCCGTCCGCCGCCGGGCGCAGCAGATAGACCATCAGCGACGCCCCGGGCATGGACGGCAGCAACAGGGGCACGAAGTCGTATTCCTGCCGGCCCCGCACCGGATGGTTCACCCATTTGCGCCCCGCGCACAGGGCCCGCACCTCCTGCCCCGGCCACACCCGGCGGAAGGTGTCGCTGGCTACCAGTAGGTCGTCGATCAAGGTCCGGAATCGCGGGTCGTTGGCATGGGCAGCACTCTGTCCCCGAAAGATGGAGGCCAGCGCGCGGGCGGTGGCGTTCCAGTCCGACCGTTCCTCCGGCGTGGGCGAGCGCGTGAAGTAGCGCCACAGCATGTTGCGCCCATAGGCCGGCGCCTCGGCGTCGAAGCGGAACAGGTCCGCCGCCCCCTGGTTCCAGGCCAGCACGTCCCAACGCGCATCCACGATGTAGGCCGGATCCGGTTCCAGGCGGCGCAACAGCGCCAGCGACTGCGCGTCCACCCCTTCGCCCGTGCCCTCCAGCCGGGCCGGGGGACGGCGGCCGGCCAGGGTAAACAGATGGTCCCGCTCCACCGCCGTCAGGCGCAGGGCGCGTGCCAGGTTGGCCAGTACCTGATCGGATGGGCGCACGTCCCGTCCCTGCTCCAGCGCCGTATACCAGGCGGTGCCGATGTCGGCCAATTGCGCCACCTCCTCCCGCCGCAAGCCGGGGGTGCGCCGCCGCCGGCCTGCGGGCAGGCCCACCGAGCCCGGATCCAGATGCCGGCGCCGGTCACGCAGGAAAGCGGCGAACGCCAGGTTGCCGCCGTTGGCGGAGACGCCGGCTGGTAAGGGGCTGTCCATAGCCTGATAGTCCCAATAGTAGGATAACTGGATTCTTCTTATACGATACAGGGAACGTCATTCTTTGGTCCAGACCGGGGGCGCATAGGCGCCGCGGGCCCATTCCTGTCTGGAGAATGATCATGACAAGTCCCCTCCCCACTGATTCGCGCGTGGCCCTCATCACCGGCGCCAACAAGGGCATCGGGCTGGAGATCGCCCGGGGCCTGGGGCGCCAGGGGGTCACCGTGTTGCTGGGTTGCCGCAACGAGGCGCTAGGCCGCGATGCCGCCGGACAACTGACGCAGGAAGGCCTGCACGCCCACGCCCTGACCCTGGACGTGACCGACCTTGGCTCCGCCCTGGACGCAGCGGCGCGCATCCAGCAGCGCTTCGGCCGGCTGGACATCCTGGTCAACAATGCGGGCATCGCCGCGCGGGAGGAGGCTGACGCCGCGCGCGAAGGCAAACCCCTGGTGGATGTGGAGGTGATGCGCCGCATCTATGAAACCAATGTCTTCGGTGCCGTCGCCGTGACCCAGGCCATGCTGCCGCTGCTGCGCCAGGCGCCCGCCGGCCGCATCGTCAATGTTTCCAGCGGCCTGGGCTCCCTGACTAATATGAGCGATCCTCGGCATCCCTACGCCGGGCTGGCCGTCCCGGCCTATGCGTCGTCCAAGGCGGCGTTGAACGGCGTCACGGCGCAGTTGGCCAAGGCGCTGAAGGACACGCCCATCAAGGTGAACAGCGCCTGCCCCGGCCACTGCGCCACCGACCTCAACCGCCACAGCGGGCCGCGGACGCCGGCGCAAGGGGCGGCGACGCCCATCCGCCTGGCCCTGCTGCCAGTCGATGGCCCGACCGGTGGCTTCTTCAACGACGAAGGCGCCTTGCCCTGGTGACACCTCGCCCTGATGACAGGGTGGCCCGCCAATGGCCCGGTGGGCGACGAATCCCGCCGGGCCTTGGGCTTAACCGGAATTTGGCTATGCGCGTCAGCCGGAAGTCACCGTGGCCTTGAGATTCAGTGCGCCGACGGGTGACGAGCCATAGCAATTCTCGGCCGCCCAGGTACAACCGGTGCCGCTGACCATATCGAAGCCCCCGCCCGACTGGCGCATGAGCACATGGCCGGCGGCGTTGCCGTTCACTTGCGTCAGCCGCGACTTGCCTGTGGTGGCCATCGCTCCACCCGACGATTGGTCGCAATTGTCCAGCACCGTCAGGTTGCTGAACCAGCCGCGCACCATGTAGGTGGCGCCGCCGCCCTCGTTATAACCGGTGCAGTTGCGCAAGCGCATCTGCACCAGGCCGTAGACATGAGCGCCGTTGGGGTCGCCCGGCGACAGCGATCGGCAGTTGTTCTCGAAGCCCACCTGCTCGATGGCAGCACCGCTGGAGGTGCCGTTGTTGTAGTAGAAGCCATAGCTGCCATTGTCGCGGCAATAACCGCCGAAGATGCGGACGTCGGTGGTGCCGCCGTATGTCGAATCAAAGTTGGTGGCCATCATTCCGCACTTGGTGTTCTGGGCAAAGAAGCAGCCCACCACGGTGATGGCGGAGCAAACGCCGCCCTTGGACTGGGCGAAGACGGCGCCGTTCTGTTTGCAGTCCTGGAAAAAGCAGCCGACCAGCAGGGATTCGAAGACGTTACCCTCGAACAGCAGGCCGTTCAGGCCCGCGCCCTCGATGCACAACCCGTCCAGCGTGACGTTGTAGAAGAAATAGGAACTGCCGTAGGCGATGATGCGCAACCCGTTGCCATCCTTGCCGCTGCCCAGGATCTTCATGGCGCCCAGGATGCGGAAGTAGCGGACGGTGTTGACCGCCTGCAGGCTCATGATGTCGGTGCCGTTGGTGATGGACGACACCAGCGTGGCGCCCTGCGCCTGCAGCCCCCAAGGCCTGCCGGCATCCTGGGTGGACACGAAGGAAATGGTCTTGGCGATGGCGTAGGTGCCGGCCGGCACAATGACCATCAGGCCCTTGGTGGCCGCCGCCGCCAGGGCCTTGGAGAAGGCGGCGCTGTCGTCGGTGACGCCATCGCCAACGGCGCCATAGTCATAAATGGTGGGGGTGGCCTTGGCCGTGGCGGTCTGCGCCACTTGGACGGCCCCTTCGGCCTCATCGGAGGCCGGTGCCGCGCCCGCGCGCGCGGCGGCCACCGCAGACAGGCCGAAGGGCAGCGCGGCACCGGCCGCGATCAAATGTCGGCGATCCATGATTTACCTCGCTGAAGAACAACATGTCCCGCCGCTGCCCCTGTTGAAGCCTGAATTTCCTGGCCCTTCCGGAAGTTCCAGCTTAAGGAGCGCTAAACCTATGGGGGAATAGGGTGGCAGGTCTCTTTCGGCGGTGCCGTATCAGAATTCACCGACATGCACAGTCTCGCAAGACCAAAACGGCACAAAAAGAAGCAGCATCCGACATACCTCGGAAAGCAAATATCCCGCCATTTTATACCGATTTCACGCACCACTGGAGACATAGGCAGGTTTTAGTCATATGCCGCACTGCAATAGACATATGCCACCCGCGCCATGTGACGAAACTGTGTTCACCGAATGCCCAATGGCGGCCACACGCCACTGCAAGGCATTGTTCCCCTGCTTGCAAACAGCACCAATCCGTTCGATAGATTGCCTTTATGTTAAATTGTATGTAATCACCACTTGCTCTATCGGTATCGACCTGACCTAGCAGTTCCGTCCAACCAGTAGCCTTTCGGTAAGAAAACAAGCGACCGGCCCCACGCCACGGTGATGCCATGATCCCGTGCCAGTAACGGGGACGGACGACTTCTTAACCATAAAAAAGGCGGCGGCCCCAGCCTACCGGGGACCACGCCTTCGAAGGCAGGCTCCCCGGGAGGGACCACCCCATAGATGCGCGTGACCGGCCCCTTGGCTTCACAGCCGGAGGGCGGGCTGACGGAGGTCGTCCCTTATGGAGGTTTTTTGTGGTGTGCGCAAAACTTTGGCATCGGGCAGGCCTGGTAGGGCTGACGCTGCTGTCGGGCTGCACCGCCTGGTTGCCGCCGTGGGAGCAGGCGAAGCCCGCCCCCCAGAAGATCGCGGTCACCCGGCCGGCCCCAACCCGTGCCAAGGCCCCGGCGGCCCCCGCCACCGGGACGGGTGACACCGCCCGCGTGGCGGCCGCCCGCCGCACCGCTCCCTCCCCCACCCCGTCCCAGACGACACCGGCGGCCGCCAGCGCCGCCGCCATGGCGTCGTCCGACATCGACCTGGTGGGTATGGACGAATCCCAGTTACAGGCCCTGATGGGTCCCCCTTCCTCGCAGCAGGACTTGTCCCCGGGGAAGGAATGGCTTTACCGCCACGGGACTTGCACCGTCGACCTGACACTGTACCCCGACATCAAGACGCAGGCTTACCGCGTCCTAAGCTATGAGGTGACAAGTGACAATGACACCGGCGACCGCAAACGCTACTGCCTGGCCGACCTCCGGTCCGTGGCTCAAGCCAAATGACGTCCTGCCGGCCATGCCGGCCCGCGTGGTCCTTGTCGATGATGACGAGGCGTTTCGCGAGGCGGCCACGGGCGAACTGGAGGACCTGGGCTTCACCGTCACCGGCTTCGCCGACGCGAAGTCGCTGATCAACTACCTGACCAGCGCCGACGGCTCAGGCCTGGATGACGGCGCCGCCGACATCCTGGTCATCGACTGGTGCCTGGAGCGGACGCTGGGCATCGATCTGCTGCCCGACCTGCGGCGACGCGGCTGCCGCATCCCGGTCATCTTCCTGACCGGCATGTCCATGCCCGCCAACGAGACGCTGGCCCTGGACCGCGGGGCCGTCGATTTCATCGACAAGACCCGCGGCATGTCTGTCCTGGCCCGCCGCATCCGCCTGATCCTGCAACCGCCCGCGGCGGCAACCCCTACCCCTACGGCTAGGTCGGGGGATGAGATCGTATGCGGCAAGCTTACCCTTAAGCCTAAGGTCAACCGAGCCTTTTGGCAGGGTCGCGACGTGATGCTTACGGTTACCGAATTTAGTATCGTCGAGTTCATGGTGGCCAATTTGGGCGAGCACGTCACCTACCGGGCCATCTACGACCGCGTGCACTGGAGCGGGTTCGTCGCCGGCAGCGGCGAGGATGGCTTCCGGACCAACGTGCGCTCGTCGATCAAGCGGATCCGGAGCAAGTTCAATGCTATCGATCGTGGCTTTGCGGAAATTGAGAATTTCGCGGCCTTCGGCTACCGATGGCGTGACCCGGGAACCGTCGATGCTGCGGCGTCTGAGGTGGACCGCCCGCAGGATATCCGGATCACTCACGGTTAGACTGGGCTTCCTGCTCGTCATCTTCGCCGCCCTTCCCTTCATCCTCTACGGCCAGTTCGAGACGGCGGACCGCAAGGAAAGGGAGATTGTCACCAAGAACCTGCGGTACAGCAGCTGGCTTATCGCCCAGGCCTTGAAGCCGCTGCTGAACCGCGAAAGCGGCCCGCCCACCGCGTCCTTGAACGAGGAGCTGGCCAAATACGGCGGTGACGGCACCAACCTGAAACTGATGTTCCAGCCCAAGGGTGGAGCCGCCGGCCAGGACGGCGGCTTCTACTTTTTGGCCTCGGCGCCCAAGGTGGACGCGGCCGACCTGGGCGCCATCCTGGACAACCTTCAACGCCATGGCATCGTCTCGCAGGTGGCGGAAAGCTGCACCTGGGACAAGCCGGTCGACATCCGCTACACCCAGCCCACGGGGCATGAGGAGATACTGACCTCCGTCGTGCCCATCCAGAGCCGTTGGGGCTGTTGGGTCCTGGTCTCTTCCCACGTCACATCGGAACTGCTGGCCACCGCCATCGGCCGCCCCTACTGGCAGACACCACAGGTGCGGCTGTCGTTGATGCTGTACCTGGCCGTGGCCGTCATCGCCCTGCTGACCGCCCTGTCCGTGCGCCGGCACATCCGCCATTTCCGCCACGTCGCCCGCGAAATCCGGCAGGGCCGGGTGGCGGGCAACACCTTCGCCAGCCGCAACGCCATCCCGGAACTGGACAGCGTGGCCCGCGACTTCGACGGCCTGGTGCACGACCTGCACCATGTGGCCGGCGTCATTCGCCAGACGGCGGAGGACAACGCCCATTCCTTCAAGGGGCCGGTCGCCACCATCCAAGCCTGCCTGGAGCCGCTGAAGCGCCTGATCCCGGCGGAGCACGCCCGGGGCAAGCGCGCCGCCGAATTGATCGAACTGTCGCTGGACCGGCTGAAGGCGCTGATCTCCGCCTCGCAATGCCTGGATAACACCATGGCGGACATGATCGAATCCCCGCGCGAGGCGGTGGACCTGACCCAGATCGTGGCCGACATCCTGAAAAGCTACCGCGAGGTGCTGGTGGCGCGGCAGATCCGCCTTAGCCGCCAGTTGCCCCCCGACGTGCTGGTCCGCGCCGGCAAGGTCGCCCTGGCCGTGGTGGTGGAGAACATCCTGGATAACGCCGTCAGCTTCACCCCCGACGCGGGCGCCATCGCCGTGCGCCTGCAGGAGGAGGACGGCGTCATCAACCTCACCATCGAGGACAGCGGCCCCGGCATCGACCCGGACAAGATCGACAACATCTTCGATCGCTATTTCTCCCTGCGCCCGCCCGACCACGCCCGCCGCGACGCCAAGGCGGGATCGCCCGGCCATGCCGGCCTGGGCCTGTGGATCGTGAAGCGCAATGTCGAGGCGCTGGGCGGCACGGTCACCGCCACCAACCGCATCGGTGGCGGCCTGAAGGTCCACATCGTCCTGCCGTCGGTGACCTGAAATCGCCCATCACAACTCTTGAGGGAAAATTCTTGGAGCAGCAGCCGCGCGCCTTTATAGTGCACCGCGCCGCCTCAGCTCTCTTTAGTTGCAATCTCGTGACAACCACGCTTCAGGCGGCGTCCGACACGGGAGGGACGTATCGCCATGAGCACGAGCCCCAATATCCTGCTGGTCACCACCGACCAGTATCGCTTTCCCCGCTTCTCTTACGGTCCCGAGGGCGGCTTCGCCGAAGCGCTGAAGCAGATCCTGGGCTTCCAGGGCACCGTGGATGCCCACAATCCCTACGCCGCCTTCTTCCCCGGCCTGTTGCGCCTGCGCCATAACGCGGTCGTGCTGCGCAACCACACCATTGCCGCCAGCGCCTGCACCCCCAGCCGCGCCACGATCTATACCGGCCAATACGGCACCCGCACCGGCGTGACGCAAACCGACGGCCTGTTCAAGAACGGTGACGCCGCCAACTTCCCCTGGCTGGCGCCGGATGGCATCCCCACCCTGGGCAGCTGGATGCGGGCCGCCGGCTACAGCACCCATTATTTCGGCAAGTGGCACGTCAGCAACCCGCCGGACCATAGCCTGCAGGCCTATGGCTTCGATGACTGGGAAGAATCCTACCCCGAGCCGCACGGCGCTTCGCCCAACAACCTGGGCCTGTACCGCGATATCGGTTTCGCCGACAGCGTCTGCACCTTCCTGCGGCGCAAGGCCCTGGGCCTGGACTATGACCGCGCCGCCGCCGTCAAGAGCGACAAGGCGCCGGGGCTGGCGGCGCCGGACGCGTCCAAGGCGCGCCCGTGGTTCGCCGTCGCGTCCTTCGCCAACCCCCATGACATCGCGACCTACCCGGCGGTGATCGCCCAGGCCCTGCCGTCCGACACCGGCACGCCCGTCACCCTGCCCAATGGCCTGACCGTGGGCGCCACCCAGTCGGTCTTCGGCCCCCTGACGGTGCCCCTGCAGGGCGACCGTACGCCCCCACCCACCGGCGGCACCCTGCAGGCCGCCTTGAATCCCCTGGGTTTCCCGCAAGCCTGCGCCCACAATCCGCCCACCCTGGATGAGGATTTGTCGGCCAAGCCGTCCTGCCAGTATGACTATGCTTACAAGATGGGCCTGGCGCTCTCGGCCAAGGTGGGCACCGGCGCGGGCGGCGCCGCGCCGGCCGACAAGATGGATGCGGCCGTGGCGGTCACACTGAAAAGCTGCATCCCCTTCCAGCTGGCCGACAACCCCTCGACCTCGGCCCGGGATTTCATCCAGCTGTACGCCTATCTGCACGCCGTGGTGGACGCGCAGATCGACCGCGTGCTGCGCACGCTGGAGGAATCGGGCCTGGCGGAAAACACCATCGTCGTCTTCCTGGCCGACCACGGGGAATATGCCGCCGCCCACGGCATGATGATCGAGAAGTGGCACACCGCCTATCAGGAGGCGCTGCACGTTCCCGTGGTGGTGCAGTTTCCGCCGTCCACGTACCGCGTGCCGGGCGGCCTGCGGCAATTGGACCAGGTGACCAGCCACATCGACATCCTGCCCACCATCCTGGGCCTGGCCGGGGCGGACCAGGATGAGGCCGCCCGGCAGCTGGCGGCGGCCCGCGGGCCCCTCCCACCCCTGCCGGGCGCCGACCTCGCCCCCTTGATCCGCGGGGAAACCGATGTGGTGACGGAGCCCGACGGCCTGCCGCGCCGGGGCGTGCTGTTCATCACCGACGATGAGATCACCAAGCCGCTGCCGCCCATCGGCGACCCGCATGAGACGGCCTCCTACGCGCAGTTCGCCGTGTTCGACGCCACGGTGGCCGCCGTGCGCGAAGGGTCGCATGGCAAAGGTCCCGTGCCCGGCCTGACACCCGGGCCGGTGCGACAGCCCAACCATGTCCGCTGCGTGCGCACCCCGGACTTCAAGCTGTCCCGCTATCACGACCCGGATGGGCGCGTGCCCCAGGAATGGGAGATGTACGACCTGCGGCACGACCCGAACGAGACCGTCAACCTGGTGCAGGTGCGGGCGTCGCCCCCCACCGCGCGCCATGACCTACCCGGCTGGGCCACCCGTGCCGCCGTTCAGGCGGAGGCTGACAGCCTGGCCGAGCTGCTCGCCCGGCTGGAAACGCGGGACCTGCCGCCTCTAGCGCCCTGATCCCCCACAGCCTCGCCCATAACGTGCAACGCCGCCCCGAACCGGGCGGCGTTGCCGCATCCGCGCCAGCGTGACGCACCCGCCCTTGAAAGCGGACACCACTGTCCTACCCTTCATGAGCGTAAAGGCGGACGCCCGATGCGCCTCGTGCTCCTGGTTCCCCTTGCGAATCCCCCGGCCACGGCTTGGTCACTGGCCCCGGTTCAGCCTGCCCCGTAGCGTCATCTGCAAAGGTTCCCACCCTGAAGCGGAGCGGTCATAAAATGCATGACGTGACGGAGCGCGTGTCCACCCGAGCCCTGCGGACCACGCAAATCCATCCGGTTCTTCTGTCCGGCGGCGCCGGCACCCGGCTGTGGCCCCTCTCCCGGGCGATCCATCCCAAGCAATTCCTGGCCCTGACCTCGGACCGGACCCTGTTGCAGGAGACGGCTGCGCGCAGCCTGGGCGACGCCGGCTTCGCCGACCCCGTCGTCATCTGCAACGAGGAACACCGGTTCATGATCCACGAGCAGTTGCACGGCATGGGGATCGAACCGCAGACCATCATCCTGGAGAGCGCGGCCCGCAACACGGCGCCCGCCATCGCCGCCGTCGCCCTGTGGCTGATGGACCGCGATCCCGACGCCCTGATGCTGGCCCAACCCTGTGACCATCTGATCGGCTCGCTACCCGACTTCTACTTGGCCGTGGCCAAGGGCGTGCCGGCGGCGCAGGCCGGCCATCTGGTCACCTTCGGTGTCGTGCCCGACAAGCCGGAAACCGGCTACGGCTACATCCGCACCGGCACCCCGCTGGCTGGGGTGGACGGCGTGCGCGCCGTCGAGCATTTCGCCGAGAAGCCCAACGCGGAAACGGCGGAGCGCTATCTCGCCAGCGGCAACTATCTGTGGAACAGCGGCATCTTCCTGATGTCGGCCCGCCAGTACATCGCCGAGCTGGAGCGCCTGCAGCCGGACATGGTGACCGCCGTGCGCGAAGCCATTTCCGCCGGCAAGGAGGACAATGGCTTCTTCCGCCTGGATGAGGCTTGCTTCACCGCCGCCGCGTCCCTGTCCATCGACCACGCGGTCATGGAGCATACCGACAAGGCCGCCGTCATCCCGGTGGAAATGGCCTGGTGCGACGTCGGGTCCTGGCGATCCCTGTGGGATGTCAGCCACAAGGACGATGCCGGCAATGTCGAGCAGGGCGACGTCATCCTGCAGGACGTGAAGAACAGCTACGTCCACTCCGACGGCCGCCTGGTGGCCGCCATTGGTGTGGAGGATCTGGTGATTGTCGCCACGGACGACGCCGTGCTGATCGCCGACGCCGCCCACGCCAAGAACGTGGGCAAGGTGGTGGAGCAGCTGCGCCGCCGCAACCGTTCGGAGGAAACCCACCACACCACGGTCTACCGGCCGTGGGGCTATTATCGTGCCGTGGACATCGGCTATCGCTTCCAAGTCAAGCGCATCATGGTGAAGCCGGGTGCGCGCCTCAGCCTGCAGAAGCACCACCACCGCGCGGAACATTGGATCGTCGTCCAGGGCACCGCGCTGGTGCAGCGCGACGGCGAAAACCGCCTGGTGCGGGAGAACGAGTCCGTTCATATCCCCATCGGCATGGAGCACCGCCTGGAGAACCCCGGCAAACTGCCCCTGCACCTGATTGAAGTGCAATCTGGCGCCTATCTGGGCGAAGACGACATCGTGCGTCTGTCCGATACCTACGGCCGCGCGTGAGCGCGGCCCCATTTCCCGGGACCCAACCTGGGAGAGGGAGCCAATTGACGCGGAAACGGGCGGGGAACGGGGGGCAACCCGTTTTTAAACCAAGACGCGGTCCCGTGAGGGCAACGCGCCAAGCCCGAGGTCAAATCCGATGCCTGAATACCATCGACGCCATGCCATCCCGTCGTTTGGGAGGGTGATGTACGATCGCCCTCTCGCCCGGCTTCACCCGGCCGCGGAAACGACGGAGGCCGGCGGCCTGAAACGGCGCCTGCTGCTGGCCGCGGCCGGGCTGGCGCTGACCGGCGGCCTGGCCGCCGTCCCGGCCAACGCCCAGACGGAAACGTCGCCGGACGACACGGTGGCCACCCGGCAGCACCCCGAATTCGATCCACCGGGCATCCGGATGGGCGGCTTCATCCTCTATCCCAGCGTCACGCTGGACGAGGTCTTCGACAGCAACATTTATGCGACGCAGGGGCACGACACCAGCGACCTGATCACGGTGCTGCAGCCCAAGCTGG
The DNA here is from genome assembly GCF_007828025.1 of Nitrospirillum bahiense. Lineage (NCBI taxonomy): Bacteria > Pseudomonadati > Pseudomonadota > Alphaproteobacteria > Rhodospirillales > Azospirillaceae > Nitrospirillum > Nitrospirillum bahiense. The sequence continues at coordinate 402,431 of NZ_VITO01000001.1, forward strand.
AGCTGAAGTCCAACTGGAACGTGCACCAGCTGAACCTGCACGCCAGTGGCGACATCGACTGGTACGCCCAGCACAGCCGCGAGAATTACGCCAACTACGACATCGGGGCGGACGGCCGGCTGGAGGTCTACCACGATGCGTGGATATCCGGCGGCGCCGACTACAGCCTGTGGCACCTGCCCCGCACCTCGCCCAACAACATCGTCGGCCAGGCCGACCCGACCGAATACAACCAGGCCTCGGCCAATGTGGTCGGGCACAAGGAATTCGGCAACCTGTTCGTCGAGCTGGGTGACAGCTACAACCGCTACGACTTCACCAACGCCCAGACCTTCGATGGCCGGGCCATCATGTGGGAACGCCAGAACCATGATGAGAACGAGGTCAGCGTCCGCACCGGCTACACCATCCAGGGCCTGTATGAGCTGTATGTAAAGGGCGCCTACAACACGCGCAATTATGACAGCACGTCGGACATGAGCGGGTTCAACCGCAATTCCAACGGCTACACCGTCCTGGTCGGCGGCAAGTACAACCTGACGGGCATCACCTCCATCGACCTGTTCGCCGGATACCGGTCACAGGACTATGACGACGTTCGCCTGGGCACCTTCTCCGCGCCCACGGGCGGCGCCAAGATCACCTGGAACGTGACGCCGCTGACGACCGTGACCGGCGAGATCACCCGCGACATCGATGAGACCATCGTCGTGGGGGCGGCCGGCTATTTCGCCACCAAGGAAACCGTAGCGGCCGATCACGAATTGCTGCGTAACCTCATCCTTCACCTGCAGCTAAGCCATGAGGCCGATGATTTTCAAAATATAGGCCGAACAGATGATGTCTACGGCGTAGGTCTTGGCGCGAAATACATGATGAACCAAATGACCGCCATCAACGTCCGCTACAACTACCAAATCCGATCGTCTAATGGCGCCGGAATCGGGTACGCCGACCACAACATTTTGGTTGGCTTAACCCTTCATCTGTAAGGGAATACTGGCTGTATCCATCGTGATCACAGCGCAGGTGGGGGCGGCCCCCGTTTGATCACAACCGCCGCCCCCCACTTTTGATAAAACTATCGTGTGAGCCCCACGAAAAACGGGCCGTCACCACAAGTCCCACAAACGAGACCCCGGCGCCTAGGCGGCCGGGCTGCCTCCGATCAAGCAGAAGGTGCCGGAATGCTGCCTTCCCGCCTCCCCCGCAAATCCTCGTCCCGGCTGGCCGTCCTGGCCGTCGTGGCCGGGGCTCTAGCGCTTCCCTACGCGGCTTACGCCCAGAACGCCGGTCAGCCGCCGGCGCCCAACGCCACCGCTGGGGGTGCCGTCGCCAGCAACGACCCGGCGTCCAAGCCTGGCGGACCCGCCAGCCCCAGCATGGGTGGCATCGCCGCCGCCGACTATCAACTGGGCCCGGGCGACCGGGTGCGCATCACCGTGTTCGGCCAGCAGGATCTGTCCGGCGAATACGCCGTCGATGGCACCGGCACCCTGTCCTTCCCCCTGGTGGGCCAGGTGCACGCCGGCTCGCTGACGGCGGGCCAACTGGGCAAGGCGCTGGAAGGCAGCCTGTCACCCAACTACATCAAGAACCCCCACGTGAGCGTGGAAGTGCTGAGCTATCGGCCCTTCTACATCCTGGGCGAGGTCAAGACCCCCGGCAGCTACGCCTATGTCTCCGGCATGACGGTCCTGAACGCCGTCGCGCTGGCCGGCGGGTTCACCTACCGCGCCCGTGACGACGACTTCCGTCTGCAGCGCACCGCCAAGGACGGCAGCAAAACCCAGGTCGACGCCGAACCGACGACGCCGGTCCAACCCGGCGACGTCATCACAGTCCGGGAGCGCTATTTCTGATGACTTTGCCCGAGCAGCCCCGCGCCCTGGGTGGTGGTCCCATCCTCCCCCGGCGCCTCACCGCCGCACCGCCGGCCCCCCGCCCCGTCTACATGCCCCCGCCGCAGCAACAGCAGCGGGACGTGCTGGACACCTACCGAAAGATCTGGGCGCACCGGCGCCTGGTGCTGGCCTGCACCGTCGGCACGGCCCTTCTGGCCGGCATCGTCGGCTGGAGCATGCCGTCGCGCTACACGTCGGAATCCCGGGTGCTGGTGGGCGTGCCCCAGCCCTCGCTGGAAGGCATCGGCCCCACCATGGCGTCCATGACCTTCAACGCCGAGCGGGTGCAGAGCGAGGGGCTGGTGGCCCAGTCGCGCGAGCTGGCCCAGAAGGTGGTCGATCGGCTGCACCTGAACGACGATCCGGAGTTCAACCCGGACGCCAAGACGGCCGCACCGCAGATCCCGGCCTGGGCCCGGCTGCTGCCCACCAGCGTGGCGGAATGGCTGACCAAGCCCAAGGCCAAGCCGCCGGAAACGCCGGAACAGCAGGCCCGCACGGCCGCCATGATCAACAACCGCACGGTCGACATCCTGCTGTCCAAGCTGGACATCGCCACGGTTGGCCGTTCGGACGTCCTGAAGATATCCGCCACCACCCGCGATCCGGAAACCGCCTCGCTGGTCGCCAACGCCGTCGCCGACGCCTATCTGGCGGAACAGCGCGACGTGAAGGTCGGCACCGCCAGCCGGGTCGAGGAGTACATGGAAGGCCGCATCGCCGACCTGCGCAAACAGGTCGACGATAGCGAGCGCGCCATCGAGGACTACCGCAAGCAGTACGGCTTGTACGATCAGCAGAACGGCACCGGCATCATGGGCCAGCGCCTGACAGAGCTGAACACCCAGCTGATCACCGCCCAGACCGCCAAGGCCGACGCCGAAGCGCACCTGAACGACGCCCAGAACCTGATGCGCCAGGGCATCACCGGCGACAGCGTGCCGGAGGTGCTGAACAACCCGCTGATCCAGTCGCTGAAGCAGCAGCAGGCCGCCGCCGAGCAGCGCCTGGCCCAGCTGTCCGCCACCTACGGCGACAAGCATCCGCAGGTCACCGACGCCAAGGCGCAGATCGCCGATGCCCAGCGCAAGATCAAGGCGGAGATGCAGGGCATCATCAACGGCCTGCAGAACGTGGCCCGCACGGCCAACGCCCGCTACAACGCCGTGCTGCGCGACTTCAACGAGGCCAAGGGCTCCCTGGGCTCCGACAACCAGAACGCCATCCACCTGGAGGCGATGGAGCGCGACGCCGCCGTCAACCGGCACCTGCTGGAAACCATGCTGACGGAAGAGAAGCGCCTGATCGGCCGCCAGCAGCTGGAGGCGCCCGACGCCCGCGTCATCTCCCGCGCCACCCCGCCGGTGTCCGCCAGCTATCCGCCCAAGGCCCTGATCCTGCTGCTGGGCACCCTGGTGGGCGCTGTCGCCGGCATGCTGATCGCGCTGCTGATGGAAGAGGCCGACCAGACCTTCCGCCAGAGCAGCCAGATCGAAAGCGCCACGGGCATCCCGGTCGTGGCCCTGGTGCCGGAGGTGAAGGGCAAGTCGCCCACCGCCCAGGTGCTGCGCGAGCCTGTGTCCCCCTTCGCCGAGACCCTGCGCAAGATCCATATCGCGCTGGAATTGTCGGAGATGGAGTACAGTCCCCGCACGGTGCTGCTATCCTCCGCCGCGCCCGGCGAAGGCAAGAGCGTCATCATCGCCGCCCTGGGCCGCCTGCTGGCCAGCCACGGCCGGCGCATCCTGATCGTGGATTGCGACTGGCGCTCACCCTCGCAGCACAAGCTGTTCAACGTGTCGAACAAGCACGGCCTAGCTTCGCTGCTGACCGATGACAGTGTGGTGCTGGACGACTGCATCCATCACGACACCCTGTCGGGGCTGGAGCTGATCACCGCCGGCCACTGGACGTCCAAGGACACCCGCATGCTGACGTCCGACCGGATGCGGGTCCTGCTGCAGACCTTCGCCAAGAACTATGACCTGGTGCTGATCGACACGGCGCCGGTGCTGGTGGGGGCCGAGGTGCTGGCCATGTCGCGGATGGTGGACAAGGTGCTGTTCACCGTGCGCTGGGACCATACGCGCCGCAACGCCGCTCTGCAGGCCCTGCGCCAGCTGGTGGAGGTGCAGTGCGACCTGACCGGCGTGATCATGTCCCGCGTCGATCCGCGCCGCTACCGCCAGTATGGCTACGGCCCACTAAACTACGACTACGCCCGCCCCCTGGCCGATCACTTCGGCTGAGCCACTCCGGTCAAGGCCACTTCGGTTAAGGGCCACTTCGGTTAAGGATAGCCCCATGGAGCGAGAGGCCCTGCGTGACTTGCCGCCAGAGGGGGTGAAGGGGATGGATCTTCCTCCTTCCTCCGTCCCCTCCCCCCAGGCGGCCCTTTTGACCCGCGCCTATCCGCCGGAACTCATCGGCTCCGCCCCGCAGTGCGCCGATCTGGCGGAATGGCTGACCCGGCTGGGCTGCGAGACCACGGTGTTCACGGGCCTGCCCTATTATCCGGGCAACGAGGTCTTCACCCAGTACAAGGACTTCAAGGGCGGTCACGAGGTGCTGAACGGGGTACGGGTGGAACGCCTGCGGGCCATGATCCCCCGCAAGGGGTCGGCCAAGGCGCGCATCCTGGCCGAGGCCAGCTTCCTGCTGGCGGGGCTCTGGGCCCGCGCCTCAGGCCGGCTCAAGCCCAAGCCCCTGGTCATCAGCCTCTGTCCTTCCATCCTTACCGTCGCGCTGGGCTGCCTGGTCCGCCAGCGCGACGGCCGGCACGTCGCCATCATCCACGACATCCAGTCCGGCATGGCCCAGGGGCTGAACATGGTGTCCAGCGGCGGCCTGGTGAAGGCGATGCGCTGGTGCGAGCGCACCGTGCTGAACCGGGTGGACCTGATCGTCGTGCTGACGGACCACATGGCCGAGCAGCTGCGGGACTTGGGCGTGACGCAGGACATCGAGGTGGTGCCCATCTGGGTCGACACCGACCGCCTGTACCCGGACGCGCCCAAGGTGCCGGCCAACGACGCACCGGCCATCATCCCGGCGCCCAAGATCGCCGCCCGGCTGCTGTACAGCGGCAACTTCGGCCTGAAGCAGGGCCTGGGCCAGGTCCTGTCCATGGCGGAGGAGCTGCAGCGCCAGACCGACGACGTGGAGATCATCCTGCGGGGCAGCGGCGCCATGCGCGCCACCCTGGAGGAGGAGATCGCCGCCCGCGCGCTGCGCCGGGTCCGCGTCACCGGCCTGCTGCCCCCCGACCAGCTGCGCCAGGGCCTGACCGAGGGCGACATCCACCTGGTGCCGCAGGAGCCGGAGGCCGCCGCCTTCGCCATCCCATCCAAGATCTTCAACATCATGGCGGTGGGCCGCCCCTTCGTCACCACGGCCAACCCGCACAGCCCCTTGTGGCACCTGCGGGAACGCAGCGGCGCCTTCATCTGCGTGCCACCCCATGACACCGCGGCCTTCACCGAGGCTGTGCTGCGCCTGGTGCGGGATGCGGGCCTGCGCCGGGAACTGGGGGCCCGGGGCCGGCGTTTCGTGGAACAGCACTATTCCCGGTCCCACGTCCTGGGGGGATTGGTCCGGCGATTGGATGCGCTCTATGCCAAGTAAGTCCCCGGCAGGGGCCCAGGCCAAACCCTTGGCCGACGGCCCCCGCTCCTTCGTCATCTTCGAGCCGGACGCGGAGGGCCACCCCTGCGAATGGCTGAAGCACCTGATGCACTTCGCTGCCGCGGACAAGCGGGACTACCGCGTCACCTTCGTCGTGGCGCGCGAATTGTATGACGAGCTGGCGGCCGATGGCGCCGCCAGCCGCCAGGATCGCGTGCAGGTCTTGGCGCTGGAGCCGTCGGAGCAGGCGCTGTGCCGCCACCCCCTGCTGCCGGTGCGCGGCTTCGCCCGCTGGTGGGTCATGCGCCGCTATCTGGAGCGCACGGGGTCCGAGGCCGGGCACTTCCTGTCGCTGGACCATTTGACCCTGCCCCTGGCGTTGTCGCTGGGCGCGCGGGGCCGCCGCCTGTGCGGCATCCTGTTCCGGCCGTCCGTCCACTACCGCGCCCTGGGCAGCTATGAGCCCAGCCTGAAGGAGTGGTTGCGCGACGCGCGCAAGGCCCTGCTCTACCCCCTCATGCTGCGCAATTCCGCGGTCCACCGCGTCCTGACGCTGGACCCGTACTTCCCGACCTACGCCCACGACCGCTATGGCCAGGGGGGGAAGGTGCGCACGGTGGTCGACCCCGTCCATCCCTTCGTGAACGAGACGGCGGAGGAACGGACGCTGGCCGACAGCATGCCCACCGATCGCGTCACCTTGCTGCTGTTCGGATTCTTGAGTGAGCGCAAGGGCGTGCTGTCCTTGCTGGACGCGTTGTGCCAGCTGCCTGCGGAAGCCGCGGCCAAGGTGGGTGTCATGATCGCCGGCAAGGTGGACCCAGCCTTGCGCGACCGGGTGTACGCCGGCCTGAAAAAGGTGATCCAGGAACAGCCCGAGCTGTGGATCCACCTGGAGGACCGCCGCCTGAGCAGCGGTGAGATCAACGCGCTGATCAAGGAGGCGTCGGTCGTGCTGGCCCCCTACCAGCGCTTCGTCGGGTCCAGCGGCGTGCTGCTGTGGGCGGCGCAGGCGGGCAAGCCGGTGCTGACCCAGGATTTGGGCCTGCTGGGCTGCCTGGCCCGTACCCATAGGCTAGGTCTCGCGTTGGATACGACCGACAGCGAAGTCCTCTCCAAAGGTATAGAATATATATCGGAGAGCGACACCCGCAGCTATTTCGACCAAGAGGCGGCGGCCAACTATATCCGCCATCAGAGTCCTCAGAACTTCGCTTCCGAAATATTCTCCAGCCTGATGGGCACTCCCTGATCGGAGTATTACCGGGATCAATTGCCGCAGGTGCGAGCAGGTCCCAGCTTGGTCACAGGACTTCTTGAGTCAAGCGTGGCCTGATTTAGGCGAACTCGGCTGTTGATCAGCCACCCTTGGCCAGACCGTCGCACCTGCGTGGGCGGCCGTGGCCACCGGTCGCCGCATTCAGGAACCCAACCCATGCCCCCAGCCCTGTCCGAAGCCCTTTCCACCCCCCTCGTCACGCTACGGGAGACCCAGGCGGTCGCCGTTCCCGCGGCGGACACCCACCGCCTGCGCAGCGGCCGCCCCCTGGCGCCGCAGGTGATCACCGGCACCGTCGCCGCCGTCGACGCCCTGGTCATCCTGGTCACCGGCCTGGCCGCATCCGCCCTGGCGGACGGCACCGTGGCCCGTCCCCTGTTCGGCCTGGTCCTGATCATCGGCCTGACGCTGGGCATGTATGCCCTGCGCTGGACTGGCGCGCGGCAGCTGAACCGCCTGAGCAAGCCCGCCGATGGACTGCTGCCTCTGGCCCTGGCCTGGGCGGCCACCGCCGGCAGCTTGGTGGCGCTGCTGTACCTGCTGGGCGCCTTCGACCCACCCATGACCAGCTGGCTGGCCATCTGGTCGCTGCTGGCGCTGGGCGCCCTTGTGGCGGGCCGCCTGGCAACCTGCCTGACCGTGGGCACCTGCCAGCGCGCCGGGCGCCTGACCCAGACCGTGGCCATCGTCGGCACGGGGCCGGAGGGCCAGCGCCTGCTGCGCCGGTATCGCGCCAACCCGCGCGACGACCGCCATGTGGTGGGCGTCTATGACGACAACCGCGCCGGCCACGCCCGCTTCTGCGTCGGCTACCCCATCCGCGGCGGTTTGGACGACCTGCTGACCGAAATCCGCGAGGGCCGGGTGGACCGGGTGATCCTGGCCATGCCGTTGTCGGACGACAATCACGCCCTCGCTGCGGCCCTGGCCAAGCTGAGCCTGGCGCCGGTGGACGTGGGCATCAGCCTGGATCAGGTGGAAATCCACCGCCAACAGGGCGGGTGGCGCGAAGGTGCCGGCGATGAGCCGCCGGTGCTGGACCTGCTGAGCCACCCGCTGACCGGTTGGCGGGCCATCGCCAAGACGGTCGAGGACCGGGTGCTGGCCGCCATCATCCTGGTCATGATCTCACCCATCATGCTGGCCATCGCCGTGGCCATCAAACTGGAGAGCAAGGGGCCCATCCTCTTCAAGCAGAAGCGCCACGGCTACAACAACCAGCTGATCGAGGTGTACAAGTTCCGCTCCATGTACCACCACATGGCGGACGCGAACGCCGAAAAGCTGGCGCAGCGCAACGATCCCCGCATCACCCGCCTGGGCCGCATCCTGCGCCGCACCAGCCTGGATGAGCTGCCGCAGTTCATCAACGTGCTGCGGGGCGAGATGTCCATCGTCGGACCCCGCCCGCACGCCCAGTCGGCGAAGGCCGGCGGCCTGCTGTACCGCGACGCCGTCGCCCATTACGACAGCCGCCACCGCATGAAGCCCGGCATCACCGGCCTGGCCCAGGTCAGCGGCTGGCGGGGCGAGACCAGCACGGTAGAGCACATCGTCAAGCGGGTGGAGCACGACCTCCGCTACATCGAGACCTGGACCGTGCTGGGCGACCTGAAAATCATCGCCCGCACCATCACCAGCAGCATCTTCACCAAGAACGCCTACTGACGCCAACGGCAAGAGGCTGTGCCTCTTGCCGTTGTAGGACGCGACTGCGGCCGCCGGAAGTTTCCGGGGAAACGCAGTGGACTGGAAACTGAGGACAAGCCAAGCCGCCGGATGGCGGCGCCCGGCGCCTGAGGGTGCCGGCGGCAGACCATCACAGAAGGGACCGTAGCCCATGCGCTGCCTCTGGATCACGCTGGCCGACCCCGATCCGCCCCATAATGGACAGTTCATCTATTCCGGGGGGCTGATCGGCAGCCTGGCACAAGCGGGCGCCGATATGGCGGTGCTGGGGCTGAGCCGCCCGGACGGCAAGCGTGCCGATGGCGCGCGCGAGACGCCCGGCGCCGGCGCCATCGCCTGGCACCTGGCGGAGCATAAGCCCCGTTCACGCTGGAGCAGCCTGCGGTCCCCCCTGCCCAACATCGCCCACCGCTGCGGCACGCCGGACATGCATGCCCGGGTGCGCCGCCTGCTGGCGACGGAATCCTGGGACAGCGTGGTGCTGGACGGCATCGGATCGGGGTGGGCGCTGGCGGACTTCCTGCGCCGCTACCCCGACCGCCACAACCGGCCCAAGCTGGTGTATGTCTCGCACAACCACGAGGAATCGTTGCGCGCCCAGCTGGCGCAAAACCAATCCAACCTGCTGAAGCACCAGGCGATGCGCTTCGATGCCGCCAAGGTGACGCATCTGGAACGCGCCATCGTGAAAGAGGCGGACCTGATCACCGCCATCACGCCCGACGACGCCGACCTCTATCGCGAACACTGGCCCGACAAGGCCATGGCCGTGCTGACCCCGGGCTATCGCGCGACGGAGCGCGAGAAGAAGCCGATCAGCCGCGACCTGCCCCGCCGCGCCGTCATCGTCGGCAGCTTCGACTGGATCGCCAAGCGCATGAACCTGGAAGAGTTCATCAGCGTGGCCGACGCCATCTTCGCCGCCAACGGCGTGGAGCTGGAGGTGGTGGGCAGCGGCGACGCCACCTTCCTGGCCAGCATGCGCAAGCGCGTCCTGGCCACCCGCTTCACCGGCACGGTGGACGATGTCCGCCGCCACATGGACGCGGCCCGCATCGCCCTGGTTCCGGAGCGCAACGGCGGCGGATTCAAGCTGAAGGTGCTGGACTATGTCTTCAACCGCCTGCCCATCCTGGCCCTGAAGGGCTCGGTGGCCGGCGTGCCGCTGGAGCAGGAGGAAAGCATCCTGCTGTACCCGGGGCATGAGGACCTGGCCATGGGCGTGGTCCAGTCCATCGACGACCTGGACCGCCTGAACAATCTGCAGGACGCGGCCTATCGCGCCTGCCGCGACAGTTTCCACTGGACCAGCAGGGGGCCGCAGTTGCTGTCGGCCATCGCCGCGGCATGACGACCTGGACAGAATGGGCGGGATACGGCGCCGTTCCCCAAGACAGCGCCGCGCAACGCCAGCCGCTGGGGGTGGTGGATTGGGTGTTGCTGGTGGGATTCCTGCTGGGCATCTATACCGGCTTCGCCATCCAGATCACGCCCAACGTCCCCTTCCCCGCCGCCATTTCCGGCATCACCGGGGTCATCCTGCTGTGGCGCCGGCGGCACCGCATCTCACCCGCCGGCCTGGCCGCCTTCCTGGGCGTGACCCTGCTGCTGCTGGCCTCCATCCTGTACGCGCCGGGACTGGACCTCCTGTCCAAGCGCACCACCGGCCTGCTGCAGATGATCTATTCGCTGGCCATCTCCTACGCCCTGTTCCTGACGGTGGTGGAGGCCGGGCCGGCCGCCTTCTGCCGGCTGATGCTGGTCTTCATCCTGACCATCATCGTCGGCACCCTGCTGGAGACCTATGCCGGCCTGGCCGCCATCAGCGACGCCGTGCGGCAGAAGATCTACACCTCCGGCGTCTATGACGCCGACATCCGGGACGAGCTGCTGTACGGCAAGGTGCGGCCCAAGCTGTTCACCTCGGAACCATCGGCCGTCACCTTCTCCTACACCCTGTTCTCGTTCTGCTGGCTACTGACCAGCACCTGGAAATACAAGCGCTTCGGCTATCTCGCCATGATGGCGGCGGCCATGGTCGCCATGCCTGGACCCACCCTGCTGCTGATGCTGCTGCTGTTGGGCCTGCACGAGATGGTGCCGAAGGGGGAGGAGCATGCGCCCACCCTGCTGAGCGTGCGCCTCATCAAGATCGGCGCCATCGCCGCCCTGGCCCTGATCGCCTTCGCCGTCATCGCCAGCTCCGTCTATTCCGCCCGCCTGGATAATATCGCCAACGGCGACGACGAGAGCTTCTTCTACCGCGTCATCGGCCCCTTTCTCGTGACGGTGGAGGTGTTGAAGAACCACCCCATCCTGGGCATCGGCCTGACGGGCGAGCAGATGATCGCCGACAGCATCGCCACCGTCTTCCTGCGGTCCGGTGCCTTCTCCCCCCTGTGGGCCATCCCGGACCCGCAGGAGGTGATGACCAATTACTTCTGGCTGCACTGGGTATATCTGGGCATCTGCGGCGGCGTGGTGCTGATCCTGGCCATCACCGGTTGGCTGCGCAGCCTGGGCGTCCACGCCCTGGCCCTGTGCTGGCTGGGCTGGGCCATCCTGGGCCAGGCATCCGGCGCCTATGTCAGCCCCAAGACCTGGACCGTGCTGATGCTGATCGCGGCCTGCAGCATCCTGCACGCCGAGGCCCACAAGCGTAAGACGGCGCCATCCGCACCCATCCCGGCCCCACCTCCGCCGCCCCGGCCCTATCCGCCGGGCACGCTGGTGGCCATCGGCGGCAACGGCCGCCCCCGTTCCCGACCCTAGCCGGCGCATCTGGAAAAGACCGGCCCTGACACCGTAGCCACCAAGCCCTGAGGCAGAGTGATGACCCTTGCGACCCAGTGGACGGCCCCTGATATCGGCGCGTGGGCGCCGCAGCGATCCTGGAGCCTGGACGGGGGGGTGGACGCGCCCGGACCGGGCATGGCCCGCACCGACTGGGTCCTGCTGGTGGTGTTCCTGCTGGGCATCTACACCGGTTTTTCCATCCAGATCACGCCCAACGTGCCCTTCCCCGCCGCCATCGCCGGCATGGCCGGTGTCGTCCTGTTGTGGCGCCGGCGGCATCGCATCTCCCCCACCGGGCTGGCGGCCTTCCTGGGCGTGACATTGCTGCTGCTGGCCTCCATCCTCTATGCGCCGGGCCTGGATTTGCTGTCCAAGCGCACCACGGGCCTGCTGCAGATGATGTATTCGCTGGTCATCTCCTACGCCCTGTTCCTGACGGTGGTGGAGGCGGGGGCGGCGGCGTTCTCGCGCCTGATGCTGGTGTTCATCATCACCATCGTCATCGGCACCCTGCTGGAAAGCTATGCCGGCCTGAACCGCATCAGCGATGCCGTCCGCCTGGCGATCTATCACCAAGGCATCTACGAGTCAGACATCCGGGACGAGATGCTGTACGGCCGCGTGCGGCCCAAGCTGTTCACGACAGAGCCATCGGCCGTCACCTTCGCCTACACCCTGTTCGCCTTTTCCTGGCTGCTGACCAGCAACTGGAAGTACAAGCGCCTGGGCTATCTGGCCATGACAGGCGCCGCCATGGTGGCCATGCCGGGGCCCACGCTGCTGCTGCTGGTGCTGTTGCTGGCGCTGCACGAACTGGGGCCCAGCGACGATGCCGGCCAGTCCACCACCACCCGCATCCTCAAGCTGGCGGCCGTGGGCATCCTGGCCATAGCCGCCTTCGCCATCGTGGGCAGCACGGTCTACGCCAACCGCCTGCACGAGATCGCCTCGGGCAACGACGAGAGCTTCTTCTACCGCGTCATCGGTCCCTTCCTGGTGGCCGTGGACGTGGTGAAGCACCACCCCATCCTGGGCGTGGGCCTGACGGGGGAGCAACTGGTCAGCGACAACATCGCCGACGTCTTCCTGCGTTCCGGCGCCTTCAGCCCGCTGTGGAACATCCCCGAACCCAACGAGGTTCTGATCAATTATTTCTTCCTGCACTGGGTCTATCTGGGCCTGTGCGGCGGCATCGTCATGATCCTGGCCATCAGCGGCTGGCTGCGCGCCCTGGGCGTGCGCGCCGTGCTGATGTGCTGGCTGTCCTGGGCGGTGCTCGGCCAGGCGTCCGGCGCCTATGTCAGCCCCAAGACCTGGACCGTGCTGTTCCTGATCGGCGCCTGCAGCGTGCTGCACGCCCGGGCCAAGCGCGCGGCGGAGGCCGCCGTCCCCGCCCCGCTGGAGCCGCCCGTGATCCTGCCGGCGGCGGCCCTGCCGCCCGCCCCGCCCACCATCCCGCCCCTGGCGGCCCTGCACTAATCCAACCCGAAAGAGGGAGCCCCCCCAATGGACCTCTGGCCCGACGCCCCCTCCCCCGCCACCGATCCAGACTTTCCGGGGGTCGCGACCACCGCCGTGGCGCCAACCGCCGTGGCGGAAGCATCCCTCTCACCGTTCGAAATCGCCAGCGGCATCATCGACCTGCCGCCCAGCCCATCGGAACTGCTGGCCGCGGCCGCCATGATGCGGGCGGCCTACGCCCTGTCCGCCACGATAGCTGATAAGGCCCCCCGGGCGCCGAAGGTGTCCGCTTAGGCCGGCTGGCAAAGGGCCGGACAGGAGGTTCTTCACACAGGGGCGAATGTCATGGGATAACTATCTCTGTACAGTGTGTGCATACAATTAATCTTCAATTATTCTAGTTTCTAATGAACAATAATTCATATGGCTTTTCAACAGAAGCCATCTACCCGCAATTTTCACGACGATACCTCCACCGCCACTTAAATTCTTCGTAAAATCTACCAGCGCGACATCTTCTATCGGCTCATCTTTAAATTCCGCACGGAGAATTTTCTTTTCTTCGCATGATGGATCCTGCTTCCGATCATCAGATACGTTACATTCCGGAAGTTCGCTCAAATTGCGCAGTATGAGATTGTTATTCGCAATGGAATTTCTAGTCTTTCCGTCAATATCGTGCCCATTGATTGAGACATAAAAGTCACCCCTCTCTCCCTTTAAGTATTCACGCGCCAACACAGCAGCGGCCGCATCTGCATCATCCACAAAAACCCCGATTGATGGAGTGTATATCTTATATATTATTAATATAACCGCCAGAAACGACGCCGCGCCAATCAAATTGGCCGCCATCTTAATCGAAATTATTGTCAACTTTTTCACAATCACTTCTCCGGCATGTTAGCAATTGCGAAAGCGTCGGCGCAGCATTCTTCATCACCCGCACAGGTTCCACCGTGCTGCTGATGAAATAACTCTTGCCGAAGCACATACTGCATAGTCCGTCTAGCATCAGTCTTTCCCAGCCCTGGTATTACGGCGCCAGCGGCTGCAGACATATAAATCTTCGACGTATTGGTTCGCGGGTCGGTTAGCCCACCGGCGACGAATCCACCCGTCAATCCGTTGGCTTGCGAAAGGGCGGCCCGCATTGATCCTGATAGCAACGGATCATTCATTTTTCTCGTAGTCGCCGCGAACCACGGAACAAAGGAAAACCTATCAAAATCTTGTTTTGAAATAAGGCCAGACCTCAACATGTTCCCCAATTCTTCATCAAACATCTTCTTGGCGTCAGCCTGACTAAGTATCCTATTTTCATATATAGGATATTGCCCGCATACTTTCCGCGCATTTTGCGAGTTCTTGTCTTCGGGTAGGATGGAAGGCTTATTCGGCGCACCCCCGGCTTCCATCTGCTTAACCTTGACGGGTTCCGGCGATGCCCCACCTCCACTCGCCCACCGCCCATGCCAGTCGCGCGGCTGGTCCGGGCTGTACTTCGCCAAGTTGTCGTTGGCCCGCGCCAGGCGGACGGCGGCGTCCCAGTCCAGCTCGGGCAGGCGCAAATGCACGGCGCGGATCATGGCCTGGGCCAGGTCGCCCCGGTTCAGCGCGTCGGCGATCTTAGTGAGGCCGGGCAGCACGGCGGCGTCCGGTTCAGCGCCGGCATAGGCGCGCTTGAGCAACACCGCCACCTCGGCCGCCGGGCGGGCCTGGAAGCCGCCGGCGCCCTTGGCCAGCAGGGGCACGCCGGCCAGGGCCAAGCCCTCGTCCGTGCAGTTGAGGCCCAGGCCGCCGGGGCCGGTGCTGAGGCGGTAACGCCGCTGCCAACCATCCATGTTCGCCCTCCCTGTTGCTGGAAGAGCACCGTACGTTCTTTCTTTGTTCTTGTCAACCTAAGCGCGAACGCCGGCCGCCGCGGGCCGCTACTCTTGCGCCAGCTCGGCCGCGATATTGGCCAGGGTACCGGGGGATTCCTGGCGGGGCAGGAACAGGAAGTTGTTCACATAGTCGGCGAACTGGCTGCGGGCCAGGCCGGGACGGTAGTCCTGGATGTCTTCCGGCCGCTGCATGGTGGCCACGTCGAAATCGTCCAGGGTGCGCAGCTTGTTGTGGTAGAGGAAATAGCCCTGGTAATCGATGGCGTCGAAGAAACGGGCGATGCGGTCGATGGAACCGCGGGCGTGCCGTTCCTCGATCTCCACCAGGATGCGGGGACGGGAACGGGCGATGGTTTCCCGGCTGCCTTCCAGCACCGCCTCCTCATGCCCCTCCACGTCGATCTTGATGAAGGCGACGTCGCCGGAATAGACGGCGTCGAGGGGGGAGGAGGTCACCTTCAGCTCGCGTTGCGCCGGCTGGTCGGCCAGCGCGGTAGGCGACAGGGTGGACAAGCCGGTTTCCGGCTGTCCCGCCACCACGGGGATGTGCAGTTGCGCCATACCCGAGGTTTGCGACAGAGCCGTGGGGTAAACCACCACGTCGTCACCGAACTTGGCGGCCAGGCGCTCCGCCAGCCAGGGCACCGGCTCGAAGGCGTACACGCGCCGGGCATGGGGCCGCATGAAGTGGATGTAACAGCCTTCGTTGGCGCCCACGTCGATGGCGTCGCGCCCGGGCTCGCAAAGATGGCGTACCAGGCGGATTTCGGCTTCACCGAAATGCTCGAAATACTTGTGTTCAAGCCACAGCATCATCGGCGTGGGACAGACGGTGCGAACCAGTTGCTTCGCGCCGCGCCTCAGCGCACCGGGGATCATTCAGCCACCTCCTCGGCGAAGGTCGTCGTTACCGGCTGCGGCGGGTGCCGGGAGAATAGAGACCGGACCACGCTGGTCATGGCATCCCGGCTTGGCCGCATCAGCAGGAAGGCGACCCCGGCGGTGAGCATGCCCACCACCGCGGCCACCGCCAGGGCCACCAAGGGCGCCGCCAGCAGGCTCTCAGGCATCACGCCGTTCCTCAAGATCCAGACGACGCCGGCCACGGCCAGCGACGCCACCACCGAGGGCGTGATGCGCAGGTATAGATCGCGCTGGGTCACCGGCCCCTGCCCCGCCGCCAGGTAGAAGCAAACCGGCAAACGTATGACCAGGCCGATGGCGGCATAGGCCCCCGCCACACCCACGGCGCCATAGGGGATGCCGGCGACGAAGGAGGCGATGGCCAGGGCCACGTCGATGGCGGTGGAGCGCAGCAGGTCGCGCGACCGTCCCTGGGGCAGGTAGATCAGGCCGGCCGTCATCAGCGTCGGCTGCACCGCTGCCACCAGGGCGAAACAGGTGATGAGGGGGGACATCGCCTCCCACTTCGGGCCGAACAGCAGGTTGGTCACCCAGTCGGAGGCCACGGCGGCACCGGCGGCGGCCGGCATGGTGACCATGGCCACCCGCTCGATCAGGACACCGAACGCCCGGCGAAAGCGCTGCGGCTCATCCACCAGGCGGCTGAGGGCCGGCATGGCCACGGAATAGAGCGGCGCGTTGATGCTGTTGATGGGCACCAGCACCAGACGCGCGGCGCGTTCGTATAGCCCCAGGGTCGCGGCGCCGAACAATCGCCCCACCAGGATCTGATCGATGCTGCGGGCCAGGGTGGCCAGGATACCGCATCCCGAGACCGACAGGCCGAAGCCCAGCAGTTCCGGTATGCCCGGCGTCCGCCGGGGCAGCGACGGCCGCCATCGGCACAACAACCAGCAGCCGGTCATGACCAGCAGCGGGGCGGCCAGGCGTTGCGCCACCAGGGCCCAGTGGCCCCAGCCCTGGAAGGCCAGGACCACGGCGACGACGAAGGCCATCAACTCACTGCCCGTTTCGGCGATGGCGATGGCGGAGAAACGCATCTGCCGGCGCAGCAGGGCCCAGTGCTGGACCGTGGCGCCGCTCATGACGAAGCCCAGGGCCAGCCAGCGGGTGACCGCTTCCAGGTCCGGCTGCCCGTAGAAGCGCGCGATGGCGGGCGCGCCCAGGGCCAGACAGGCGGCGATGAGACAGCCGGCGCCGGTGTTGATCCAGAACAGGGCGCTGACCTGTTCGTGGGTGATGTCCGTCTTCTGCATGGTGGCGGCGGACAGGCCCAGTTCCTTCACGATCTCGAACAGGGCGGTCATGGCGCCGACCATGGCGATGAGGCCGAATTCCTCCGGCGCCAGCACGCGCGCCAGCACGATGACGGATCCGAACTGGGCCACCAGCTTCACCACCTGGGCCCCCAGCATGACCGTGCCCCCGCGGGTCGCCCGGCGGCCGATGTCATCGATCAGGTGCGCGGTATTCAGATCGCCATTCCGATCACGCATTAACACCTCTCACCGGCGGCCCTGAAGCACGGACCGCCGTTGTTGGGGTGGAACCAATGCCCGGCCCGGCGAGGGCAATCGCCGGACCGGGCATTGGTGGCGACGCCCCGGGCGCTGGGGAGAGCCGGCACCCGAGAATCATCGCTATCAGGCATGGACCACCGGCGCGCCCCGGACGGAGCCGATATTTTCCACATACCAGCGGTAGGTCTGGGCAAGGCCGTCGTCGATCGACGTCGGCGCCCGCCAGCCCAGGGCCTCCAGACGGCCATTGTCCATGATCTTGCGCGGCGTGCCGTCGGGCTTGCTGCGGTCGTGGACGATCTGGCCCTGGAAACCAACCACCCGGCAGATCCGTTCCGCCAGCTCGGCGATGGAAACCTCCTGGCTGCTGCCCAGGTTCAACGGCTCCTCTTCGGAATAGTGCTTCATGACGAAGACCATGCCGTCGGCGGCGTCATCGACGAACAGCAGTTCGCGCAAGGGCGTGCCGCTGCCCCAGATTTCCAAGGTCTTGGCGCCTTCCTGCTTGGCCTTGTGCGCCTTGACCATCAAGGCCGGCACCACATGGCTGCCCATCAGGTCGAAGTTGTCGCCGGGACCGTACAGGTTGGTCGGCATGACCGAGGTGAAGTCGCAGCCGTACTGGCGGCGGTAGGCCTGGCACAGCTTGATGCCTGCGATCTTGGCGATGGCGTACCACTGGTTGGTCGGCTCCAGCGGGCCGGTCAGCAGCGCCTCTTCCGGGATGGGCTGGGGCGCCATCCGCGGATAGATGCAGGAGGAACCGAGGAACAACAGCTTCTCCACGCCGGAGCGGTGGGCGCTGTCGATGATGTTCGCCTCGATCATCAGGTTGTCGTAGATGAACTCGGCCGGCCGGGTGTCATTGGCATGGATGCCGCCGACATGGGCCGCCGCCAGGAAGACGGCGTCCGGACGCAGGTCCTTCATCCACTTGTCCACCTGGCCGCTGTTGCGCAGGTCACAGTGGTGGCGGCCGACAGTCAGGACATCACATCCCTCCCGCTCCAGCCGCCGCACCAGGGCGGAGCCCACCAGGCCGCGGTGACCCGCGACCCAGACGCGCTTATTGCGCAGCTCGTAAGGGGGCTTGTGCATCGTGCTGTCCTTCCCACTGCTTGACGGGGGTGCGATCCAGAAGAGCGCGGTCGGCGTTCACCATCTCGAACACCAGTTCCTCGAAGGCGATCTTGTGCTCCCAGCCCAGGACCGTCTTGGCCTTGGTCGGGTCGCCCAGCAGGAAGTCCACCTCGGCCGGGCGGTAGTAGGCCGGGTCAACCGCCACCAGCACCTTGCCGGTGCGGCGGCAGTAGCCGCGCTCGTTGACGCCTTCGCCGCGCCACACCAGCGGACGGCCGATGCAGTGGAAGGCCAGTTCCACAAACTCGCGCACCGAATGGGCCTCGCCGGTGGCCAGTACGTAGTCGTCGGGCTTGTCCTGCTGCATCATCAGCCACATGCCCTCGACATAGTCGCGGGCATGGCCCCAGTCGCGGCGGGCTTCCAGGTTGCCCAGGTACAGGCAGTTCTGCAGGCCGCGCTCAATGGCGGCCACGGCGCGGCTGATCTTGCGGGTGACGAAGGTCTCGCCGCGCTCCGGCGATTCATGGTTGAACAGGATGCCGTTGGAGGCATGCATGTTGTACGCCTCACGGTAGTTCACCGTGATCCAGTAGCCGTACATCTTGGCCACCGCGTACGGGCTGCGCGGATGGAAGGGCGTCGTCTCCGACAACGGCTCGCTGCTGATGCCGCCGTAGAGTTCGGAGGTGGACGCCTGGTAGAAGCGGACATCGTCCTGCATCTTCAGCGACCGCACCGCCTCCAGCAGACGCAGGGTGCCGGTGGCGTCCACATTGGCGGTGTATTCCGGCATCTCAAAGCTGACGGCCACGTGGCTCATGGCGGCCAGGTTGTAGATTTCGGTCGGCCGCGTCTCGGCGATCAGGCGGGTCAGCACCATGCTGTCCGTCATGTCGCCGTAGTGCAGCGAGAACTCGAAGCCGCCCTCATGGCGATCGCGGTAGATGTGATCCAGCCGGTCGGTGTTGATGGACGACGAACGGCGCTTGAGGCCGTGGACCACATAACCACGGGCCAACAGGAACGAGGCCAGGTAAGACCCGTCCTGGCCGGTGATACCGGTGATCAACGCGGTTCTATTCGACATACGCTGCTCCGTTCATCAAAGGGTTGATCGCTGCTTTCAGCAAAATCTTGGGAGTTCTGTTCTTCAGGGTTGTTGTTCGCGGGGGCGCTTCTTTCCCTTGTTCTAGACGCCCCTTGTCCTGGCGACCGGCCGGCGCGCCCGTCCCTCACGGGAACAGCACGGCGCGGGCGACACGGTCCCAGGTGTAGGTTTCCAGCACGTGGTTCTGGCCCCGGGCGCCCATGACGGCCAGGCGCTGGGGGTCGGACACGGCATGGATGATGAGATCGGCCAGCACCTGGGGGTCGGCGCGCGACGCCAGGAAGCCGTAGCGGCCGTCACCGCTGATCTCGGGCAGGCCGTTGCGGCGCAAGCCCAGCACGGGGGTGCGGGAGATCAGCGCTTCCAGATACACTTGGCCCCAGGGGTCGTTCAGCATGGGCTGCACCAGCAGGGAAGAGCGGCGGTACAGCTCCTGCAGCTCAGCCCATGGCAAGGCGGAGCGGAAGTCGATGGCCGGATGCTCCGGCACCCGGTCACGCACCGAGGGGTCGGCCACGATGGTCAGGGTCAGGTCCGGCCGGCGCAGCACCGCCTGCTGGAAGGCCTCGATGACCAGCTCGCCGCCCTTTTCCCGGAACAGGTGCTTGCAGACGAACAGCAGCTTGGGCTTGGCGTAATCCTTGGGCCCGATGTAGGGCTTGATGTCGCCCATGCCCGAGCCGACCGCCGTCACCCGCGCCGCCGGCACGCCGTAATGGCTGATGATGTGGTCGCGCACATAGCGGCCGAAGGTGAAGATGTGGTCGACGCAGTGCAGCGACCGCCGCTCCAGCTCCTCATAAGCTTCCAGCGCGCGGGCGCTGTAGCCGGCGATGTCGGGGCGATGCTCCGCCGCCAGCGCCCAGGTGTGATCGCAATAAAGGTAGTGGTGGACACGGTGCGCCCGGTCGGCCATGGGATCGGCCGTGGCCTGCGCCTCCACCGCCGGCAGGTCGAGTGCGCCGGTGTGGATGATGTGGCGGGTGCCGCGCTCCGCCGCCTTGGCCGCCAGCTGACGGGCCAGATGGCGCCGGGCGGGGGCCGCGCGGTACAGCTGCTCCGACGTCATGAGCCTGCCGTAGCCGCCCATCACGTGGCGCGCGGCCAAGCCCATCTTGAAGGTCTTGGACAGGTGGGGATGGAAGCCCTCCACCGTCACGCCCAGCTTTTCCAGGGCCACGCCCAGGTTGCGGGGGGCACCCGACCATGTGCGGGGATGGGCGGGATCGCCGAAGACCGAGGTGATGGCCACATGGTCAAAACGGCGCTCGCCCGCCTCACCCTCCGTGATGGCCGGACGAGCGGGCGCCTCTTCCCCGGAAAACCCACCGAAAACCGGCGGCGGCTGCACGGGGCGCCCGGACGGATGCGATTGGGACTGGGGGGTGTGCGCGGCCACGGCCTTGGTCACTCCGGTCGGTTGATCGGCGGCGGGATCGGGGGTGCCTGGAGGCCCGTCCGGCGCCGCAGCGTTATGAACAGGTGGTTCGGGCACATGAACCCGCTGATGTCGTGGTTGAAATCAAACAAGCCCGGCGTCAAACCCGCCAGTGACCAACCTGTGACCGGGGGTGCTTTATCTGCCCCATTTCAGTCACAGGGGCTACCCCAACGGAAAAAAGGCATATGCCCTTTAATGATAAGGCGGCCCTGTTTTGTCACAGCACGGAAAATCCGCCCAGGTTCATGATGAATTACTTCGCATTGGCCGCTAATGGGGACGCTCCGTGCCGTCAAGAATTCCCAGTGCAGCATTGATGGACAATAGTCAGGCTGCCACCGCTGCCGTTTCACCCACCGACGCCGCCGCTGCGCCGCAGGGCGGCATGCCCGGCGGCGATGTCCTGGGCGATTGGATGGCCCAGCGCGTCGGCCCCGGCGCCCCTTCGGCAGACAAGGCCGGCGTGGTGTTCCTGACCCAGGACGTCACCGACGTCAGCACCATCAAACGGGTGCGGGAATTCCTGGATAACGGCCTGCCCGTCCTGGTCCTGGGGTTTGAACGCGAGCGGTACAACAGCGGCTATCGGCCGCCCTGGCCCCACGTGCTGCTGGGGCGGACCGTGGATGGCAAGTACGCCCATCGCCTGCAGGCGCTGGCGGGCGCCCTGCGCGTCATCTTCCGCCACCGCCCGCGCCTGACCGACGCCACCATCCTGTACGCCCGCAACATCGACCAGTTGCTGCTGGCCCTGGTCATGAAGCTGTTCATCAGCCGGCGGGCGGAGGTGGCCTACGAGGTGCTGGATATCCAGCCCATGTTCGTGGCCCATGGCCTGCGCTCTTTCCTGCTGCGCCTGGTGGAACGCCTGTGCCTGACCCAGGTGAAGCTGCTGGTGCTGTCCTCCCCCGGCTTCCATCGGCATTATTACGCGCCCACGCAGAAGTTCCGGGGCCCCTGGCTGCTGGTGGAGAACAAGCTGCCTCGTGTCGGCCTGCCGGAACGGCCCAAGCCCGCCGCCGCGGTGGCGTCCGAAGCCCAGCCCAAAGCCCAGCCCGCTGGGACCAAGCCCCTGATGCCGCCGCACCGTCCCTGGGTCATCGGCTATTTCGGCCTGATCCGGGGGGAGCAGACGGTGGACCTGATGCACCGCCTGGCCCAGCGCCTGCCCGACCGGCTGCAGATCCGTTTTCGCGGTGTGCTGACCACGGTGGATGAGAAGCGCTTTTTCAAGACGCTGGAGTCCTGCCCCAACATCGTTTACGGCGGCCGCTACGACCACCCGGGCGAATTGGCCGACATGTACGCCGGCGTGGATTTCGCCTGGGCGCTGGACCTGGAAAACACCGAGCACAATTCACGCTGGCTGCTGCCCAACCGCTTCTACGAGGCGGGCTATTTCGGCGTGCCCTGCCTCAGCGTCCAAGGGTTCGAGGTCGACCGCCTGGTGCGCCGCCACGATGTGGGCTGGGGCTTCGAGCAGCCGCTGGAAGAGACCATGGTCCGCTTCTTCCAGGATCTGACGGTCGAGGAGTACGAACGCAAGCGGCGGCGCCTGCTGGCCCTGCCCGACGAGACCTTCGTCGCCGGTGAGGAGATCCGGGCCTTGTGCCGTTTTTTCGCCCGGCGGGCCGCGACCCCGATGGAAAAGCCGCCGGTTGAGGAGGGGATGCAACCGCACCCCGCCTCCTGATCCGCCCCCCGATTTATCGCGGACCCATCAAAAGCCCCCCGGGTTGTCGGGGAGAAGACTGTGAAGGGAATAGGCTATGAGCGACACCGTTGTGGTGACCGGCGGCGCCGGTTTCATCGGCAGCCACGCCTGCAAGGCGCTGGCCGAGGCGGGGTTCAGCCCCGTCACTTATGACAATCTCAGCCGCGGTCCCCAGCAGGCCGTGCTGTACGGCCCGCTGGAGGTGGGCGACATCGGCGATGTGGACCGGCTGACCGCCGTGCTGCGCGACTATGATCCCTGCGCCGTCATGCATTTCGCGGCCTATGCCCATGTGGGCGAATCCGTCAGCGACCCGCTGCTGTATTACCGCAACAACGTCTCCGGCTCCGTCGGCCTGCTGGAGGCCATGCGCGACGCCGGCGTCACCAATCTGGTCTTCTCCAGCACCTGCGCCGTCTATGGCGTGCCGCAACGGGTGCCGATCACGGAGGGCCATCCCCAGGCGCCCATCAACCCCTATGGCGCCAGCAAGCAGATGATGGAGCGCATCATCGCCGACTGCGAACCCGCCTGGGGCCTGCGCGCCGTCGTCCTGCGCTATTTCAACGCGGCCGGCGCCGATCCGGACGGCGATTTGGGGGAGAACCACGACCCTGAGCCGCACCTGATCCCCAACGTGCTGGACGCGGCGCTGGGTCGCAAAGACGGGCTGACAGTCAATGGCGCCGACTATCCTACGCCGGACGGCACCTGCATCCGCGATTACATCCACGTCAGCGACCTGGCCCAGGCCCACATTCTGGCGCTGAGACACCTGCTGGACGACGGCCCATCCATGGCCTTGAACCTGGGCAACGGCAACGGCTATTCCGTGCGCGAGGTCATGGAGGCGGCGGAGCGGGTGACCGGACTGCCCATCCCCTGGCACGTCGGCCCCCGCAGGCCGGGCGATCCGCCGTCCCTGGTCGGCGACGCCACGCAAGCCCGCCGCATCCTGGGCTGGACACCGGAGCGCAGCGGGCTGGACGTGCAGATCGCCGACGCCTGGCGCCGACGCCTGCGCGAACTGCAGGCCCCCAGCGATACAGGTGTGGCCGGCGGTGAAAGCTCGCCAGCGCGCAAGACCGCCTGACGGCAGGCCGCTAGGCCGTCTCGATGAACCCGTCGCGCACCGTCACCGGCCAGGACAGCAGCCCCTGGCCGGGGCATGGGCCCGCGACGCAACGCCCCGTGTCGATGTCGAACAGGGCGCTGTGCCAGCTGCAGCGGATGACGTCACGACCGGTCAGGTCCTGGGCGAGATAGTCGTCCAGGGTGAAGGCCAGGGGCACGCCGGCATGGGGGCAGCGGTCGATATAGCCGGTGACCGCCTCCCCCCGCCGCACCACGAAGCCATGGAAGCGCTCGCCCTGGATCTCCAGCACGAAGTTGCGGGCGCTGAGCGGCGCCAGTTCCGCCATCGCGCACAAGCGCACCCCGGCCGGCGTCCGGGTCAGCCGCGGGCGGATGCCGCCCGGCGCGGGCGCGTCGCTCAACGGACGGCCCGCAGGGCGTCGATGAACTGCGGCACGGTGGCCAGCGTCAGGCCGGCCAGGTTGGCGCGACCGTTGCCCACCATGTAGACGGCATGGTCGCGGCGCAGCAGGCCCACCTGCTCCGGCGACAGGGGCAGCAGCGAGAACATGCCCCGCTGGCACCCCAACGGGGCCAGCCAGGCGTCACCGGCGGCCAAGGCCTGGCGCACTTGGTTGATGCGGGTGCGCATGGCGTCCAGTTCCGCCCGCCACTCGGCGGTCAGGCCGGCGTCATCCAGGATGACGCGCACCAGGGCGCCACCGTGGTCGGGCGGCATGGACCAGTTGACGCGGGCCAGCAGCAGGATGTTGGAACGCATCAGCGCGGTGCGCGCGGGCGTGCCGCCCTTGGCGTAGAGGGCGCCCACGCGTTCCCGGTAAAGCCCGAAGTTCTTGTCGCAGGAATAGGCCACCAGGGCGTCCGGGGCGGCGTCCAATACCAGGCGGGCGCCGGCGGCATCCTCTTCCAGCCCGTCGCCCAGGCCCTGATAGGCGAGATCGATGAGGGGGATCAGGCCGCGCTCGGCCACCACCTCAGCCACCGCCCGCCACTGGGCCTGATCCAGGTCGGCACCGACGGGGTTGTGGCAGCAGCCGTGCAGCAGCACCACGTCGCCGGCGTCAGCACCCTTCAGGGCCGACATCATCTCATCGAACAGGATGGTCTGCGTCGCCTGGTCGTAATAGCGGTACGTGGCCACGGTCAGGCCGGCGGAGGTCATGATGGGCGCATGATTAGGCCAGGTGGGGGTGCCCAGCCAGACCTTGGCCCCAGGCCGCTTGGCATTCTTCTGGGCGGCGTTCACCAGTTCCGCCGCCAGGCGCAGGGCGCCGGTACCGCCGGGCGTCTGCACCCCCACCATCGTGTCGGCTGGCATGGTCTTGCCGAAGACGATGGGCTGCAGCAGCTCGGTATAGCGGATGTCCCCCTCGGGCCCCAGGTAGCTCTTGCTGCCCTGCGTCTCCAGCAACCGGCCCTCGGCCGCCTTGACGGCGCGCATCACCGGCGTGGCGCCCGTGTCGTCGCGATAGACGCCCACGCCTAGGTCCAGCTTCTTGGGCCGCGGATCGTCGCGGTACAGGGCAATCAGGGACAACAGGACATCGGCGGGCTGCGGCGTCAGCGCGTCGAAAGGCGTCGGGGCGGACATCGTGGAGACTCCCTTATGGGCGGGGCTGGATCCGCCCCCAGCGGCGGCACCCCTATCGTTGCTGAATGATTTTATGCGAAATCTGTGACAATGTCTTTTCATTGACGCGCCATGGGAACCCAATATGGGAAGCGCATTTCGCCGGATTGGGAAAAATGAAAGAGATTGATCAGTTCGATGAAATCGACCACCGCATCCTGCGCGCGCTGCAACGCGATGCCAGCCTGAGCCATGCCGCCCTGGCGGAGGAGGTGGGCGCCTCCCCGGCCTCATGCTGGCGGCGCATCAAGGCACTGGAGGGGGCCGGCATCCTGGGCGCCGCCGTTCGCCTGGTCGACGCCGCCAAGGTGGGCCGGGGCGTCAGCGTCATGTGCCAGCTGCGCATGAAAAGCCACGCCACCAAGGACAGGCAGGAATTCGAGGCTTTCATCCAGACACGCGGCGAGATCATGGACTGCCACAGCATGTCGGGCGAATGGGATTATCTGATGCGGGTGGTGGTGGCCGACGTCGCCAGCTACGAACGCTTCCTGATGCGCGAGCTGCTGGCCCACCCGGCCGTGGCCGCCGCCGCCTCGCACTTCGCGCTCAGCCAGGTGAAATACACCACCGCCCTGCCGATCTGATCTTTTCCATTTCCGGTGACTCCTTTCACCGATGGTATTTGGGCCGCGAAACCTTTTCAGGCCTGCCGGGTTCCGCCAGCGCGATTGAAAGGTTTTCACGGAAGCCGGCGGATAACCTGGATCGGATCCTGGAACCGGCGGCGTTTATCCATTTGACAAGCGGCGGACATCGCCCCTTATATCGTTTCAAATGAAACGATCTGGTGGAGGCAGCGGCCATGACCCAGGACAGCATCCGAGACAACGCGCCCTTTGACATGATGAGCGGCTTCGGTAACAGCTTTGCGACCGAGGCGGTGCCTGGCGCCCTGCCCGTGGGCCGCAACTCGCCGCAGAAGGTGCCCTTCGGCCTGTATGCCGAGCAGTTGTCGGGCAGCGCCTTCACCGCCCCCCGCAATGAGAACCGCCGGTCCTGGCTGTACCGCCTGCGCCCCACCGCCAGCCATGCGCCCTTCACGGCATATGGGCGGGCCAGCCTGCTGCGGTCCGGCCCGTTCGATGAGGTGCCGCCCACGCCCAACCGCCTGCGCTGGGATCCCCTGCCCCTGCCCGACGCGCCGACCGACTTCGTCGACGGGCTGGTGAGCTATGGCGGCAACGGCGACGTGGGTACCAACAACGGCATCGCCATCCACCTCTACGCCGCCAACCAGCCCATGGCGGCAAGGGTGTTTTACAACGCGGATGGCGAACTGCTGCTGGTGCCGCAGCTGGGCCGCCTGCGCCTGGAAACGGAGCTGGGCCGGCTGGAGGTGGCGCCGGGCGAAATCGCCGTGGTGCCGCGCGGCGTGCGTTTCCGCGTCCTGCTGCCGGATGGCACCGCCCGGGGCTATGTCTGCGAGAACTACGGCGCGCCGTTCAATCTGCCCGACCTGGGCCCCATCGGGGCCAACGGCCTGGCCAACCCGCGCGACTTCCTGACCCCCGTCGCCTGGTTCGAGGACGTGGATGAGGCGACCGAAGTGGTGCAGAAGTTCCAGGGCCGCCTGTGGGCCACCACCCTGGACCACAGCCCGCTGGACGTGGTGGCCTGGCATGGCAACCTGGCGCCCTACAAGTACGACCTGGCGCGGTTCAACACCATCAACACCGTGTCCTACGACCATCCGGATCCGTCGATCTTCACGGTGCTGACGGCGCCATCGGAAATCGCCGGCACGGCGAATTGCGACTTCGTCATCTTCCCGCCGCGCTGGATGGTGGCGGAGGACACGTTCCGGCCGCCCTGGTTCCATCGCAACGTCATGAATGAGTTCATGGGCCTGATCCATGGCCAGTATGACGCCAAGGCCGGCGGCTTCGCCCCCGGCGGCGCCTCGCTGCACAATTGCATGAGCGGCCACGGCCCCGACCGCACCAGTTACGAGCGCGCGGTGGCGGCCGACCTGAAGCCGCATAAGATCGAGAACACCATGGCCTTCATGTTCGAAAGCCGCTGGGTCATCCGACCCACCCGTTTCGCCACCGAGACCCCGCTGATGCAGTTGGACTATGATGACTGCTGGGCGGGCTTCACCAAGGCCGAGCTGCCGCGATGAACATTCCCTTGATCGATGAAACGCACAACCCGGCCCTGACCAGCTGGGTCAGCAGCGCCAACGGCCACGCCGACTTCCCCATCCAGAACCTGCCCCTGGGCGTGTTCAGCACCCGGAACGAGGCGCCGCGCGGCGGTGTCGCCATCGGCGACTGGGTGCTGGATTTGGCCAAGGCCGGCCGGTCCGGCCTGCTGACGGGCGACGCGCTGGACGCGGCCATCGCCGCCAGCGGGCGCACGCTGAACCCGCTGCTGGCCCTGGGGGCAGGCCCACGCCGGGCCCTGCGCCGCCGGCTGTCGCAGCTGCTGGCCACCGGCAGCGATGACCAGGGCATCGTGGAAGGTTTGCTTTACCACGCGGTGGACTGCACCCTGCACCTGCCCACGGCCATCGGCGGTTACACCGACTTCTACGCCGGCATCCACCATGCCCTGAACGTCGGCCGGCAGTTCCGCCCGGACAACCCGCTGCTGCCCAACTACAAGCATGTGCCCATCGGCTATCACGGCCGCGCCTCTTCCGTGCGCGTGACCGGGGCGGATGTGCGCCGGCCCAATGGGCAGCGCAAGGCGCCCGATGCCGACGCGCCGACCTTCGGCCCAAGTCAGCGCCTGGACCTGGAACTGGAGCTGGGCATCTGGATCGGCCCGGGCAATGAGCTGGGCACGCCCATCGCCATCGGTGCGGCCGACAGCCACATCGCCGGCCTTTGCCTGCTGAACGACTGGTCGGCCCGCGACCTGCAGGCCTGGGAATACCAGCCGCTGGGCCCCTTCCTGGCCAAGAACTTCCTCACCACCGTGTCGCCCTGGATCATCACGGCGGAGGCGCTGGCCCCCTTCCGCACCCGTCAGCCGGCCCGGGCCGCCGATGATCCCAAGCCCCTGCCCTATCTGTGGGATGAGACGGACCAGGAGCGCGGCGCCTATGGCATCGAGCTGTCGGTGCTGATCCGCACGCCCAAGATGCGCGAGGACAAGCAGGCCCCGCACCGCCTGGGTACTGGCCCCGCCACCAACCTCTATTGGACGGCGGCGCAGCTGGTGGCGCACCACACCTGCAACGGCTGCGACCTGAACCCCGGCGACCTGCTGGGCACCGGCACCATCTCCACCCCCGATGACAGCGGCGTGGGCAGCCTGCTGGAGCTGACGCGGGGCGGCAAGGCGCCCATCACCCTGCCCAACGGCGAGACGCGCACCTTCCTGGCCGACGGCGATGAGCTGATCCTGGCCGGCCGCGCCGCGGCCGACGGCTATGTCTCCATCGGCTTCGGCGACTGCCGGGGCCAGGTGACGCCCGCGCTGAACGTCTGAGAAACGAAGAAGGGATTATCATGACCCAGCAGAAGGTCATCATCACCGGCGGCGCCGGGGTCCTGGGCGCCGCCGTGGCCCAGGCCTTCCGGGCGGCCGGCCATCACGTCGCCGTGATCGACCATGCGCCGGCCCCCGCCGCGGTGACGGAGGGCGTGCTGCACCTGGGCGGCGTGGATCTGACGGATGAGGCCGCCGCCCGCACCGCCTTCAGCCAAGCCAAGGTCGCCATGGGCGGAGCCGACGTGCTGGTCAACGTCGCCGGCGGCTTCCGCTGGCAGACGGTGGCGGACGGCGACCCCGCCACGTGGGAGAAGCTGTTCGCCATCAACGCCCGCACCTGCCTGAACATGTGCCGGGCCGCCATCATGCCCGAGACGGATGGCGGCCTGTCGGACGGCGGTGCCATCGTCAACGTGGGTGCCGCGGCGGCGGAGAAGGCCGGTGCCGGCATGGGCGCCTATGCCGCCTCCAAGGCCGCCGTGGCCCGCCTGACGGAAAGCCTGGCGGCGGAACTGGGCGGGCGCATCCGCGTCAACGCCGTGCTGCCACTGGTCATGGACACGCCGCAGAACCGGGCGGACATGCCGAACGTCGATCCCAAGAGCTGGACGGCCACGGCGGCGGTGGCCGATGCCATCGTTTTCCTGGCCAGCCGGGCCGCCCGCGCCATCAACGGCGCCCTGGTTCCCGTCACCGCCCCCACCGCCGACTGAAGAGGCCCATCATGGTCAAGCGCCTGAACGCCACCGATCTTCCCCCCCTGCCCGGCTGGACCGTGACGCCGGAGGGCGACGCCATCACCCGCCGCTGCATCTTCACCGACTTTCGCGCCGCCTTCGGTTTCATGACCCAGGTGGCCCTGCTGGCGGAGAAGGCGGACCACCATCCGGAATGGTTCAACGTATACAACCGCGTGGACATCCGGCTGACCACTCACGACGCCGGCGGGCTGTCGCAGCGCGACGTGGACATGGCCCAGGCCATCGACCGCTTGTTGCCCGTCCTCTAACCTGACGGACACAATCGGCATCACCGCGCTTGCGTGACAGCCCGGTTGGCGATTAAGGGTGTTCCCCCGCCAACCAGCTTCATGGGCCGCCGGTGAAGGTTCTGATCGCCGACACAGTCCATTTGAACGACCCCGGGCGCATCGTGGAGGCCGACCTGGCCGCCGCGGGCGCCACGGAGATCGTGCGCCTGGCCGCTGGCGAGCTGCTGGCGGACGCCGTGCTGCGCACCGCCCCGGACCTGGTGATCGTGGACATGGCCCGCCCCGACCGCGACGGGCTGGAGGACATCCGCGCCATCTCGCGCCACGATCCCCGCCCCATCGTCATGTTCGTCGACCAGGACGACCCGGCCTTCATGGAGGCGGCGATCGAGGCCGGCGTCAGCTCCTACAACGTGGTCGGTGCCTCGCTGCCCGCGATCAAGCCGGTGGTGCAGGCGGCGGTGGCCATGTTCCGCCGCTATCGCCAGGTGGAAGCCAGCCTGCACAAGGCCGAAACATCCTTGCGCGAGCGTGAGGTGGTGGACCAGGCCAAGGCCCTGCTGATGCGCCAGCGCGGCATGGCGGAACCGGAGGCCTATCGCTGGCTGCGCCGCCAGGCCATGGAGCAAAGCCGCAAGTTGGCCGCCGTGGCCGCCGACATCGTCGCCGCCGCTGAAGAGAAGAAGGGAGGCGGCTCATGACCGTTTCGCGCCCCGTCCGCATCGGCCTGCTGCGCCTGACCGACAGCGCCCCGGTCATCCACGCCCAAGCCTCCGGCCTGTTCGCGGCAGAGGGCTTGGACGTCACCCTGTCGGTGGAGCCCAGCTGGGCCAACCTGGCGGACAAGCTGTCCTACGGCCTGCTGGATGGCGCCGTGATGCTGCCGCCCCTGGTGCTGGCCATGGCGCTGGGCCTGCGGCCGGCGGCGGCCCGCCTGATCATCCCCATGAGCCTTAGCCAGCACGGCGACGCCGTGACCCTGTCCAATGAGCTGGCCGGTCCTATCCTGGAAAACGGCCGTCCCACGGCGGCCAAAGCCGGCCGCCGCCTGGCCACCCTGCTGCGAGGGCGCCCTCGCGTGACGCTGGCGGTGGTCCATGCCTGGTCCACCCATGCCCTGCTGTTCAAAAGCTGGCTGCACACCGCCGGCATCGACCCGCAGGCCGATGTCGACTGGGCCATCGTGCCACCGGCCGACAGCGTGGCCGCCATCGAGTCCGGCCGCATCGACGGCTTCTGCGCCGGCGCCCCCTGGGGTGCCGTGGCCGCGGCCGCCGGGGTGGGCCGCACCGTGGCCCTGTCGTCCGACATCATGCCCGGCCATCCGGAGAAATGCCTGGCGGTGCGCGAAGCCTGGGCCGAGGAACAGCCCGACGCCCTTCAGGCCCTGCTGCGCGCCCTGCTCCGCGCCGCCGCGGATTGCGCCGACCCGGCCAACACCTTCACCATCGCCGCCACCCTGGCCCAGCCCGCCTTCCTGAACCTGGCGCCCGAGATCATCGCCGCCTCCCTCCCCGGTGGCGCGCGCGACGGCCTGGGCCAGGACACCGACGTCTGCGTCTTCGGCAGCGCCACCCGCCCCACCCTGGATCAGGCCCGCTGGTTCCTGGACCAGATGGCCCGCTGGCGCGACCTGCCAGTCAGCGGCGCCGATGCGGAAGCATTGGCCGCACGCATCTATCGGCCGGACTTGTATGAGATGGCGGCGGACACCGTCCGGCCATGACTGAAATCATCGCGTACGGAGTGGCTGCGCTTTTCATCCTTCAAGGCATCGTCGGCTTCGCTCGCACCCGGCGCGTTCATCAAAACCTCTTGTCCCGCGCCAAGGCTAGGCACGCAACAGGGCGAGCCTTGGCAAGCCTGGACTTGTTCTTCCTCGACATGCCGCTCTATGTGCCGGCGTATCGGCTCCTGTGCGTGATCGCCTTTTGCGTTGGCTGCGCCTTGCTGTGGGCTTTGTGCACCCATACCCTGGCTATCGGCTGATCATCGGCGTCCAACTTGATTTGGATTCATCATGAGGGACTTGCTGCCCGGCTATCTCATGGCCATCGGACTTATCGTCTATGGGTTCGCTGGCGTCAGGCGTGCCAAGCGGACGAATGAACGGATCGCACTTCTGATGGCTTGGCGCCATGGGCATGGACGTATTTTCACCAAAGCGAGTCCGCCTTTCCTGAGAAACCCGCTGTATGGGCCGTTTCTCCAGCTGGTCTTCGCGCTGATGGCAATTGTTGGGATTGGCCTGCTTGGTCTACTGGCCTGGTTGAGCATCTTCCCTGCCCATTGATTGGGCCGGGATTAGCCAGGCCGTTAATCCCGCACCAGCGACAGGATCAGCAGGATCAGCAGCGCCAGGGCCGTCAGCTTCCAGAAGCGCACCGGGTCGCGGTCGTAGAAGGATCGGCGGCGGGCGGGGCGGGGCGCGGGGTGGGCGGCGCCGGCCTCCAGTTCCAAAGCGAATTCCAGCACGTCGCCGTGGCGGTCGGCCGGGTGGGCAGCCACGGCCTTCATGACCGACAGGTCCAGCCAGGTGGGCAGGTCGGGGCGGCGCTGCTGCAGGGGCACGGGCGCGCCGAAGCGGGGGCGCTGGAAGGGTTCGACCTCGCCATAGGGGTAGGCTCCGGTGAACAGGTGATAGACGGTGACGCCCAAGGCGTAGAGATCGGTGCGCTCATCCCCCGGCGCGCCGGCCAGCAGTTCCGGCGCCATGTAGCTGGGCGTGCCGGGGATTTGCTCGGCCGGGAAATCCTCCATCCCGGGCAGGCGCACCACGCCCAGGTCGATGAGGCGCAGGCCGCCGGCGCCGTCGATGATGACGTTGTCCGGCTTGAGGTCGCGGTGGATGATGCCGGCGCGATGCAGGGCCGCCACCGCCTTGGCCAGCTTCACCGCCAAGGGCACGCCCTCCGCCACGCCCACGCGCGGCGGGGCCGCCAGGCGCTGCGCCAGGGTTTGCCCTGGGTAATAGGGCATGACGGTGTATAGCCGCGTCTGCCGGCCCGGCGGCACCTCCACCACCTCCCCCAGCCAGGGGCTGCGCACCCGGGCTGCCACCCAGCCCTCGCGCACGAAGGCCAGGCGGTAGACGGCGTCGTCCGCCACCGCCGGCTTGGGGAACTTCAGCACCAGCCGCACCTCCTTCCCCACCGGCTCGGTCAGGAACAGGGCGCTGTAGCGGCCATCGGACAGTTGGCGGCCCACGCGATAGCCGTCGACCACATCGCCCGGCTTGGGCACGGGCAGGATCGGCAGTTCCGCCGTCAGGTCGGCCAATTCCCCCTGGTCGGCCGGCGGCAGGGCCACCACGTCGATGACCAGGGCGGTGGCGTTGTCGTGGCTGCCGGCGGACAGGGCCGCCGCCACCATCTCCTGGCTGGCCGCCTCCGGCGTCGGTTCCCCCGAGGTGAGGCGGGCCAGGTCGCGGGATGACAAGACCCCGTGCACGCCATCGGTCAGCAGCACCAGGCGATCGCCCTCGCGCAAGGGTTCGGCCGTGTAGTCGGCGCGCAGCGCGTCCTCCAGCCCGATGGCACGGCGCAGGATGTGGCGTTGGTCCGGGCCGCTGTGCACATGGTCCTCGGTCAGCTGGGTCAGCCGACCGTCGCGCAGGCGGTATAGACGGGTATCGCCCACGTACAGGATATGGGCGCGGCGGTCGCGCAGGATGACGGCGGTCAGGGTGGTGGCCATGCCCCTGCGCTCCGGGTCCGCCCGGCCCTGGGCGTGGATCCAGCGATTGATGGCCTCCGCCGCGTGCGCCGCCGCCCGCCGAATGCCCAGGGTCTGGCGTTCACCCAGATAGAAATCGATGAAGCCGCGCACCGCCAGTTCCGCCGCCACCCGGCCACCGGGCGCCCCCGACACGCCGTCGGCCACGGCGGCCACCGCCCCCTGTCGGGCCCGCTGGGTGGCGGTACCCAGGCACACGCCCACGTAGTCCTCATTGCGCGGGCGGCGGCCGGTTTCGCTGCACCAGCCGACGCGCAGTTCGATCTGCCGTGCTCCCATCCCCGACCCACCTCAGCTATCGCCTATATTTTAATCATTTGCGCCGTCAACTTGGCGATTGCTCAGTAATTAGGCATGCAGGTCGCCCGCCATTTTTCCAAAACCTCAGGTTTTCCGCGATTGCGAAATTGGCACGGCGGTTGCGAAGAACATTACACGAGCAGGGGGCCGAAAGGTTCTTTTCTGCATCGGGGCGGCCCCAACGGCGGGGCGGCCCCGCCTCCGGGATGGTGCGGCGGCGCACGTCCCACGTGGTTCGATCGGCGGGTCAACGGCGGCCTGTCAGCGTCCGGTGCCACCGGGCCCTACCCCACCCCCAGGCCCCTCGCGGCCTGATCCCGATCCACCACCCCTTCTGGTGATAGGCGGCGCCTGACCCATGGCAGCCCCCATCGCCAAAGGCCCACGGCCCTGCCCGGAGGCGCACCCGATGAACAAGAGTTTCCTGAAGGCTGGACATCTGCCGACCCTGTTCGCGGCGTTTCTCTACTTCGACATGAGCTTCATGGCCTGGGTGATCCTGGGCCCGCTGGGCGTGCTGATCGCCAAGGACCTGGGCCTGTCGCCGGCGCAGAAGGGCCTGATGGTGGCGGTTCCCGTCCTGGCCGGCGCCTTCTTCCGCGTCATCAACGGCATCCTGGTGGATCATCTGAAGCCCAAGCGCACCGGCATCCTGGCGCAGGTCGTGGTGATCGCCGGGCTGATCGCCGTCTGGTACTTCGGCGTGCACAGCTTCAACGCCACGCTGCTGACCGGCGCCATCCTGGGCGTGGCCGGCGCCAGCTTCGCCGTGGCCCTGCCGCTGGCCTCGCGGTGGTATCCGCCGGAACACCAGGGCGCGGCCCTGGGCCTGGCGGGTGCCGGCAACTCCGGCACCGTGTTCGCCTCCCTCTTCGCGCCGGCCCTGGCCGTCGCCTACGGCTGGAACAACGTGCTGGGCCTGCTGGCCATCCCGCTGGCCGTGACCCTGTGCGTCTACACCGTGCTGGCCAAGGACAGCCCGGAATGCCCGCCGGCCAAGTCGCTGGCCGAATACCTGGCCGTGCTGAAGATCGGTGACGCCTGGTGGTTCATGTTCTTCTACAGCGTCACCTTCGGCGGATTCGTCGGCCTCGCCTCCTCCCTCACCATCTACTTCAACGACCAGTATGGGCTGAGCCCCATCACCGCCGGCTATTTCACCGCGGCCTGCGTCTTCGCCGGGTCCCTGGTGCGGCCCATCGGCGGTGCCGTGGCCGACCGCATCGGCGGCGTCCGCTCACTAACCGTCATGTACACCATCGCCGCCAGCGCCCTGGTGGTGGTCAGCTTCGCCCTGCCGCAGGCCTGGATGGCCCTGGCCGTCTTCGTCGTCGCCATGCTGGCGCTGGGCATGGGCAACGGCGCCGTCTTCCAGCTGGTGCCGCAGCGCTTCCGCCGCGAGATCGGCGTCATGACCGGCCTGGTCGGCATGATGGGCGGCGTGGGCGGCTTCTACCTGGCCTCCAGCCTCGGCTACTCCAAGCAGCTGACCGGCGGTTACCAGGCGGGCTTCCTGCTGTTCGCCCTGCTGGCCCTGGCGGCCCTGGTCGGCCTGACCGGCGTGAAGCGCCGGTGGCGCACCACCTGGGGCGCCGCCGCCCTGGGCGCGGCTCGCGTCTGATCCGGCCGCGCCCTGCTGACAGCACTCCAGACTTAGCGATTTAAGGGAAGGGTTCCCCCATGGACACGCATATGCCCCCGCGCCAGAAGCTGGTGGTTGTCGGCAACGGTATGGCCGGCATGCGGACGGTGGACGAACTGCTGAAGCGCAACCCGCTGAAGTACGACATCACGGTCTTCGGCGCCGAACCGCACGTGAACTACGACCGCATCATGCTGTCGTCCGTGCTGGCCGGCGAAAAGGACCTGGAGCAGATCGTCATCAACCCCCGCTCCTGGTATGAGGAGAATGGGATCGAGCTGATCACCGGTGACGCGGTGACCGCCATCGACACCCAGGCCCGCACCGTGACCTCCGCCAGCGGCCGGGTGGTGGCCTATGACAAGGTTCTGCTGGCCACCGGGTCCCGACCCATCGCCCCGCCCGTGCCGGGCCTGGACCTGCCCGGGGTCTGCGCCTTCCGCGACATCGCCGACGTCAACACCATGATCGCGGCGTCGCAGACGCATAAGCGCGCCATCGTCATCGGCGGCGGCCTGCTGGGACTGGAGGCCGCCAACGGCCTGCTGCGCCGGGGCATGCAGGTGGCCGTCGTCCACCTGATGGGCACGCTGATGGAACGCCAGCTGGACAAGGCGGCGGCCGAGCTGCTGCAGCGCGAGCTGGACGAGCGCGGCATGAACTTCTTCACCAACGGCCAGACCGAAGAGATCTTCGGTGAGGGCCGGGTGCAGGGCGTGCGCCTGGCCGACGGGCGGGAGATACCGGGCGACCTGGTGGTGCTGGCCATCGGCATCCGTCCCAATATCGACCTGGCCCGCGCCGCCGGCCTGGCCATCAACCGCGGCATCGAGGTGGGCGACGACATGCGCACCTCCGTCCCCGACATCTTCGCCGTGGGCGAGTGCGTGGAGCATCGCGGCAAGACCTATGGCCTGGTGGCCCCGCTGTGGGACATGGCCAAGGTCTGCGCCGACCATCTGGCGCGCGAGGACGCCACCAGCGACTACGTCCCCGCCGCCATGGCCACCCGCCTGAAGGTCACGGGCATCGACGTCTTCTCCGCCGGCGACTTCATCGGTGACGAGACGACGGAGGAGGTGGTCTTCCGTGACGCCGCCCGCAACACCTATAAGCGCCTGGTGCTGCGCGACGACGTGCTGGTGGGCGCCGTGCTGTATGGCGATGCCCAGGACGGCGGCTGGTACTTCCAGCTGTTGCGCGAGGGCAAGCCCCTGGGCGAGTTGCGCGACACCCTGATCTTCGGCCAGGCCTTCGCCAGCCTGGCGGCCGGCGCGCCCGCCGCCGACCCCACCGCCGCCGTGGCGGCCCTGCCCGATGAGGCCGAGATCTGCGGCTGCAACGGCGTGTGCAAAGGCAAGATCATGGGCGCCATCGCGGAGCATGGCCTGACCACGCTGGAGGGGGTGCGGGCCCGCAC
Organism: Nitrospirillum bahiense; assembly: GCF_007828025.1. Lineage (NCBI taxonomy): Bacteria > Pseudomonadati > Pseudomonadota > Alphaproteobacteria > Rhodospirillales > Azospirillaceae > Nitrospirillum > Nitrospirillum bahiense. The sequence goes on from NZ_VITO01000001.1 coordinate 439,117, forward strand.
CAAGGCGTCCGCCTCCTGCGGCAGCTGCACGCCCCAGGTGGAACAGCTGCTGGCCCTGTCGCTGGGCGACAGCTACGCCAAGCCCACAGGCGAGAAGCCGCTGTGCAAATGCACGACCCACAGCCACGACCAGGTGCGCCGCGCCATCGTGGATCAGGGGCTGCGCACCATGCCGGCGGTCATGTCCACCCTGGGCTGGTCCACGCCCGACGGCTGCCATGTCTGCCGCCCCGCGCTGAACTTCTACCTGCTGGTGGCCTGGCCCGGTGAGTACCAGGACGACCAGCAATCCCGCTTCGTGAACGAGCGCAACCACGCCAACATCCAGAAGGACGGCACCTATTCCGTGGTGCCGCGCATGTGGGGCGGCCTGACCACGGCGGATGAGCTGCGCGCCATCGCCGACGTGGTGGACAAGTACGCCATCCCCACCGTGAAGGTGACGGGCGGCCAACGCATCGACCTGCTGGGCGTGACGCGCGAGCAGCTGCCCCATGTGTGGAAGGATCTGAACGACGCCGGCATGGTCTCCGGCCACGCCTACGGCAAGGCGCTGCGCACGGTGAAGACCTGTGTGGGGTCGGAATGGTGCCGCTTCGGCACGCAGGACAGCACCGGCATGGGCGTGAAGCTGGAGCGCATGACCTGGGGCTCCTGGCACGCGCACAAGGTGAAGCTGGCCGTGTCCGGCTGTCCGCGCAACTGCGCCGAGGCCACCATCAAGGACTTCGGCGTCGTGGCGGTGGACAGCGGCTGGGAACTGCATGTCGGCGGCAACGGCGGCATCCACGTCCGCGTCACGGACCTGTTGTGCAAGGTGAGCACGGAGGAGGAGGTGCTGGAATACTGCGGCGCCTATCTGCAGCTCTACCGCGAGGAGTCCCGCTATCTGGAGCGCACGGCGCCCTGGATCGAGCGGGTGGGCCTGGCCCATGTGAAGCAGCGCATCGTGGACGATGAGGCGGGCCGCAAGGCGCTCTACGCCAAGTTCCTGTACGCCCAGAAATTCAGCCAGGACGACCCCTGGGCCGAGCGCGCGCCCGGCAAGGCGGCGGCCGCCCCCTTCCGCACCCTGGCGACGGTGGAGTGATGACCATGGACAGCGTTGGTACCGAAAGCCGCTGGGTCGAGGTGGGTGCGGTGGACGACATCCCCCGCCAGGGTGCCCGCGTGGTCGCCACCCCCCGGGGCGACGTCGCCGTCTTCCGCACCCTGGACGACACCGTCTTCGCCGTGGACGACCGCTGCCCGCATAAGGGCGGCCCGCTGTCGCAAGGCACGGTGCACGGCCATGCCGTCACCTGCCCCCTGCACAACTGGGTGATCGACCTCGAGACGGGCGAGGCCTGCGCCCCCGACGAGGGCTGCGTCATCCGCATCCCCGTGCGGGTGCAGGACGGCCGCATCCTGCTGGCCATGGTGGCGTGATGCCGGAGGGGATGGCACGGGACGCTGAAGCCGGTGCCCTCGCCGGCACCGTCCGCTCCACCTGCCCCTATTGCGGCGTGGGCTGCGGCGTCGTCGCCCAGGCCGATGGCCAGGTGGTGGGCGACACCGACCACCCCGCCAACCGGGGCCGCCTCTGCTCCAAGGGGTCCGCACTGGCGGAAACGCTGAAGGATGGCGAACGCCTGACCCGCCCCCTGATCGACGGACGGGCGGCGGACTGGACCCAAGCCCTGGACCTGGTGGCGCAGCGGTTCAAGGCCACGATCGCGGAGCATGGCCCCGACAGTGTCGCCTTCTACGTCAGCGGCCAATGCCTGACGGAGGATTATTACGTCGCCAACAAGCTGATGAAGGGTTTCATCGGCAGCGGCAACATCGACACCAATTCCCGGCTGTGCATGGCCTCCTCCGTCGCCGGCCACAATCGCGCCTTCGGCGCCGACGTGGTGCCCGGAACGTACGAGGATCTGGAACTGGCGGACCTGGTGGTGCTGGTGGGCAGCAATTCCGCCTGGTGCCACCCGGTGCTGCACCAGCGCCTGCTGGCGGCCAAGGCTAAGCGGCCGCTGCGCATCGTCGCCATCGACCCCCGCCGCACGGCCACCTGTGAGGATGCCGACCTGCATCTGGCCGTGCGCCCCGGCGCCGACGTCGCCCTGTTCAACGGCCTGCTGGCCCATCTGGCTGACCAGGATGCGCTGGACCACACCTGGATGGCGGCGCATGCGGAGGGGTTCGAAGCCGCCCTCGCCGCCGCCCGCCAGACGGCCAGCCAGACCGCCGCCCTCACCGGCTTGGACCCGGCGGACCTGGCCCGCTTCTACCAGTGGTTCGCGTCAACCCCGCGCGTCGTCACCGTCTATTCCCAGGGGGTGAACCAGTCTTCCGTGGGCACCGACAAGGTCAACGCCATCATCAATTGCCATCTGGCCACGGGGCGCATCGGCAAGCCCGGCTGCGGCCCCTTCTCCATCACCGGGCAGCCCAACGCCATGGGCGGGCGCGAGGTGGGCGGCCTGGCCAACCAGTTGGCCGCCCACATGCGCTTCGACCAGCCCGAGGCCATCGACCGCGTCCGCCGCTTCTGGCGGGCGCCCAACCTGGCGACCAGGCCGGGGCTGAAGGCCGTGGAGATGTTCGACGCCGTGCTGGACGGCCGCATCAAGGCCCTGTGGATCATCGCCACCAACCCCGCCGACAGCCTGCCCCGGGCCGATAGGGTGCGCGAGGCGTTGGCACGCTGCCCCTTCGTCGTCGTGTCCGACTGCTGGCCCAACGACACCACGGCCCTGGCCGACGTGGTGCTGCCGGCGGCGGGTTGGGGGGAGCGGGACGGCACCGTCACCAACTCCGAACGGGTCATCAGCCGCCAGCGCCCCTTCCGCCCCGCCCCGGGCGAGGCGCGGGCCGACTGGCGGGTGCTGGCCGCCGTGGGCCAGCGCATGGGCTGGAAGGACGCCTTTTCCTGGACCAGCCCGGCGGCGGTGTTCCGGGAGCATGCCGCCCTGTCCGGCTTCGAGAACGCCGGCAGCCGGCCCTTCGACATCAGCGGCCTGGCCATGCTGACCGATGGGCAGTACGACGCCCTGGCGCCAGTGCGCTGGCCCGTGCGCTGGGCGGGGGATGAGGGCGGGCGGCTGTTCGGCCAGGGCGGCTTCGCCACGCCCAGCGGCCGGGGCCGCCTGGTGCCCACCCCCTGGCGCCCGCCCGCCGGCCGCATCCGCGACCAGTGGCACACCATGACCCGCACCGGCCGCGTGCCCCGCCTGCTGGCCCATACCGGGGAGCCGCGCGCCGCCCTGTCTCCCGCCGACGCCGCGCGCCTGGGCGTCAAGGACGGCGACCTGGTGCGCATCGAAAGCGTCCACGCCAGCACGGTGGTGCGCGCCACCATCGATGCCGGGCAGCGGGTGGGGGAGCTGTTCCTGCCCATGCATTGGACGGATGAGTTCTGCTCCGCCGGGCCCGCCGGCCGCCTGGTCAACGCGGCGCTGGACCCTGTTTCCGGCCAGCCGGAACTGAAGCTGACGCCGGTGCGGGCGGAGGCGGTGCCCGTTGCCTGGCGCGGCCTGCTGCTGCACCGCGCCGCCGTGCGCCCCCAGGGTGTGGCCTATTGGTCACGCGTGCCGCTCAGCACCGGCCACGCCTTTGAGCTCGTGGGGTCGGACCCCCTGCCAGCGGGGGCGGCCCTGACCCGCTTCGTCGAAGGCCTGCTGCACCCGCCGGCGGGCGCCGAATGGCTGCAACTGACCGACGCCGGGCGCGGCCTGCTGCGCGTCGCCATCCTGGTGGATGGCCGGCTGGAGGCCTGCCTGTTCCTGGCCGCCGGTGATGGCGCCCAACTGCCGCCCCGCGACGTGCTGGCGGCCCTGCTGGGCGACAAGGTGACAGACGCGGCGCGGCCCAGCCTGCTGTCCGGCCGCGCCCTAGGCGGCGTGGGGGCCACGGGCGTGAAGTCAGCCGGCCGCACCGTCTGCGCCTGCTTCTCCGTCGGCCTGGTCACCATCCGGGAGGCCATCGTCGCCCACCGCCTGACCTCGGCGGAGGAGATCGGCGCCTGCCTGAAAGCGGGCACCAATTGTGGGTCCTGTATTTCCGAACTGAAGGAGATCCTGCGCGATGTCCATGCCTCAGCCTAACGTCACCGGCCGCGCCAGTCTGGTAGGCGCCGGCCCCGGCGATCCCGAGCTGCTGACGGTGAAGGCCCTGCGCCGTATCGAGAGCGCCGACGTGCTGCTGTACGACAAGCTGGTCGACCCGCGCATCCTGGACCTGGCCCCCGCCCATGCCCCGCGCATCGACGTGGGCAAGCGCTGCGGCCGGCATACCCTGAGCCAAGCCGCCATCAACCGCCTGATCGTCGCCCATGCCCAGGCGGGCGCCCATGTCGTGCGCCTGAAGGGCGGCGACCCCATGGTCTTCGGCCGCGCAGGCGAGGAGCTGGAGGCCCTGGCCGCCGCCGGCGTGGTGGCGGAGGTGGTACCCGGCATCACCGTGGCCTGCGCCGCGGCGGCATCCATGGCCATGCCGCTGACCCAGCGCGGCTACAGCCGCAGCCTCCACCTGATCACCGGTCATGGAGCAGACGAGGTGTTGCCCACCCACGACTGGAACGCCCTGGCCGCCTGCGACGGCACCATCGCCATCTATATGGGCAGCCGCACGCTGGGCCAGGTCACCCAGCGCCTGCTGGCCGCCGGCCTGGACCCCAGCACCCCAGCCATCGCCATCGAGAACGCGACCCTGGCAACCGAGCGCCGCCTGCCCGGCACGGTGGCCGACATCGCCGCTTTGGTGACTGCCGCCGCGGTGAGCGGCCCGACCCTCGTGCTGGTGGGACGGGTGGTGGCATTGCGGCGGCAAGACGCGGTAGAGTCCGCAATGACCGAGGTACGGTCCCGCGCCGCCTGATCCTGCCAGAGCCTGCCCGCCCCATGACCGATGAACATGTCTTCGCCCAATATGTCCGCACCCTGGGGCGCGGCCCCGGCCGCTCGCGCTCCCTGACACGGGAAGAGGCGCGCACGGCCCTGGGCATGGTGCTGAAGGGGGAGGCCGATCCCCACCAGGTGGGCGCCTTCCTCATGCTGCTGCGCTATCGCGGGGAGGACCGGGATGAGGTGGCGGGCTTGGTGGAGGCCGCACGCGACGCCGCTGGCATCAGCGACGGCACCTGCACCGGCGCCGCCGACCTGGACTGGCCATCCTACGGCGCCGGCCGCACCCGCGATGAGCCCTGGTTCCTGCTGTCCGCCCTGGCGCTGGCCCAGGCCGGGCACCGCGTCATCATGCACGGGTCCAACGCCTTCACCCAGGGCCGCGACGTACCCGACGCCCTGGGGGAGCTGGGCCTGCGCCCGGCCACCAGCCGCGAGGATGCCAAGGCCCTGGTGGCCGAAACCGGCTTCGCCTACCTGCCCCTGTCGGTGCTCAGTTCAACGCTGGACCATCTGCTGAACCTGCGCCACCTGCTGGGCCTGCGCAGCCCCATCAACACCGTCTGCCGCCTGCTGGACCCGTTCGACACCCGTGCCGCCGTCGACGGCGTCTTCCACCCGCCCTACATCGACCTGCACTTAGGCGTCGCCCAGCGCCTGAACCGCCCCCGGCTGGTGGTGGTCAAGGGCGGCGGCGGCGAGGTGGAACGCAATCCCGCCAAGCCCACCACCGCCTATCTGCAAGTCGGCACCGAGCGCCGAGAACTCCCCCTCCCCGCGCTGACCGCCGGCAAGGCGGAGGTGCCGGGCCTGCTGCCCGTGTGGCGCGGCGAACCGGGGCGGGACGCGGAAACGGCGACGGTCATCGCCACCATCGCCCTGGGGGTGCTGGCCCTAGGGTTGGCGGATGAGCCGGCCGAGGCCGACCGGGTGGCGGCGGAGATTTGGGCGGGGCGCCAGGCCATCGCTGGCTGATCCTCAAAAAAAACCCAATCGCCCCTGTATCTTTCTCCCCTCGTCGTTCGTCTTCCAGGCTCAAAGCCCACAGGAGAAGCGATATGGAAGAAGAGGTGAAAGCGGTTCTGGAGGCCTACCGCCAGGCGGTGTGGAACCGGGACGCGGCGGCGCTGCTGGCTCTTTATGCTGAGGATGTAGTGGTGTTCGACACCTGGGACACCTGGTCCTATCCTGACCGGGCGGCCTGGCGGCAGTCGGTGGAGGCCTGGCTGGGCGGGCTCAATGACGAGCGCGTGCAGGTCACGGCAGAGGCGGTGCGGGTGGTGGGCGGCGGTGAGGCCGCGGGCCTCAGCGCCTTCCTGACCTATACCGCCCTGACGCCGGAGGGGGCCAAGCTGCGGTCCATGCAGAACCGCTTGAGCTGGCAGTTGGTGAAGCGCGAGGGGCCCCAGGGAAAGACGGCGTGGCTCATCGCGCAGGAGCACACCTCCGTCCCCATCGCGCCCGAAAGCCTGACGGGGCACCTCAGCCGGGAGTCAGATCTGGATGGCCCCACCCTCCGGGAGTGAAGCCACCTCCAGGGGACGGGCGTCCGCCATGCCGCGCGCCACCGGGCAGTGGAAGAAATCCCGGATGCGGGTGATGCGCCCGTCCCGCCAGCTGATGAAGATGAAGTTGGCGATGGCACCGTCGCGGTAGGACAGCAGGCCGGGCTGGCCGTCGATGGTGCCCGGCACCAGGTGCCAGCCCAGCAGGCGGCTGTAGTTGCCAAAGTACGGTTCCACGCCCGCGCGGCCGTGGCGGGTGAATTCGCCCATCAGGTCCAGGCGCACGTCGTCGGCCAGCAGGGCGCGCACGGCGTCGAAATCGCGGGCGTTGAACAGGGCGACATAGCGGGCCAGATGCGCCCGCTCCTCCGCCGACAGCACCAGGGGCGCCGGCTCCTCCAGCGTGGCGGCCAGGGCGCGCAGCTTGGTCCGGCCCCGGTGCAGAGCGGCCTTCACCGCCGGCACGCTCATGTCCAGCATGGCCGCGATCTCCGCCAGGGTGTAGCCCAGCACGTCCAGGAGGATGAGGCAGGCGCGCTGGGCGGCCGACAGCTTCATGAAGGGGCGCAAGCCAAATTCCGTCAGTTCGCGCTGGCTGAGCGCGTCCGTCGTCTCCACCGCGAGATGCTCATGATCCTCCAGCGGCTCCGTCCGGCCGCCGCGCTTCAGCGCGTCCAGGGCGGCGTTGCGGGCGATGCGGAACATCCAGGCCTCAGGGCTGTCCAGCCGCTCGATCCCCGGCCAGGCCTGCAGCGCCTTCAGCAGCGTGTCCTGCACAACGTCCTCCCCCTCCACCACCGAGCCCACCATGCGGGCGCAAAAGGTGTAGAGCCGGGGGCGCAGGTCGCGCACCAGGCGGTCGAAATCCGTCTGGGGCCGGGGATGGATCTGAAGCATGGGAAAGACGCCTTCCGCTGGGGTGCATCCCCCAAGGACGATCCAGGTCGGCGGAAGGTTACAGGGGGCGCGAAAAATATTTGCGGGCACGAGTCCGAATCTTTTGCGGCGCCGCCGGCGTCTTAGCGGTGTTCCCCAAACCCAAGGAGCATACGCAACATGGAACTCTACACCCTTCCCGGCTCCCCCAGCGTCCGCAAGGTCATGGCCGTCGTCCACCATCTGGGCCTGGCGGTCGATGTCCACACCCTGGACTTCATGAAGCAGGAAACGCGGCAGCCCGCCTTCCTGGCCCTCAACCCGAACGGCATGGTGCCGGTACTGGTGGACGGCGGCCTGACGCTGTGGGAGAGCTGCGCCATCAACCAGTACCTGGTGGCCAAGGCCGGCGGCTCATCCCTGTTTCCGGACGATCCCGCCGTGCGCGCCGACATCACCCGCTGGCAGTTCTGGGAGCAGGCGCATTTCAACAAGGCCTGGGGCACCCTGATCTTCGAAAGCATCATCAAGCCGCGCAACGGCCTGGGCGAGCCGGCGGCCGAGGTCATGGCCTTTTTCCAGAAGGATCTGGCGCGCTTCGCCCCCGTGCTGGAACGCCACCTGGCCGGCCGGACCTATCTGGTCGGCGACGGCGTCACCCTGGCCGATTACGGCCTGGTCTGCCTGGAGGGCTATCGCGGCGTGACGCCCTTTGACTGGGCGCCCTTCCCCAACATCAACCGCTATCTGGATCACATGCGGGAACAACCCGCCTGGGTGAAGGCGGCACCGAAGGCGACGGCCGTGGCGGCGTGAGGCGTCAAGCGCGGCGGGGTCACACCCGCCGCGTCGTCGGTCAGCCCGCCAGTTCGCGCTGAAGATCGTCCAGCGTGCCCTGGATGTGCCGGGCGGTCAGTGTCTCCACCACCGGGGCGTCGCCTGCCATCCATGCATCGAACAGGGCGCGGTGCTCGTCCCGCGCGCGGTCATCACGGCCCTGGGGTTCCAGGTGCACCCGGACATAGCGTTCCGACAGGATGTGCAGGCGTTCCATCAGCTGGCTGGTGATGCCGCCCGCCGGGCGGATCAGCGCCATGTGGAAGGCGCGGTTGTGGGTGACGTGGCCGGTGCCGGCGGTCCCCTGCTCCCGCTCCAGCGCCAGCAGCTCGGCCCGGGCGTGCTCCCGGTCGGCCGGGGTGGCGCGCCGGGCGCCATCCGCCGTCGCCCCGGGTTCCAGCTTCAGGCGCAGGGCGAACACCTCCGTCGCCTCTTCCGCCGTCAGGGTGTTCACCACATAGCCCCGGTTGGGGAAGGAGGTGACCAGGCCGTCTTGCTCCAGCCGGCCCAAGGCCTCGCGCAGGGGGATCTTGCTGATGCCCAGCTGGTTGGCGACCGCCGCCTGCTGCACCGCCGTGCCCGGCGCCATGGTGCCCAGCAGGATATGGTCCCGCACGATTTCATAGGCCTGATCGGGCAGGCTGCGAACGATGATGCTCATGCGGCGGATTCAGTCGGGAGAGGGTCGCGGCGAACTGCCGTGGCCCCATCATAGCATTTTCCGAATGAAAGTCCGCTGGCGCTGTTAGCGCTAACACCTACCGGGTGGCGCGCAGCAGCACCACGCCGTGCGCCGGCACGGTATGGACCGCACCCGATACAACGCTGCGGTGGGCCCACAGGTCGCGCACGCTGGGATGATCCCCCAGGCCTAGGGCGGGCCAATCGGCGATCATGGCCACCGGCTTGTCCGTGCGGTTGAACAGGCCCACGGCGACCGAGCCGTCGGCCAGGGGCCGGGTCCAGATTTCCGTCCCGTTCTGCTTGCGCCAAGGGAGGCCCTGGCGGCCCAGCGGATCCTGGTCGATAGCGATGACCTCGGCATTGCCCAGCAGGGCCAGCGTTTCCTGGGTCATGGACCGGGCGTCATTGCCCATCAGCAAGGGGGCCGCCATCATGGCCCACAGGCTGATGTGGGTGCGATACTCCTCGGTCGTCATGCCGCCGTTGCCGACCTCCAGCATGTCCGGGTCGTTCCAGCCGCCGGGGCCAGTGTGACGGGGCACGCCGTTCTTGTCGAAGCCGATGGCCGCCATGCTAGCGTAGCTGTCCTCGATATCCCCGGTGGTGCGCCACAAGTTGCCGCCCACATCGCGGCCCCAGGCGCCCACGTCGAAGCGGCCGTATTCGCACAGGCTGTAGACGATGGGGCGGCCGGTCGCGTTCAGCGCCGCCCCCATCTGCTGATACACCGCCTGGACCGTATCGGCGGTGTGGTAGAAGCCCTCGCCCGAGCACAGGTCGTACTTCAGGTAGTCGATGCCCCATTCCGCCCAGGTGCGGGCGTCCTGCTCCACATGGCCGTAGCTGCCGGCATAGCCGGCGCAGCTCTTAGGCCCGGGGGAGCTGTAGATGCCCAGCTTCAGCCCCCGCGCGTGGACATAGTCGGCCAGGGCCTTCATGTCCGGGAACTTGGCGTTGGGATGCAGCACGCCGTCGGGCCCCCGTTCCCCCTGCCAGCCGTCATCGATGTTGACATAGACATAGCCGGCGTCGCGCAGGCCGCTGCGCACCAGGGCGTCGGCGATCTCCCGCACCGTCTTGTCGTCGATGGCCTCGGCGAACTTGTTCCAGCTGCTCCACCCCATGGGCGGGGTGCGGGCCTGGCCGTTGGCAGGCACATGGGCGGGGGCGGGCAGCGGATACGTGGGAAAGTCCAGGGCCGCCATCTCCGCCGCCGTGGCGCGATGGGCGGTGGCGCCCTGCTTCTCGTACCAGACCTGGCCGGTCAGCCGTATGCCCGCCCCATCCGGCGCCAGGGTCAGGTCCAGGGGCTTCAGCTTGGGATTGCCGTTGTCGATATGAAAGACCAACCTTTCCCCTGCCGGGCCCTCCCCCGTCGCCTTCAGGTCCAGCATGGGCAGGTCGCCATACCACTCGGACGTGATGGTGCCGTGCAGACCACCCGCGTCCTGACGGATGGCCATCCTGGTGAAACGGGGGAAGGACGGGGCGGCCTGGAAGACCCAGTCGCCCGTCAGATCAGCGCCCCACGCCTGGCCGGTGAGAAGAACACCGGCCAGGACGCCAAGGACACACTTGGTCATTTCAGTTCCAAAACGACCACAGACTTGGCCGGCAGGGTCACACTGACGGTGTCGCCCGACAGCTTGGCGTCACCGAAGTCCGCCGGCACCACCGTTTGCGGATGGTCGAAGGTGTTGTCGCTGTTCATGGCCGGGCCCGTCAGGATGCGGCCCGTCACCTTGCCCGCCTTCAGCCCGGCCAGGCGCACCTGCACGGGGGCCGCCTTGTTGGGGTCGACGTTGGTCAGGGCCAGGCGGGTGATGCCGTCCGTGCCACGGCCGGCCGAGGCGCTGACGGCGGGGACGGTGCGGCCGCCCTGGCTGTAATCCGGCCCCGTCACCGCCACGGGCAGGCTGGTGGCGCCCTGGAAGCCCTTGTACATGTCGAAGACATGGTAGGTGGGTGTCAGCACCATGCGCGGCCCGTCCGTCAGGATCATGGCCTGCAGCACGTTCACCATCTGGGCGATGTTGGCCATGCGCACGCGGCCGGCATGGGCATGGAAGATGTTCAGGCTGATCGCCGCCACCACCGCGTCGCGCACGGTGTTCTGCTGCTGCAGGAAGCCGGGGTTGCTGCCCGGCGTCGGGTCGTGCCAGGTGCCCCATTCATCCACCACCAGGGCGACCCGCTTCTCCGGGTCGTACTTGTCCATGATGGCGCTGTGGTGGCTGATGTAGGTGCCGATCTGGTAGGCGCCGAAGATGCTGGCGAACCATTCGGTCTCATTGAAGTCGGTGGCGGAGCCCTTCACCTTCCAGGTGCCCTTGGGCACGCTGTTCAGTGAGGCCACGTCGTAATAGTGCATGGACAGCGCGTCGATTTCCTTGGCCGCCCGCGCCATGATGGTCTCGGTCCAGGCGGTGTCGTCATCGCTGGGACCCACGGCGATGAACTTCGTCGGCTGGCCGGCGCCCGGCTTCAGGAAGGTGCGGGTCTGGCGCAGCAGGTCGGCATAGTAATCCGCCGTCATGTTGCCGCCGCAACCCCAGACCTCGTTGCCCACGGCGAACCAGTTCAGCGTCCAGGGCTTGTCCCGGCCGTTGGCCCGCCGCTCCTGCACCAGGCTGCCGTGGTTGTCCGCCGTCATGTAGGCGACCCAGTCGGCCATCTCGCGCACGCTGCCGCTGCCCAGGTTGCCGTTGACGTAGGTTCCGGCGCCGATCAGTTCCGAGAAGTCCATGAACTCATGGGTACCGAAGGCGTTGTTCTCCTCCACCCCGCCCCAGTTGGTGTTCACGATGACGGGGCGGCGCTCCTTGGGGCCGATGCCATCGCGCCAATGGTATTCATCGGCGAAGCAGCCGCCGGGCCAGCGCACCACCGGCACATGCAGGGCCTTCAGCGCCTCCACCACGTCCTTGCGGTAACCGTGGATGTTGGGGATGGGGCTGTCGGGTCCCACCCAGATGCCGCCGTAGATCTGCGTGCCCAGATGCTCCGCGAACTGGCCATAGATCTCCTTGGCGATGACCGGGCCGGGATGGTCGGCCTGAACGGTCACCGTGGCCGAGGGGGCGGCGGCGAAGGCCGTCATACCGCCCAGGGCGGTGCCCGCCAACAGGACGGCGGCGGCGAGGCGCCCGGCGGGGCGAAGAGCACGGATCATTCCTGGAGGCACTCCCTGTGGTATTTTTAAGTCGTATAATAGTACTATCCGGCGGCAGCGAGGTTGTAAACCATTCGCGGGCCGGCCACCGCCGGAAAAGAACAAGCAGGAACAGGAGACGTCACCCGTGCCCCATCCAGTGACCCGCCGCGCCTTCCTGGCCAGCGGCGCCGGCACCGCCGCGGCGCTGGCCGCCACCGCCCCGGCGGCAGCGGCGTCCGGCGCGCCCAGCCCGGACTTGCAGTTGCTGACCTCGCGCAGCGGCGTCTATACCCCGGCCAAGGGCGAGGCGGTGCTGCAGTTCAGCTTCGATTTCCCCGAGGCGTCGGTGCAGGTGGGCCCTTTGCTGATGGGCTTCCGGGTGCAGACGTATGAGAACGCCTACGCCATCGACCCCACGGTGACGCGCATGGTGCGCGACGGTAACCGCACCATCCTGACCTGCGACGGCCTGCTGTGGGCCGGCGGGCAGGAGAAGGCGCCGGGCACGCTGGTGGCCGAATTCACGGTGGAGGCGGACGGCACGGTGCAATGGACGGCCAAGGCCGAGGCGCCGCACCCCGTGAAGTCCATCACCACCGTGGTGCGCGGCCTGCCGCGCGGTGAAATCTCCGTCTCCGGCCAGGATTTCACCGATTTGAAGGATGATGAGAAGGTCTTCGAATATCCCAACTTCTTCCATGGGGTGGCGACGCCCCTGGCTGTGCTGAAGGCCGCCGATGGCCGTCACTTCGCCCTGTCGGCGCGGCAGACGGCGGTGCGCACCTGCCGCTTCTTCTTCCAGCCGGGGCCGGACGGCTATCGCGTCGAGCTGATCCATGAGGGCGAGGGTTGGGCCAAGGCCACCAGCCTGGCGACCCCGCCGTGGCGGGTGGGCCCTGCGGCGGATTACGCGGCCGCCGTCGCCCCCCACTTCGCCCATGTGGAAAAGACCTACGGCATCCCGCCGCTGGCCACCCGGCCGGACATGCCGGCGTGGATGCGGGAGGTCGACCTGGTGCTGAGCATCCACGGCGCGCACTGGACCGGCTACATCTTCAACGACTATGCCCGCATCCTGGAGATCCTGCGCTGGGCCGCCACGCAAATCGACCCGAAGCGCGTCATGGTGTTCCTGCCGGCCTGGGACGGCCGCTATTACTGGAATTACCCCCTGTACCAGCCCGACCCGCGCATGGGCGGGGCGGAGGGCTTCAAGCGCCTGGTCACCCAGGCGCAGAAGCTGGGCTTCCGCATCGTTCCCATGTTCGGCACCAACAGCGCCAACAAGGTGTGGGAGGAGTTCAAGCTGTTCGCCGACGCCACGACGGAGCGCGTGGACGGCGATTCCTTCGACCTGAACTGGGTGGACTGGGACAACGACCGGTCCGGCGAGGGCTGGATGCCCTTCATGAACCTGGGCGTGGACTCCTGGCGCCGCTGGTTGGGGGAGCGCATCTCCGCCACCATCAGGCAGTTCGGCGTGGACGGCTATTTCCTGGACATCGCCGGCGCGGCCATCAACAACACCAAGGCCGACATGCATGAGGGCACGCGCCGGCTGGTGCAGGATCTGGCCCAGCGCCACCCCAGCATCCCGCCGGTGGGGGAGATGCTGTACGACGCGCAGATGGCCTTCATCCCCATGAGCCATGTGACGCGCTACGCCCTGGCCCCGGCCGCCTACGACGGTCACGTGCGCAGCTATCAGCATCTCAGCCGCCCGGCCCCCGGCCGGGGCAGCACCGGCGTGCACGAGGCGGGCTTCGGCACCTACAAGCCCGAGATCCCGCCGCACCAGCGCGCCATCCCCACCATCACCGTGGTCGACGACACCTTCACGAAGGAACGCGCCGCCATGGCGGACTACATCAAACAGGCCAAGGCCTGGGGTGAAGCGCGGCGGAAGTAGGCCGCGACTGCGGCCGCCGGGATTTTCCGGGGAGCGTGGCGGGCGGATGCCCGCCGCCGCTTGAGGAAAACAAAGAAAAAGGCCGCCGACCCATCCGGGCAGGCGGCCTTTCATTTCAAGCGTGGTCGCCTTTACACAGTCTTGTTCAGCAGGCTGGCCCGGCGGCTGTAGCCCAGGTAGATCACCAGGCCGATCACGTGCCAGATGGCGAAGTTGCGCAGCGTGGTGCCGGGCAGGGAGTACAGGAAGTAGAGGCAGCCGATGACCGCCAGCGGAGCCACCACCCAGACGGCGGGGCAGCGGAACAGGCGCGGCATGTCCGGCTTGGTCACGCGCAGGACCATGACGCAGACCGAGACGGAGATGAAGGCCGCCAGCGTGCCGGCGTTGGATAGCTCCGCGATGGTGGCCAGCGGCAGGAAGCCGCCGAACAGGGCCACGAACAGACCGACCAGCAGGGTCACCTTCACCGGCGAGCGGCGGTCGGGCCCCAGATCGCTGAGGCCACGGGGCAGCAGGCCGTCGCGCGACATGACGAAGAACACGCGGGTCTGGCCGAACATCATCACCAGGATGACGCTGGGCAGGGCCACGATGGCGGCGGCCCCGATGGCCCAGGCGGCGCCGGGATGATTCAGGCTGCGCAGGATGAAGGCCAGCGGCTCGCCACTGGCGGCGAACTCGGCGAAGGGCCAGGCACCCACGGCGCAGGCGGCCACGATCATATAGATGATGGTGGAGATGACCATGGAGCCCAGGATGCCGATGGTCAGGTCGCGGCCGGGGTTCTTCACCTCTTCCGCCGAGGTCGACACGGCGTCAAAGCCAAAGAAGGCGAAGAAGACGATGGCCGCCGCCGCCATCACGCCGCGCACATGGCCCGCGTCGTCCATGTGGGAGACGAAGCCATAGGGCATGAACGGGGTGAAGTTTTCCGGCACCAGGCTGAACACCGTCAGGCCGACGAACACCGCCAGGGCGATGATCTTGATGGCGACCAGGGCGATGTTGACCGTGGCGCTTTCCTTGGCGCCCTTGGCCAGCAGGGCCGTGACCAGCGCGGTGATGACGATGGCCGGCAGGTTGACGATGCCGCCGGCATAGGGTCCCGCGATGAGGTCCTTGGGCAGATGGATGCCCATGCTTTCCAGCAGACCGACCATATAGCCCGACCAGCCCACCGCCACGGCGCTGCAGGTGACGGCATACTCCAGCACCAGGGACCAGCCGATGATCCAGGCCAGCCCCTCGCCCAGTACCGAGTAGGTGTAGGTGTAGGCGCTGCCGGCGGCCGGCATCATGGTGGCCATTTCGGCGTAGGTCAGGGCCGCGAAGGCGCAGAGGATGCCGCAGGCGGCGAAGGCCAGGATGACGGCGGGGCCGGCGCGCTCGGCACCGATGCCGGTCAGGGTATAGATGCCCGTGCCGATGATGCCGCCGATGCCCAGGGCCACCAGGTGCGGCCAGCTCAAGGTCTTGCGCAACTGCCGGCTTTGGTCCACGTGCGCCAAAGCGTCCAACGCCTTACGGCGCGTCCAGAACGTCATAAAGCAGTCCCCATCTAGAACGTGTTTTAGCCCCCGCCGCCGACCTTTTCCCCTGAGGGGCACCGCCCCCTTGCCCTGGGGCGGCGCCTGTCGGCTGAAAGCTGTTTGGACACCGATCAGCGCGGGCGTCAACACCTTAACTGCCCTAGCCGTTTCAAACGACATTTTGTGGCGCGGAAGGCCCGCTTTCCAACAAAAAACCCCGCCCGGGACCACCCGGGCGGGGATATCTCCGTTCCAGGACCAGGCCTTAGAACTCCACCGTCGCACCGACGAAGATGGTGCGGCCCAGCGGGTCGTAGACACCCGGATAGGTGTTGCCGTTGCCGAAGCTGCTGAGCAGGCTGGAGGCGATGGCCGGCGGGTCGCGGTCGAGGATGTTGTTCACACCCGCGCGCAGCGACAGGTAGTCGGTCATCTTGTAGGTCATCGCCAGGTCGAAGTAGCTGTACGACGGCAGCTTGGCGTTGATGCCGACGAAGTCGGAGGCCAGGAAGTCGTTGGCCGTGTTGCTGGACAGCGACGTCGGGCCGATGAAGCGCCAGTTCAGGGACACCGTGGCCGGGACCCAGGGGCTGGACCAGGTGGTGCGCAACTGGTGGCGCCACCGCGGGTTGGGCTGGCCGCAGGTCGGCCCGAACAGGCCGGTGCAGTCATAGGTGCCCAGGCTGGGCAGCGGCTGGGTCTCACGGGTCAGCAACACGCTGCCCGTCAGGTTGAAGTCCAGGTCGCCCCAGTTGCGGTTGACGACGTCTTCCAAGGCCAGCTTGTAGGACACGTCAATGTCCACGCCCGAGGTCTGCAGGTGACCGGTGTTCTGGTTGCCGGCGATGATGTAGCCGTCGGTGCCGAACAGCACGCCCGAGCCCTTGGCGCGGTGGAACAGGCCGCAGAAGTACGGGTTGGCGGTCTGGACGCACTGGTTGATGACCGTCTGGGCGTCCAGCGCCGAGATGTAGCCGTCAACCTTGATGTTGTAGTAGTCCAGCGTGGCGGAGAAGTTGGGAATGAAGGTCGGGGTCAGCACCACGCCGGCGGTGAAGGTGTCCGCCGTTTCCGGCTTCAGCGCGCTGTTGCCGCCGCCCTGGGTCACGCAGACGGCCGAGGGGCAGTCGGCGATGTGGCCGTACTGGGCCGAGGTGACGCCGGTCAGGGCGCACTGGGCCGCCGAGGCCGTCGGGCTGGAACCGGAGCAGGGATCCACCGCCGCGACGTTGCCCAGCGTGGTCGGCGCGAACAGTTCGGAGATGCTGGCCGCGCGGACGGCGCGGTTGTAGCTGCCGCGGAAGCGGACATCGCTGACCGGGGCGTACTGCAACTCGAACTTGTAGGTGCTGACACCGCCATCCAGGTAGTCGTACTTGGAGTAGCGGTAGCCGGTGTTGAACAGCAGTTCCTCGACCAGGGGCTTGTCCTGGATGATGGGGAACTGCAGTTCGCCGTAGCCTTCGTCCACGCTCAGGCTGCCGTGCGACGGCAGGGTGCCGTTGGCCTGGGCCACCTGATCCGCCTCGAACAGCAGCGTTTCCTCGCGGTGTTCATAGCCCAGGGCGATGGCCGCACCCTTCTTGGCCCACGGGCTCTTGATCCCGTACTGCTCCAGATCGCCGTTGATGGACAGGCTGCCCACCTTTTCCGTCTGGGCGCCGTGGGTGTGGCTGGGGGAATAGAGGTAGTTGTAACCGGCCTGGCTGATGCCGTTGTACTGGAAGACGTTGATGGGCACGCAGGTCGGATCGGTGCCGTCGATCACCGACTTGCAGGTGGGCACGCCGTTCACGTTGACAACCTCCAGGGCGCGCTGCGCCTTGGTGTTGTCGACGTTGTTCATGTAGGTCTCGTTCAGGATGGCCTTGGACCACAGGAAGTTGGCGTCGTAGCTCCAGCCGTCCCACACCTCGCCGCGGAAGCCGCCGGTGAAGCGGTAATCGATGTGACGCAGGTCGTCGCGGCGCGGCTGGCTGCCGGGGCCGGTCAGGCGGTAACCGATGAAGGTCTGCGCGTCGGTATTGGTGCCGGCGTCGGCACCGCACAGCGTGGACGCCTGGGCCGACGACATCAGCGGGTTGTTGCAGTTGATGTTGAACGTCGTGCCCTGGAACAGGGCGGACGGCGCCGCCTGCGAGAAGCTGTGGTCGTTCATGTACATGAAGTTGCCGTAGGCTTCGATTTCCTTGGCAAATTCATAGTGGGCGGCCAAGCCGCCGGTCTCGCGCTTGTCGGTGCGCTGGATGTAGTTGGTGGGCGTGTAGTTGTAGGCGAAGCTGCTGTTGTACGGCACCCAGGTCTTGCTGCCGTCCTTGGCGTTCACCAGGGTGGTGTTCGCGTTGGGGCCGCTCAGCGGATAGAACAGGCCATAGGCGTTGTTGCTGGAGCCGCCGCAGATGAAGGTGTTGGCGTCCTTCAGGTTCAGGTCGCAATTGGAATAGTCGCGCTTATCCTGGGTGACCGGCATTGAATAGTGATAGCCGGCGAACAGCGTGACGTTGCCCTTCTTGCCGTCGAAGTTGGTGCCGGCGGCGACGCTTATGTCCTTCTTAATGCCATCCCACACCTCGCCGGGGGCGGTGGTGAAGTTCTTGGCCTGGCTGAGGGACCGCAGGGCGGTGTTGCCGTTGTCGTGCTGCGCGATGCTGTACTGCACGTCGGCGCGCACGCCGTCCAGATTCTTGCGCAGGATGAAGTTCACGACGCCCGACACGGCATCGGAACCGTAGACCGCCGAGGCGCCGCCCGAGACCACGTCCACCCGGTCCACCATCGCGGTGGGGATGAAGTTGATGTCGGAGGTTTCCGGCGGCAGCATGCGCTGGCCGTCGATCAGCACCAGGTTACGGTTGGAACCCAGGTTGCGCAGGTTGACGCGCGAGGTGCCGTCGGCACCGTTGGACACATTGTCATTGGCGTCCGCCGTCACCTGCGGCAGACGGTTCAGGGCGTCCACCATATTGGTCGTGCCCTGATACTGCAGGTCCTGCGACCCCACCGTGGTCAGGGGGCTGGCCGTCGTCAGGTTCGCCTGCTTGATGCGCGAACCGGTGATGACGATTTCCTGCAGGTCATCGACGGACTGGGCCAGCGCCTGGCCACCCGCCATCAATGCCACCATGGCGGCCCCCGCCGCCAGGACCGACGCGCGGCCCGAGCGGAGCACCGACCCGGGGGCGGACTTCGCATGAATCTTTTGCATTCTTATCTCCCAGACCGCGCACCCCCGTTAGTGCGCGCTGAACAACCGTCCCGCAAATGCCACGGACCTGTCAAATATCTTATATCGTATATCGTATGATTTATTCGAAAGTGTGTCGCCGACGCATCAGCGGCGACCAAACTTTGCGCTACTTCAAATAGTTAAGTCGCGCCGCGACAGACAAACGCCAAAAGCCGCCCTCCCCAGTGGGGAGGGCGGTTGCAGAGGTGTCGCCGTAAAAATCACCCATCCGGCTTAGGATGGGCGCCGGTGCGCGGGCGTAGCGCTTATACGTGCGGCATTTGATCGTGACCGCTCAAATGCCCCCCAGGCGCCGGGCGGCCACATCCGTGGCCTTGGCTTGTCCTCGATTTCCAGTCCGCCTTCGGCTCCCCAGAAATCTCCGGCACCCGCAGTCGCGGGCTACAGCGCCGTCACGGCCACCGCTTCCGCTTCCTTCACCGTCAGCGGGTTGCGCAGCGGCAGGCCGAAGGGTGCGGCCTCCACCTCGAACCGGTCGCCCGGCCGGGTGGTGAAGCCGTCGCTGAACGATAGGGTGGCGGTGCCGAAATAATGCGCGTGGGCATCGCCGGGGCGGCGGAAGCCGGCGTACTTGAAGTGATGGTGTTCCAGGTTGTCCAGGCTGTGGCACATGTTGGCCTCACCCGACAGGAAGGGCTTCTCCCACGCCACCTGGCCATCGCGGACGATACGCGTCGTCCCCCGGATGTCGGCCGGCAGCGGCCCCACCAGCAGTTCCGGCCCGAAGGAGCAGGGGCGCAGCTTGGAATGCGCCAGGTAGAGATAGTTCTGCCGCTCCGTCACATGGTCGGAGAACTCGTTGCCCAAGGCGTAGCCCAGGCGGAAGGGCGTGCCGTCGGGACCGATGACGTAGAGGCCCACGATCTCCGGCTCCTCCCCTCCGTCCAGGGCGAAGGCGGGGGAGGCCAGCGGCGCCTCGGGCGCCGTGACGATGCTGCCGTCCCCCTTGAAGAACCATTCCGGTTGTGCCCCCACCTGCCCGGCGGCCGGCTTGCCGCCCTCCAGCCCCAGGCGGAACATGCGCATCGAATCGGTCTGCTTGGCGGGATCGGCCAGGTCCTTGTGC
The DNA here is from genome assembly GCF_007828025.1 of Nitrospirillum bahiense. Classification (NCBI taxonomy): domain Bacteria; kingdom Pseudomonadati; phylum Pseudomonadota; class Alphaproteobacteria; order Rhodospirillales; family Azospirillaceae; genus Nitrospirillum; species Nitrospirillum bahiense. The sequence goes on from NZ_VITO01000001.1 coordinate 458,813, forward strand.
ATCTTGTCCCGGCCCTCCGCCGACCCAAGGTGGGTCAGGCCCGTGCCGGTGACCAGCAGGTGGGCGGTATCGGGATGATCCAGCGGCGCCAACAGGCGGCCCTCGGCCATCAAGGCGGCCAAGTCCACGGAACCGCCCACGCCCGCCGCCTCGACCACCGCCGCCAAACCCGTGCCCGCAGCGATGGCCCGCTGCGCCAGCTCATAGACGCTGGCGACACCGAGCACCGTGTGCGCCGGGCCATCATCGTGGCGGGCGGCGACGGCACGGGCGCCCGTGGCGTCGACATATTGGAGGAGACGCAGGACCATGGGTGTTTCCCTGACGATTGTTTTGCGTGACTGTGGTCCGCCCGGCCGGAATGACGGCACCAGAGGGCTGGACGTGCTCATTTAATAATACTATTTCTGTCTAGTCCAAGCCCTTTTCGGGGGCAAGCGACTTCGTCACAAGAGGGGCGACGTCCGGGGACGCAAAGGGGCTTGAGTAGCCTCCATAAATAATATCATATGACCCATAACAAACGCCCGCCATCTCCTGGAAAGGATAGTCGGCGGACGGCCCCGACGGGGTGAACATGAGACAGGGATGGATATGAAAACGCTGCTGGGAAGCCGGAAAATCTCTCGCCAGGGTTTGGCGCGTCGGATGCTGGGTATCGGAACGGCGGTGCTGCTGGGCAGCCTGGCGGCCGGATGCGACAGCGGCGACAAGAAGGGCCTGACGGTAGGCTTTTCCCAGATCGGGTCGGAGTCCGGCTGGCGCGCCGCGGAGACCAAGCTGGCCCGCCAGGGGGCGGAGCAGCGGGGCATCACCCTGAAATTCTCCGACGCGCAGCAGCGCCAGGAAAACCAGATCAAGGCCGTGCGGTCCTTCATCGCGCAGGGCGTGGACGCCATCCTGCTGGCCCCCGTGGTTTCCAGCGGCTGGGATGAGGTGCTGGGCGAGGCCAAGGCCGCCAACATCCCCGTCATCCTGCTGGACCGGCAGATCGACACGCCCAACGTCGACCTCTACCTGACGGCGGTCACCTCGGACACCATCGAGGAGGGGCGTGTGGCCGGCCGCTGGCTGGCGGGCAAGGTGCAGGGCCGCGATTGCCGCATCGTGGAAATCCAGGGCACGGTGGGCGCCAGCCTGGTGGCCAACCGCAAGAAGGGCTTCGAGGAGGCCATCGCCACCGCCCCCAACCTGCATCTGGTGCGCACCCAGTCGGGCGAGTTCACCCGCGCCAAGGGCAAGGAGGTCATGGAGGGCTTCCTGAAGGCCGAGGCGCCGGGCAGCATCTGCGCCGTCTATTCCCACAACGACGACATGATGATCGGCGCCATCCAGGCCATCAAGGAAGCGGGCCTGAAGCCGGGCACCGACATCCTGACCGTATCCATCGACGGCGTGCCCGACATCTTCAAGGCCATGGCCGATGGAGATGCCAACGCCACCGTGGAACTGGCCCCGGACATGGCGCCGCGCGCCTATGACATCCTGCTGGCTTACCGCAAGGACCACGCCCCGCCGCCCAAGTGGGTGCAGACGCCGTCCAAGCTGTATGAGCCCGACACCGCCGCCGCCGAATACGCCCGGCGCAAGGACCTGTACTGATGGCCAACCCTGAAGCCCCGGTGGTGCTGGCGGCCCGGGGGTTGACCCGGCAGTACCCGGGTGTGCGCGCCCTGGACGGCGTGGACCTGACCCTGCGGGCGGGTGAAATCCACGCCCTGCTGGGGGAGAACGGCGCCGGCAAGTCCACCCTGATCAACCTGCTGACGGGCGCCCAGCCACGTGACGGCGGCACCATCACCGTTGATGGGGTGGAGATCGATCCGGACGGCCCCGGCGGCGCCGTCCAGGCCGGCATCGCCGCCGTCTATCAGGAGATCACGCTGCTGCCCAACCTGTCGGTGGCGCAGAACCTGTATCTGGGGCGGGAGCCCACACGCTGGGGCCTGGTGCACCGGTCGCGCATGAACCGGGAGGGTGCGGCCCTGCTGCGCCGCTTCGGCCTCACCATCGACGCAAGCCGGCCGCTGTCCGACTTTTCCACCGCCGTGCAGCAGTTGATCGCCATCGCCCGCGCGGTGGACCTGTCGGCCAAGGTGCTGATCCTGGACGAACCCACCGCCAGCCTGGACACGGCGGAGGTGCAAACCCTGTTCACCCTGCTGCGCAGCTTGCGCGACCAGGGCCTGGCCATCGTCTTCGTCACCCATTTCCTGGACCAGGTCTACGCCCTGACCGACCGCATCACCGTGCTGCGCAACGGGCGCTTGGTGGGGGAGCGGCGGACCGCCGACCTCCCCCGCCTGGACCTGGTGGCCATGATGCTGGGCAAGACGCCCACGGCGGAAAGCCACCTGAGCCGCCGGCCGGCCGCCGCCACGCCCGCCGGCGCCCCGCTAGTGCGGGCGGAAGGCCTGGGCCGGCGCCGCCTGGTGGGGGCGTTCGACGCGGAGCTGCACGCCGGCGCCGTGCTGGGGGCCGCCGGGCTGCTGGGCTCCGGCCGCACGGAAACCGCCCTGTTGCTGTTCGGGGTGGAGACGGCCGACCAGGGCCAGCTGCTGGTCGATGGCAAGGCCGTCACCCTGCGCAGCCCGCGTGACGCCATCCGCCTGGGCTTCGGCTTTTGCCCGGAGGATCGCAAGCTGGACGGCATCGTCGCCGGCCTCAGCATCCGGGAAAACATCGTGCTGGCCCTGCAGGCCAAGCGCGGCTGGTGGCGGCGGCTGTCCACGGCGCAACAGCATGAGTTGGCCGACCGCTACATCAAGCTGCTGGACATCCGCACGCCGGATGCGGAAAAGCCCATCCAGCTGCTGTCGGGCGGCAACCAGCAGAAGGCTTTGCTGGCCCGCTGGCTAGCCACCGAGCCCCGCCTGCTGATCCTGGATGAGCCCACGCGCGGCATCGACGTCGGCGCCCATGCCGAAATCGTGCGCCTGCTGGAGGATCTGCGGGACCGGGGCATGGCGCTGTACGTCATCTCGTCCGAGATCGAGGAGGTGGCGGCCTACTCCGACCGGGTGCTGGTCATGCGCGATCGCGCCCCCGCCGGCCTGCTGGAGGGGGACTCCATCACCCCCGCCGCCATCGTCAACGCCATCGCGGCGGACCATCACACCCAAGGTGCGGCATGAGCGCCTTCATTCTGATCCGCCTGAAAGCCGCGCGGCCACAGCTGGCGCTGCTGGTGCTGGCGCTGCTGGTCAATGTCTTCGTGGCACCGGGCTTCCTGGACCTGCGCCTGCAGGACGGGCGGCTGTTTGGCGGCCTGATCGACATCCTGAACCGGGGGGCGCCCGTCATGCTGCTGGCCGTGGGCATGGCCCCGGTCATCGCCACGCGCGGCATCGATCTGTCGGTGGGCGTCATCATGGCGATATCCGGCGCCGTCGCGGCGGCGGGCGTGAACGCCGGCCTGGCCTGGCCGCTGGCCATCCTGGCGGCGCTGGCCACCGGCTTGGTCTGCGGCCTGTGGAACGGGCTGCTGGTCGCGGTGTTCCGCCTGCAGCCTATCGTCGCCACGCTGATCCTGATGGTGGCCGGGCGCGGCATCGCCCAGCTGATCACCGAGGGCCGCATCCTGACCTTCACCGAACCGCACCTGATCGCCGTGGCCGGCGCTACACTGGCGGCTCTGCCCCTGCCCGTGGTGCTGGCGCTGCTGGCGGCCGGGCTGACCGGGCTGCTGGTGCGGGCGACCGCGCTGGGGCTGTTCGTCGAGGCCGTGGGCACCAACCCGCGCTCAAGCCGCCTGGCCGGCGTCCATACCAGCCTGGTGCTGGGCGCCGTCTATGTCTGGTCCGGTCTGATGGCGGCGCTGGCCGGCCTGATCGCCACGGCCGACATCAAGGGTGCGGACGCCAACAACGCCGGCCTGTGGCTGGAGCTGGACGCCATCCTGGCCGTCGTCATCGGTGGCACCAGCCTGTATGGTGGGCGGTTCAGCATCGGCCGCTCCGTCCTGGGCGCCCTGGTCTTGCAGGCCATGCGTACCGCCATCCTGCGGGCGGGCCTGCCGCCGGAGCTGAACCTGGTGCTGATGGCGCTGGTGGTCGCCGCCGTGCTGACCCAGCAATCGCCCGCCTTCCGGCCATTGGCCCAGTCCCTGGTGCGGCGCTTCAAGAATAAGGAGGCCCAGGCGTGATGGGCCGTTTCGTGAACACCCGCACCCTGCCGCTGCTGGCGACGGTGGTGGTCTTCGTCCTGATCTATGCCATCTGCGCCGCGCAATATCCGGCCATGCTGGGCCTGCGCGTCATGGGCAACCTGCTAACCGACAACGCCTTCCTGGGCATCCTGGCGGTCGGCATGACCGTGGTGGTGGTGGCCGGCGGCATCGACCTGTCGGTGGGCGCGGTCATGGGCCTGACCACGGTGGCGCTGGCCCGCCTGATCGAGGGCACCGGCCTGCCCCCGGCGCTGGCCTTCGCCCTGGTGCTGGCGCTGGGTGGCATGTTCGGCGCCGGCGTGGGTGCCGCCATCCATTACCTGAAGGCGCCAGCCTTCATCGTCACCCTGACGGCCATGTTCCTGGCGCGTGGTTGCGCCCTGCTGATCAGCACCGATTCCATCCCCATCCACAACGCCGCCTACGACACCCTGGCAGCCGCCGCCCTGGCCCTGCCCGGGGGCGGACGGCTGACCCTGGTGGCCGGCATCATGCTGCTGACCTTCCTGGCCGGGGGCATCCTGCTGCACGGCACGCGCTTTGGCGCCCGGGTGTTCGCCCTGGGCGGCAACGGCCATTTCGCCCAGTTGATGGGCATCAACACCGGCCGGACCACCATTCTGGTGCATGCCTTCTGCAGCCTGATGGCGGCGCTGGCCGGCATCGTGTTCTCCCTCTACACCCGGTCCGGCTACGCCCTGACGGGCACGGGGGTGGAGCTGGACGCCATCGCGGCGGTGGTCATCGGCGGCACGCTTCTGACCGGCGGCGTGGGCGGCGTGGCCGGCTCTTTCATCGGCGTGCTGATCCAGGGGCTGATCCTGACCTGGATCACCTTCGACGGCACGCTGTCCAGCTGGTGGACCAAAATCGCCATCGGGGCCCTGCTCTTCCTGTTCATCGCCGTACAACGCTTGATTTTGGTGGCCTCCGCCCGGTATGGCCGGTCGGGGGCGGGCCCCGCCGCGCCTAGCACACCCAATCAGGCCACGTCGGCCCCCGCCTCCCGTCCCTCCTCCGGCGCCGCCGCGCCGTCCGCCAGCTGAGCCGCCCATGACCCTCTCGACCTGGTCATCGCCTGAACGTCCCCTGTCGCACCATGAGCAGATCGTGCGCACCCTGGGCATGGAGATCCTGAGCGGCGCCCTGCCCGTGGGCGTGAATCTGCCGCCGGAACCGGACCTGCTGGTCCGCTTTCAGATCTCGCGCACGGTGTTGCGGGAGGTGATGAAAACCCTGGCGGCCAAGGGGCTGGTCGTTTCCAAGACACGGGTGGGCACCAAGGTGCAGGACCCGACGCATTGGAACTTCTTCGATGCCGACCTCTTGTCCTGGCGCGTGAGCTTAGGCCTGGACGACGCCATGCGCCGCCACCTTTATGAGATGCGCAGCGCGGTGGAGCCGCGGGCCGCCGCCCTGGCGGCCAAGCGCCGCACACCGGAACAGCTGGCCGACATGCGCCGCGCCGTCGCCCGCATGGCGGAGCCGGGGCACAACCGCCGCAGCTTCGCCGAAGCGGACCTGGCATTCCACGTCGCGGTCAGCGCCGCCTCCGGCAACCCCATGATGCGATCGCTGGCGGCGGTGATCGAGGCGGCGCTGCTGGCCTCGTTCTCACTCTCGTCCCCGGTGGATGAAACCGTCCTGCAGCAGGAGGTGGTGGACAGCCACGCCGCCATCGCCGACGCCATCGAGGCGGGCGACAGCGCGGCCGCCGCGCACGCCATGCTGGCCGTCATCGATTCGGGGTTCGGCCGGCTGGAACTGCCCGACCCCGACGCCGCCTGAAGTCCCGCCTTCCCATTCAACGCCTTGACCGCATTCCTGAAGAAAGCCCTGCAATGACGTCGTCCGACCCTTCCAACGGCAAGCCCAAACTGCGGTCCCGCGCCTGGTTCGACAACCCCGACAACCCGGACATGACGGCGCTGTATCTGGAGCGCTACCTGAACTACGGCCTGACCCTGGATGAGTTGCAGTCGGGCATGCCCATCATCGGCATCGCCCAAACGGGGTCGGACCTCAGCCCCTGCAACCGTCACCACCTGGTGCTGGCCCAGCGCCTGCGCGAGGGCATCCGCCAGGCCGGCGGCATCGCCATCGAATTCCCCGTCCACCCCATCCAGGAAACCGGCAAGCGCCCCACGGCCGGCCTGGACCGCAACTTGGCCTATCTGGGCCTGGTGGAGCTGCTGCACGGCTACCCCCTGGACGGCGTCGTGCTGACCATCGGCTGTGACAAGACCACGCCCGCCTGCCTGATGGCCGCCGCCACGGTCAACATCCCCGCCATCGCCCTATCCGTCGGCCCCATGCTGAACGGCTGGCACAATGGCGAGCGCACCGGTTCCGGCACCATCGTGTGGAAGGCGCGCCAGATGCTGGCGGCGGGTGAGATCGACCAGCGCAAGTTCATCGAGCTGGTGGCCAGTTCCGCCCCCTCGACCGGCTATTGCAACACCATGGGCACGGCCACGACCATGAACAGCCTGGCCGAGGTGCTTGGCATGCAGCTGCCGGGCTCCGCCGCCATCCCCGCCCCCTACCGCGAGCGCCAGCAGATTGCCTATGAGACGGGCAAGCGCATCGTCGAAATGGTGAACGAGGACCTGAAGCCGTCGGACATCATGACGCGCGAGGCCTTCCTGAACGCCATCGTGGTGAACTCCGCCATCGGCGGCTCCACCAACGCCCCCATCCACCTGGCGGCCATCGCCCGGCACATCGGCGTTGAGCTGGAACTGCAGGACTGGCAAACCCATGGCCACAAGGTGCCGCTGCTGGTGAACCTGCAGCCGGCGGGCGAGTACCTGGGTGAGGATTATCACCACGCCGGTGGCGTGCCGGCCGTGGTGGCGGAACTGATGAAGCAGGGCCTGATCCACGAAGGCGCCCTGACCGCCAACGGCAAGACCATCGGCGACAATTGCCGCGATGCCGAGATCAAGCTGCCCGACGTCATCCGTCCCTTCGACCAGCCCTTGAAGAAGGATGCCGGGTTCCTGGTGCTGCGCGGCAACCTGTTCGACAACGCCATCATGAAGACCAGCGTGATCTCGGATGAGTTCCGCGACCGCTACCTGTCCAACCCCGACGACCCCGACGCCTTCGAGGGCCGGGCCGTCGTGTTCGACGGGCCGGAGGATTACCACCACCGCATCGACGACCCGGCCCTGGGCATCGACGCCCATACCCTGCTGTTCATGCGCGGCGCCGGCCCGGTGGGTTACCCGGGTGCCGCCGAGGTCGTCAACATGCGGCCGCCCGCCTACCTGATCAAGCAGGGCATCACCGCCCTGCCCTGCATCGGCGACGGCCGGCAGTCCGGCACCTCCGGCTCCCCCTCCATCCTGAACGCCTCGCCGGAAGCGGCGGCCGGCGGCACCATCGCCCTGCTGCGGACGGGCGACCGGGTGCGCATCGACCTTAGGGCCGGCACCGCCAACATCCTGATCAGCGACGCCGAACTGGCGGCCCGCCGCCAGGCCCTGGAGGCCGCCGGCGGCTACCAGTACCCGGCCAGCCAGACGCCGTGGCAGGAGATCCAGCGCGGCATGGTCGGCCAGCTGGGCGACGGCGCCGTGCTGGAACCGGCGGTGAAGTACCAGCGCGTGGCCCAAACCAACGGCATCCCGCGCGACAATCACTGAGGCGCGGGTAGGAGGAAGGCGGCGGCGCTAACGTGGCGCCGCCGCCTTTTTTATGGGCTAGAAATAACTTCAGGCGCGCTCGCAAGTCCGCAGGCGCAGGCAGGCGCAGGGCACTATGAAAAAAGCCGGCAGGGGCACCGCCGGCTTTCTCGGACCCTGGAACCGCAGCGGCCGGCCTACTCGTGGAATTCTTCCACCAGCACCCTGTGCCCGCAGAGGAAGGCATCGGCCACATGGCTGAGCGGGGCCAGGTCCACATCCACCTGGCGGTCGCGCACCAGGCGGCTGAACAGGGCGTAGAGGTTGGCGTACTCCGCCTCCGGTTCTTCCAGATGGGCGACGCCGTCGATGCTCATGGCAGCACCGCCGCGGTTCAGCGCCAGGGTACCATCCGTGGTCTCCACCACGATGTCCCAGCTCTGCGGGCCGGTCTGGCGCCAGTCGAACTCTGCCCGCACCGGCACGCCGGACAGGTCCTGGAAGTCCAACTGGGCAGCGATGGGGGCCTGGCGGTTGGCCGGGAATTCCAGCGTGGCGGCCTTCAGCACCAGGGCGCGCGGCAGGATGTGGGTGATGATGGACAGGGCGTTGATGCCGGGATCGAACACGCCCAGGCCACCCGGCTGCCAAATCCATTCCTGGCCCGGATGCCAATGGCGCACATCTTCCTTCCACGACACCGACACCGATTTCAGCGTGCGGTCCGCCAGCCAGGCGCGGGCGGGTTCCACCGCCGGGGCGTAACGGGAGTGCCAGGTGGCCAGCAGGGCCAGACCCTTTTCCTTGGCCAGGCCAACCAGGTCGTGCACCTCGGCCAGGGTGGCCCCCGGCGGCTTTTCCAGCAGCACGTGGCGGCCGCGCTCCAGCGCGTGCCGGGCCAGCGCATGGCGGCCCTGTGGTGGGGTGCAGAGGGCGACGGCCTCGATCTCCGGCCGGGCGTCCAGCAGGGCGTCCAGGCTGCCGTAGCTGTCCACGCCGTCCAGCGTGGCGTTGCGGCTGGCCACCGCCACCAGATCATAATCCGGATTGGCGGCGATGACGGGCAGGTGCTGGTCGCGGGCGATCTTGCCCACGCCCACCAGGCCGATCTTGATCGGTGACATGCGCTCTTGAGCTCCCCTGATTTTTATAAAAAAGGGCGGGCCGCGTTTCCGACCCGCCCCCACGACGACTTACTTGCCGGGCTGCACCACGCCGTCGACGCGGCGGTTCAGGCCCAGCGGATTGCCATGCTTCACCGCCGCCGGCAGCAGCGCGTCCGGCAGGTCCTGGTAGCAGACCGGGCGCAGGAAGCGGTCGATGGCCAGCGTGCCCACCGAGGTGGTGCGAGAGTCAGAGGTGGCCGGGTACGGGCCGCCATGCACCATGGAATGACAGACCTCGACACCCGTCGGCCAGGCGTTGGCTAGGATGCGGCCCACCCGGCGTTCCAGCGTGGGCAGCAGGGCGGCAGCGGCGTCATAGTCCGCCTCGTCCAGGTGCAGGGTGGCGGTCAGCTGGCCCTCCAGGCCTTCCAGCACCGCCTTCACCGCGTCGACGTCCGGGCAGCGGACGATGACGGAGGACGAGCCGAAGACTTCGTGCGCCAGGGCCGGGTCGGCCAGGAAGTCGGCCGCCGTCACGCTGAACAGCACGCCGGAGCAGGTGTTGCCCTCACCCTCGGCCGCCTGGGCCAGGATGGTGGTGCTGGGGCTGTCGGCCAGGGCCTTCACGCCCTGCTTGTAAGCCTTGGCGATACCGGGGGTCAGCATGACCAGGGGCGTGGTCTTGGCCACGGCCTCGGTGGCGGCGGCGATGAAGCGCTCCAGGTCCGGGCTCTCGACGGCGATGATCAGGCCGGGGTTGGTGCAGAACTGGCCGGCACCCATGGTCAGGGAACCGACGAAAGCCTGGCCCAGGGCCTCGGCGCGCGCCTTCAGGGCGGCGGGCATCAGCAGCACGGGGTTGATGCTGCTCATCTCCGCATAGACGGGGATGGGCTCCGGGCGGCTCTGGGCGATGCGCACCAGGGCCAGGCCGCCGGCGCGGGAGCCGGTGAAGCCCACGGCCTTGATGCGCGGGTCGGCGACCAGGGCGCCGCCCAGCTCATTCGTGGTGCCGCTCAGCAGGCTGAACACACCTTCGGGCAGGCCCAGTTCCTTGACGGCGGCGGCGATGGCCTCACCCACCATCTCGCTGGCGCCGGGATGGGCGGGATGACCCTTCACCACCACCGGGCAGCCGGCGGCCAGCGCAGAGGCGGTGTCGCCACCGGCGACGGAGAAGGCCAGGGGGAAGTTGCTGGCGCCGAACACGGCCACCGGACCCACAGGGATGTGGCGCAGGCGCAGGTCGGCGCGGGGCAGCGGCTTGCGCTCCGGCATTGCCGGGTCCACGCGCACGCCCAGCCAGTCACCCTGGCGCACGACACTGGCGAACAGGCGCAGCTGGCCCATGGTACGGCCCCGCTCGCCTTCCAGGCGGGCGCGCGGCAAGCCGCTTTCCTGGCCGACACGTTCCAGCAGGGCGTCGCCCAGGGCCAGGATGTTGTCGGCGATCTTTTCCAGCAGGCTGGCGCGCAGCTCCAGGCTGGTCTCGCGGAAGGTATCGAAGGCCTCCCAGGCCAGGGCGCAGGCCTGGGCCACATGGTCGGGGCCACCCTGGGCGAAGGCGGTGTCCAGAGCCCCGTTGGTGGCGGGATCGATGGCGGTGAAGGTGGCGTCGGTGGCGACGCGGGCACTGCCGATCAGCAGCTTACCGTGCAAAGACATCTGGTGTTCCTATCCCTCTGGTGGCCCCCCGACGGGTGGCCTGTTGCCGGGGCGCCGCCCCTTGTTAGCCAAATTTGTACGATAAATCCACACTTCCCCGGTGGACATGCCTTGCAGCTGGGCCATTCGAGGGCGTGCGGCATCGACGGTCGCGATCGGAATGTAGGCCTGATACCGGTAACATGCAATGGCGGGGCAGCCATGGCGGATGGCCCTTGCCATACCTCGCAGCACAAGGCATAATGCCTCGCGTTGCAAGGTATTGACCGGCGCCTGGGTGCGCCGTCGCTCCTCACCCCAGGAGACGCCCATGTCCGACCTGTTCCACGCCCTGCGTGAGCGCCTGCTGACGGCCGGTGTCGCGCCTCGCCATGCGCGCCGCTACGTCATGGAGCTGCGGGAGCATGCGGCCGACCTGACGGCGGAGGAAATGGCCACGGGCCTGCCCTTGCGGGAGGCGCAGGCCCTGGCGCTCAAACGCCTGGGCGGGCAGGAGGTCTTGGCCCAGGCGCTGCTTCAGAGCGGTGAATTCCGATCCTGGGGCGCCCGCGCGCCGTGGGCGGTTTACGGCATCGCCCCGCTGCTGGGCGTCCTGGCCACCTACGGCCTGGCCTTGGGCGCCATCGTCGGCATCCTGGTGGCGCATCGCCCCGCCCCCGGCGCCCATCCCATACTGCCCCCCTGGTTTGGTGCCGCGACCATGACCCTGGGCTATCTGCACAACCTGGTCTTGCCGCTGCTGACCGGCGGCGCCCTCGCCTGGATGGCCACGCGCCAGCGCATGCCGGCCCTGTGGCCCAGCGTCGCGCTGCTGATCGTCGGGATCGTCGGCGGCGCCGGTGTGGCGGAGGTGCAGTTGCCCAAGGTGGCGGATGGCTACGTCGAGCTGGTGGTCGGCTGGTCATTCATCTGTCCCTACGTGAACCTGGACATGGCACTCAGGCATATCGCCGCGATCCTCCTGCTGACCCTGGTGCCCTATCTGGCCTGGCACATCTGGCGCAAGGCCGTCCCCCAAAGCCCCGGCGGCCCGGAGCACGGCCACCTGATCGAGACCTGAGATAAGAGACGTCCCATGGCAGAGAACAATTCCAACTTCATGAGCGGCGTGCCCGAGTTGCTGGTCCTGCGCCTGGTGCGGGAGAAGGAGATGTACGGCTATGAATTGGTCCAGGCCATCCGGGAGCGCAGCCGCGACGCCATCGCCCTGGGCGAGGGGGTGATCTATCCGGTGCTGCATGCGCTGGAACGCGACGGCGCCCTGTCCTCCAGCCGCAAGACGGTCAACGGCCGCAGCCGCGTCTACTACGCCCTGACCGCCGCCGGGGCCCAGCGCCTGGACGACCTGGCCGGCAACTGGTCGCGCCTGACCGACGCCATCCAGTCCATCTTGATCGGGGTGCAACATGCCTGAGATGTTCGGCCCCCTGCGCCACCGGCTGCTGACCGCCGGCATCGCCCCCCGCCACGCCCGCCGCTATGTCGCGGAACTGCGCGACCATGCCGCCGACCTGGCGGATGAGGAACTGGCCGCCGGTCTAGCCCCGGCTGAGGCGCACAGCCGCGCCCTGGCCCGCCTGGGCACGGCCGACGACCTTGTCCGTGCGATGGTCGCGCGCGGCGATTTCCGGTCCTGGGGCGCCCGGGCACCCTGGGCGGTCTACGGGCTGGGGTCGATGCTGGGCGTGGCGATGACATACGGGTTGGCCATCGCCGCCGTCGCCGCCATCGTGGAAACGCATCGCCCCACACCGGACGCCCGGCCCGTGCTGCCCGACTGGTTCGACAGCGCCTTCGCCACCATCACCTATGTTCACGGCCTGGTCCTGCCCCTGGCCCTGGCGGCCGTCTTCGCCTGGATGGCCACCCGCCAGCGCATGGCGGCGCTGTGGCCCAGCGTCGCCGTGCTGATCGTGGGCATCATCGGCGGCAGCGGCACCCTGGACTTCATCCGGCCCGCCGATCCGCACGGCATCATGGAACTGGAAATCCGCTTCGCGTTGGCCACGCCCTGGCCCGGCCTGAACGACTGCCTGCGCCACATTGCCATCAACCTGCTGCTGACCCTGGCGCCCTATATCGCCTGGCATTTCTGGCAGAAGGCGGTGGCGGAGTGCGGCGGTGACGACGACGCCTTGATACGAAGCTGACATACGAAGCTGACCCACGGGGGGGGGCGAATCATGACATTGCGATCCATCAAAAGCGCGGGCCGGCTCGCGCTGATCCTGGCGGCCGCCCTGTCGCCAGGCGCGGCCTGGGCACAGAGTGGCGCCCCGGTGGCCGCCGGGCCGGCGACGAACCCAGGCCAAGACGCGACCATGGGCGAGGATATCATCGTCACCCCCAGCTTCCTGCCCTCGCCGGAAGAGGTGAAGGCCTTCCATGATGAGGAATACGGCCGGCTGAAAGGCATCTATGCCCCTGAGCCGCCGCCGGTCAGCCGGGGGGACCGCCTGACCCGCAACAACACCGCGAACACCGGCACTGTGGCGGGCGCCCAGTCCGTGAACTGCGCCAACCTGGGCGAATGCCGCGCCGCCTACACCGGCGACAAATGACGATCAGAGACTGAAGCAGGCCAGCGCGTAAAAGGCCAGCGCGATGGCCGGGCCGAAGGGCATTTCCGCCGCCTCTTCCCCCCGGTAGCGCCGCGCCAGCCACCACACCGGATAGAACGCCAGGCCCAGGACGGCGGAAAGAAGCACGAGCCAGGGCATGCCGGCCGGGCCGACCCACCAGGCGGCGGCGGTGAGCAGCTTCACATCCCCCAGGCCCAGCGCCACCCGCCGCAAGCGCCGGCTCAGGGCCCAGCGCACCGCCAGCAATGGCAGGGCGACGAGGACGGCTGCCGCCAAGCCCGGCAACGGCGCCACAGTCCAACCCGTCAGGCTGCACCCAAAGCCCAACAGGGCCGCCGCCAGGGTCAAGCCATTGGGCAGACAGCGGTGGCGCAGGTCGATGACGGCGCTGGCCAACAGCAGGGTGGCCAGCAGGCCCAGGGCCGCCGTCTCCGGCCCCCAATCCAGGCGCGCCACCGCCACCATGAAGGCCAGCGCGGCCAGCGCCTCCCCCACCGGATAGGCCGCCGGGATGGGGGAGCCGCAGCAGCGTGCCCGCCCCCCCAGCGCCAGCCAGGAGAAGACCGGCACCAGGGCCGAGGGCGCCAGCGGTGTGCCGCAGGCAGGACAGCGCGACCGGCCCATCACCCAAGGCTCATCGCGTGGCAGGCGCCAGGCCAGCGCCATGGCGAAGCTGCCGGCCACCAGACCCAGCAGGGCGGCGGCCATAAGGGAGAGCGCCATCCACAGGCTATCGTCCGCCGCGCCCATCAGGGAACCCCACCCCGGTCGGTCCCCATACGATCCGTCACGGCGCAAGCGTCACGGCCGGCCAGGACGGGGCGCTGCCATTCCAGCGTAAGCCAGGGGGACTCGGCCTCCGTGCCGGACCCCGCCGCTTGCCGGCCCACGCCGCGATACAGCAGCACGCTGCGCCGCACCTGGGGCCGCCCCTCCTCCGCCACCGTCACCCGCACCATGCCGCCGGCGACCAGACCCAGCGGCCCCTCGCCCCGTTCCTCACCCCCCACTGGCCCCGCCGCCGGCTTCGCGCCCGGGCGGCGCACCAGCGGCGCCAAGCCGCCGAAGGGCCCCCGGGCATAAACCGTGCCCCAGCGGCGCAGGCAGGCGGCGACATCTGGGTCCAGGCCGGGAATGGCGTCCAGATCCTCCAGCGACCAGAGGGCGCGCACGGGGTCGATGGTCAGGTCCAGGCCGTTGGCACCCGGGGGATCCATGCCGCGCCAGGCGGTGATGGCATCGGCCGCCTTCAGCGCCTGACCCTCCGAAAAGCCCAGGGTGTGGATGGCCTGGACCAACGCCCGGCGCGACAGGCCGTTGAGGTCGATGCGGCCGGTTTCCGGCGCCACGGTGACGGTCAGTGCCTGGCCGTCCAGCACCAGCCGCCGAGGCGGCGGGATGTCGGCGTCCCCTTGCGCCAGCAGGGCGTCCAGCGCCACCCAGGCGGCCGCCGCCGCCCGCTGGTCCTGCCCCGCCGCGATGGAGGCGACGCGCGCCAGCTTGCGCGCCGACAGGCCATTGCCCATGACGACCAAGCCCACCGCCGTGGCCATGGCCAGCAGGAACAGGACCAGCAGCAGGGCATAGCCGTCCCTGCTGGAGCCCACTCCCCTGGGCACGCCCCCGGCCATCATCGCCCCGTGGGCGCCGCCGGCTCGTGGGACGGCGGCGTGGCCGGCAAGGGCATGGTCTGTACTGGGGGCGGCACCACGGCAGGCGTCGGTACCGGCGCGCCGCCGGTGGCGCCGGCGAAGATTTCCAGGCGGCTCATGCTGGCGCGCAGGGCGTCCGTCACCTCGCGCGCCCGGGTGGCGTCGCGCACGATGACCGGGCGCAGGAAAACCAGCAGCTCGGTCCGGCCCTTGGTATGGCCGTCGGTGCCGAACAGCTTGCCCAGCACCGGGATGTCGCGCAGGTAGGGGATACCGGCGCCGTTGCGGCTGGAGGTGTCGCTGATCAGGCCGCCCAGGGCCACCGTCTCCCCATCCTGCACGTTCACGACGCTGGTGATCTTGCGCTGCTGGATGGTGGGGCTGTCGATGCCGGACGTGGTGGTGTTGGTGACGGTGCTGACCTCCTGGTTCACGTCCAGCACCACGGCGCCGCTGCGGTTTATGCGGGGCGTCACTTCCAGGATCACGCCGGTGTCGTGATATTCAACGGAGTTCACCACGGCGCTGTCGCTGGTAAGCGTGCTGGTGGCCGACTGCACCACCACCGGCACCTCGTCACCCACCTGCAGGCGCGCCGTCTCGTTGTTCAACACCATCAGGCGGGGGGCAGACAGCACCTGCACGTCGGTGACGCTGGACAGGGCGTTCAGCACCACCCGGGTATTGGGGGTCAGGAAGGTGTAGTTGAAGTTGGGGTAGCTGGCCCCCACGGTGGCGCCGGTGGTGTTGGAAAAGCCCGCCGTGCTGCTGCCCCTGTCCAGGAACCACTGGACGCCGAAGTTCAGCTGGTCGTTCAGCGTCACCTCGGCGATCGTCGCCTCGATCAGCACCTGCTCGCGCGGCGCGTCCAGGCGGGTCAGCACCTGTTCCAGCAGGGCGTACTGCGCGCCAGAGCCGAAGATCAGCAGGGCGTTGCGCCGCTCGTCCGCCACGACGCGCACTCCCTTCAGTTCCGACAGCCCATCCTCCTCCCCTCCGCCCTCCCCTCCGCCGCTGGCCGGCAGGGTGGCCCCGCTGGCCACGGGGCTGGGCGGCGCGCTGGCGGCGGAACCGGAGGCGCCGGTGGCGGCGCTGCCGCTGGGCGGGCTGGTGCCGGCGCCGGTGGACAGCCCACCCCGGCTGGTGGTCATCGCAGCGGTTGTCGTCGCGGACCGGCCGCCGGCGCGGCCCCGGCCCTGCTGCTCCGTCGCCTGCTGCTGCTCGGCACCGGCACGGCCCACCAGCCGGTTCAGGGCGTTGGCAAGCTCCACGGCGGATCCGTTCTGCACCTCATAGAAGTGCACCACCTTGCCGCCGTCGGGGCCGGGCCGGTCCAGCCGGTCGATCCAGGTGCCCACGGTGGGCAGCAACTCCGGCCGCTTGGCCACCACCAGCAGGGCGTTCAGCCGGTTGATGGGCACGAAGTCGATCATGCCCTGCAAAGGCCCCCCGTCCAGTTGCAGCACGCGGCGCAACTCCGCCTCCAGCCGGGCCGGCTCCACCGACTGCAGGGTGTGGAGGGAGAAGGACAGGCCGGCCAGCCAGTCGACATCGAAGCTGGCAACCAGCTGGGTGAAGGACTCGATCTCATGCGCCGTGCCGTTGACGATGAAGATGTTGCGGCCGGCGTCCGCCAGCTGGATGAAGCCCTGGCGGGTCAGGGGGTGGACGATCTTGTCCAGTTCCGCCACCGAGACGTGGCGGATGGGCACGATGGCGGTGCTGAAGCCCGCCGTGCGCTCCGCCGCCGAGGTGGTCTGCACCGGTGCCTGGCCGGCGGCGTCGGCCGCCGGCACCACCTGGTAGAAGCCATCGCCGCCGACGATGGCGAACCCCTGGGTGCGCAGGGCCGCGTCCACCGCCGCCAGCGCCTGCCCCCTCGCCAGTGGCCGGGTGGTACGGATGGTCACCTGGCCCTGTACCTTGGGATCGATGGTGTAATTCAGGCCCAGCATGCCGCCCAGGACGGCGTCCAGGACCGACCGGACATCGGCGTTGACGAAGTTCATCTCCACCGGCTCACCCGCGTCCGCGCCGGCCGGGGTCACGCCCGAAACCGGCCGGGTTTGCCGCACCAGCTGCCCGGTGCCGGTCACGGTCTGCGCCGGCATGCGCGGCGGCGGGGCATTGGGGCCGATGACGCTGCTGACCGGCGCGGTGGCGGCGGGTGGCGAGGACGGCAAGGGCGTGCCGGGCCCGCGCGTCGCGGCGCTTTCCGAACAGCCGAACAAGGCCAGGCACGCGGCGAGCAGCAGGCGGGGCGGAGCACTGGGTCGGACTGGGTTCATGGCTGCTGCCTGGGTGTACCATCAGGAGAGGGCCGGGAGGGCGGATGGCTGGGTTGGGCTTCCAGCTGCTGGGGATCGAGCGGTGGCGGATTGGCGGCGGGGCCAGTCGCCGGCGGCGGCGCGCCGGATGGCTTGGCCGAGGGCGCCGTCGGCCCCGGTGCCACCCCGGATGGCGGCGGCGTGCCGGTGGCAGAAGGGGCGCCATTGGTGGGGGGGGCGCCCGTGGTGGGGGTCGCGCTTGGCGGCGATCGCCCGCCGGCAGCGGTGGCGGCGGGGGACGGTGTGGGTACAGGCGTCACTGCAGGCGCAATGGGAACGCCCGCCGTGGGTGGCGGCGGCAAGACCAGGGGATAGTCGCGCACGGCCGCTCCCCGGCGCAGGCGCAGGGTGGCACGGCCGATGGCCTCCACCGTCCAGCCCTGAAGGTCATCGCCCAGGCGCACGCTGAATGGCTTCTGCGTCTTACGGTCCAGGCCGGTGGCGGCCCCGCCCGCCGCGCCGGTGACCACGCCCGTCACCTGCAGGTCCGGCCCATCCGGCGCCACCGCCCCCCCTCCCTTCAGGGGGGGCCGCCGGTCGGGTGTGAACAGGGGGCGGCGCGCCGCCTCCCCCGGCTCGGCGGACAGGCCCATGGCGGTGGGGCCGGCCAGTGCCGGAACCGCCGGCAGCGGTGCGCGCACCCGCACCGGCTGGTCCGACGCGTCGACGGCCACCGCCAGCGCCAGGCCGGCGCCAACCGCCAGGCCGGCCGCCGCCAGCATCAGCGCGGGCCGGTCAAGAGGCGGCCAGGTCGGCATAGACGTCGATCTCCAGCTCCAGGGTGACGGGACGGTCTTCGCCCGGCACGGGGCCCGGCGCAGGGCCATGCGCCGCCCGGCCGAAACTGGGCCCGGCCGCCGCCGGTTCCGCCGTGTCGGCATGCACATGCACGGATCGCAGCAGCAGACGGGGACGCACGCCGTCCAGCGCGGCGACGGCGTTGGTCACGGCCACGGCGTCCCCCTCCGCCGCCACGGACAGGTGGATGCGGCGGTAGGCGCCGCGGCCCGCGTCCGATCGCACCGTCAGGGTGCGGACGGTGACGCCGGCCTGGCGCAGGGCGCCGCGAATGTCACCTTCGGCATCGGCCTGCACCGCCGCCACGTCCTCGCCCCTGCGCAGCAGGGTGTGCGTCCCCAACGCCTGGTCGAACACGGCCGCCCGGCGGCTGAGATCGTCGCGCTGGGTCAGCAGGGCGCGGGCGCTTTCCAACTGATCCAGGCGGGCGACGCGGCGGGTGGCCGCCTCCTGCACCCCATCCACCAGGGGCGCCAGGTAGAGGTAGGGGGGCAGCGCCAGCAGGCACAGGGCGATAGCCAACACGAACAGGGGGCGGGGCGCGGCGGCAGCCATCTCAAGGCCTCCCCACGGCGAGGCTGGTCACCAGCGTGAAGTCGCGCACCGGGCCACCGGACTGGCCGGCCGCGGCGTCGGCGGGATCGGTGAAATGCGGATCGGTGAAAGGGCCGGCCGCCCGGATCCGGGCCAGCACGTCGGCCAGGTCGGATGCCCGGCCCTGCAGGGTCACGGCCTGGGGGGTCAGCGTCACGTCCTTCAGCCAGACGCTGTCGGGCAGGGCCAACGCCAATTCATCCAGCACCTGGCCCCGGCCCGGCTGGGCCAGCAGTACGGCGGTCGCGGGGGCGTCGGGGCTGAGGAACAGGATGCGGTCGCGCAAGTCCAGCGCGGCCCGCGCCTCATTGGCCACCGCCGCCAGCTTCTGCTCCACGTTGGCGGTCTGCTGGTCCAGGATCCAGATGGCGACCGCGAAGGGAATGGGCAGGGCCAGCCAGAACAGGCCGGCGACCATGGCCATCCCCAGGGCCCGCCGGCGCACCCGCAGGGTGTTGAAGCGGAGGAATTCCGGCGCCCGTCCGCCCGCCACCGACGCGGTGATGCCGGCCAAGGTCAAGCCCGCCGCCACTGCCGAGGCCAGCGCCGCCGACAGCACCGCCCGCCGCACCATGTAGACGCGGGCGATATAGGCGGATGCGGTCCCGCCCCCATCGCCCGGCGGCACCATCACCACGTCCCAGGCCAGCAGATCGGGGCGCAGGGGCATGAAGCGATGGGCCTGCATCTCGACAAAACCGCGCGCGTCGACGATGGCCCCGCCCAGCCCGCCTTTGGGCAAGGGCACGTCCACCGTGTGCACGTCCGACGAGTCAAGAACCAGGCGCACGGGCGCCCGCCCCACCGGCGCGGTCACGCCGGCGCCGCCGGGCATCACGAACACGAGCGGCACCTCCAGCCCCAGGGGCTGGCGCCAACGGCGCGGCAAGGCCGCGACGACGCCATCGGCCAATCCGTCCATGGCTAGCACGGCCAAGCGTTTCACGCGGCGGGCCAGGGTGGGCATTTAGGCCCCTCCCGGGCGGCAGCCACCCTGCACGGGATCGTAGGCGCACAACACCCCGCCCCGCACCATAGGGGCGGCGATCATGGGCGGCCACGGCGCTTCCCCACCCGCCAGCGCCACGTCCAGCCGCACCAGGGCCGGGGCCCGGGAGGCGTCTGTCCAGCGGTCGGTCCAGACGTGGGACTGCGCATCGAAATAGGACCAGGCGATGCGCGTCGCGCCGCCGACCAGCACGCCGTCGCCCGGCGGCGGGCCGTCCGGGCGCAGGGGCGCCACCCGCAGCCGCAGGGCCAGTTGGCCGGCCTGCCCTTCCACCGTCAGGGCGATGCGGTAGAGACCGCCCCGGCCCAAGCCGGCGGGCAGGGGTGCCAGTACGTCGAAATGCCGGGCGTCGCGTTCCAGCGGTGGCATGTCCGCCCCGGCCGCGCCCAGGTCGCCGGGCGTCAGGGCGTTGGTCACCAGGAAGCGGGTGAAGTCATGCACCCGGCCCAGGTCGGCGGCGGCGCGTTGCAGGGCGCCGCTGCGGTCGGCCATGCGGTTCATCAGCGGCAGGAGGCCCACGGCCGCCACGGCCAGCATGCCCAGCAGGGCCAGGGCCACCAGCGCCTCCACCAAGGTCATGCCCTGGCGGCCGTTGGGGCGGCCGTTGGGGCGGCCGTTGGGGGTATTTCGGATCGCGCGGGCCATCGCCGTCATCGCGTGTCGTCCACCACGGCCCGGCTGGTGACGACCGCCAACACAGGCCCCTCTGTTCCCCGCGCCGTCCCAGGCGCGCCTGTAATTGTGCCTGTGGTTGTCTGGGGCGGCGGGGCCATGCCGCGGACTTCTACCCGATAGTCCCGGTCGCCGGTCGGGGAAACGGCCACCGGCACAATTTTGACACGGTAGGGCAGGCCCCCTTCCGTCCCCTCCAGCGGCACGTCTGTGGGCCGGTTGGCCAGGGGGATGGCAACGCCCGCCTCCGCCGCCACCGACTGGGCCAGGCGCAGGGCCACCGTCTCCCCCCACGCCTGCCGCGCCGCCCAGGCGCCTGACCAGGCGGACTGCATCAGCAGCGCCGTGCCCAGGCCGAAGATGGCCAGGGCGATGAGCATTTCCAGCAAGGTGAAGCCGGCCGCGCGGCGCATGGGCATTTCGGTCAATCTGGCCCCTTCCTATTCCCGGTGGACCGTGCCCAGCGGCCAGTCCACCCGAACAGTGGCGGCGCGGTCGCCCTCGCTGAGGCGGATTTCGGCGCCGGGGGACCAGCCGCCGGGCAGGAAGACCACGGCGCCGGGCCGGCCGGCATCGGCGCTGTCGATGGCCAGGGTCACGGCGGCGATACGGCGCAGCCGCCGGCCGGCGGCACCCCCGGCGGGATGCTTCAGGTCATCCAGGGAAAAGGCCACCGGCTGGCCGGTCACCATGGCCTCCACCTGGCGGTTGCGCAGCTCATCCTCAAGCGCGGCGACGGCGGCGCTGAAGCGCAGGCCGGGCAGACGGTCCTGGATGCCCAGGGCCAGGGCCGCCCCCAGGATGCCCAGGATCACCAGCACCACCAGCACCTCGACCAGCGTGAAGCCGGCCGCATGCCGCGGTGGGGCCTCGGCCAGCATCATGACCTACCAGCTGGTGACGTCGCGGGCGTCACCCTCGCCGCCCGGGGCGTTGTCGCTGCCGTAGGTGAAAATGTCATAGGCGCCGTGGTCGCCCGGCACCTTGTAGCGGTAGGCGTTGCCCCAGGGGTCGATCAGGGCCTGGCGCTTGCGCAGGTAGGGCCCGCGCCAGCTGGCGTCGCCGGCGGGCGCGGTCACCAGCGCCTCCAGCCCCTCTTGCATCGTGGGATAGCGGCCGACATCGACGTAGAACAGGTCGACAGCCGCCACCAGGGTGTTGATCTGGGCCTGCGCCGCCTCCCCCTTCGCTTTTCCCAAGCGGGCGACCAGGTTGGGGGCGACCAGCAGGCCCAACAGGCCGATGATCACCAGCACCACCAGCACCTCGACCAGGGTGAACCCCCACTGCCTCCCGCGGTCACGACGGAAGATGGGGTTCAGGTCCAGGGTGTCAGAGGGCGATGTCATTCAGGCTGAGGATCCCCGCGATGAGGGCGGCGAAGATGCCGCCGACCATGCCGCCGAGAACAAGGGTTAGGACGGGCGTCACCAAAGACAAGGCCCTATCCAGCGCTAAGCCCCTTTCGCGCTCCAACACTTTCGACAGATCCAGCAGGCCCTGCGGCAGGCTGGCGGTCTGTTCCGCCATGGCCAGCATGCGCGACAGGCGGCGTGGGAACAGCGGTTCGGCCTGCACCGCGCGGCTGAGGTCGGATCCGCCCCGCACAGCGACGCGCACCCGGTCGGCGGCGCCGGCCAGCGCCCGGTTGGCGACGCAGCCGCCGGCGGTGGCCAGGGCGGAGGCCAGCGGCACCCCGCCGCTGAGCAGGCTGGCCAGCGTGCGGGTGTAGAGCGCCAGCTGGGCATCGCCGATCAGCCGGCCCAGGGGGCCCGTGGCCACCAGCAGCATGCGATCCATGCGCAGGCGCAACTCGGGCTGGCGGTAGGCGCGCAGGGTCGCCAGCACAGCCAGGGCACCGCCCGCCAGCAGACCGGGGCCGAAGCGGCCCAGCAAGTCACCTATGGCCAGGACGGCGGCGGTGGCGGCGGGCAACTTGGCCTTGCTGCCGGCGAACAGGTCCTGGAACTGCGGCAGGACATAGCCGGCCATCAAGGCCAGGGCCGCCAGGGTCAGAAGGCCGATCAGGGCGGGATAGGTCATGGCGCTGATCAGGCGCTGGCGGAACTGGGCGCGGTCCTCTTCCAGGCTCGCCAGATGGCCCAAGGCGGCGGCCAGGGACCCGCCCTGCTCCCCCGCCGCGACCAGGCCGACGAACTCCGGTGGGAAGGCCCCGCCCTGCGCGGCCAAGGCGGCGGCCAGGCTGTCGCCGGCGCGCACCCGGGCGCGAATCTCACCCACCAGGGCACCGGCGGCCGGACGCTGCATCTGGTCGGCGACTAGGCCCAGGGCCGGTTCCAGGGCGAAGCCGGCGGAGACCAGGTTGGCCAGGTCCCGCACCAGGGACAGCCGTTCCGCCCGCTTGAGGCCCTTGGCGCCCCCCCCGCCGACGGCGCGCCTGGCCCCTTCCGCCTTGATCGACAGCGGCGTCAGGCCGCGCTGCATCAGCTGATCGACGGCCGCGCGGCGGTCGGCGGCCTCGATGGTGCCCCGGCTGGCACGGCCATTGGCATCGACGGATCGGTAGGTGAAGTTGGTCATGGCCATCGTCGTCATTTTCTCAATCCGCCTTGGTCACGCGCAAAATTTCTTCAGGCGTGGTCACACCATCCAACACCCGCTGCAGGCCGTCCTGGTACAGGGGCACCATGCCGCCGGTCGCCACCGCCGCCGCCTCGATCTCCGCCGACGACGCCCCCTGGCGGATCAGCGCCCGCACCTGGTCGTTGATGGGCAGCCACTCGGCGATGGCACAGCGGCCGCGGTAGCCCGTGCCGTTGCAGGCGGGGCAGCCCACGGCGCGATAGACCGTGGTCAGGCGCGCCGGCAGGCCCAGGGCCGCCGCCGCCTCGGCCGACAGCGCGTGGGGCTGGCGGCAGTGGGGGCACAGGGTGCGCACCAGGCGCTGGGCCAGCACGCCGTTCAGGGTGGAGGCCAGCAGGTAGGGATCCACCCCCATGTCCATCAGGCGCGGCACCGCGCCGGCGGCGTCGTTGGTGTGCAGGGTGGACAGCACCAGGTGGCCGGTCAGGGCCGCCTGCACCGCCACCTTGGTGGTCTCACCATCGCGCATCTCACCCACCAGGATGACGTCGGGGTCCTGGCGCAGGAAGCTGCGCAGGGCGTGGGCGAAGGTCAGGCCGATGCCCGGCTTCACCTGGGTCTGGTTGATGCCGTCCAGCAGATATTCCACCGGATCCTCGACGGTCAGGATCTTGCGGCGGGCGGCGTCCATGCCGCGCAGGCCGGCATAGAGGGTGGTGGTCTTGCCGCTGCCGGTGGGCCCCGTCACCAGCACGATGCCGTGGGGGCGGTCCAGCTCGGCCGCCAGCGGGTCCGCCACCCAGGCCGGCAGGCCCAGGCTGTCCAGCCGGCCGCCGGCGGTCTGCTGGTCCAAGATGCGCATCACCACATCCTCGCCATGCACGGTGGGGGTGGTGGAGACGCGGAAGTCAATCTCGCGGCCCTGCAGGGTCTGGCGGATGCGGCCGTCCTGGGGCAGGCGCCGCTCGCCGATGTCCAGGCCGGCCATGACCTTGACGCGGGTGATGAAGCCGGCGGCCACACGCCGGGGCAGCACCTCAGCCTCGCGCAGGATGCCATCGACGCGGTGGCGGACGACCAGGCGGTCGGCCATGGGCTCGACATGGATGTCGGTGGCGCCGGCGGCCAGCGCCGCCTGGATGGCGTTGCCCACCAGGCGCACCACCGGGCCCTCGCTGGCAAGGTCCCGCAGGCGCTCGGCATCGCCCTCCAGCAGGTCGGGTATCTCGTCCTGGTTGGCGGCGGCGGGTGCGGCCTCATACAGGCGGTCCAGCGCCGCGGCGATGGCGGTGCCGGTCATGACCACGGGGCGCACCGGGCGGCCGGCCAGGAAGGCGGCTGCCTTCAACGCCTGGGTATCCAGCGGGTCGGCCACGGCGAACACGGCCTGGGTACCGTCGCCAGGGGTGCCGCCCGCGGTCAGGGGCAGCATCAGCTTGGTCTTCAGGAAGGACAGGTTGGCCGTTTCCATCATCACCGGCGCCTCGGGCAAATGGTCGGCCGGCCACAGCGCCAGGCCCAGGGCCTGGGCGTACGCCCCCGCCATATGCTCTTCCGACACCAGGCCCAGATCCACCAGCCGCCGGTCCACCCGGCCACCCGCCGCCTGCGCACGCGCCACCGCGCCGTTGGCCAGTTGGCCCTGTGCCGCCAGCGCGGACAGGACGCGGGTCAGGGAGTCATCCTGGTGGTCGTGCCGCTGCATGGTATCGGTAACAGCACGGACAGCTGAGTGTTGATGGGCGGTCACGTAATATACCTTTTAAAACTGGATGCGGAATATGTCGGGTGCTTTGTGTGGGAATAGTTCTAGGTCGTAAAGGTTAATATATCGCGAAGGGTCTAGGTCACGGAACCTACCTCCGAAGAGGTAATACCAAGCCAATCAGTCCAGATATATCCACTAATACATTGAAATATATGGAATGACCTCGCGATAATGGCCCGTTAATGGGGAGAGAGGCGCGAGGCTCCGGCCCCTCGCCTACTCCTTTCATCCAGGCGGCACCTATGCCAGGCGATGGATTCCTGCCTATAGTCAAAAGCAATATTCATAAAATTTTAGATTTAACGAATCGGTCCGATTTGCCGACGACGTTACCCAATCATCTGAATCTTTTCAGATTTTATTCAACTGGCCAATTTATGGTCAGATTTCCTTGAGCGATCTCAAGTCAAAGATCACAATAAAAGGTTGATGCCCCTCCGCCAGGAAAGGCCACCATTGCCCTGTGGGTATTGCTGGTCGGATAAGGCCCGAACCGTATCCTAAATGCGGTCCAGACTGTCCAGCAGCTTGCGCGACCGGGCCAGCAGTTCGATGAACGCCGCATCCTGGATCTTGGCCAGCCGCACGGCGAAGGCCACGGCCTCAGGGTCGCGTTGGCCGGACAGCTCATGCAGGGCCCGCGCCCGCTCCAGCCCCGCCGCCAAGCTGGTGTACCAGGAGACCAGGTCGCGCGGCAGCGGCGTGGGCAGGTAACCCACCGTGCTGCCCAGGGCACGGAACACGGGCATATAGTCGCGATCACCGCGGAAGGCGTGATGCACGACCGATGGCGCGTCGCCGCAAGCCTGCAGGTCGGCACGCAGCATCGACAGGTAATTCTCCTCGATATGCTGCGACAGGGCGCCGATCTCGCCAATCAGGGCGCAGGCGATGTTGCGCTTGGCCCGCAGACGCACGCGCCGCTCATGGAAGGTGTTGGCGACGAAACCCGAGAAGCCGCCAACCACCCCACCGGCGACGGCGCCCGATATCTGCAACCACGGCAATTCCACCATCCCATCCCCCTTGCGCCTGCCCTGCCGGACAATATCGGTTCACAACGCCCAAGCGCCGTTAGCCAGGGCCCGCTAACCGTTATACCAACCTGTGAGACCGGGCGCCTGCCTTGACCTGCGCTGGCGGCGCCCCTCATAAATTGCGTGATATCCAAACTTTCAGCTCAATTTTCAGCCCAATTTTCAGAAGGACAGGGCCCCCGTGGATCCCACCAAGACGCCGTCGCCCTGGGCCGTGCGCGAACAGGTCGACCGGCTGCGGGCCAGCCCCCAGTTCGCCGGGTCGGAACGGCTGCTGGCCTTCCTGCACTTCATCGTCGAGGAAACGCTGAAGGACGGCGGCGCCACCTTGAGGGAGGCGGTGATCGGCAACGCCGTCTATGGCCGCGAACCGCCCTACGACCCCCGTATCGACAGCACCGTGCGGGTGGAGGCGCGGCGCCTGCGCCGCAAGCTGGAGGATCACTACGCCGGCCCCGGCCGGGCCGATCCCGTGGTCGTCAGCCTGCCGACAGGCGGCTACATCCCGCACTTCAGCCTGAACACCGCGCCGCCCGCTGTCGAGCCGGACGCGCCGACACCCCTGGCGGAGGGTCCAACCTATACTCCCGGTTTCGGCGCCGCCGTGGCCGTCATGCCGCTGCGGGCGCTAAGCCGTGCGCCCGAGGATGAAAGTTTCGCCGACGGCCTGACGGATGAACTGATCTACGCTCTAGGCCGGGCGCAGGGCCTGCGCGTCGCCTCGCGCGCGGTCGCCTTCCAGGCGCACGACCAGGGCTGGACGGTGCCGGCGCTGGCGCGCGAACTGGGGGTGGACGCCGTGCTGCAGGGCACGGTGCGCCGCCAGGGCGGCATGCTGCGCGTGACGGTGGAGGTGTCGAACCCCAAGGGTTTCGTCATCTGGTCCGACCGCTTCGACGCCCCCGACCATGAGCATCTGCGCCTGCAGGAACGCATCGCCGCCACGGTGCTGAGCCGGGTGCGCCTGGACAGCAGCGCCATGCGCGCCTCGCGCATCGCCCCCGGCCCGGTGGCGCTGGAGGCGCACGCCCGCATCTATCGCGCCCGGCAGTTGCAGGACCAGCAGACCCCCACCGCCCTTTATGAGGCGCTGGAGATATTCCAGCGGGTGGCGGAGGGGGCGGCCGACTTCGCCCGGGGCCACTCGGGTGTGGCCGACTGCCAATGCGACCTGTTCCGCCTGGGCTTGGTCGGCCATGCCGAGGCCAAGGCGACGGCCGACGCCGCCGTGCGGCGCGCCCTCGAAATCGATCCCCAGTCGGTGGAGGCGCTGACGGCGCGCGCCACCGTGGCCGCCTGGCTGGACCGCGACGCCCCGGCGGCGGAGGCGGACTTCGCCCGCGCCCTGCGCCTGGGCGATCACGCCCGCGCCGCCCGCCTCTACGGCGTCCTTCTCACCATCCTCGACCGGCAGGAGGAGGCGGAGCACCTGTTCCGCGAGGCCCGCGCCATCGAGCCCTTTTCCGTGCAACAGGACATCGCGGAGGCCATCAGCCACTATCAGGGCCGCCGCCATGCCCAACTGATCGCCGCCGGGCCCCCAGCGGACGGACAGGCGGCGGGCCTATCGGCGGAGGTGCTGGTCTGCCGCGCCCTGGCCCATGTCTTCGGGGGCGACCCCGACGGCGCCCGGGCCCTGGTCGGCCCCATCGAGCGCGCCACCGCCAAGCACCCCGACCTGGTTTACGCCCGCGCGGAGATCGAGGCCTGGCTGGGCGAGCCGGAGCGGGGCTGGCGCCTGCTGGCCACGTCCGACACCGTTCCCGCCACCGCCTTCGCCCGCGCCACCTTGGCCGCCGCCCTGAACGACGAGGCGCGCGGCCTGGCGGCCCTCAATCACGCCATCGACCGGCGGGAGCTGTCGACCGTCTGGCTGCGCACCGACAGCCGCTTCGACGCCTGGCGCGACCGCCCGGGATTCCAGGCGGTGATGGGCCGGCTGCTGCCGCCCAAGGCGGCGGTCCAGGCGGGCTAACCGTAAGCGCCGGACGGCTCACTCCATCCCCGCCGGTCCCCGCCCCTAGCATTGGTCCCCAAGAGGCAACCCGGAGGACGGCTCCCCGGGGAATGGGGAGTGGTGCTGATGGGGTTGATGCTTGGGATATCACAGCGCCCGCCGCGGGCCTGACATGGCGGTACGCCGCACGCTCGACCGGATGCGCGCGCTGGACCGCGCCTGGAACGACCGGCGCTGGCACGACTATGCCGAGTTCCTGGGCGAGGATTTGGTGGCGCATGGCGATGGTGCGGCGCCACCGCTGCACAAGCGCGCGCATATCGATCAGGCCATCCGCTTCTGCGCCGCCTTCCCCGACGCCCGCATCCATGTGGAGTCCTACCTGGAATTGTTCAGCAGCCACGACGGCCACCACAGCTGCGCCGTGGCGCGGCTGACCGGCACCGCCAGCGGCGGCCTGACCCTGCCCGCCGACCTGCTGGATGGACCCGACGCCGCCCCGCTCAAGCGGGCCTTCGATGTGCCACGCCTGGCAATCTGCCGGTGGGAGCGGGGCTGGATCGTCGACTACCGCGTCCACCTGGACACCTCGCTGATGCTGCATCAGCTGCGCGATCCGGCGGCGGCCCCATGACGGTCACCGGCGACGACTATGCGTTCCGGCCGGAGGAGAGGCCGACCTTCGTGGGCTCGCCCGCCGCGCCGGCGCACCCGCTGGGCCGCCGGCTGGGTTATGCCGCCGTCGCCGTGCTGGTGGGGGTGGCGGCCACCTTGGGCAACGCGCTGGTGAACGTGAACCTGGCCAGCCTGTCCGGCGCGCTGGGCGTCTACATCGACCAGGCCAGCTGGCTTCCCGCCCTCTACGTCGCCTTCAACGCCGGCGCCAACCTGATGCTGGTGAAGGCGCGGGTGCAATTCGGCATTCCGGCGGTGACCGGCGCGCTGCTGATAGCCTACGCCCTGGCCGGCCTATTGCAATTCGTCATTCCCGGCTTCGCCGCTGCCGCCGCCATCCGCGCGGTCAGCGGCATGACGGCGGCCGGCCTGACCACCATGACCATCTACAACCTGTTGCAGGTGTTTCCCGGCCGCCTGCGGCCCCTGGCCCTGGTCATCGGCATCGGCCTGACCCAGCTGGGCACGCCGCTGGCCCGCCTGGTGCCGGTGGAGATGCTGGCGCTGCACCAGTGGCAGGGCCTGCATCTGATGGAGATCGGCATCGCGCTGGCGGTGCTGGCCGCCATCACCGCCCTGCCCCTGCCGCCCAGCGACCGCGCGCCCGCCTTCCAGCCGCTGGACTTCGCCGTCATCGGCCTGATGCTGCCCTGCCTGGTGCTGGTCTGCGGTGTATTGGGCCAAGGCCGCCTGCTGTGGTGGGTGGACACGCCCTGGCTGGGCTGGGCGCTGGCGGCGGCCGTGCCCCTGTTCACCCTGGCCTGGCTGATCGAGCGGCGGCGGGACCGGCCGCTGATCCGCGTCCACTGGCTGACCACGCTGGACATGGCGCGCTTCGCCGCCGCCGCGTTGCTGGTGCGGGTGTCATTGGCGGAGCAGACCTATGGCGCGGTCGGCCTGCTGACGGCGGGCGGCCTGATCAACGACCAGCTGCATCCCCTGTTCGCCATCGTGACCCTGGCCATGCTGAGCGGCACGCTGACGGCCGCCTTGACCCTGTCGGAACGGCGCCTGCCCTACCAGATCATCGCGGCGTCGCTGCTGATCGCTGCCGGCGCCTGGCTGGACAGCGACGCCACCAGCCTGGTGCGCCCGCCACAGCTGTACCTCAGCCAGGCGCTGATCGCCTTCGGCACCACCCTGTTCATCGGGCCGGCCCTGGTGCTGGGCTTCCTGCGCATGGTGGCCAAGGGACCGGACCACCTGGTCACCTTCATGGTGCTGTTCAGCATCACCCAGAATGTGGGCGGGTTGGCGGGGTCGGCCCTGCTGGGCAGCCAGCAGGTGGCCTCGTCCCATTGGCATGCCCAGACCCTGTCGGAACACCTGGTGGCGTCCGACCCGCAGGTGGTGGCCCGCCTGGCGATGGGGGGCGGCGGCGCGCTGGGCCAAGCCCTG
This sequence comes from Nitrospirillum bahiense, assembly GCF_007828025.1. Classification (NCBI taxonomy): domain Bacteria; kingdom Pseudomonadati; phylum Pseudomonadota; class Alphaproteobacteria; order Rhodospirillales; family Azospirillaceae; genus Nitrospirillum; species Nitrospirillum bahiense. The sequence goes on from NZ_VITO01000001.1 coordinate 488,394, forward strand.
GGGCGCGAGGCCGCCGTGCTGGCCTTCAACGATGTCTTCCTGTTCGTGGCCGGCCTGGCGCTGCTGAACGCGCTTTATGTCGGCTACCTCGTCCTGTTCAACACCCTGCGCCGGAGACGCGGATCATGAGCGCCCCCGATACCCACCATTACTGGCATCCGCCCCGGCGCGGCCGGCTGACCGCCCTGGCCATCCTGGTCGTCGCCGTCGGCGCCATCCTGGCCCTGCTGGCCGCCTGGCGGCTGCCGCCCTTCGCCGGCACGGTGGAGGCGACGGAAAATGCCTACATCCGGGGGCGCACCACGGTGATCGCCCCGCAGGTCAGCGGCTATGTCGTGGCGGTGCTGGTGGGCGACTACGCCCACGTCAAGGCCGGCCAGGTGCTGGCCCGCATCGATGACCGCATCTACCGTGCCCGGGTGGACCAGGCCCAGGCCACCCTGGCGGCGCAGCGCGCGGCCCTGGCCAACAGCGCGCAGGCCCACGCCGCCCGCACCGCCAGCCTAGCGGGCCAGACCGCCAACCTGGCCAACGCCCGCGCCCAGCTGGCCCGCGCCAAGGCCGATATGGCCCGCGTGACCGACCTGGTGCGCGACGGCTCCGTCTCCATCCGGGAGCGCGACCAGACCCAGGCCGCCCTGGCCCAGGCGGAAGCGCAGGTGCGCCAGGCCGAGGCGGGGGGCGAGATCGCCCGCCAGGACGTGCGCACGGTGGACGTGGGCCGCGACGGGCTGCAGGCCCAGGTGGAAGCGGCGCAGGCCCAGCTGGCCCTGGCGGAGATCGATTTGGACCATACGGTGATCTACGCCCCCGAGGACGGCCAGGTGGGCGAGGTCGGCGTGCGCCTGGGCCAGTACGTCACCAACGGCACCCAGTTCCTGTCCCTGGTGCCGGACGACCGCTGGATCATCGCCAATTACAAGGAAGCGCAGACCGCGCATATGGCCGTGGGCCAGCCGGCGCGCTTCACCGTCGACGCGCTGGACGGGGCCGAACTGACCGGCACGGTGGAGATGCTGTCGCCGGCCGCCGGTTCCGAATTCGCGGTGCTGAAGCCCGACAACGCCACCGGCAACTTCATCAAGGTGCCGCAGCGCATTGGCGTGCGCATCGCCATCACCCCCGGCCAACCCCTGGCCGACCGCCTGCGCCCCGGCATGTCGGTGGAGACGCGGGTGGATACCGCCAGCGGGGCCAAGCCCGGTGGGACCGCGCCGGGGGCCGCACGATGAGGCGGCTGGCTCATCCCCTGGCGCTTCTTCTGCTGTGCGCCTGTACCGGTCCCAGGCCGGAGGCGCCGCTGACCGCCGCCGTGGAACCGCCAACCGCTTGGCGCGGTCGCGACACCGCCGATGGTGCCGTGGAGGCCGCCTGGTGGCGGGCCTTCGGCGACCCGGTGCTGACCCGCATCGTTGACCAGGCCCTGGCCAACAACACCGACGTGATGGCGGGGGCGGCCCATGTGGCGGAGGCGCGGGCGCAATACCGCCTGGCGGAGGCCCAGCGCCTGCCCAACGTGGCCTTCGCCGCCGGCGGCGGCCGGCAGCGCGATGTCAGCCCCTTTGGCCAGCCGCGCCAGCAGACGGCCGGACAGTGGCAGGCCACCGCCGCCTATGACCTGGACCTGTTCGGGCGCCTGGAAGATGCCAGCGAAGCCGCCCGCGCCGCCCTGCTGGCGACGGAGGCGGCGCATGACAGCGTGCGCCTGGCCGTCGCCGCCTCGGCCGCCGCCGGCTATGTCGGGCTGCGGGCATTGGACGCCCGGCTGGATGTGCTGAAACGCACCCTGGCGGCGCGCGAAGCCTCCTTGCACCTGGCCCGGCGGCGGGCGGAGACGGGCTACGCCGCCCAGTTGGACCTGGCGCAGGCGCAAGCCGAATATGAGGCCACGGCCCAGCTCATCCCCGCCACCGAACTGGCCATCACCCGGCAGGAGGATGGCCTGAGCCTGCTGCTGGGCGAGAACCCGCGCGCCATAGAGCGTGGGTTGGACTTGACCGGCTTGACGGCGCCGCCGGTGCCGGCGGGCCTGCCCGCCGACCTGCTGCGCCGCCGGCCGGACGTCGCCCAGGCGGAACAGCAACTGGTGGCGGCCGACCACGGCCTGGACGCGGCACGCGCGGCCTTTCTGCCCGACGTGCAGCTGAGCGCCGCCGGCGGCACCGTGGTCAGCAGCCTGATCGACCCGGTCAACGTCTTCACCCTGGGCGGCAGCATCCTGGCACCCCTGTTCGACAGCGGCCGCCTGCAGGCCCAGGCCGACGGCGCGGCAGCCCGGCGGGATGTCGCCGCCTTCGGCTATCGCAAGGCCGCCCTGACCGCTTTCCGTGAGGTGGAGGACGGGCTGGCCGGCGTGCAGCGCAGCGGGGAGCAGGAGGCGGTGCTGTTACGCCAGCGCGATGCCCTGGCCCGCACCCTGGCCATCGCCACAAGCCGCTACCGCGCCGGTTATTCGCCCTATCTGGAACAGCTGGATGCGGAGCGCGGCCTGCTGTCGGTTGAGCTGGCGCTGGTGCAGTCGCGCGCCGACCGGCTGGCCGCCGCCATCACGCTGGCCCAGGCGCTGGGCGGTGGCTGGCGCCCCACCTCACCGTGAGGCGTACAATCCCCGGCTGTATGTGCGATCGCGGTAGCGCGCGGATATCACCGGAAGGCGACCTATATCCTCCGTGATGCATATTTTTTGGTAGGTCGCTGATATGGTTCGCAAATCCATTCCGTCCGGGGTGAAGCCGGGGAGCATGGACCCGACCCCAAGAATTCGGCGTTTTGCGATCAAATAATAAGCAAAGCGTTCTATATTCAATAAAACCTCAAACTACATAAATAGACGCCAGTCCGCCTTCAATTGGTTTCGCCGCCGAACTAACGGGCTCGACTGAAGAATTTCGCCTATCTTTCATATTTCTCCTCTACTATTACCGCTATGCAGCATTCTTCCTGAAACGAGGGAATTTCATGGATACGGCATCGGCGGCCATCGCGACGACCCCCACGCGGACGGAATCGCCGCCCCTCGCCCCCTGGGCCACCCTGGCCCGGCAGGCCGTGGACTATTGGGTGGACGCGGGCCAGCGCTCCCTGCTGTTCCTGGACGTGCTGCGCCAGCGGGGCAACGACCATTTCCGCTATATGGACGAGGCCTGGCCCAACGTCCTGAGCTTCCCCTACGAGTTGGTGACGGATGGAAGGACGCTGGCGCGGCCTGTCAACTACTGCCTGGTGCGCATCCTGCCGCCGGCCGACCGCCCCACCAATCCGCGCCTGCGCCCCTTCGTCGTCTTCGATCCCCGCGCCGGCCACGGCCCCGGCATCGGCGGCATGAAGCATGACAGCGAAATCGGCGTGGCCCTGGCGGAGGGGCATCCCTGCTACTTCGTGGGCTTCCTGCCCCAGCCGGTGCCGGGCCAGACGGTGGAGGATGTCTGCCGGGCGGAGGCCACCTTCGTGGAGACGGTGGCCGCGCTCCATCCGGAGGCGGACGGCAAGCCCACCCTGATCGGCAATTGCCAGGCCGGCTGGCAGGTGATGATGATGGCCGCCACCCGGCCGGACCTGACAGGCCCCATCGTGCTGGCGGGGTCGCCGCTGTCGTACTGGGCGGGGGTGCATGCCAAGAACCCGCTGCGCTATCTGGGCGGGCTGCTGGGCGGCACCTGGCTGACGACGCTGAGCGGCGATTTGGGCAACGGCATCTTCGACGGCGCCGCCCTGATCGCCAATTTCGAGAGCATGAACCCCGCCAACACCCTGTGGAAAAAGAACTACGCCGTCTATTCCAGAGTGGACACGGAAGGCCCGCGCTTCCTGGAGTTCGAACGCTGGTGGGGCAGCCCCATCCTGCTGAACGCCGGGGAGATGCAGTACATCGCCGATGAGCTGTTCCTGGGCAACCGCCTGACCCGGGGCGGCATCGCGCTGTCGGATGGCACCAAGGTGGATCTGCGGACCATCAAGTCGCCCATCGTCGTCTTCTGTTCCTGGGGCGATGACATCACCCCGCCGCAACAGGCGCTGGACTGGATCCTGGATCTCTACGACAGCGACGCGGAACTGGCGGCCGGCGGCCAGACCATCGTCTACTCCCTGCACCCCAGCATCGGTCACCTGGGCATCTTCGTCTCCGCCAAGGTCGCGGCCAAGGAGCATGACGAGTTCACCCGGACCATGGACCTGATCGACGTCCTGCCGCCGGGCCTGTACGAGGCGGTGTTCACGGAAAAGGCGGACGTGGCCCATGCCGAACTGGTGTCCGGCCACTACCTGACCCGGTTCGAGCGGCGCGGCCTGGACGACATCCGCGCGCTGGGCGGCAACGACGTGCGCGACGACCGCCGCTTCGCCACCGTGGCCCGCGTCTCTGCCCTGAACCGCGACCTGTATGGTCGCACCCTGCGCCCGGTTGTTAAGCGCATGGCGACGGACCAGGGCGCGGAGTGGCTGCGGCGGATGCACCCCAACCGCCTGCGCTTCGAGGTTTTCTCCGACAAGAACCCGATGATGCTGCCCGTCGCCGGCCTGGCGGACGCCGTCCGCGCCCACCGCCGGCCCGTGGCGGACGACAACCCCTTCCTGAAGGCGCAGGAGACGGTGTCGGACGGCATCGTGCAGATGCTGGACACGTGGCGTGACCTGCGCGATCTGGCGACGGAGACCTTCTTCTTGACCTTCTACGGCTCCGCCCTGCTGCAAACCGCCGTCGGCGTGGACGCCTCGACGCGGGACCGGCCGGTGCTGGCTGCCCTTGAGGATGCCGAGGTCGGCGCCGACCGGCTGCGCCAGGGCGGCATCCCGGCGGCCATCGTCCGCGGCCTGCTGTACGTCCTGCAGGCGGATGCCCATGCCGGCGCCGACGAGCGGCGCTTCGCCGTGCTGCGGGCCCTGCGCGACCAGGCCCCGGCGCAAGCGCGCCTGACCCTGGCCGAGTTCAAGGCTCTGGTGCGGGAGCAGTCGGCCCTGCTGCAACGGGACGCGACGGCGGCCATGGTGGCCCTTCCCGACTTGCTGCCGGCGGACCCGGAGGCGCGCGCCCGCGCCGCCGACGCCCTGCGCCAAGTGGTCGAGGCGGGGGAGGTGCCAGGCCCCACCGTGACGGCGCGACTGGACGAGGTGACGGCGCTGTTCCAGGCCGTACCCCCGCCGGCGGCGCCCAAGCCCCGCCGCCACCGCACCTCCGCCACCGCCTGAAACCGCCCCGTAATGGAGACCGCCATGGACAGCCCCACCGCCGCGACCACCCCCACGGTTCAGGCCGACATCGCCCGGCACAAGAAGTACCAGCGCCTGATCGCGGCCGCCCACCAGGCCGGCCCGCCGCCCACGGCGGTGGCGCACCCCTGCGACCTGAGCGCGCTGGAGGGGGCGGTGGACGCGGCCCGTTTGGGCCTGATCGCCCCCATCCTGGTGGGGCCGGAGGCGCGCATCCGCGCCATGGCGGACCAGGCGGGCCTGGACATCGGCACCCTGCCCATCATCGACACGCCGCACAGCGTCGCCTCCGCCCAGCGGGCGGTGGAACTGGTGCGCGAAGGCAAGGCCGAGGCCCTGATGAAGGGCAGCCTGCACACGGACGAGCTGATGGGCGCCGTGGTCAAGACGGACACCGGCCTGCGCACCGCCCGCCGCCTCAGCCATTGCTTCGTCATGGACATTCCGGGGCATGACGATCCGCTGATCATCACCGACGCCGCCGTCAATATCGCGCCCACGCTGGCGGAGAAGGTGGACATCGTTCAGAACGCCATCGACCTGGCGTTGATCCTGGGCTTCGGCGATGTGCGCGTCGCCATCCTGTCGGCGGTGGAGACGGTGAACCCAAAGATCCCCTCGACCATCGAGGCGGCCGCCCTGTGCAAGATGGCGGAGCGCGGGCAGATCACCGGCGCCATCCTGGACGGCCCCCTGGCGCTGGACAACGCCATCAGCCCCCAGGCCGCCACCATCAAGCACCTGACCTCCCCCGTCGCCGGCCATGCCAACGTCATCCTGGTGCCGGACCTGGAGGCGGGGAACATGCTGGCCAAGAGCCTGACCTTCCTGGCCGGGGCGGACGCCGCCGGCATCGTGCTGGGCGCCCGCGTTCCCATCATCCTGACCAGCCGGGCCGACAGCGTGCCGGCGCGCCTGGCCTCCTGCGCCGTGGCGGCCCTGATCGCCCGCCACCGCCGCACCCTCTCGGCCAAGGCGGTGGGGTAAGCCCATGCGCCGGAGAAAGATCAGCAACGCCATCATCGTCATCAACGCCGGCTCCTCCAGCATCAAGTTCTCGCTGTTCGCGGATGAGACCCGGCAGCTGGAACTGTTCCTAAAGGGCCAGATCGAGGGGCTGCGCACCGACAACGCCCACTTCATCGCCCGGCACCCCGCCGGCGACGTGGTGGGGGAACGGCGCTGGACCGGTACCGAGGCCGGCGCCTTCGACCATGACGCCGCCACGCGCTTCCTGATGGGGTTCATCAACACCCATCTGGAAGGCCACAAGGTGGAGGCGGTGGGCCATCGCATCGTCCACGGCGGCGGCGACTTCACCGCCCCAGCGGCACTGGACGCCGCCGTGCTGGACCGGCTGGCCACCTTCGTGCCCCTGGCGCCCCTGCACCAACGGCACAACCTGGCACCGGCGCGCAGCATCCTGGCCAGCACGCCCGGCCTGTTCCAGGTGGGCTGCTTCGACACCGCCTTCCACGCCACCCAGCCGCCCCTGGCCCAAGCCTTCGCCCTGCCGGCGGAGATCACCGACCGGGGCGTGCGCCGCTATGGCTTCCACGGCCTGTCCTACGAGTACATCGCGGGACAGCTGCCGGCCCTGGGGCTTGGCGGCGCCAAGGTCATCGTCGCCCACCTGGGCAACGGCGCCAGCCTGTGCGCCATCGATGCCGGGCGCAGTGTCGCCAGCACCATGGGCTTCACCGCCGTGGAGGGGCTGCCCATGGGAACCCGCAGCGGCACCCTGGATCCCGGCGTGCTGCTGTACCTGATGGATGAGATGCATATGGGGCCGCGCGACCTGGAAAAGCTGCTCTACCAGCGGTCCGGCCTGCTGGGCGTCTCCGGCATTTCCAGCGACATGCGCACGCTGGAAACCTCGCCCGAACCCCGGGCTAAGCTGGCGGTGGACCTGTTCACCTACCGCATAGGGCGGGAAATCGGGTCGCTGGCGGCGGCGCTGGGCGGGCTGGACGCCCTGGTCTTCACCGCCGGCATCGGGGAACACAGCGCCGGCGTGCGCGAGGCGGTCTGCCACCACGCCGCCTGGCTGGGGGTGGAACTGGACAGCGGGGCCAACGCGCACCCCGGTGAGGGGGCCGCGCGCATCAGCACGCCCGGCAGCCGCGTGGCCGCCTGGATCGTGCCCACGGATGAAGAACAGATGATCGCCCGCCACACGCGGCGCCTGCTGACGGGAGCGACCTGATGAGCACCGAGACACCCAACCTGCCCACCCCCCACCGCATCCTGGCCGGCAAGCGTGCCCTGGTGGTGGGTATCGCCAATGACCAGTCCATCGCCTATGGCTGTGCCAAGGCCTTCCAGGAGGTGGGGGCGGACCTGGCCTTGACCTACCTGAACGACAAGGCCAAGCCACATGTGGAGCCCTTGGCGCGGGAACTGGGGGCCCGCCTGTTCCTGCCCCTGGACGTGACGGCGCCGGGACAGCTGGAGGCGGTGTTCGACGCGGTGCGCGAGACCTGGGGCGGGCTGGACATCCTGGTGCATTCCATCGCTTATGCCCCCAAGGAGGATCTGAAGGGCGGCCTGCTGGACTGCTCGGCCGAGGGCTTCGCCCGCGCCATGGACATCTCCTGCCATTCCTTCATCCGCATGGCCAAACTGGCCGCCCCGCTGATGACCGACGGCGGCGCCATGTTCGCCATGAGCTATCTGGGTGCCGACCGCGTGGTGCCCAATTACAACGTCATGGGGCCCGTCAAGGCGGCGCTGGAGGCGTCCTGCCGCTACCTGGCGCATGAGCTGGGACCACAGCGCATCCGCGTGCACGCCCTGTCGCCCGGCCCCCTGATGACCCGTGCGGCATCCGGCCTCAAGGACTTCAACCGTCTCCTGAACGACGCCATAAGCCGCGCGCCGGTTGGGGAATTGGTCGATATCATGGATGTCGGCTACACCTGCGCCTACCTGGCCAGCCCCTTCGCCCGGCGCCTGACCGGCAGCACCCTTTATATCGATGGGGGTGCCAACATCGTGGCATGACCGGCCCAGGGCACCCGTCTGCCATGTAGTAAAATTACCGCCCTTAACCGGAATTTCGCATATCCCCATGTTGTTGTCGGCGGGCGAAGCGGTTACCATCGCCGCCAACCGGACCGGGCAACCGTTGGCCATGCCGACGATGCGCCCGGGCACCGTTTCCAACCGGCCTTCACTTCTGGGGCGGCCCGCCAGGGCCGAAAACAACAATGCGTCGCCACCGCCGTGCCAAGATCGTCGCCACCGTCGGACCCGCCAGCAACTCACCCGAGATGCTGAAGGCGCTGTTCCTGGCGGGCGTCGATACCTTCCGCCTGAACTTCAGCCATGGCACCCATGAGGACCATGCCAAGGTCCACGCCCACATCCGGGCGCTGGAAAAGGAAGTGGGCCGGCCCATCGGTATCCTGCAGGATCTTCAGGGTCCCAAGATCCGCGTCGGCACCATCAAGGACGGCAAGATCGCGGTGGCCAAGGGCGACACCATCCGTTTCGTGCTGAAGGGCCAGGACGGCGACCGCGACGCCATCCCCCTGCCGCACCCCGAGATTTTCGCGGCCGTCCTGCCGGGCCATCACCTGCTGATCGACGACGGCCGCGTGCGGGTGAAGGTGACCAGCCTGGGCGACGACAGCATGACGGCCGAGGTCATCTTCGGCGGCATCATCTCCAACCGCAAGGGCGTCAACCTACCCGGCACCCTGCTGAACCTGTCGCCGCTGACCGCCAAGGATCGCGCCGACCTGGAATTCGGCCTCAACCTGGGCGTGGACTGGGTGGCCCTGTCCTTCGTGCAGAAGCCCAGCGACATGATCGAGGCGCGCGGCCTGATCGGCGACCGCGCCGGCCTGATGGCCAAGATCGAGAAGCCGCAGGCCCTGGACCAGATCGACGACATCATCCGCCTGTCGGACGCCATCATGGTGGCCCGTGGCGACCTGGGCGTGGAAATCCCGCAGGAGGAGGTGCCCGGCCGCCAGAAGGAACTGGTGCGCGCCTGCCGCCTGGCGGTGAAGCCGGTCATCGTCGCCACCCAGATGCTGGACAGCATGGTGGCCGCCCCCACCCCCACCCGCGCCGAGGCGTCGGACGTGGCCACCGCCATCTATGACGGTGCGGACGCCGTCATGCTGTCGGCTGAATCGGCCAGCGGCGCCTATCCGCTGGAAGCGGTGTCCATGATGGACCGCATCATTGCCACGACTGAGCGGCACAAGCTGTACCACTCCCTCATCCGCGCGTCGGATCCATCGGAGGAGCAGACGCCGCCGCATGCCGTGGCCGCCGCCGCCGCCGACCTGGCGGAGGCCGTGCGCGCGCCGGTCATCGTCGCCTTCACCTCCAGCGGCACCACCGCCGCCCGTATCGCCCGCAAGCGTCCGGAAGTGGCCATCCTGGCCATCACCGCCGACCAGGCCGTGTCGCGCCGCCTGTGCCTGCTGTGGGGCACGCACAGCGCCCTGTCGGAGGACATCCACTCCTACGAGCAGATGGTGGATGTCGCCACCGCCGTGTCGCAGAGCGCGGAGTTCGCGAAGCTGCACGACCAGATCATCGTCGTGGCCGGCATCCCCTTCGCCCAGGCCGGCACCACCAACAACCTGCGCATGCTGCAGATCGGGGGGTAAGGGCTCCCCCGGGCGGCCCACCGGGCGCCGGGCGCGATCGCGTCCGGCAACATGCGTCCAAAGTCAAACGGCGCCGCATCGCTGCGGCGCCGTTTTCATTGCGACGTGGGGCCGGTCACTCGGGCTTGAAACAATAGGCCGCCAGCTTGTTGCCGTCCAGGTCACGGGCGTAGGCGGCATAGGCGTTGGGCGCCCAGCCGCGGGGGCCCGGCTTGCCCTCGCACACGCCGCCCTTGGCCAGGGCCTCGGCATGGAAGGCATCGACGGCAGCGCGATTCGGCGCCTCAAAGCTCACGGTCACGCCATTGCCGACGGTGGCGGGCTGGCCGTTGGCCGGCTTCAGCACAAAGAAGGACGGCTTGTCCTCACCCCAGATGGAACCGTTGTCGCCCAGGTCGGCCACCCGCTTCAGGCCCAGCTTGCCCAGCACGTCGTCATAGAAGCCCCTGGCCTTGGCCAGGTCGTTGGTGCCGACGGAAACGTGGGTGTAGATCGCCATAGTCTTCCTCCCCTCAATTCTTCACGGAATGGGTGGCATGACTATAGACAGGCGGAAAAACTCAACAATGCTGCCATATGAGGATTGACTTTTTCCCTTTAAAAACAATTCAAGGGTTTATTGTCTGTTGTCCTTAAGAACGAGCCGCGCGCAGGGCCCGCCGGAAGGTCAGCACCCCCACCAGGCTGGCCACCACGCCTTCCAGCGCCAGGGCCAGGGGCAGGTGTTCCTCGCCCCCCAACGCCTGCGCCAGCAGGCTGACGATGCTGGGCGCCAGGCCCAGGCTGATGAAGACCCCCAGCGCGCTCATGAGGCCCAGGCACAGGCCACGCAGATGGTTGGGCACCAGCAGGGTGATGGCCGACGCCACGCCCACGGCCACGATGGCGCCCGCCACCATCAGCAGCGCCAGCAGCAGGGCGAACAGCGGCACACCGGGCGCCAGGGCGAACAGGGCAGCCGGCACCGACAGCCCCGCACCGCCCAAGGCCCCCCACAAGATGCCGCCCTGGGCATTGCGCTTGTGCCCCCAATCGGCGACCAAGCCGCCCAGGACGGTGCCGCCCGCCCCCGACAACCCCAGCAGCACGCCCATCCAGCCGCCGAAGTCCGCCGGCTGCAGGCCGAAGGATCGCGTCAGCACCGGCACCGCCCAGACGGTGGCGGCGGCGTCGCCCATGTTGACGGTGATCATGCCGGCCATCAGGGGCGCCACCAGGCGGCGCAGGCGCCATAGCTCGGCCAGGGCGGGCCCCAGCCGGGGCGATACCTCCGGCCGCGCGTCGGCCACCCCCTCCTGCCGCGCCGGCTCCGCCTGCCAGACCAGCAAGGCCGTGGGCGCCAGCATCATCAGCGCCACCAGCAGCATCGTGGCCCGCCAAGCGGTCAATCCCAGGGGCAGCCCCGCCACCGGCGCCAGCGACCCCACCAGGGCCCCACCCCCGGCAAAGGCCGCCGCCATGCCCGCCGCCTGACCGATCACCATGACCATGACGGCCCGGCCCCGGCGTTGCGGCGTGGACAGGTCGGCGGTCAGCGACAGGATGGCCGGGACGGCGCCGGCCGCCCCCAGCCCCACCAGCATGCGGCCCACGAACAGGCTGGCGAAATCCCAGGCCAGGCCCGACAGGACCGTGCCCGCGATCCACAGCGCGGACAGGGCCAGCAGCAGGGTCACCCGCCGGGTGCGGTCCACCAGCCGGCCGATGGGCACCGCCAGCACCGCCACGGGCAGCGCCAGCGCCATGCCCTGGATCAGGCCCATCTGGTTATCGGACAGACCCATATCAGCCTTGGCCAATTCCTGCACCGGCGACAGCAGGGTGCGCGCCACCATCCCCGCCATCATGGCCAGCGCCAGGACCATCAGGGTGTGAGGCCGCCCGCCTCGCGCCGCCGGCATGGGCACCGCCGCGTCGGTCACGACACCGGATCCAGGGGCCAGATGGGCCGGCGCAGATGGCGGTAGGGCAGCGCGCCCAGGTTCATGTTCAAGGACCCCGGCGCGTCGCAATAGACGGTGGCGGACGAGATGGCGTCGAAGGTGGCACGGAAATGCTGGGTGGACTTCACCACCACCAGGGCCTTGGCCGAGAGGTCGATGCCCAATTCGGTGAAACAGCCGGGGGAGAAGGTCTGTTGCCGCGTGCTGTTCAGCACGATGTCCCAAGTGCCGGCGCGCAGGGCCACGGCCAGGCCGATGGGGTCGTCGCCGTCCGTGGCCAGGCCGCGCTGGCGGATGTCGTCACGCACCGCCGTCACCGTGACCTCCAGATCCACCGGGTCGCCGGACAGGGGCCCGACCTTGCCGCCGATGCGCAGGGGCAGTTCGGCGCCCACGCCGGCATCGGCCGCGATCAAGGCCGCCTGCGGGTCCCAGATCATGCCCAGCGCCACGTCCTGGACGCCCCGGTCCAGCAGTGCGCGCAGGACGAAGGTGCTGTCGCACGCCGCCCCGCCGCCGGGATTGTCGGAACTGTCGGCCAGGACCACCGGCTTGCCGGACCCCATCAGGCCCACGGCCTTGTCCACCGCCTGGTCCAGGGGCAGGCGCTCCTGCAGGGGGGCCGCCGTGACGATGGCCTGGAAGTCGGCGGCGATCGTGGCCAGCACGCGATCGACAGCGGCGAGATCGCTGCCGTCCGATACCGCCAGGACGGCGGCGCCGGTATGTTCCGTGTCGGACCAGATGAAGCCGTGCATCATGGAGACGGACAGCACGCCGTCCCGCCCCTCATAGCTGGCCAGCCGGTCGACAAAGCCGCGCATCGGCTGCTCCGTCGTGCCGAACAGGCCCATGACCGGCACCTTGCGGATATGGGTCCGGGCCTTCGGGCCACCGCGCGCCATGGCGGAGAGGATGGTGTACAGCTCCTCCATCCGGGCCAGGAAATCGATGTGGGGATATTCCTTGCAGGCGATGATGACAGCGCCGCTGTCCACCATGGCGCGGGTGGCGTTGCCGTGCAGATCCAGGGTCACGCCCACCGGCATGTCCGGGCCGACCAGGGCCCGCACATGGGTCAGCAGGTCGCCTTCGCAGTCGGGATAGTCCTGCGCCACCATGGCGCCGTGCAGGGTCAGCACCACCATGTCCACCCGCTCCGCCGCCATGGCCGCCTTGAGGTCGGCCAGCAGGGCGTCGCGCAGGCCCTCATAGACGCCCCGCGGGGCGGGACCGGAGGGCTGGGCCCCCGCAGTCGGGCCGTCGATCACCCGGTCGCCGTGCCTTTCCGCCACCGTGAACAGGTCGCCATAGGCCGGCAGCACCCGCGCCCGCGCCAGGGTGGCCGGATCACCGCCGAAGTGCCGCAGGTCGTTGGTGAAGGACCGCATGGACGTGGGCAGGGGGGAGAAGCTGTTGGTCTCATGCACCAGGCCGGCGACGAAAACCGTGAGGGGACCGGTACGCATCAGGACACCTTGCGGAAGCGCAGCCGGCGGGTGCGGCCGCTGTTGAAGGTAAAGCCCTGACTGTCGAAGGCGATCAGGCCGCCGACGATGGGCACGGGCAGATCCAGGGGCTTGGCGTCCCACAGGCCGGGCGCCAGGTTCGCCAGGCGGTGGCGCAGAGTGCCATGGCGGCCGGTGAGGACCAGACGGCCCGTCCGGCCATCCCCGTCAGGCTCCACCACCGCCGTCGTGCCGGAGGCGGCGGCGGCATAGCGGCCGGCCCGGGGGCGCAGATCGGCCGCGGGGTCCGGTTCCAGCAGCACCAGTTCCCGCTCCACCCCGAACTCCACCGCGCGCAGGGTCTTGGGCGCCTCTTCCGTTTCCGGCACGTCCAGGCCCATGTGGAAGACGGCGACGTTGGGGCGCAGCAGGCCATCGTCCGTCCGCACCAGGGGCAGGCCCATACCGCCCATGCTGATGACGGCTTTGCCCCCCTGTCGCGCCAGGCCGAAGGTGCCGCCGTTGTGTGGGCTATAATAGGTGCCGGTGGGGATGATGCCCTCATACGGCTCAAGCTTGGGACCTAAGCCAGGCACGCAGGCATCGATGACGCGGGCGGCCAGATCGATGGGGTCCAGGCCGGCGCGGTTGGCCATGATGATGATGTCCAGCCCATGGTCGGGCAGGGTGATCATCTGGCTGGACCCGCCCATGACCCCGCCGGCGTGATGCACCGTGCGCACCCCGCGGTAAGGCGTGTCCATCAGGCCCAGCCCATAGCCGGTGACATAGCCGTTGGCCAGCACCGCCGGCTCCACCATGCGGCGCCAGGTCTCGGCGCTGCCCACCGTCGGCCGGCCGGCCAGGGCGGCGCGCAGGTGGGCCAGCCAGCGCAGCATGTCATCGGCGGTGGAGACGATGCCGCCCTCGGCCGCGATCTCCGCCCCGATGGGCTGGCGGTAATAGCCGCCCTTGCCGTCCACCATGTGCAGGGACGCGCTGTTGGGCACATAGTCGGTGTCGACCAGGCGCAGCAGGGTGTCGTTCATGCCCAGGGGGCGGAACAGGCGGTCGCGGAAGAAGTCGCCCAGCCTCATCCCCGACAGACGCTCGATGGCCAGCGACAGCAGGACGTAGCCGCCGTTGTTGTAGCACCACTCCTCCCCTGCCGGGAAATTCACGTCGTCATCATCGGCCATCAGCCGCATGCAGTCGGCGGTGGACAGATGGTGGCCGGGGCCGCTGAGCTGCAGCGCCAATTCCAGGCTGCAGCGCAGGCCGCTGACGTGGGTCATCAGCTGGCGCATGGTGACACCGGCCGCCGCCCGCGCCATCTCCGGCACATGCCTGGCCACGGGGTCGTCCAGCCCGGCCAACCCCGCCTCGACCAGTAGCATGTAGGCCAGGGCGCCGAAATGCTTGGTCGTGGAGCCGATGCGCATGCGGATGGTGGGCGACAGGGTGACCGGCAGCTCCAGGCTGGCCAAGCCGAAGCCCTTGCGATAGAGCGGCACGCCATCCAGCGCCACCCCCACCGCCACGCCTGGCAGATGGGTCGTATCCAGGGCGGCGAAGACCGCGTCCAGGACGGCACCATCCACTGCCGCCCTCGCCCCCTCCGCCGCAGCCGGGACTAAGCCCGCGCCGTCGCCCGTTCCCTTGCCCATCGCAGCCCTCCTGCCGTTGACGGGATAGTTCGCGACGGCCGTATTTCCTGTCAAGAGATTGTTTCTCCGAAGTGAGAATAATCTCATCTGAATGGCATGGGCATTGTTATATAACCTATTGTTAAATATCACATTTATGGTGTTTCATTTTATGAATACGCCTGAAACATAACCATCCGATCGCGATATTGCGGCTGGACAGCCGAATGCCCGCGTGCCAAATCTTTTCTCTAATTGGAGAATATCGCCGGCTGGGAGATGGAATTGGAAAGGTATGACGTCATCGTCATCGGTGCCGGCATGGGCGGGGCCGCCCTGGCGGCAGAGCTGAGCCCCCACGCGCGGGTGCTGGTGCTGGAGGCGGAGGCGCGGCCGGGCGTGCATGCCACCGGGCGATCAGCCGCCCTCTACGCCGCCGCCTATGGCGGGCCCGACGTACGGGCCTTGACCCGGGCCAGCCGGGCCTTTTTCGATGCGCCGCCCGAGGGCTTCACCGACCATCCGCTGCTGTCGCCGCGCGGCCTGCTGTACGTCGCCACAGCGGCGCAGGCGCCCCGCCTGGTCGATTTCCTGGCGGAGATTGGCGACAGCGTGCGGACGATACCCGTGGCCGACGCCATGGCCCAGATGCCCCTGTTGCGGCCGGAGTACGTGGCGATGGCCGCCCTGGCGCAAACGGGCAGCGCCATGGACATCGATGTCGACGCCCTGCACCAGGGCTATCTGCGCCTGGCCAAGCGCCGGGGCGCCACCCTGCTGACCGACGCGGCGGCCAACCAGCCTCGCCGCGAGGACGATCTGTGGGTGTTGCGCGTGGATGGGCGCGAGGTGGCGGCCCCCAAGGTGGTGAACGCCGCCGGCGCCTGGGCGGAGCGGGTGGGCCAGGCCTTCGGTGCCGCCCCCCTGGGGCTCACGCCGCTGAAGCGTACCGCCCTGCTGGTCGACCCGCCGCCGGGCCACGACACCGACCGCTGGCCCGGCGTCTTCGACACCGATGAGCAGTTCTACATGAAACCCGACGCCGGCAAGCTGCTGCTGTCCCCGGCGGACGAAACCCCCAGCGAGCCCTGCGACGCCCTGCCGGATGAGTTGGACGTGGCCATCGCCGTCGACCGGGTGCAGCAGGCGCTGGACCTGCCGGTGCGCCGCGTCACCCACAGCTGGGCCGGCCTGCGCACCTTCGCGTCCGACCGCCAGCCGGTGGTGGGCCCCGACATCGCCGTGCCTGGCCTGTACTGGTGCGCCGGCCAGGGCGGCTACGGCATCCAGATGGCACCGGCGCTGGCGCGGCTGGCGGCCAGCCTGGTGCTGGACCGCCCCGTGCCCGACGACATCATGGCCGAGGGGCTGGTGCTGGCTAACGTGTTGCCATCCCGGCTGGCCGGTGCCGCTTGCGAACCGGGCGTGCCGCTGGAATAAAGGCGGGTCACGTCCCCATGGACCACCGGATGAAGAAGAATGCCACCCTGGGCCAGTTGATCGGCGCGCTGCGCCAGCGCAATGGCTGGACCCTGAAACAGATGAGCGAGAAGGTGGGCATCCCCTTGTCCACCCTGGCCAAGGTGGAAGGCGACAAGCTGTCGCTGAGCTACGACAAGCTGGAGCAATTCACCGGCCGGCTGGGCCTGAGCATGGCCGAATTCCTGGCCCAGGACCGGGGCCCCGGCGCTGCCGCCAAGGGCGCCCCGCCCGTCATTACCGGCCGGCGCAGCCTGACCGGCGACAGCAATTCCGTGCGCATCCACACCGGCGCCTACGACTATGAATACCTCTGCACCGACCTGCGGCGGAAGCGCATGGTGCCCATCCTGACCCAGGTGCTGGCCCACACCCTGGCGGAGTTCGGCGACCTGGTCCGCCACCAGGGGGAGGAGTTCATCTATGTGGTCGAGGGCACCATCGAGGTGCACCTGGAATTCTACGCCCCCGTCACCCTGCGCCAGGGCCAGGGCATCTACATCGACAGCATGATGGGCCATGCCTACCTGGCCAAGGATTGCGAGCGCGCCCTGGTGCTGGGCGTCTGTTCCAGCGACGACGGCAACTTGCAGGGTGACCTGATCACCCTGGCGGAAGAATCCGCCGAACGCCCCGCCTGACGGCTGCCCTGACGCCGGCGAAATGCTAGGTTGCCCCGGCTTGGGGAAGGCGGGGATCAACGTGGCGCTGTTTGAAAGCATGTTGACGCTGGTGGTGGTCGCCATCCTGCTGTTGCAGGTGTCGCGCCGCCTGGCCGTGCCCTACCCCGCCCTGCTGGCCCTGGCCGGCGGGCTGGTGGCGGCCCTGCCCTGGTCACCCCAGATCAGCATGGACCCGCGCCTGGCGTTGACCCTGTTCATCGCCCCCACCCTGCTGGACGCCGCCTATGATCTGCCCCCGCGATCCCTGCGGCCCTTGTGGATACCGCTGGTGGCGCTGGCCGGCCTGGCCGTGGTGATGACCACAGCCGCCGTCGCCTGGGCCGGCGTGGCCCTGGCGGGCATGCCCCTGGTCGCGGCCGTGGCCCTGGGCGCCATCGTCGCCCCGCCGGACGCGGCGGCGGCCACCACCATGCTGGGCCGCTTCAGCCTGCCCCGCCGCACCGTCACGGTGCTGAAGGGCGAAAGCCTGCTGAACGACGCCGTGGCCCTGCTGATCTTCGCCACGGCGGTGGGTTGGGCGCGGGACGGCAGCCTGGAGAAGCTGGCGCCGGAGGTGGCGCTGGCCGTACCCGGCGGCCTGCTGCTGGGGTACCTGACGGCGCGCGCCTACATCGTGCTGTCGCGGCCGCTGGAAGGCACGCTGGGCGGGACCATCGCCAGCTTCGCCGGCACCTTCACCGTCTGGGTCATCGCCGACCGGCTGCACCTGTCCGCCATCCTGGCCGTGGTGGCCAACGCCATGACCCTGGCCCACCACGTGCCCTACCGCCAGCGGGCCCGCGACCGCGTCAACACCTACGCCGTGTGGGGCACGGTGGTTTTCCTGCTGAACGTCCTGGCCTTCCTGCTGACCGGCCTGCAGGCGCGCAGCATCCTGAGCCACCTGGGCGACGGGCAGTTGGACCGCGCCCTGGAATTCGCAGGCACGGTGCTGGCGGTGGTGGTGGGCGTGCGGCTGGCCTGGGTCATGCTGTACAACCGCCTGGTCAACCTGATCGCCCGCTGGGGCTGGTACGACCAGCCGCCCAGCTTGGCCCAGGGGCTGGTCGTATCCTGGTGCGGCATGCGCGGGCTGGTGACGCTGGCGACGGCGCTGGCGCTGCCGGAGGGATTCCCCGAGCGCGACCTGATCGTGCTGTGCGCCCTGGCCGTGGTGCTGGGCACCCTGGTGGCGCAGGGCCTGACCCTGGGGCCGCTGATCCGCCTGCTGCGCTTTCCGGCGGACGACAGCCTGAGCCAGGATCTGACGTTCGCCCGCGGCGCCCTGCTGGACGCCGCCCTGGCCAGCCTGGAGGACAAGGACGGTGACGGCGCGCGCCTGATGCGCGAAATCTATGAGCGCGACCGCGCTGCAATATCCAGCGGCCGGCACCCGCGCGAGGCCAGCGAAACCGCCCAGCTGCGCCGCGAGACCATCGCCGCCAAGCGCCGCGCCCTGGCCAACCTGCGCCGCAGCGGACGGATCGACGATGACGTGTTCCACACCCTGGAGCAGGAGCTGGACTGGGCCGAACTGGCGGCGGCCTTGCCTGATGAGTTGGAACTGGCCGAAAGCTGAGCATCGGCTTATGCAAAGCTTGCATCACCGCCGGCAACCGGCTGGGGGCATGCTGGCGGCATGAACGCGATCTTCGTTGAGCGGGGCCCCAGCCCCTTCCTGGCCGGCTTCCGCCTGGCGGACGTCACCGTCGATACCGGGGTCACCCTGCGGGCGGCCATCGGCGGTGACGGGCCGTCCCTGTTGCTGTTGCACGGTCACCCGCAGACCCACGTCACCTGGCGCAAGATCGCCCCGGCCCTGGCCCGGCGTTTCACCGTGGTGGCGGCCGACCTGCGCGGCTATGGCGACAGCGCCAAGCCAGAAAGCGATGCGGAGCACAGCCCTTATTCAAAGCGCGCCATGGCGCTGGACCTGGTGCTGTTGATGCGGGCGCTGGGGCATGGACGCTTCGCCGTGGCCGGCCATGACCGGGGCGGACGGGTGGCGCACCGCATGGCGCTAGACCATGCGGACGCCGTCAGCCGCCTGGCCCTTCTGGACGTGGCACCCACCGCCACCATGTACGCCCTGACCAACCAGGAATTCGCCACCCGGTATTTCTGGTGGTTCTTCCTGATCCAGCCGGCGCCCCTGCCGGAACGGCTGATCGCCGCCGACCCGGAATTCTTCCTGCGCAGCCACATCGACCGGCAGAACAAGACCGCCGGCGCCACCGAACCGGCGGCCTTCGCCGAGTATCTGCGCTGCTACCGGGACCCCGCCACCCGCCACGCCATCTGCGAGGACTATCGCGCCGCCGCCACCATCGACCTGGCGCACGACGCGGCCGATGCCCACCGGCGGGTGACGGCGCCGCTGCTGGCCCTGTGGGGGGCGCATGGCACGGTGGGCCAGCTGTACGACGTGCTGGCCACGTGGCGGGAGAAGGCCGACGATGTGCGCGGCCGGGCGCTGGACTGCGGCCACACCCTGCAGGAGGAACGGCCGGACGAGGTGCTGGCCGCCTTCCTGGACTTCCTCGCCTGACCGTTTCGACTGGATGCCCGTGGCTATTCCGCGCACTCTATGAGTGACGATATTGTCAATGTGTCATTTATCACATACATAAGGGGCGGCGGACCGATCCGCCCGGATCTCATCATTTGAAGGTCGCACGCCCATGACCACCGCAGCGCGCCCCACCCCCGCGAGCCCGGCCTCCGCCGGACAGCGCGGTCCCCTCGACCATGAACGCCGCGCCCAGATCGTCGAAGCCGCCGACCAGCACTTCCGCCATTACGGCTATCACAAGACCACGGTGGCGGACCTGGCCAAGGCCATCGGCCTGTCCACCGCCTACATCTACAAGTTCTTCAGCAGCAAACAGGCCATCGGTGAGGCCATCTGCGCCCGCTGCCTGGGCGAGATCACCACCCAGCTGCGCGCCATCATGGCGGAGCCCCTGTCGGCGGGCGAACGCCTGCGCCGCGTCTATCCCACCCTGGCGCGGGCCGGTGCCGACCTGTTTTTCGAGGAACGCCGGCTCCACGACATCGTCGTCACCGCCGTCACCGAGAACTGGCACGCCGGCACGACGTACGAGGAAGAGCTGCGGGACATGGTGCGCGCGCTGGTCGTCGCCGGGCGCGAGGCGGGGGAGTTCGAGCGCGAGACCCCGCTGGACGAGGTGTGCCTGGCGATCGAGGAGACGCTATGGCCCTTCGCCCATCCCCTGATGCTGGAAGAGAAGCTGGACATGTTGGATGCCGCCACGGCGGCGGTCGGTGGACTGGTGTTGCGCAGCTTGCGCCCCTGACATGTAATAAGTAACGTATGAAGCGTTACGAGTGACGGATTGACGAGATCGTCACTTGTCTGTATGGTCGAGGCTCCTTCAGGGATGGAGCTTCGCCATGCGGCACCCCGTATCTTCCCGCCTGCTGACCCTGGCCGTTCTGGCCCTGGCCGGCACCTCGCTTTCCGCCTGTGACAAGCCTGCCCCCGACCCGCGCACGGCCGAACGCCTGGTGCGCGTCGCCACGGCCCAGCCGGCGGCGCGCGACGAGCGCGCCTATGTCGGCGTCGTCACCGCCAAGGTGCAGAGCGGACTGGGCTTCCGCGTCGCAGGCAAGGTCACCCAGCGTTTGGTGGACCCCGGCCAGACCGTGAAGGCCGGCCAGCCGCTGATGCGCATGGACAACACCGACTACGCCCACGCCATCACCACCCAGCAGGGCCAGGTGGCCATGATCAAGGCCACGCTGACCCAGGCCCGGGCGGATGAGGCGCGCTATCGCGCCCTGGTGGGCAACGGCGCCGTCTCCCCCTCCGCCTACGACCAGAAGAAGGCCGCGGCCGACGGCGCCCAGGCTCAACTGGACGCGGCGCTGGCCCAGCTGCGGGTGGCGCAGGACGACGCCGCCTACACCACCCTGGTGGCGGACGCCGACGGCACGGTGATGGATACGCTGGCCGAACCGGGCCAGGTAGTCACCGCCGGCCAGATCGTCGTGCGCCTGGCCCATGCCGGCCCGCGCGAGGCGGCGGTGAACCTGCCGGAAACGGTGCGGCCGGCGGTGGGCTCCCACGCCACCGCCACCCTGTATGGCAGCGCCGTGCGCGCGCCCGCCACCCTGCGCCAGCTGTCGGATGCCGCCGATACCCAGACCCGCACCTATGAGGCGCGCTACGTCCTGGATGGCGCCGCCGCCCAGGCCCCGCTGGGCGCCACGGTGACGGTGCACCTGTCCCTGACCGGCGACGACACCCCGCCCGTCTCCGTCCCCCTGGGTGCCCTGAACGACGAGGGCAAGGGCCCCGGCGTCTGGGTGCTCACGCCCGAAGCCGGCGGCGATCCCGTCAGCGGTGATCGGGCGACCATCGCCTTCCGCCCGGTGACCGTGGGCCAGTTGGGCGCGGAAGAGGCCACCCTGCTGGGCGGTGTCAAGGCCGGCGAGCGGGTGGTGGCCCTGGGTGGCCACTTCCTGCACGAGGGCGAAAAGGTGCGTGTGGCGCAGAACGCGGCCCCCGCCCAGGCGGTGCTGAAATGAGCGGCTTCAACCTGTCGGCCCTGGCGGTCCGCGAACGCGCCATCACCCTGTTCCTGTTGATCGCCATCACCCTGTCGGGCGTCCTCGCCTTCCTGAAGCTGGGCCGCGCCGAGGACCCCGCCTTCACCATCAAGGTGCTGACCGTCAGCGCCGTCTGGCCCGGGGCCACGGCGCAGGAGATGCAGGATCTGGTGGCCGAGCCCCTGGAAAAGCGCCTGCAGGAACTGCGCTGGTACGACAAGGTGGAGACCTTCACCCGGCCGGGCATGGTGCTGATGACCCTGTCGCTGCAGGACAAGACGCCGCCCTCGGCCGTGCCGGAGCAGTTCTATCAGGCGCGCAAGAAGTTGGGGGACGAGGCCCGCACCCTGCCGTCCGGCGCCCTAGGCCCCTTCGTGAACGACGAGTACTCCGACACCGACTTCGCCGTCTACGCGGTCAAGGCGCCGGGCATGCCCGCCCGCCAGCTGACGCGCGAGGCGGAAACCCTGCGCCAGCGCCTGCTGCACGTGCCCGGCGTGAAGAAGATCGACATCCTGGGCGAACGGCCCGAGCGCATCTTCGTCGATTTCACCTACGCCCGCCTGGCCACCCTGGGCATCGGCGCCCGCGACATCTTCGACGCCCTGGCCCGTCAGAACACGGTGACGCCGGCCGGGTCCATCGACACCGACGGCCCCCAGGTCTTCATCCGCCTGGATGGCGCCTACGATGACCTGGAGAAGATCCGCAACACCCCCATCGTCGCCGGCGGCCGCACCTTCAAGCTGTCGGACGTGGCCGAGGTGAAGCGCGGCTATGAGGACCCGCCCACCTACCTGATCCGCCACGATGGCGACCCGGCCCTGGCCCTGGGCGTGGTCATGCAGGACGGCTGGAACGGTCTGGAACTGGGCAAGGCCCTCGATGCTGAAGAAAAGAAGATCGCCGCCGAACTGCCGGTGGGCCTGACGCTGAGCAAGGTCAGCGACCAGGCGGTGAACATCCACGAGGCGGTGGGTGAGTTCATGCTGAAGTTCTTCGTGGCCCTGGGCGTGGTGATGTTCGTCAGCCTGGCCAGCCTGGGCTGGCGCGTGGGCATCGTCGTGGCCGCCGCCGTGCCGCTGACCCTGGCCGCCGTCTTCGTCATCATGCAGGTCACCGGCCGCGCCTTCGACCGCATCACCCTGGGCGCCTTGATTATCTCGCTGGGCCTGCTGGTGGACGACGCCATCATCGCCATCGAGATCATGGTGGTGAAGCTGGAGGAAGGGTACGACCGCATCAAGGCCGCCGCCTACGCCTGGAGCCATACGGCCGCCCCCATGCTGTCCGGCACCCTGGTCACCATCATCGGCTTCACGCCCGTGGGCTTCGCCAGGTCCACGGCGGGCGAGTATGCCGGCAACATCTTCTGGATCGTGGGCTTCGCCCTCATCACCTCGTGGGTGGTGGCGGTGGTGTTCACGCCCTACCTGGGCGTCCAGCTGCTGCCCAACATCCGGCCCATCCCCGGCGGGCACGCCGCGATTTACGCCACCCCGCGCTATCAGCGCCTGCGCCGCCTGATCACCTGGGCGGTGGACCATCGCGGCCGGGTGGCCCTGGCCGTGGTCGGCACCTTCCTGCTGGCCGGCGTGGGCATGGGCTTCGTCAAGCAGCAGTTCTTCCCCACCTCCGACCGGCCGGAGATCATGGCGGAGGTGCAGATGCCCGAGGGCACCAGCATCGAGGCCACCAGCGCCGCCGCCAAGAAGGTTGAGGACTGGCTGCGCCGGCAGCCGGAGGCGAAGATCGTCTCCACCTATGTCGGCCAGGGCGCGCCGCGCTTCTTCCTGTCCTACAACCCCGAGCTGCCCGACCCGTCCTTCGCCAAGATGATCGTCCTGACCCCGGACGACAAGGCGCGCGACCGGCTGAAGGACAACCTGCGCCAGGCGATATCCGATGGTTTGGCGCCGGAGGCCCGGGTGCGCGTGTCGCAGCTGGTGTTCGGCCCGCCCTCGCGCTTCCCCGTCATGTTCCGCGTCAGCGGGCCCGATGTGGCGGTGCTGCGCGGCATCGCCGATGAGGTGCAGGCCGTCATGCGGGCCAACCCCGACACCCGCCTGGTGAACCAGGACTGGGGCGAGCGGGCGCCCACCCTGCACTTCGTGCTGGACCAGGACCGCTTGCGCCTGATCGGCCTGAACCCCACCGACGCCGCACAGCAGCTGCAGTTCCTGCTGACCGGCGCCCCGGTGACCCAGGTGCGCGAGGATATCCGCGTGGTGCAGGTGACGGCCCGCAGCGCCGGCCCCGACCGCCTGGACCCCGCCCGCCTGGGCGACATGACCCTGACCAGCGCCGACGGGCGCCTGGTACCGCTGAGCCAGATCGGCCATGTGGAAGTGCGGGCGGAGGAGCCCATCCTGCGCCGCCGCGACCGCGTGCCCACCATCACCGTGCAGGCCGACATCGACGAAGCCCTGCAGCCGCCCCAGGTGTCCATGGCCATCGAGAAGGCCCTGGCCCCCGTCATCGCCAAGCTGCCCGCCGGCTACCGCATCGACATGGGCGGCAACATCGAGGAAGCGGGCAAGGCCAACGCCGCGCTGGCGCCCATGTTCCCCATCATGGCGGCCCTGATCCTGCTGGTGCTGGTGCTGCAGACCCGGTCGCTGTCGGCCATGGCCATGGTGTTCCTGACGGGACCCCTGGGCCTGGTGGGTGCGGTGCCCGTCCTGCTGATCTTCCACCAGCCCTTCGGCTTCAACGCCATCCTGGGCTTGATCGGCCTGTCGGGCATCCTGATGCGTAACACCCTGATCCTGATCGGCCAGATCCACACCAACCAGGAGGAAGGGCTGTCGCCCTACCACGCGGTGATCGAGGCCACGGTGCAGCGGGCGCGGCCCGTCATCCTGACGGCCCTGGCCGCCGTGCTGGCCTTCATCCCCCTGACCCAGTCGGTGTTCTGGGGGTCCATGGCCTACGTGCTGATCGGCGGCACAGCCGTGGGCACGGTGCTGATCCTGGTCTTCCTGCCCGCCCTCTACGCCCTGTGGTTCCGTGTGAAGGCGGACGGGGCGGCGGCGCACGAGGAAGCGCCCCATTATCCCCGGGCGGTACCGGCGGAGTGAGTTGACTTCGCGCCGAGGTATGATAAGACTGGTCCCAGTTTCGAACGCCCTTCCGGTCTGCCGGAAGGGCGTTTCCTTTTTGGCTTCCCCGCAGCCTTGAAAAGGAATTCGAAATGACCGCAGACATCCTGGGCGTCACGTTGCACGGCACGGGGCCGGAACCCGTGCTGGTCCTGCATGACTGGCTGGGCGACAGCCGCAATTACCAACTGGCATTACCCTATCTGGACATTCACCGCTTCACCTACGCCCTGGTGGATTTGCGCGGTTACGGCCGGTCCATGCACCTGGCGGGCGACTATACCATTGAAGAGATCGCCGCCGATTGCCTGGCCGTGGCCGATCGTCTCGGCTGGTCCCGCTTCCATGTCGTGGGCCATTCCATGACCGGCATGGCGACGCAGCGCCTGGCGGCCGACGTGCCGTCGCGCATCAAGAGCGCGGTCGCTGTCTGCCCCCTCTCCGCCGCCGGCAACCCCTTGCCGGACGAGGCCGCAGCCTTCTTCGCCCGCACCTGTGAGGACGACGACGCCTTCCGCCGCCTGGTCAAATACGTGACGGGCCTGTCGGACCAGTGGGCCGAGGTGAAGCTGCGCCAGAACCGGGACCGCGTGGCGCCCCAGTGCCGTCCGCACTATCTGCGCATGATGCGGACGACCCATTTCGTGGATGAGGTGCGCGGGCTGGCGACACCATTCTTGGTCATGGTCGGGGACAGGGATCCCGGCCTGGACGCCGCGGCGATGGAACGCACCTTCCTCGCCTGGCATCCCAACGCGACCCTGATGGTGATGCCCAACTGCGGTCATTACCCCATGCAGGAGTGCCCGCCCCGGTTCGCCCAGATGATCGAAAACTTCCTCGACAGCCAGGCCGGCTGACAAAAAACCCCGGCCAGGGCGACCCGGCCGGGGCTTTTCCTTGGCACAGAGACCGCTTACTTGGCCTCGGTATCCGTGCGGTACTTCTTGAACCAGGCCAGGATGGCATTGGTCTCGCCCACCAGCTGCGACGGGCGTTCGGCCAGGCCGCCGTGGCTGGCGCCGGGCACGCGGATCAGGGCCGTGGGGATGCTGCGCAGTTGCAGGGCAGCGTAGTACTGCTCCGCCTCGCTGGGGGGTGTGCGGTGGTCTTCCTCGCCCACCATGACGGCGGTGGGCGTCTTGACGTTGCCCACCAGGCTCAGCGGCGACCGGCGCCAGTACTGCTCCTGGTCCTCCCACGGCATCTTGCCGAACCAGTACTTGGCCATGAAGGTATAGCCGTCGACGGTCAGCACCTCGCTGGTCCAGTTGATGACCGGCTTCTGCGTCACCGCCGCCTTGAAGCGGTCGGTCTTGCCCACGATCCAGGCCGTCAGCACGCCGCCGCCGGACCCGCCGGTGACGAACAGGTTGTTGGGATCGACCGAGCCCTTGGCGATGGCCGCGTCCACCACGCTCATCAGGTCATCGAAGTCCTGGCTGGGATAGTTGTGGTGGATCTGGTTGGCAAAGCTTTCGCCGTAGGACGTCGACCCGCGCGGGTTGGCGTAGACGACGATGTAGCCGGCGGCGGCGTAGAGCTGGTCCTGCGTCGACCAGACGGGGCCATAGCTGGCGAAGGGTCCGCCGTGGATTTCCAGGACCAGCGGGTACTTCTTGGCCGGGTTGAAGTCCGGCGGCGTCACCATCCAGGCGTCGATGGGCAGGCCGCCGGCGCTGGAGGTGGTGGGCAGCGGCTGCACCTTGGCCAGCGTCTTGCCGGCGAAGAGGCTGGCGTTGAGGGTGGTCAGGCGCTTCTGCTCTCCCGGACCGGTGCTGAGACCGACGTCGGCCGGGTGGGTGGGGTCGCCCCAGGGGAAGGCCACCGCGCCATCCTTGGACACGCTGAAGCCGCCGCCGGAATAGGGGCGGTCCAGCTCACTGCCGGCCAAGCCCTCGGCCACCGTGGTGACCTTGCCATCCAGGGTGACGCGGGCCACCTTGGTGACGCCGTGGTCGGTGTAGGTGGCGTAGATGGACCGGCCATCCGCCGCCCAGCGCGGGCTGCCCAGGTCGCGGTCGAAGCCGGCCGTCAGGGCCCGCACGTCGCTGCCGTCGGCGTTCATGACCGACAGCACGCTGTTCTGGTAGCCCAGCTCCTTGTCGTCGAAGCCGACGAAGGCGATGTGCTTGCCATCCGGCGATGCCACCGGTTCCTGATCGGGACCGTGGCGCGTGGTCAGCTGGGTCAGGCCGCCGGTGGTGGTATCGACGGAGAAGACGTCGGAGTTCAGGGGATCGCGTTCCCAGTCCTTGCCGTGGTTGGTGCTGAACACGATGTGGCGGCCATCGGGCATCCACGACAGGGCGCCGCCGTCGTCATACTGGCCGTTGGTCAGCTGGCGCGGGGCGCCACCATCGGCGGGCACGACGAAGATGTGGTTGAAGCCGGGGCGGACATAGCCCTCGCCATCCTCACGATAGTTGATGGTGGTGATGACCTTGATGGGGTCGGCCCACTTCGCCCCCTCCGGCGCGGCCAGGGGCGAGCCTAAGCTGCTGCCCTCCTCCGGCACGAACATGGTGAAGCCGATCTGCTTGCCGTCCGGCGACCAGGCGATGTCGGATGGGCCTTCCGGCAGGGCGGTGATGGCGGCGCTGTTCCCGCTGCCGGAACCACTTAGCCAGCGCACCCAGATCTGCGGCTTGTCGCCGGGGCCCTTGGCCACATAGGCCAGGCGGGTGCCGTCCGGCGACCAGCGCGCCCGGCTGCTGCCCGGGACGCCCAGCGGGGTCTGCTGGCCGCTGGCGACGTCCACCAGCCAGACCTCGCTGCGGGCGTTGTCTGTCATGATGTCTTCGGACGAGCGGGTATAGGCGATGCGCTTGCCGTCCGGGCTGATCTGCACGTCCTTGGCCTGCGCCAGCGCGAAGGCGTCGCGCGGCGTCAGGGTGTGGGCGGGGGTGACCGCCTCTGGCGTGGTGCCGGTGGGGGCTGGGGAAGCCGCCAGCGCGCAGGGTGCGACGCCCAGCGTGAGGGCCAGCGCGAACGCCGCCCGGTGCAAACGTGAAGTCATGTGGGTCCCATCTGCATTGTTCTTCTGTCGGCCCGGGCCCCGCTCCCGGTACAGGCGCACAACCTGTCATGTTTGCGGGGCCGCCGCCAGATGGGACCTGATGACCGGGGTATTAACCGCCACCCACCGGCGTCACCACCTTGCCCGTGCCGCCGCACTCCGGACAGGGCGCCCCGTCCACCGTGCCGGTGCCGGCGCAGCGGCGGCAGATGTTCTCACCGGCACCGGGGGTGCCGGGAGGCACGGCGTCGGGGTTGGGGCGTCCGTTCGTGGGCTGGTCCTTGGGTTCCGGTGCCATGGCATCCTCCGTCCGGTGGGGGTTGGGTCGCGTTCGGACCATAACCCCCGACCGGCGGATTGGATGCGTTCCGTCAGGCCGCCCGCACCGCGGTGACGAAGCGGCTGACCTGTTCGTCCAGGGTCTTCAGCTGCTGCGCCAATTCCCCGGCCGTGCCCAGCACGTGGCTGGCGCGGTCGGCGCTGTCCACCACCACGTCGCTGACGGCGTGGATGTTGGTGGTGACGGCGCGGGTGCCGCGGGCCACGATGCTGGCGTTCTGCGAGATTTCCCGCGTCGCCGCCCCCTGCTGTTCCACGGCCGAGGCGATGCCGGCCGCCACCTCCTGCGCCTTGGCCGAAACCTGGGCGATGGTGCGCACCTCGGCCACCGCCCGGCCGCTGGCCTGCTGCGTCGCCTCGATTTGCGCTGTGATCTCGTCCGTCGCCTTGGCCGTCTGGTTGGCCAGGTTCTTCACCTCCGACGCCACGACGGCGAAGCCCTTGCCCGCCTCACCCGCCCGCGCCGCCTCGATGGTGGCGTTGAGGGCCAGCAGGTTGGTCTGGCTGGCGATCTGGGTGATCAGGTTCACGATCTCCGTGATCTTTTCCATCTGGCCGGCCAGGTGTTCGATGGTCTGGCGCGCCGTCTCCGCGCGCGACGCCGTGTCGGTGGCGATCTCGGCGCTCTCGGTCACCCGGGTCGCGATCTCGCCGATGGAGGCGGACAGCTGTTCCGCCGCCACCGCCACCGTCTCCACGCTGCTGGACGTCTCGTCCGTGGCCGCGCGCACGGCGTCACTGCTGCGCCGCGCGTCGGCCAGGCCGGCCGCCAGATGGTTGCTCTGCGCGTCCACCTGGCCGCTGGCCTGGGCCACCAGCCTCAGGACGGAGGAGACGTTGGCCTCGAAGTCGTTGGCCAGCCGTTCCGCCGTGGCGCGGCGTTCCCGCTCCGCCGCCTCCTGCAGCTGGGTGCGTTCCTGGTGCAGCTTGCCCACCTCGGCCGCATTGCGCTTGAACACCTCCAGCGCGCGGGCCATGGCGCCGATCTCATCCCGCCGGTCCAGCGCCGGCGTGGGCACGTCGACGGCACCCTCGCTGAGGGCGATCATGGTGCCGGTGATCTCATCGATGGGCCGCGCCACCAGGCGGTAGGTCACCGCCCCCAGCAGCAGCACCAGCACCGCCACCGTGACGCCCGTGGCCACCATGATCAGCATGCCCAGGGAGCGCAGGGGCCCGAAGGCCTTGGTCGCATCCATGGTCACACCCACGTACCAGCGGGCCGAGGGCAGGTCCTTGATGGGATAGAAGGAGGTCAGGGTGTCGCCCTGCTGCTCCGGCGTGCGGCCCAGGTGCTGCTGGATGTCGAAGCCCTCGGCCAGCTTCTTCATCACCCGGTCCTTGTCGGCATGGACCAGCACCGTGCCGTCGCCGTCGATCAGGAACACCTGGCCGTTGCCGCCCAGATCGAAGGACTTCAAGAAGGTCTTGACCATCTCCAGGTCCAGGTCGCCCGCGGCCACACCCGCCAGCGCGCCATTCTTCATGACAGGGCTGGCGATGGTCAGCACCAGGTTGCCGCCCGACGCGCTGACATACGGCTGCGTCATGATGGTCTGCTTCGCGGCATCGGCCGCCTTGTACCAGCCGCGCTGGCGCGGGTCATAGCCCGGTGGCAAATCCAAGGCCGGAACCATGGTGAAGACGCCGGCGGTGTCGCCGTAATAGACGGGGCTGAAGGTGCCGCTCAACGTCGGTCCCTGCAGCAGGCCCATGACATGGGCGCCGTCGCCGGCCGCCACGTCATCGGCCAGGTTCCGCACCAGCGAAACCCGGCCCATCAGCCATTTCTGGATGCCATCGGCGGCCGACTCTCCCGTCGATTTGATCTGAGTATTGATCTGGGTGGTCAGAGTATCGCTTGAGACGGAATAAATGACATATCCCAGGACGCTGAAAGCCAACGCCACGAATACTGCGGTGAAAGCGACAATCCTGTAGACAAATTTCGTTCGTTTGCCCGTCTGCTCAATCGAGCGCATGCCAGCATACGGTCTGGAGTTCATTGCCCCCTCGCACTGTCATGTCTGTTTATAGGGACGGTCAAGGCCAGCCCCGTTAAGCAACAGACTAGATCAGTTTTCAAAGAGGTTAAACGCCAAATTTTTGCATGTGCGAGAAGTTTTCCGCATCTGCACCTTTAAAGGGCAACCGCCTTCGACCAAGGCAGCGGACGCCCATAAAATTCGCCATTGCCGTGAACCTTGCCGCCGGGCACGGCCCCGGATTTCCGCGCTTGCCCATCTTTCGGCGGCACTAGGCCGACCGGCGGAGGGACTGGGGCGGCGCGCCGAAGGTGCGGATGAAGGCCCGGCGCATGCGCTCGGTATCACCGAATCCCGTTTCGATGGCGATACGATCCAGCGACGCCGGACTTTCCTCCACCAAATCCCGCGCCACCTCCAGCCGCAGCTGCTCCACCGCCTTGGCCGGGGTCAGGCCCTGCTCGGCGGCGAAGGCGCGGGCGAAGTTGCGCGGGCTCATGGCCGCCTGCGCCGCCAGTTCCTCCACCGTCAGGGACCGCGCCAGATTGTCGCGCATCCAGGCCAGCAGATCGCCGAAGCGGCGGCTGGTGCCCTGCATCTCCAGCAGGGTGGAGAATTGCGACTGTCCGCCCTGGCGGCGGTAGGGCACGACCAGCTGGCGGGCGGTGCGCCGCGCGATGGCCTCGCCCTGGTCCTCCGCCACCAGGGCCAACGCCAGGTCGATGCCGGCGGTGATGCCGGCCGACGTCCAATAAGCGCCATCGCGGATGAAGATGCGATCGGCCTCCAGCCGCACCTGGGGGAAGCGCCGGGCGAAAGAGCTGGTGCGGTACCAGTGGGTGGTGACCCGCCGCCCGTCCAGCAGGCCGGCGGCGGCCAGCAGGAAGGTGCCGGAACAGACACTGGTGACCCGCCGGGCGTGCCCCGCCACGGCACGGGCGTAGTCCAGCAAGGCGGGCACGGCGCTGGCGGCGTTCACCCCCTCGCCACCCGCCACCACCAGCGTGTCCACCTGCGCCGGGTCCGCCAGCGGCCCCGCCATCAGCACGGCGCCGGAGGAGCTGGCGACCGGCCCCGCCGCCAGCGCCATGACGCGGATGTCATAGGGTTGGCGGGCGTAGCGGCCCGCGATCTCGAACGCCGCCAAGGGTCCGGTGACGTCCAGGATCTGGAACCCGGGATAAGCCAGGAAGGCGATGGTGCGGGCCATGGGCGTTGTACCGTTATTGGCAGAAAAGGTGGGATTTATGGCATTGCTGCCAGGGCTTGTCGAGAGCACCGTTGGGCCATCCCGTGCCGTCAGCCTGGAGCTTTCCCATGAGCCAACCCGCCTTCACCGTCGTGGAAGTCGTCTTCCCCCTGATGACCCAATTGGACTTCACCGCCCCGCACCAGGTGTTCAGCCGCCTGCCCGGCATCGCCACCCGCGTGGCGTCCGCCACCGGCGGCACCATCGCCTCGCACGAGGGCCTGCGGTTCGAGGGGACGGAGCGGCTGGCCGACATAGCGGCCTGCGACCTGCTGTTCGTTCCCGGCGGCATGGGCATCGCCGCCGTGCTGAACGACATCGAAACCATGGCCCAGGTGCGCCGCCTGGCCGAGGGCGCCCGCTACCTGACCTCGGTCTGCACGGGGTCGCTGGTCCTGGCCGGGGCCGGCTTGCTGAAGGGCAAGCGGGCGGCCTGCCATTGGGCCTGGCGCGGCCAGCTGGCCCGGTTCGGCGCCATTCCCGACGCTGGCCGCGTGGTGCGCGACGGCGACATCATCACCGGCGGCGGCGTCACCGCCGGCCTGGACTTCGCCTTCACCGTGGCCGCCGAGATCGTGGGGCCCGACGCGGCGGAGGCCCTGCTGCTGATGCTGGAATACGCGCCCGAACCGCCCTTCGCCGGCGGCCGCCCGGAACTGGCACGGCCGGAGGTGAGGCAGCGGGTGGATGAAATCTACGGAAGGATTCTGGCCCCGCGTGTGGCCGAGGTGGCGGAATACGCGACCCGGATGACGCCTTAAGCCAACTTCATGCGGGCTTTGAGCCCCGGATGATTGTCCGCCAGGTCGAAGGCGCCGCCGTGCAGCTTCGCGACGGCGCTGACCAGGCTGAGGCCCAGGCCCACGCCGGGGGTGCCACGGCCCATGTCGCCGCGATAGAAGCGTTCCGTCACCCGGGGCTTTTCATCGTCCGGGATGCCGGGACCGTTGTCGCTCACCGACATCTCGACCTTGCCATCCGCGCCGCTGCTGACCTCCACCGTGATGGCGCCGCCCTCGGGCGTGAACTTCAGGGCGTTGTCGATCAGGTTGCCCACAGCCTGGGCCAGCAGGATGGGGTCCCCCAGGATGGTCATCATGCCCTCGTCGCCCTGGAAGGTCAGGGAGACGCCCTTCAGTTCCGCCGCCGGCAGGTAGAAGTCCACGGCGCCCGCCGCCACCTCCGCCACGTTGACCTCGGCAAAGCCGGAACGGCGGGCGCCGGTATCGATCTCCGCCAGGCGCAGCAGGGCGTTGAAGATGCCGATGACCCGGTCGACGTCAGCCACCGCCCCGTCCACCTCGGCATAGGTCTCGGCCAGGGGCGGGCGGGTGACGCTTACCTCCTCCAGCCGCGAGCGCAGCTCCGCCAAGGGGGTGCGCAAATCGTGGGCGATGGCGTTGGAGACGTTGCGCACGCCGTGCACCAACTGCTCGATCTGGTCCAGCATGCCGTTGATGGTGCGCGACAGGGTGTTGAACTCGTCCTGCCCCCGGGTGGTGGGCAGGCGGCGCGACAGGTCGCCCTGGACGATGCCGGTGGCGGTGCGGCTGAGATCGTCGATGCGGCGCAGCACCGCCCGGCGGATGAGGAAGCCGCCCAACATGCCCAGCAGCAGCAGGACGCCCATGGCCGCCAGCAGGCTGTACCAGAAGCGCTGCTCCAGGGGACGGAAATGGGCCATGTCGCGCGCCACCACCAGGTGATAGCCGCCGGGCAGCACCACATGCACCAGGCGCGCCTGCACCGTCCGGCCGTTCAGCTTGATGGGGGCGTTGTAAACGCCCTGCCGTTCGGGGAAGTCGCCGGGCCAGGCCGGGAGGTTGCCCGCCAGCACGGTGTGGGCCGCGTCCGTCAGCAGCAGCAGGCGCTCCGCCGCGATCTGCATGCTCATGCGCTCATTGAGGAAGGCCACCAAGCCATCGGGCCCGCGCTGGCGGAACACTTCGGTGAAGCGCTGCGCGTCCTCCTGCAAGATCTCGGTGCGGCCGTCGTCGATGGTGACCCGCCAGGCATAGCCCAGGGGGGCGGCGAACAGCACCAGGGTCACCAGGCCCAGCAGCACATAGCTGAGCGCCAGGGTGTAGGCGGAGGAGCGCAAGGGCGAGGCGGGGGCCGGCGCCATGTCAGCCGCCCGCCGTCATCATGTAGCCGGCGTTGCGCACCGTGCGCAGCAGCGGCGGCTCCCCCTCTCCCTCGATCTTCTGGCGCAACTTGCTGATGTGCACGTCGACCACGTTGGTCTGGGGGTCGAAGTGATAGCCCCAGACGCCTTCCAGCAGCATGGTGCGGGTCACCACTTGGTCGACGTGGCGCATCAGGTACTCCAGCAGCTTGAACTCCTGGTTCTGCAGGGTGATGACCCGCTCGCCCCGGCTCACCTTGCGCGACAGCAGGTTCATGCGCAGGTCCCCCACCGCCAGGCTGGTTTCCGGCACGGCGCCGGTGGGCGATCGGCGCATCAGGGCGTCCAGGCGCGCCAGCAGCTCGCCGAAGGCGAAGGGCTTGGTCAGGTAATCGTCGCCGCCGCTGCGCAGGCCCTTGATGCGCTCATCCACGCTGCTGAGCGCGCTGAGGATCAGGACCGGCGTCTGCGTGCCCATCTTGCGCAAGGTCTCGATGATGGTCAGGCCGTCGATGTCGCCCGGCAGCATGCGGTCCATGACGATGACGTCGAACGGTTCGCCCGTCGCCAGGAACATGCCGTCCCGCCCGTTATCGACATGCTCCACGGTGTGTCCGGCCTCGCGCAATCCCTTCACAACGAAGCGCGACACCCGTTCGTTATCCTCCACCAGCAGCACCTTCATGGCGCGTCCCCCCTCAATCGCCCGTGCCCAGGACCGCGTGCGGCCGGGCGTGACCTTCATGCGCCGTCTTGGCCTTGCCCCGGCGGTTCAACCAGTCGTTCACCCGGTCCAGGTAGAGATAGACCACCGGCGTGGTGAACAGGGTCAGGATCTGGCTCAGGATCAGGCCGCCCACCATGGTGATGCCCAGCGGCTTGCGCAGTTCCGAGCCCGTGCCGTTCTCCAGCATCAGCGGCAGGGCGCCCAGCAGGGCCGCCATGGTGGTCATCATGATGGGGCGGAAGCGCAGCAGGCAGGCCTGACGGATGGACTCGATGGGTGCCATGTGCTGTTCCCGTTCCGCCTGGATGGCGAAGTCCACCATCATGATGCCGTTCTTCTTCACGATGCCGATCAGCAGGATGATGCCGATGAGCGCGATGACCGACAGGTCGTAGTGGAAGATCATGAGCATCAGCAGGGCCCCCACGCCCGCCGACGGCAGGGTGGACAGGATGGTAAGCGGGTGGATGTAGCTTTCATACAGCATGCCCAGGATGATGTAGACGGCCACCAGCGCCGCGGCGATCAGGTAGGGCTGGGTCGCCAGCGAGGCCTGGAAGGCCTGGGCCGTGCCCTGGAAGGTGCCGTTGACCGAGGAGGGCATGCCCATCGCCGCCTGGGCCTGCTGGATGACCTGCACCGCCTCGCCCAGGGACACGCCGGGCGCCAGGTTGAACGACAGGGTCACCGCCGGGAACTGGCCCAGATGGTTGATGGACAGGAAGTTCACATGGTTGGTGTCGTACTTCACGAAGGTGGACAGCGGCACCTGCTGACCGGTCACCGGTGACTTGATGTACAGCTTGTTCAGGGTGTCGGGGTTGGACTGCAGCTCCGGCGTGATCTCCAGCACCACGTGGTAGCTGTTCAGCTGGGTGAAGTACTGGGTGACTTGGCGCTGGCCGAAGGCATCATAGAGGGTGCTGTCGATCAGCGAAGGCTGGATGCCGAAGCGGGCGGCCTGGTCGCGGTCGATCACCAGGTTCAGGGTGGTGCCGTTGGTCTGCTGGTCGGTGGCGACGTCGCGCAGCTGGGGCAGGCCCTTGAGCTTGTCCAGCAGCTTGGGCGCCCAGTCGTTCAGTTCGCCCAGGTCGGCGTCCTGCAGGGTGTACTGGTACTGGGTGCGGGCCAGGCGGCCGCCCACGTTCAGATCCTGGCTGGCCTGCAGGAACAGGGTCGCCCCCTTGACCTTGGCCAGCTTGGGCCGCAGCCGGGCGATGATCTGGTCTGCGGTGGCGGTGCGCTGGCCGCGTGGCTTCAGGCTGATGACGATGAAGCCGTTGTTGATGGGTCGCCCACCGCCACCGACGGATGTCGCCCAGGCGGCCACGTCCGGATCCTGCGCCACGACATCGGTCAGTTGGTGCTGCAACCGCACCATCTCATTGAAGGACACGTCCTGCGAGGCGTCGGCCAGGCCGGCGATGATGCCGGTGTCCTGCTGGGGGAAGAAGCCTTTGGGGATGGCGACGTACAGCACGCCCGTGGCCGCCACCGTGGCGAAGAACACCATCAGGGTCAGGCGCTGGTGCCGCAGCACGAAGTCCAGGCCGCGGCCGTACTTGGCCACCAGCCAGTCAAAACAGCCCTCGATGAACAGGTAGGCCCTGCCATGGCGGGCGTGCTTCTCATCCTTCAGGAACAGGGCGCTCATCATCGGCGACAGGGTCAGCGAGACGAAGGCGGAGACGGCGATGGTCATGGTGACGGTGATGGCGAATTCACGCATCAGCCGGCCGACGATGCCGCCCATCAGCAGCAGGGGGATGAACACGGCCACCAGCGACACGCTGATGGACATGATGGTGAAGCCGATCTCCCCGGCCCCTTTCAGCGCCGCCTCCTTGGGCGACATGCCCTCCTCGATGTGGCGGTAGATGTTCTCGACCATCACGATGGCGTCGTCGACGACGAAGCCCACGGCGATGGTCAGGCCCATCAGCGACAGGTTGTCCAGGCTGAAGCCCAGCAGGTACATCAGCGCCGCGGTGCCGAACAGGGCCAGCGGCACCGTCACGCCGGGGATCAGCGTGGCCCACAGGTTGCGCAGGAAAAGAAAGATGACCATGACCACCAGGAAGATGGTCAGCAGCAGGGTGAACTGGACATCCTCCACCGAGGCCTTGATGGTGGTGGTGCGGTCGATGACCTTGTCCATCTTCACCCCCGGGGGCACCGCCGCCATGACCTGGGGCAGCATATTTTCCACCTTCGACACGATGTCGATGATGTTGGCGCCGGGCTGCTTGAACACCTGCAGGATGATGCCGGGGCCGTTGTTCTGCCAGGCCAGCAGCTGGTTGTTCTCCGGCCCGTCCACCGCCACGCCGATGTCGCGGATGCGCACCGGCGCCCCGTTTTTGTAGGCGACGATGACGTCGTTCCAAGGCTCCGCCTTCAACAGCTGGTCGTTGTTGTAGATGACGAAGTTGTGGGCGATGCCGTTGATGGAGCCCTTGGGCGCGTTGACCGTGGCCGTGGGGATGACGGCGGCGATATCCTCAAGCTGGATGCCCAGCGCCGCGATCTTGGCCGGATCCACCTGCACGCGCACGGCGGGCTTCTGCTGGCCGCCGATGGAGACCTGGCCCACGCCCGGAATCTGGGACAGGCGCTGGGCGATGACGTTCTCGGCGAAATCGTCCACCGTGGTCAGGGGCAGGTTGTCGGAGTGGACCGAGTACACCAGGATGGAGCTGTCGGCCGGGTTGATCTTGCGGTAGGTGGGCGGCGACGGCAGGTTCTTGGGCAACTGGCCGCCGGCGGCGTCGATGGCGGTCTGCACATCCTGCGCCGCCGCGTCGATGTTGCGGTTCAGGTCGAACTGAAGGGTCACCTGGGTGCTGCCCAGCGTGCTGGTCGATGTCATCTGGCTGACGCCGGGGATGGCGGCGAACTGGGTTTCCAGCGGCTGCGCCACGCTGGACGCCATGGTTTCCGGACTGGCGCCCGGCAGGTTGGCCGAGACCTGGATGGTGGGGAAGTCCACCTGCGGCAGCGGCGCCACCGGCAGCAGCGGATAGGCCACCATGCCCACCAGCAGCACGCCCAGCATCAGCAGTGAGGTGGCGATGGGCCGGGTGATGAAGGGGCTGGAGAGGCTCATGGCTGCTTGCCTTCCGTATTGGTGGGGGTGGCGTCGGCCGTCTTGGCCTCGCCGGCCACCGTCACCTTGACGCCCGGCTGCAGGCGGTAGGCGTTGCTGGTGGTGACGCGCTCACCAGCCTGCAGGCCCTTGGCCACGACGACCGTGTCGCCGGTGGTCTCCGCCGTCTCGATGGGCCGCATCTCCACCGTGGAGTCCGGCTTCACGACATAGGCGTACAGGCCGTTGGGCCCGCGCTGCAAGGCGGCGCTGGGGATGGTCAGCGCGCCGCGGCGCGTCTGCTTCAGCAGCTTCACGTTCACGAACTGGCCCGGCCACAGATGCTCATCCGTGTTGGGGAACTGGGCCTTCAGCCGCACGGTGCCGGTGGTGGGGTCGATCTGGTTGTCGACCAGCATGACGGTGCCGGTGGCGAGATCCGTCTTGCCGTCGCGTGATACGGCGGTGACGGTCAGCGGCCCCTGGGCCATGGCCTGGCTGACGGCCAGGCGGTCCTCTTCCGGCAGGGTGAAGATGACGGAGATGGGCTGCATCTGCGTCACCACCACGATGCCGGTGCCGCTGGCCGCATGCAGGTTGTTGCCAGGGTCGACCTGACGGATGCCCGTCCGCCCCTGGATGGGGGAGGTGATGCGGGTGTAGTCCAGCTGGGTCCGGGCATTGTCGATGGCGGCTTGGTCGCTTTTGATCTGCGCCTGCAACTGGTCGACCTGGGCCTTGGCCGTGTCCACCGTCTGCTTGCTGGCCAGGTTCTGCGGCGCCAGGCGGGTGTAGCGCTCCAAATCGGCGCGGGCGTTGGCCAGCTGCGCCTCATCCTTGGCCTTGGTGGCCAGCGCCTGATCGTACGCCGCCTGGTACAGGCGCGGGTCGATCTGCGCCAGCAGGTCGCCCGGCTTCACCGTCTGGCCTTCGGTGAAAGCGACCTTGTCCAAGGCGCCATCCACGCGGGTGGTGACCGTCACCGTGTTCAGCGACTGGACGGAGCCCAGGCCCGCCAAATAGACGGGCGCATCGGCCGGCGTGGCCACGGCCGTGTCCACGGCGACGGCGCCGCCCGCCTTGGCTGTTGGGGGGGCGGCCTTGCCAGCGGTGCTGGGCAACAGCTCGGCACCGGCGGCGGCGAGGATGAAGACGCCGCCCAGGCCGGCCATGACGGCGCGGGTGCGGCTGATGCGGATAGGCTTCAAGATGGGGTTCTCGCTCATGATGTCAGCTCTGCTTCCAGCCGCCGCCCAGGGCGTTGTACAAACTGACCAAGGCCTGCAGGCGGGCGAAGCGGGCCTGGACCAAGGCATCGTTGGCGGTGAACAAGGCGGTTTCGGTGTTGAGCACCGTCAGGACGGTGATGGTCCCGGCGGCCATCT
This sequence comes from Nitrospirillum bahiense, assembly GCF_007828025.1. NCBI lineage: Bacteria > Pseudomonadati > Pseudomonadota > Alphaproteobacteria > Rhodospirillales > Azospirillaceae > Nitrospirillum > Nitrospirillum bahiense. Next base: position 526,995 of record NZ_VITO01000001.1, read on the forward strand.
GGGCCTGCGCCAGTTCATAGGCGTGGCGCGCCGTAGCCGTTGCCTGCTCCTGCCGCGCCAGCTGCTCGGTCGTCTCGCGCACGGCGGTCAGCGCATCCTCCACATTTCCGAAGGCGGCGCGGACGGACTTGCGGTATGTCGCCAGCAGCTCGTCATAGCGGGCCTGGGCGTTGGCGTACTGCCCTTCCAGCGCGCCACCTTCGAAGATGGGCTGGGTCAGCCCGGCGGCCAGGGAAAAGAGGGCGCTGCCCGGATCGAACAGGTGTGACAGGGCATTGCTGGCATAGCCGCCGGAGGCCGTCAGGTCGATGCTGGGGAAGAAGGCGGCACGGGCCACGGTGATGTTGGCGTTGGCCGCCTTCAGCAGCGCCTCCGCCTGGGCCACGTCGGGCCGGCGGGCCAGCAATTCCGACGGCAGGCCCGGCGTCACCTGGGGCAGCGACAGCCGGGCCAGGGTATCGTCTTCCGACAGCTCCACGGCCTCCGGCATCCGGCCCAGCAGGATGGCCAGGGCGTGCACCGACTGGCGGTACTGCTGGCGCAGGGGCGGCAGCTTGGCGTTCAGGGTGGAAACGGTTGTTTCCTGCTGCGCCACGTCCAGCGCCGTGGCGATGCCCGCGTCGGCCTGGCGGCGCAGACCGTCCAGCGTGGCCTGGCCGTTGGCCAGGTTGTCCTCCGCCACCCGCACCTGCTCCCGCAGTTCCAGGGACTGGAAATAGCTGGTGGCCACGCTGCTCAGCACCGACAGGCGCACCGTTTCCAGGTCGTAGCGGCTGGCATCCGCCGTGGCGAGGGCGGCGTTGGCCGTCGCCCGGTTCTTGCCCCAGAAGTCCAGCTCATAACTGGCGTTCAGGCCCACGCTGTGGGCGGTGGCGGTCTGGGCCGCGCCGGCGCTTTTGGCCCGCTGGTGATCGACATCGGCGCTGGCGCCCACCGACGGCAGCAAGGCGGCGCCCGCCACCTGGGCCTGGGCGTCGGCCTCACGCACCCGCGCCATGGCGGCGGCCAGGTCGTCGTTGGCGGTCTGCGCCTGGGCGATGTAGGCGTCCAGCTCTGCGGAACCGAAGCCCTTCCACCAGTCGGCCGCCGGCCAGGCGGGGGCGCCCGCCTTGGGCGCGTCCTCCTTCCATGCCGCCGGCGGCGGGGTGTCGGGGCGCTGGTAATCCGGCCCCACGGAACAGCCGGCCAGCGCCAGCGCGGCCGCGCCCGCCAGCCAGCACCGCTTGAGGGCGCGGAACCGGGGGGCGCGATGAGAGAGGGGGGAAGACATCGGCAGCATCGTCCAGGTCGGGGGCATGTCGCGGAAGGCCAAGGCGCGCAAGGCCAAGGGTTGGTGCACCTTGGGCGGGACGCTAACGCCGGCGGGGTTTAGCCAGCGTGGGCGATTTATTAACTCCGCTTAATCTGGCCCCGACTCATCCCCTACTTAGGTTTGCCCGCCCCCAACAGAGGCGCCCCAGGACTCCGCCCCATGGCACGTGGCGGAGCCCGCGAATGAGGCGTCAGGGGCTGGGCAAGGCCACCTTGTCCGGCAGGGCCATGCCGGGCGTCCAGCCGCTGTCGGCCAGGAAGGCCTTGGCCGTGTCGGCGTCGATGGTCAGGATGCGGGCGATGGCCGCGCGCTTGTCCTGGGCCTGGACGTAGTAGGCCTTGGTGATGCGGTAGCCGACCCAGTAGGCGAGATCGCCCGGCCGGTCCTCCGTACCGACGCCGTTGTACAGCCACGGCTTCATGTTGGCCGTGTCCATGTCGGCGGCGAACTGGGTCTCCACCTCCGTCTCCCGGCCCTTGGTCCAGGCCTTGAGGCGGACATAGCCGACGTTGCCGGAGATCAGTTCCGCCAGGAATTCCGCCCCGCCCTCGATCAGGGCGGGAAACAGCAGGATCGGGTGTTCCGGTTCCGTCTGGGCCGCCGGCTGCTGCACATGGATGTATTCATGCGCCACCAGATGGACGAAGCGGTCCTCCGCGTTCGGGTCCATCCAGCTGGCGCCGCACAGCGCCTCCAGCCCCACCAGCACACCGGACGCGCTGGTGGTGCCGCCGGTGTTGCCCTGGCCCACCAGGATGGTGATGGGCGGAAATTTGGCCTGGGGATAGATCTGGCCCAGGCGGGGCAAGGCCTGCGCCAGGCGCCGCTTCACCGCCGGCAGCACGTCCAAGCAGGTCTTGGCGTCGGCGAACATCTTGGGGTGCTTTTCCATGGCGGCGGCCATGGATTCGCCCGTCAGATGGCGCAAGGCCACGAACTGCCGCAGCCCGTCGCTACCATGGTCGAGATAGCCCTGCAAGGCCGCCGCCGAGGGCGCGCCCTGGCCGGCGTCATACACGCGGTAGAAGTCGATTACGTCCTGGATGCGGATTTCCGGTGCGGCCGCCGACGCCGTGCCGCCCAGGGCGACCAGCCCCACCAACGCCAATCGCCAGGACCGCATTCCCACCCCCTGCCTTCATTGCGGGGAATGATGGGTGGCGGCGGCGTGGCGCGCAAGCCTCACGGCACGCCAGGTCCCACGTGGACGGTGAAGCCCGGCCGCGTCGCCAGCCTGTCCAGCCAGGCATCCACCGCCGGGCAATCGGCATGATCCATGGGCGTCAGGCGCCAGCGGTTGGCGGACAGCGCCAGCACGATATCCGCCAGGGTGAAGGTGGGGCCGGTGACATGAGCGCCGGTGGCTTGCAGCTGTCGGTCCAGCAGGCCCATGGCCTGGTTCCAGGCGGCCACGCCGGCTGCGATCTCTTCGGCATTGGTGTAGCCCGGCGCCCGCCTCACCCGGGCCATGAAGACGTAGCGCCAGGCGGGGTTGAGGTCGCCCAGCTGCCAGTCCATCCACTGCTCCACCAATGCCCGGGCACGGGGCGCCGTGGGCAGCAGATCGTCGCGGCCCGCCATCACGGCCAGGTGGCGGCAAATGGTGTTGGACTGCCACAGCGGTCCGGCCTGGTCCAGCAGCACCGGGAATTGGCCGTTGGGGTTGAGGGCCAGCAGCTCATCCCGCCGGCGCACGGCGGCGTCCCCCACCCAGTCGCCGTCGAAGGTATGGTCCAGGCCGATTTCGGCGCAGGTCCACAGCACCTTGCGCACGTTGATGGACGTGGCGCGGCCGATGATCGTGGGCTTATGGGGCACAGGCTTATCGGACATGGGGCGTTCTCCGGGAAAGCGGGCGTGCCGCCCAGTCTTCCCCGGAAAGCCGCATCCCGCACGGCCCATGTTGTCCCCCGGACAATAAAAGGGCCCATCACGCGATGGTCAGCGCCGGCACGCCGTCAGGACGCCGGCCGATACTTCAGGAAGCATAGGGCCATCAGGCTTATGTCGCCCTTCAGCGCCGTCCAGTCACCTTCCCCCGCCGCATCCATGGCGGAGCCCAAGCCCAGGTAACGGGCGTATGAGGCGTAGGCCATGGCGAAGCAGGCATGCACCGCCCGCTCCGGCTCGGGATGGCTGATCTCGTTCCGGCGGGACAGCAGCAGGGTTTCGAAGCGCACGGCCATGGCCTCGTGCGAGCGCTTGCCCGTCTGGGCGATCACCGGATCGATGGGCGCACGCACCATGAAGGCGCGCAGCAGGCCACTGTTTTCCTTGAGGAATTCCCCAACCTCCGACAGGACGCCCGGCACCAGCCGGTCCAGGCCGTAACCCTGCCAGCGGGCGGAATCGGTCACCCGCCGCTCCTTCTCCTCGATATCCACCAGGGCCCGGGCCTGCACCGTGTGGATCAGCGCGTCCTTGCTGTCCACCCGGCCATAGATGGATCCGATGGAAACGCCGGAGCGGCGGCTGACCTCATTCAGGGTGAAGTCTTCATACCCCCGCTCCTGCAGCAGCGCCGTAGCCGCCTCCAGCACGCGTTCAAACGACGCGTGGCTGCGGTTCTGCTTGGGCATGCGCGCCAACGTTTCCATCACTCTTCCCCCGACAAACGCACCTGGATACCAACGACCCGGGTCCATCATCCCGTTCCCGCTCGCAAGCCGAAGTCTCACCCGCTGACGGCGGCCTTGGCTGCTGGCTGGGACTTGATCCAGCTAATAATAGAACGATCGTCCTGGTTCTGGATGTTTATCGTACCACAGGCATGCATGCCCCACGCATGTCAAAAATCCGGCCGCCCTCCGCGGTGGCCGGTACGCCAGCCTGGTGCGTGCCGTGGCACTGGATCCGATCCGCCCAGCCCAGGGCCGTGTCGTGGAACAACGGGATCTGAGGCGGACACGGCCGAAGATGGCAGACGCCGCCCTGGCGGGGCTATACCGCCAGCTTGCCCAGATAGTCGGCACTGAGGCGCGCCGCCTCCAGCCGGGGGCGGGCGAAGGGCGGCTCCTGCTCGACATAGAAATGGTTGATGCCGGCGGCGTGGGCGGCGGGCAGAATGCGGTGCCAGTCCAAGGTCCCGCCGCCGACCTCCGCCGGGTCCATCTTCAGCCGGGTGTTGGGGACCGTGCCGGCCTTCAGATCCTTCACATGCATCAGGCGGAAGCGGCCGGGATGGGCCTGCAACAGCGCCACGGGATCCAGCCCGGCGGCGGCCACCCAGCCGGCATCCATCTCCATCTTCACCAGATCCGGATCGGTCTCGGCCAGCAGGATGTCGTAGCCGGTGGCGGTGCCGCCGGCCCCCTGGCCGCCCGCAACGGCGAATTCCGGATTGTGATTGTGGTAGGCCAGCTGCAGCCCGGCTTTCTTCAGGGCCGCCCCCTTCTCATTCAGGAAGGCCGCCTGGGACTTCCAGTCGTCGGCGGTGAACTGCGACGCCACGCGGGCCAGGAAATCACCGAAGCCTTCGCCCGCTTGCAGCCCGCCCAGGCGCGCCGGAACGGTGAACATGGGCATGACAATGAACTTCAGCCCGATGGTGTGGGCATCGCGCACCAGCGCGTCCAGGTCGCCGGACAGGCTGGGCGCCGGGCTCCTGCCCTGCGCATTGATATGGGCGCTTTCGCACACCAGGCCGGCGGCCTTCAGCGCCGCCGCCAAGTCGCCCGCGGTATGGCCGTAAAAGCCCGGCAACTCCACCGCGCGATAGCCCATGCCCGCCACCGCCTTCAGCGTGCCGGGCAAATCCTTCTCCACCAGGTCGCCCAGGGTGTAGAGCTGAAGGCCGATGGGCAGGCCCTTGCCCTTGAAGAAGGGGGTGGGGGCGGCGGTGGACAGCCGCGCCAGGCCCAGGCCGGCCAAGGCTGCGGCACCGCCGATGAAGGCGCGGCGGCTGGTTCGTGTCGTGACCATTGGGGTGATCATGGGTGTTCCTCGGCTTGTTTTATTGTAGGCCCAGCAGGGCGCGGTTGCGGGCCGTGTCCACGCCGCTGGCGGCGAAGTCGTCGAAGGCGCGTTCCGTCACCCGGATGATGCGGTCGCGGATGAAGGGCGCCCCTTCCCGGGCCCCATCCTCCGCATGCTTCAGCGCGCATTCCCATTCCAGCACGGCCCAGCCGGGGTAGTCGTACTGCGCCAGCTTGGCGAAGATGGCGCCGAAATCCACCTGCCCGTCACCCAGGGAGCGGAAGCGGCCCGGCCGTTCCGCCCAGGGCAGGTAGCCGCCATAGACGCCGGCGCGGCCATCGGGCCGGAATTCCGCGTCCTTCACATGGAAGGCGCGGATGCGGGAATGGTAGCGATCGATGAAGGCCAGGTAGTCCAGCTGCTGCAGGACGAAATGGCTGGGGTCGTAAAGGATGGTGGCGCGGGGATGGTGGTCCACCACGTCCAGGAAGCGTTCGAAGGTGGCGCCGTCGAACAGGTCCTCGCCCGGATGCAGCTCGAAGCAGAGGTCGACGCCGGCGGCGTCGAAGGCGTCCAGGATGGGACGCCAGCGGCGGCCCAGCTCGGCGAACGCCTCCTCCACCAATCCGGCGGGACGCTGCGGCCAGGGGTACATGTAGGGCCAGGCCAAGGCGCCGGAGAAGGTGGCGTGGGCGCTCAGGCCCAGGTTGCGGCTGACGCGGGCCGCCAGCATCAGCTGATTCACCGCCCACTCTTGCCTGGCCTTCGGATTCCCCCGCACATGCGGCGGGGCGAAGCCGTCGAACAGGGCGTCATAGGCGGGGTGCACCGCCACCAGCTGCCCCTGCAGGTGGGTCGAGAGTTCCGTCACCGCCACGCCGTTTTCCGCCAGCGTGCCGGCGAATTCCTGGGCGTAGTCGACGCTGTCCGCCGCCTTCTCCAAATCCAGCAGGCTGGCCGGCCCGGTGGGCACCTGCACGCCCTGATATCCCAGGGCGGCTGCCCAGCCGGCCAAGCCGGCCAAGGTGTCGAAGGGCGGGGTATCTCCCGCGAACTGCGCCAGGAATATGCCCGGGCCTTTGATGGTTCTCATGGTGAGTATCCTCGCTCGGGTCCGTTTACAGCTGAACCCAGCCGGCGCCGTTGGCGGCCACGGCGCGGGCAACGAAGGCCATGCCGCGCAGGCCGTCCTGGATGGTGGGCACCTGCGTGCCGCCCAGGCCGCCGCCCGAGGCGATGGCGGTGGCGAAGTCGCGATAGATGTTGGCGAAGGCCTCGATGAAGCCTTCGGGATGGCCGGTGGGCAGACGGGCCGGTCCCCGCCCCGCCGGACCCAGATAGGGTGCTGCCGCGTGCAGCGTCTGGGTGGGTCGGTCCAGCCAGTTGAGGGTCAGCACGTCCGGCCGTTCATGGCACCAGTCCAGCCCGCCCTGGGCGCCATAGACGCGCAGGCGCAAGCCGTTGCGGTCCCCCGCCGCCACCTGGCTGGCCACCAGCACACCCGGCACGTCTTTGCCGAACCTCAGAAGGATGTTGCAGTCGTCGTCCAGCCGGCGGCCCGGCACCACGCTGTTGAGGTCGGCATTGAGGCGGGTGACGGCCAGGCCGCTGACGAATTCCGCCAGGTTGAAGGCGTGCACACCGATGTCGCCGATGCAGCCGCCCAGGCCGGATCGCGCCGGATCCGCCCGCCAGGCGGCCTGGGTGTTGTCCGTCTTCTCCAGCGCCTCCGACAGCCAGCCTTGCGAGTATTCCACCACCACCTTGCGGACGGCGCCCAGGTCGCCCCGCCGTACGATGGCCCTCGCCTCGCGCACCAGGGGGTAGCCGGTGTAGGTGTAGGTCAGGCCATAGAGGCGGCCGGTATCCGCCACAACCCGGGCCAGGTCCTCCGCCTCTTCCAGGGTCGCGGTCGCCGGCTTGTCGCTCAGCACGGGAAAGCCCGCCTCCAGCGCCGCCTTCGCCACCGGGAAATGCACATGGTTGGGGGTGACGATGGCCACGAATTGCGCGCCGTCGGGCCGCGCCGCCTCGGCCGCCAGCATCTGGCGATAGTCGCCATGGGCGCGGGCCGGATCTATGCCATAGCCTATGGCGGCGGCCTTGGACTTGGCCTCATCCCGACTGAAGGCGCCGGCCACCAGGCGGATGCGGCCGTCCAGTTCGGCCGCCATACGATGCACCGGCCCGATGAAGGAACCGGGACCGCCGCCCACCATCGCCATGCGGATCACCGCGTCAGACATCACCCATCCCCCGGACCGTCCCATTCAAGCGTGGCACAAATGATGAAATCGATTACATGATCCTAGCAGTGAAGCCATGCCCTCGCAACTCTTGCAGGCAAGGCAGATCGAAAGCACCCTCCCCCCATGCCGACCATCCAAGACGTGGCCCGCCGGGCCCGGGTTTCCACCGCCACCGTTTCCCGTGTCCTGAGCACCCCCGGGGTGGTCAGCGAGGCGACGCGCGAACGGGTCATGGCCGCCGTCGACGCCCTGGGCTATGAGCCCAACCACGCCGCCAAAAGCCTGCGCACCCTGCGCACGGCCAAGATCGTCGTGACGGTGCCCGACATCTCCAACCCCTTCTTCTCCAGCGTCATCCGCGGCGCGGAGGAGGCGGCGCAGGCGGCGGGATATTCCGTGCTGCTGGGCGACACCCGCCACAGCACGGAGCGGGAGGAGCAGTACGCCGGCATGCTGCGCCGGAAAGAGGCGGACGGCCTGATCTTCCTGGGCCACCGCCTGCCCGACACCTTGGCCGAACTGATCGGCCGCCAGGGCGCCAGGGCGCCGGTGGTCAACGGCTGCGAGTTCAGCCCCGACCTGGGCGTATCCAGCGCCCATATCGACAACGCGGCCGCAGCGGCGGAGGCGATGGATCTGCTGTACGGCCTGGGCCATCGCGCCATCGGCGTCATCACCGGGCCCCTGGCCAGCCCCATCAGCCGCGACCGCCTGGAGGGCGTGCGGGCATCCGCCGCCCGACATGGCGCCGAGACGGCCCTGCGCATCGCCACCGGCGACTTCTCCGTGGAATCGGGGGAGCGGGAGGCACAGGGCCTGCTGGCGGGCGGCGACACGCCGACCGCGCTGTTCTGCTTCAGCGATGAGATGGCCATGGGCGCCCTGGCCGCCGCGCGCCGAGCGGGACGTCGCTGCCCGAACGACTTGTCGCTGGTCGGCTTCGACGACATCCGCTTCGCCCGCTATCTGGACCCGGCGCTGACCACCGTCAGCCAGCCCATGGAGGATTTGGGCCGGACGGCGGTGGCCCTGCTGCTGGACATCCTGGCCGGCCGGCAGACCACCCCCCGCTCCGTCACCCTGCCCCATCACCTGGCCGTGCGCGGCAGCACCGGGCCGGCGCGGCATTAGAGGGCGCGGCTTTTGCGGCCGGAGCGCAAATGCATTCCGCGGGCGGCCACGGCCGCCACGACGGCAGCGCCATTTAGCTTCGTCAGTTGACGGTTCGGGCGGGCGACATATTGTTGCCTCAACGAATTGTGGACGGGCCCTCGATACCCCCACTGAGCGACAAAAGGGCGACGAAAGCGCCAAGACGGGACGGCGCGCCTCCCGTCATCTTCCGCCGACCCTTCCAGTTCGATGAGTTCAGATCATGGCCGGCCATCCCGCAAACACGCTGGCGCTCGTGCTTTCCCTGGCGCTCAGCACCGTCCTGACGCTGGCGGTTCCCGCCCCGGCGGCACGGGCGGCAGCGCCCCAGGCCCGCACCCAGGCGCCGGGCTTCTACCGCATGATGCTGGGCGATATCGAGGTGACGGCCCTGTTGGACGGCACCCACCCCTTCCCGGTGCATGAGGTCATGACCGGCATCACCGCGGCCGAGACCGACAAATTGCTGGCGGCCGCCGACCTGGCGGCGCCGGTGGAAGGGTCGATCAACGCCTTCCTGATCAACACCGGAGTCAGGCTGATCCTGATCGACGCCGGCGCCGGCGTGCTGTACGGCGCCGACGGCGGCCACCTGATGGCCAACCTGCGCGCCTCGGGCTACACGCCCGACGAGGTGGACGAGATCTATCTGACCCACCTGCACCGCGATCATGTCGGCGGGATGGACCAGGGCGGGCGCATGGCCTTCCCCAACGCCATCGTGCGGGTCAACCGGCGCGACGCCGACTTTTGGCTGAACCCGGCCAACAAGGCCAAGGCGCCCCCTTTCCTGGGCCCCATGTTCGACGGCGCCATCGACAGCCTGCGGGCTTATGTCGATGCCGGCCGGGTGCGGCCCTTCGACGGCGAGGCCCAGTTGGACCCCGCCGTCCAGGCCCTGCCCAGTCCCGGCCATACACCGGGCCATACCGCCTATCGCGTGCGCAGCCGGGACGGCCAGACGCTGTTTGCATGGGGCGACATCGTCCATGTCGCCGCCGTGCAGGTCGCAAACCCCGCCGCCACCGTGAAATATGACAGCGACCAGGCGGCCGCCGCACATGCCCGCGACCAGCTGATGGCGCAGGCGGCGCGGGACGGCAGCTGGGTCGCCGCCGCCCATATCGCCTTCCCCGGCCTGGGCCACATCACCCGGCAGGACGGCGCCTATCGCTGGCTGCCGGCCAATTATACGACCGTAGGATTGACGCAGGCGCGCTGACCCGCGACAGCGCCAGCCGCGCCGGCACACCTTCATCGCCATCCGAGGCATGTTCAAATCCGGCGTGAGGCGTCCAAGCCGCGCGGGCGTGGTTCAGGCATCGTTCGGCCATCCGCCCCTTCCCGTTCAAGAGCCTCCCGATGACTCACCCCCCCACCCCGGACCTGTCGGCGCCGCCGCCGGTCGCCGCGGCGCCCGCCCCGACCGGCGCGCCGACCTTCACCATCCGGGCCATGCTGATCCTGGGCCGCCGCGCCGGCCGTAAGGGGGAATAGGTCATGGCTTCCTTGCGCATCCGCATCGTCGGCGGCTCCATCGGCGGACTGGCCGCCGCCGCTCTGTTGCAGCAGGACGGGCACGATGTCCGAATTTACGAGCGGTCGGCCGGCGGCCTGGCCGGCCGGGGCGCCGGCCTGGTCAGCCAGCGGGAGCTGTTCGCCCTGCTGCGGGCCGTGGGGTGCGAGCATGTGGCCCGCATCGGCGTGGTCGCGTTCGAGCGCATTTATTTCGACCGCGACGGCGGCATCGCCGAGAGCCACGCCACCCCCCAAACCCAGATCTCCTGGGACCATCTGTACCGTACCCTGCGGGCCAAGGTGCCCGATCACGGCTACGTCCTGGGCCGGGCCGTGCGTACCGTAACGCAAGGCCCCCAGGGCGCCCGCCTGCTGTTCAGCGACGGCGGGGAGGAAGAGGCCGACCTGGTCATCGGCGCCGACGGCCTGGGGTCGGTCGTGCGCCCGGTCGTGACCGGCGGCCCCGCGTCCAACAGCTATGCCGGCTATGTCGCCTGGCGCGGCCTGTTCCCGGAGGACCGGCTGCCGGCGGAGGCCGCCCTGCTGCGCGACCGGTTCGCCTTCTACACGATGCCCCGGTCCCACGCCCTGGGGTACCTGGTGCCGGGACCGGGCGGCGAGACGACGCCGGGCCAACGGCGGTACAACTGGGTCTGGTACCGGCCTGTACCGGCGGCGGCCCTGGAGGCGACGCTGACCGATCTGGAGGGCCGGCCCCACCCCCATTCCCTGGCCCCGGGCCAGGTGCGGGCGCAGGCGGCGGCGGCCCTGAGGGCGGACGCCGCACGGCTGTTGCCGCCCCCCTTCGCCGCCGTGGTGGTGGCGGAGCCGGAACCCTTCATCCAGGCCATTTTCGACTACGAAGCGCCGGTGATGGCCACGGGCCATGTCGCCCTGCTGGGAGACGCCGCCTTCGTGGCGCGTCCGCACACCGCCATGGGCGTCGCCAAGGCCGCCGGCGACGCCATGGCGCTGCGCCGCCATCTGGCCGAGGCGCCCAGCGTCACTGACGCCCTGGCGCAGTACAGTCATGAGCGCTGCGCCGCCGGTTCCGCCATCACCGCCTATGGTCGCCGCCTGGGCGCGGCATTGGAGTGACCCCATGGATACCACCGCGACGACCCCTGGAGATGCCCCAGCCGGCCGCCGCTGGCTGCCTTCCGTGTTGCGCACCCTGGTCCTGGCCGGCGCTGCCGTGCTGGTGTGGGTGGTGGCCGGGCACTGGGATCGCTGGCTGGGCGCCGCCCGCCACCAGTCCTCATCCGACGCTTACGTCACCGGCGACCTGACGCCCCTGTCGGCCAAGATTTCCGGATATGTTCAGACGGTCGCGGTGGACGACTTCCAGGCGGTGCGCAAGGGGGACCTGATCGCCCAGATCGAGCCGTCGGACTACCAGGCCCAGCTGGATCTGGCGCAGGCCAGCCTGGCCGCGGCTCAAGCGGCGCTGGCCAACCTGGCCAACCAGAAGGACGTACAGCGCGCCTTGGTCCATCAGGCGGAAGCCGGCATCGCCAGCGCCGCCGCCGACATGACCCGCACCCGGTTGGAAGCGGAACGCCAGCGCGACCTGCTGCGCACCAGGATCGCCGGGACGGAGCAGAAGGTGGAACAGGCCGATGCCGACGCGGCCAAGGCCGTGGCCCAGTCGCAACTGGCCACCGCCCAGCTGGCCCAGCAGAAGGCCCAGCTGGCCAGCCTGGACGTGCAGGAACAGCAGCTGACGGCACAGGTGCGGGAGGGCGAGGCGCAGCTGGCCCTGGCGCGCAACAACCTGGCCTATACCCGCATCACCGCCCCTGCGGATGGCATGGTGGGCCAGCGCCAGGTGCGCCCGGGGCAGTTCGTCAACGTCGGCACGCAGATCATCGGGGTCATGGCCCTGCCCAAGGTGTGGGTGGTAGCCAACTACAAGGAAACCCAGATGACCCACGTGCGGGTGGGCGACCCCGCCACGGTGACGGTGGACGCCTTCCCCGACCTGAAGCTGCACGGCCACGTCGACAGCTGGTCCCCCGGCACCGGCAGCGTCTTCACCCTGCTGCCGCCTGACAACGCCACCGGCAACTTCACCAAGGTGGTGCAGCGCGTGCCGGTGAAGATTGTCCTCGACCCGGTGCCGGCCCTGGGCACCCTGGTGCGGCCCGGCATGTCGGTCGTCTCCACCATCGATGTGGACGACCGTAAATGACCGCCGCCACCGCGCCCGCCACACCGTACCCCTGGCCGACGCTGGACGGCGCGCGGGCCTATATCGGCATTCTGGGGGTGCTGCTGGGCGCGCTGCTCTCCACCCTGGGTTCCCGCGTCACCACCTTCGGCCTGACCGATTTGCGCGGCGGCCTGCACGCCGGTTTCGACGAGGGCGCCTGGATCACCACCGCCTATGGCGTGGGGCAAATGGTGGTGGGGGTGGCCTGCCCTTACCTGGGCATCATCTTCGGCGCCCGCCGGGTGCTGTTCGCCGGCATCGGCCTGTTCTTCATGGCCAGCCTGCTGGCGCCGCTGTCACCCAACCTGACGGCCTACCTGGCCATGCAGTTCCTGTCGGGCCTGGGGGCCGGCACCTTCATCCCCCTGACCATCCGCTTCATCGTCCTGAACCTGCCGGCCCGGCTGACGCTGTACGGCCTGGCCGCCTATGCCATGAATTCGGAATTCTCCCAGAACATCGGCGCGGCGCTGGAGGGCTGGTACGCCGAGAACTGGTCCATCGCCTGGCTGAACTGGCAGTACTGCCTGGTCCTGCCCCTCATGTTCCTGTGCGTGTGGATCGGCGTCCCGCGGGAACCGCTGAACACCGACCTGCTGAAGCAGCACGACTGGCCCGGTGTCGCCTACGCCGCTGTGGGCTTCGGCCTGCTGTACGCAGGATTGGACCAAGGCAACCGCCTGGATTGGACGGGCAACGGCCTGGTGGTGGGCCTGCTGGTGGCGGGCGGCCTGATCACCGCCCTGTTCGCGATACGCGAGCTGATCATCAGCCGCCGCCCCTTCCTGAACCTGCGCCTGATGCTGCGGGGCAACCTGTTCCTGCTCATGCTGCTGCTGGCCGGTTTCCGCTTCATCATCCTGTCCACCGCCTACATCATCCCCGTCTACCTGCAGGTGGTGCAGAACTTCCGCGAGCTGCAGGTGGGCCCGGTGCTGCTGTTCATAGCATTGCCCCAGTTCGCCCTGATCCTGCCGCTCGGCTGGCTGCTGGCGCGGGTGGATGGTCGCTGGGTGCTGGCCGCCGGCGCCCTGCTGATCGCCATCGCCTGCCTGCAGGCCACCAGCCTGACCAGCCAGTGGGCCACCCTGGACTTCCTGCCGTCCCAGGCCTTGCAGGCGGTGGGGCAGTGCCTGGCGCTGACGGCCCTGGTGGTGCTGGTGGTGCGGAACATCACGCCGGCCGACGCCATCTCCATCGGCGCTCTGCTGCAGGCCGCCCGCCTGTTCGGCGGTGAGATCGGCGTCGCCTTCATGCAGACCTTCGTGCGCATGCGCGAACAGCTGCATTCCAATCTGCTGGGCCTGCATGTCGACCCCTTGGCCGGCGCCACCGCCGACCGCCTGGCCCGGTCCCAGGCCGTGCTGTCCGCCCATGGTGTCGACCCTGTTTCCGGGGCGACCCGGTTGCTGGCCAGCGCGGTGGCGCAGCAGGCCTCGGTCCTGGCCTATATCGACGGCTTCGCGGCAGCGGCGGCCGGCGCCGTTGCCTGCATCGCGCTGGCCGCCTGGCTGCGCCCACCGCCGGCCAAGGCTTGAAGGTAAGGTGGGTTTGTGCGTAAAACGCTGAAATAAAAGGATGATTGCGTCATGCGGTTTGGGGGTTGGCGGTTCGGATGATGAACGGGCAGGGCGTACGCTACACCTTCGGCAACTTCACCTTCGATGTGCCGCAGATGACGCTGGCCAAGGCGGGGCAGCCGGTGAAGCTGGGCGGCCGCGCCGCCAACCTGCTGGCCGTGCTGGCCGCCGCCGGAGGCGGGCTGGTGACCCGCGACCGCCTGCTGGCCGAGGTCTGGCCCGGCCAGGCCATAGACGAAAGCGCCGTGCGCGTGCACCTGTCCGGCCTGCGCAAGGCCCTGGGCGATGACGGCCTGGTGGTGAACGAGGCCGGGCGCGGCTATCGCCTCACCCTGCCCGTCACCCGCGGCGCCCAGACCCAGACACCGGCGGTGGAGGTCCCCACCCGGCCGGCCGCTGAGCCCGCTGCCCCCCGCCCCCTGGTGCGCCTGCTGGGACGGTCGGAGGTGGTGGCCACCCTGGCGGCGGAACTGCCGGAGCGGCGCTTCCTGACGCTGGCCGGCCCGGGCGGCATCGGCAAGACCTCCGTCGCCCTGGCCACGGCGGCGGCGCTGGCCCAGACGGCCACCGTGCGCTTCGTCGACCTGGCGCCCGTGTCCGACGCGGCGTGGGTGGAGGGTACCCTGGCCACCGCGCTGGGCCTGCCCGCCTCCGGCGCGGATTGCTTCGCCGCCATCGTGGCCAACCTGGCCGCCAGCCCCAGCCTGCTGCTGCTGGACAATTGCGAGCACCTGGTTGACGCCGTGGCCGACCTGGCCGAGCGGCTGCTGCTCGCCGTGCCCGGCCTGCTGATCCTGGCCACCAGCCGGGAGCCGCTGCGTGCCGCCGGCGAATGGGTGCACCGCCTGCCGGCCCTGCCCATCCCCGACGGCCAGGCCCAGGACGCGGCCACCGTGCTGTCCTATCCCGCCGCCGCCCTGTTCTTCGAGCGGGCGCGGGCCGTGCGGTCCGACTTCACCGTGGACGACGCGACCGCCCCCGCGCTGGCCGAGATCTGCCGCCGCCTGGACGGCATCCCCCTGGCCATCGAGTTGGCCGCCGCCCGCGTCGACCTGATGGAAATGCCGGAATTGGCCAGCCGCCTGCACGACCGGCTGAACCTGCTGACGCGCGGCCGGCGCACCGCCCTGCCCCGCCACCGCACCCTGCGCGCCGCCCTGGACTGGAGTTACGAGCTGCTGGCGCCGGAGGAGAAGGTGCTGCTGATCAGCCTGTCGGTCTTCCGCGCCGGCTTCGACGCGGAAGACGCCCGGGGGCTGACCGGCGGCGGTGAGATGGAGGTACTGGACGGCCTGGCCGACCTGGTTGCCAAGTCCCTGGTAGTCAGCAGCCGCGAGGGCGGTGCCGCCCGCTACCGCCTGCTGGACACCACGCGCTATTACGGGCATGAGCGCCTGGCCGACACCGGCCTCGACGGCCGCGTCCGCGCCGCCCACGCCCGCCACATGACCTCACTGTTCACCGACGCGCAGGCGGCGTGGGAGGGGAAGGCCCCGCGCGACTGGCTGGCCATCCACAGCCGCCGCATCGACGACATCCGCGGCGCCCTGGATTGGGCAACGGGGGAGGACGGCGACATCGGCCTGGGCCTGACGCTGATTGTCGCCAGCGCCTCGCTGTGGTTCCACCTGTCGCTGCCGCACGAGTTCCTGGGCTGGGCGGAGCGTATCCTGGCCATCCTGGATGAACAGGGCGCCGCCGATCCGGCACGGCGGGTCGAACTGCTGGCCGCCTACGGCCATGCCCTGTGGCACACCCGGGGGCCCGTCCCGGAAATGGGCCAGGCCTTCCGCCAGGCGCTGGAGATCGCGGAAGGCATTGGCAACGAGGGACTGGCGCGCCGTGCCCAATGGGGCATCTGGGCCTACCACACCCTGGCCGGTGCTTACGCGGACAGTCTGTCGGCGGCCGAGGCGTTCGCCGCCCGCGTGGGGGCCGAGGGTGGCCTGACGGAGCGCCTGACGGGCATGCGCATGCGCGCCATGTCCCACCATTTCCGGGGGGAACATGCGGCAGGCCTGGCATTGCTGGAAACCGTCATGGCGGCCGATGCCGATCCGGTGCGTGTCAACTTGGCCAACCATGCCCAGGTGGATGCCAAGCTGGCCGCCTTGACCCTGCTGATGCGCTTGCGCTGGGCCATGGGAGATGTGCGCGGCGCCCTGGACTTGGCGCGCGCGGCGACCGAGGACGCCTCATCCATCGATCACGCGCTGTCATTGTGCTACTGCCTGGCCATCGGCGCCATCCCGGTGGCCATTGCCGCCGGGGAGAGGGATCTCGCCACCGGCTGGATCGACCGCTTGGCCCAACGCACCACCCGCCACGCCCTGGACCACTGGAACATCTTCGTCCATGGCTATGGCGCCGCCCTGGGCCGATTGGGGGGCCACACCATCGCCGCCGCCAGCGCCATGCAGGTTGAGATGTTCGCCGTGGCCGGCAACGCAGAGGCGCGGGCCATGGTCCTGGCACGACCGGAGCCCCGCGCCGGCTGGCACGGCCCCCTGCTTTAACACCCCCGGCTTAACGGCGTGGGACGGTACACAACGCTTCACATCGCTTAACTCCCAGCCTGACGGTCGCCTGACCGACACTGCCTTCATCACGGTCCCCCGCCCGACACACCTGCGGAAGGGGACGCCCATCGGATGGAGGAAGACATGACCGCACCTGCCGCCGCCCTGGACGCCTTTCACGCCCTGGCCGGCCTGCCCCCCGCCGGCTTGCCGGCCGCCGGCCACCTGGCCACCGTCACCCGCCTGCTGGAAGAGGCCATGCACGCCGTGGAGCATGACGTGGCCCAGGCGCGCGACCGCATCGTCAAGGTGCGCGACCTGCTGCTGCACCGCCCGCAGGAAGAGGCGGCGCGCGGCGGCCTGGCACCCTGGCAGGCCCGCCGTGTGGCAGCCCTGGTGGAGCGGCGGTTGGGCGGCACCCTGTGCAACGAGGACCTGGCCACCGAGGCCAAGCTCAGCACCAGCCACTTCTGCACCGCCTTCCGCCAGACCTTCGGCATGTCGCCGCACGCCTTCATCGTCAGCCGGCGGGTGGAACGGGCCAAGGCCCTGATGCTGGACACCGATGACGCCCTGGCGGAGATCGCCGACGCCTGCGGCTTCGCCGACCAGGCGCACCTGAGCCGCCTGTTCCGCCAGGCCACGGGCAGCAGCCCCGCCAGCTGGCGCCGCGCCAACGCCGTCGACGTCTCCCTGATCGCCTGACCCTTGCCGGACCGCAGCCCCATGATCCACGACCTGACCGCCAAGGGCCCCCGGCTGGACCCCGCCGCGCACTGCCTGACCCTGGATGCGGGCGTGCAAAGCTTCCTTGACCGTGTGGTGGAGGCGGAATTGCTGCCCTACGCGCCCAGCCTGGCCCCGGCTGTCCGGCGGAACATCGCCGTCCGCCTGCAGGCGGACGCGCCACCGGTGGAGGAACCCGTCGTCCACCTCGCCGTGCCGGGCGCGGAGGCGATATCGCTGCACCTTTGCCGTCCCGCCCATGGGACGGCGCGCCCGGTACCGGTGGTGTTCTACCTGCACGGCGGCCTGTGGGCGCTGGGCGGCTGGGACACCCATGGCGGTGCTGCCGCCGCGCTGGCCCGGTCCTGCGGCGCCGCCCTGGTCTTCGTCGACCATGGCGGGATGCCGGCCGCCCAGGCCCTGAGGCAGGCGCGCGCCGCCCTGGACTGGACGCGCGCTCAAGGACAGGACCACGGGCTGGACACCGCGCGGATGGCCGTGGCCGGCGACGGCAGCGGCGGGGCCATGGCGGCGTTGCTGGCCGCAAGCCTGCCGCCCAGCGAGGGCTTTCGCCTGCTGTTGCTGTTTCATCCCCTGCTGGGGCCGGCGGCGGCGGACACCCCATCCTCCCCCTGGCTGGACCATTGCGACCTGCCGGCACTGATGGCCCAGGCCTTTCCCGGCCAGCCGGCCTGGACGGGGCTGTCGCCCCTGGACCTGTCCCCCGATCGCCTGCGCCGCCTGCCGTCCACGCTGATCCTGACGGCGGAGGCGGACCTGGCCCGGGAGGGCGGTGAGGCGCTGGCCCGCCGCCTGATGCGGGCGGAGGTGGACGCCAGCGCCCTGCGCCTGATGGGCACCATCCACGACTTCTTCTGGCTGGATGGGCTGGCGGACACCGCCCCCACCCTGTCGGCCCTGGCTGTGGCGCAACGCGCGCTGGCCGACGCCTTCGGCCGCTGAGCCACCCAATCCCCTTCGACGGAGCGCCAAATGGCACCGCCCGCCCCCGCCCTGCGTGTTCTATTGGCCCTGGCCGGCACCTGCTGCACCGGTCCCGGCGGTGGTGCCCTGCTGCTGGCCCAGGTCGACTGGCTGATGCCCCGTCTGCGGACCTGGGCGTCGGGCAATGGACAAGGCGGCAGGAAGAAAGACGGGATGCCGCTGATGACGGGCGGAGAATTCGGACAGACGCCCGCCTTTCCTTCAAGCCCACCCCGCTGATGGCCGGTACCGTCCGCCCTCTCCCCCATGAAACCGAGGAAGTCCCCATGAGCACCCTGACCCTGCGCGACGGCACCGAGCTCTATTACAAGGACTGGGGCCACGGCCAACCCGTCCTGTTCAGCCACGGCTGGCCGCTGAGCGCCGACATGTGGGAATACCAGATGCTGTACCTGGCGCGGAACGGCTACCGCGCCGTGGCCTTCGACCGCCGGGGTTTCGGCCGGTCCAGCCAGCCATGGGACGGCTATGACTACGACACCCTGGCCGACGACGTCGCGCAGCTGATCGAACACCTGGACCTGAGGGACGTGGTGCTGGTGGGCTTTTCCATGGGCGGGGGCGACATGGTGCGCTATCTCACCCGCCACGGCGCCGGCCGCGTCGCCAAGCTGGCGCTGGTCAGCGCGGTGACACCCTTCTTCCTGAAGACCGACGACAACCCCGAGGGCATGCCGGCCGAAGGCTTCGCGGGCATCCGCGCCGCCATCGCCCAGGACCGGCCCCAGTTCGTCGCGGATTTCAGCGTCCTCTATTTCGGCACCAACCGGCCGGGGGCCGCGGTGTCCAAGGGGATCCTGGACCAGACGCAGCAAATGGCGGCACAGGCGTCCATCAAGGCTACCATCGACTGCGTCACCGCGTTCTCCGAAACCGACTTCCGGCGGGAGATGGCGGACATCCGCCTACCCACCCTGATCATCCACGGAGATGACGACCAGACGGCGCCCATGGGGCCGACCGCGATGGCCACGGCACGCCTGGTCCCCGGGGCCAAGCTGAAGATCTATCCCGGCGCGCCGCATGCCACCTGCACCACCCACAAGGACCAGGTGAACGCCGACCTGCTGGCGTTCCTGAGAAGCTGAGGCCAAAGCGGACGCGGGGGCGGGGTGGCAAACCTAGGTATGGGATGTTCCGGGACGGGCGAAGGGGCACGGTAGCGACGTCAACACGCCCTGCCCAGGAGCCTGTCCCATGCAAGCGCACCTCCAGACCCCGACGCGGCCCGTTTCCTTCCCTTCGCCGCCGCCGGCTCCGCTGCCTCATGCGGCGCCGTGGGACGACCGACGCATCGTCACACTGGTCACCGCCGCCCAGGCGGCGCTGGACCACGACCTGGAACGGGCGCGCGGCTGCCTGGACCAGCTGGCCGCCTTGCTGGAGGGTACGGAAAAGGCTCCGGTGGACGAGGCCATCCTGCTGCCTGCGGCGCGCGCGACCGAGACCGGGGCCAGCAAGGGCGGCCTGGCCCCCTGGCAGTTGCGCTGCGTCATGGGCCATATCCAGGCCAACTTGGCCCGGCCCCTGCCGGTGGATCAGCTGGCCGCCCTGGCCAACCTCAGCACCAACCACTTCACCCGCGCCTTCCGCGCCAGCGTCGGCGAAACGCCGCACACCTATGTGGTGAAGCGCCGCGTGCGCCAGGCCCAGATCCTGATGCTGACCACCGACCAGCCGTTGAGCGAGATCGCCTATGGCTGCGGCATGGCCGACCAGGCCCACCTGACCCGGCTGTTCCGCCAGTTCGTGGGGGAGACCCCGTTGCGCTGGCGGCGCACCTGGCGGCGGCCCACGCACAGCCGGGACAATTGAAGGCGTCCGTTCCGGTTTCCGGCGTCGGTCGCAGCGTTCCGGGCAACGGCCCGCCCTTGCCCGCCTAACCTTCAAACCACCGGTACCTCCAACAAGACCGGCACCCGTCCACGAGGGAAAGATCGGGGTCATCCACACCACTGACGGCGATGGAGCGCACCCCGACCCATGACCCAGAAACGCTACACCCTGCAAGCCAACGGCATCCGCCAGTTCGTGGTGGAGGCTGGCGACGGCCCGCCTGTCATCCTGCTGCACGGCTTCCCCGAAACCAATTACGCCTGGCGGTTCCAGATTCCCGTCCTGGCGGAACGCTACCGCGTCATCGCCCCCGACCTGCGGGGATACGGTGAGACGGACAAGCCGGCCGCCGGCTATGACAAGCGCACCATGGCCCGCGACATCGTCGAGCTGATGCGGGCGCTGGACATTCCTAAGGTCGCCCTGGTGGGCCACGACCGCGGGGCCCGCGTCGCCACCCGTTTCGCCAAGGACCACCCGCATCTGGTGGACAGGCTGGTGGTGATGGACAACGTGCCCACCCGCATCGTGGCGCGGGACCTGAACGCCGCCATCGCCAAGTCCTACTGGTTTTTCCTGTTCCACTTGGTGCCAGACCTGCCGGAGGCGCTGATCGCGGGGCGGGAGCATATCTGGCTGCGCCACTTCTTCTCGGACTGGACCTTCGACCCCAGTGCCATCTCGGGCGAGGCGTTCGACACCTATGTCCGGGCCTATCAGGCGCCCGGCGCCGTGCGCGGCGCCATGGCCGACTACCGCGCCAACGCGGAGGACTTGGCCCAGGACCGGGCCGACGCCGACGTCAAGATCGCCTGCCCCGTGCTGTCCCTGTGGGGCAACGATTTCCATGCCGTGGGCAAGCTGTTCGACATGGCCAAGGTCTGGGCCGAGATGGCCGACGACCTGGTGACCGTCCCCATCCCCGACTGCGGCCACCTGCCCCAGGAGGAACGGCCGGCGGTGGTGAACACGCTGCTGCTGGACTTCCTAGCCCCCTGGAAGGGCTGAAGCCCCGCCCATCCCCCAACGCGATAAGGACGACATCCCATGAAACTGGCACGCATCGGCGCGCCTGGCCGGGAGCGGCCGGCCCTGGTGGACTCCGCCGGCCGCCTGCGCGACCTCGGCGCCCACATCAGCGACATCACCCCCACCGCCCTGGCGCCAGCCGAACTGGCGCGGCTGAAGGCGCTGGACCCCGACAGCCTGCCCCTGGTCTCCGACCAGGACGCGCGCCTTGGCCCCCCCGTGGCCGGCGTCGGCAAGATCGTCTGCATCGGCCTGAACTACACTGACCACGCCGCAGAGGTGGGCCTGCCTCTGCCGGTGGAACCCACCATCTTCATGAAGGGCTGCCACCCCACCGGCGCCAACGATCCCGTGACCCTGCCCCAGGGCGCCGAGAAGGGCGACTGGGAAGTTGAGCTGGGCATCGTCATCGGCCAAGGCGGCCTGTACATCGACGAGGCCCGGGCCCTGGATCACGTCGCCGGATTCTGCCTGGTCAACGACCTGTCGGAACGGTCCTACCAGATGGACCACGGCGGGCAGTGGACCAAGGGCAAAAGCTTTCCCGGCTTCGCCCCCATGGGGCCCTGGCTGGTGACCCCGGATGACCTGCCCGGGTATGCCGAGGCGCCGCTTTGGCTGGAGGTCAACGGCCATCGTTACCAAAACGGCAACACCCGCAACCTTGTGTTCGGCGTGCCGGCCATCGTCAGCTACGTCTCGCGCTTCTTCCGGCTGGAGCCGGGCGATCTCATCGCCACCGGCACGCCCGCCGGGGTGGGCCTGGGGCAGAAGCCGCCCGTGTTCCTGAAACCCGGCGACGTGGTGACCCTGGGCCTGGGGGGCCTGGGCTCCCAGCGCCAGGAAATCCGCGCCTGGCCGGCCGGCCGGCCCACCTGATCCAAGGGGACGACATCATGAGCCGACTGAAAGTCGTGATATCCGATTATGTCTGGGACAGCGTGGACGTGGAGCGTCGCATCCTGGGCCCCAACGTCGATGTGGTGGCCCTGCGCACCAAGACGGAGGATGAATTCCTGGAAGCGGCAGCCGACTGCGACGCCCTGCTGAACACCTATGCCGGGCCCATCACCGCCAAGGCCATGGCCCGTATGGACCGCTGCAAGATCATCGCCCGCTACGGCATCGGTGTGGACACCATAGACCTGGACGCTGCCACCGACGCCGGCATCATCGTCACCAACAACCCGACCTACTGCGTGGAAGAGGTGGCGGACCACACCGTGGCCCTGCTGCTGAGCGCCGCGCGCAAGACGGCGCTGCTGGACCGCAGCGTGCGCGGCGGCCGCTGGGACGTGATGGCGGCCGCGCCGATGCGCCGCCTGTCCACCCAGACGCTGGGCCTGGTGGGCTTCGGCAACATCGCCCGCCGGGTGGCCGCCCGCCTGGCCGCGTTCGGCATGGCCGTACTGTGGTACGACCCCTTCGTCCAGGCCGGGCAATTCGACGCGCCGGGGGAGAAGGTGGACTTCGACACCCTGTTGGCCCGGGCCGATTTCGTCTCCATCCACAGCCCGCTGCTGCCGGAAACGCGCGGCCTGTTCAACGACGCCGCGTTCGCCAAGATGCGCCCCGGCGCCATCCTGGTGAATTGCGCCCGGGGCGCGGTGGTGGACCAGGACGCCCTGGTCCGCGCGCTGGACGCCGGACGCCTGGCGGGCGCGGCGCTGGACACCACGGTGCCGGAACCGCTGCCGGCGGAGCACCCCTTGCGCGGCCGCGACACCGTCATCCTCAACCCGCACGCCGCCTGGTACTCGGTCGAGGCCTTCGCCGAGCTGCAGAGCGGTGCGCCGGGCGAGGTCGCCCGGGTGCTGCGGGGCGAGATGCCCTTGCACGTCGTGAACCGCAAGGTCCTGGGCCGGTCGCGCGCCGGCCTGTGACGAACCGCCCCCCCGGGGGAACCCCTGCCCCCCGGGGTCCGTTTGCCCCTGACCCGCCCTCATGAGGAGACTGCCGCCCATGTCCATGACCGTTGCCGACCAATTCGCCGCCACGCTGGCCGCCGCCGGTGTCAAACGCATCTATGGGGTCGTGGGCGACAGCCTGAACGGCCTGACCGACGCCCTGCGCCGGCGGGGCGACATCACATGGATCCCCGTGCGGCATGAGGAGGTGGCGGCCTTCGCCGCCAGCGCCGACGCCCACCTGACGGGCACCATCGCCGTCTGCGCCGGCAGCTGCGGGCCGGGCAACCTGCACCTGATCAACGGGCTGTTCGACTGCCACCGGTCCCGCGTGCCCGTGCTGGCCATCGCCGCCCACATCCCCTCGCCCGAGATCGGATCCGGCTATTTCCAGGAAACCCATCCCCAGGACCTGTTCCGGGAATGCAGCCATTATTGCGAGCTGGTGTCCGATCCCGCCCAGATGCCGCGCAGCCTGGAAATCGCCATCCGCACCGCCATCGGCGAGCAGGGTGTTTCCGTCGTCGTCATCCCCGGCGACGTCGCCTTGAAGGAAGCGGTGACGGAGGTGCGGCCCAAACCCGCCGGTCTGGTGCCCAAGCCGCCCCTGGTGGTGCCGGCGGACGCGGAGTTGGACGCCCTGGCCGATCTGCTGAACCGCAGCGGCCGCGTCACCCTGCTGTGCGGCTCGGGCTGCGCCGGCGCCCATGACGCCGTGGTGGCGCTGGCGGAGGCGCTGAAGGCCCCCGTCGTCCATGCCCTGAAAGGCAAGGAGCATGTGGAGTATGACAATCCCTATGACGTGGGCATGACCGGCCTGATCGGCTTTTCCTCCGGCTATTACGCCATGCTGGATACCGACATGCTGCTGATGCTGGGCACGGACTTCCCCTATCGCCAGTTTTATCCCAAGGGCGCGGGTGTCGCGGTGGCACAGGTCGACATCCGCCCCGGCCAACTGGGCCGCAGGGCATCGCTGGATCTGGGCGTGGTGGGCGATGTCGGCGCCACCGTGCGCGCCCTGCTGCCTCGCCTGGCCCCGAAGACGGACGCCGCCCATCTGGAAAAGGCGGTAAAACACTACCAGCGCGCACGGGCAGACCTGGACGCCCTTGCCACCCCTGGCGCCGGCCACGGCGTCATCCATCCGCAGCAGGTGGCCAAGGCCGTCAGCGACCTGGCGGCCGAGGACGCCGTCTTTACCTTCGACGTCGGCCTGCCCACGGTGTGGGCCGCGCGCTACCTGGCCATGAACGGCCGGCGGCGCCTGATCGGTTCCCTCTGGCATGGGTCCATGGCCAACGCCATGCCCATGGCGCTGGGCGCCCAGGCGGCTTTCCCCGGCCGGCAGGTGGTGTCCCTGTCCGGCGACGGCGGCTTCACCATGCTGATGGGGGATTTGCTGACCTTCAAGCAGCGGGGGCTGCCGGCCAAGATCATCGTCTTCAACAACGGCGCCCTGGGCTTCATCGAAGTGGAGCAGAAGTCCACCGGCTTCCTGCCCTTCGGCACCGGCCTGGACAACCCCAACTTCGCCGCGCTGGCGGAGGCGGTGGGCATCAAGGGCATCCGCCTTGAACGCCCGTATGAGGTGGAACCCGGCCTGCGCGAGGCCTTCGCCCATGATGGCCCCGTGCTGGTGGACGCCGTGGTGGCGCGCACCGAGTTGCCCATTCCGCCGGCCATCAACGTCGAAATGGCCAAGGGCTTCACCCTGTACATGCTGAAGGCGGTGATGAGCGGCCGGGGCGACGAGCTGGTGGACCTGGCCAAGACCAACCTCTGGCGGTAAGGCCTTTGCCCGCCTCCCCCGGGCGTCTACAGTGCGTCCGGGGGGGATTGGGGAATGGACCGGAACGAGAGGCGCCCGCCGGTCGTCGTCGTGGGCGCCGGACCGGTGGGCTTGGCGGTCGCCATCGACCTGGCTCTGAGGGGCGTGGCGACCGTGGTGCTGGACGACAATGACCGGTTGCCCGTGGGCTCCCGCGCCATCTGCTGGGCCAAGCGCACGCTGGAGATCTTCAACCGGCTGGGTGTCGCCGGGCCCATGGTGGACCGGGGTGTCACCTGGAAGGTAGGGCGCCTGTTCCATGGTCCCCGCCAGGTCTACGCCTTCGACCTGCTGCCGGAGGATGGGCACCGCATGCCGGCCTTCATCAACCTGCCCCAGCATGAGGTGGAGCGTCTGCTGGTGGCGCGCTGCGCCGACTTCCCCGACCTGATCGACCTGCGCTGGCGCCACCGGGTGGTGGCCGTCACGCCGGCGGACGCGGGTGTGGCCGTGCGGGTGGAGGCGCCCGACGGCGCCTATGACCTGGCAGCGGACTATTTGATTGCCTGCGACGGCGCCAAGTCGCCGGTGCGCGGCCTGCTGGGCCTGGATTTCGCCGGCCAGGCCTTTGAGGAGCGCTTCCTCATCGCCGATGTGGAGATGAAGGCCGATTTCCCGGCGGAGCGCTGGTTCTGGTTCGAGCCGCCCTTCCACGCCGGCCAGTCCGCCCTGCTGCACAAGCAGCCCGACGACATCTACCGCATCGACCTGCAACTGGGCCCCGATGCCGATCCGGCGGAGGAAATGCGGCCGGAGCGCATCATCCCCCGCGTCCGCGCCATGGTGGGTGACCGTCCCTTCCGCCTGGTCTGGACCTCCGTCTACACCTTCCAGTGCCGGCGGCTGGCACGCTTCAGGCACGGGCGGGTGATCTTCGCCGGCGACAGCGCCCATGTCGTCTCCCCCTTTGGTGCCCGGGGCGGCAATGGCGGCATCCAGGATGCGGACAACCTGGCCTGGAAGCTGGCCCTGGTGATCCAAGGCCGGGCGCCGGCCGCCCTGCTGGACAGTTACGATGACGAGCGCGGCCGGGGCGCGGACGAGAACATCCTGAACTCGGCCCGCTCCACCACCTTCATGACACCCAAGAGCGCCATGGAACGCCTGTTCCGCCAGGCGGTGCTGGACCTGGCGGCCGACCATGCCTTCGCCCGCCGCCTGGTCAATTCCGGCCGCCTGTCCCTGCCCTGTTCCCTGGCCGGCCAGTCGCTGCAGACCCCAGCCGGGCCCGGCGCCCCCGGTCTGCTGGCCCCTGGCGTACCCTGCCCCGACGCGCCGCTGGATGACGGCTTCCTGCTGGACCATCTGGGGCGGGGATTCATCCTGCTGGCGGTGGGCGACACGGTGGTCCCGGCGGAAACGGGCCTGCCCTTGCTGCGGCTGCCGGCCGGCGGCCTGGCGGCCCAGCGCTACGGCACCGGCGCGCTTTATCTCATCAGGCCCGACCAGCATGTCGCCGCCCGGTTCCCCGCCGGGGTCGCCGCCACCGCCATCCGCCGCGCCCACCGGCGCGCCCTGGGAGAACCCGCCCATGACTGACACCGATCGCTTGGCCGATGATCGCCTGGCCCAAGACCGTTTAGGGGGCCGGGGTGACGACATCTACGCCGCCCTGCTGGCCGCGCACGAGGGCCTGGCGTTCGAGGCCAGCGCCGCCCTGAACGCCCGCCTGGTCCTGCTGCTGGCCAACGCCGTGGGTGACGTGCCCCTGGTGCTGGCCGCCATCGGACGGGCACGAACGGCGGCGCCCGACCAAGGTTGAATGCCACGGGCCGGCCGGCTGTGGCACCTTGGCCCCTAGCCCGGGACCTGGCCCGGCGCGAGGAGGCATGGATGCACGACCGTCATGATCCCGAAGACGCCGCCGACAAGGACACGGCCAAGGTTGGCTTCGTCCGGGTGCGGGGTGCACGGGAGCATAATCTGAAGAATGTCGACGTGGACATTCCGCGCGATGCCTTGGTGGTGTTCACCGGCGTCTCCGGTTCCGGTAAATCCTCCCTGGCCTTCAGCACCCTCTATGCCGAGGCGCAGCGCCGTTACCTGGAATCGGTGTCGCCCTACGCCCGCCGCCTGTTCCACCAGATGAGCGTGCCAGACGTGGATGCCATCGAGGGGCTGCCGCCGGCCGTGGCCCTGCAGCAGCAGCGCGGGTCACCCACCGCGCGCTCCTCCGTCGGCAGCGTCACCACCCTGTCCAACCTCCTGCGCATGCTGTACTCCCGCGCCGGCGACTATCCGCCGGGCCAGCCCCTGCTGGAAGCGGAAGCCTTTTCCGCCAACACGCCGGAGGGGGCCTGCCCCACCTGCCATGGCCTGGGCCGGGTGCATGAGGTGACGGAGGCCAGCATGGTGCCCGACCCGTCGCTGACCATACGCGAGCGGGCGGTGGCGGCCTGGCCCACCGCCTGGGGCGGGCAGAACCTGCGCGACATCCTGATCACCCTGGGCATCGACGTCGACACGCCCTGGCGCGACCTGCCGCGCGAGACGCGCGACTGGATCCTGTTCACCGAGGAACAGCCCGAGGTGCCGGTCTATCCCGGCTTCAGCGTGGCGGAGGTGCGGGAGGCCATCCGGCGCAAGCTGCCACCCAACTACATGGGCACCTTCTCCAGCGCGCGCCGCCACGTCATGCACAGCTTCGCCACCACCCACAGCGCCATGATGAAAAAGCGCGCGGCCAGCTTCATGGTCAGCAGCCCCTGCCCCACCTGCGCCGGCCGCCGCCTGCGGCCGGAATCGCTGTCGGTGACCTTCGAAGGCCTGGACATCGCGGCCATGGGCCAGCTGCAGCTGAAGCGCATAGCGTCCCTGTTCGCCGCCTATGCCGGCGATGGCTCGGAGCGGCTGGAGGAATTGCGCCGGACGCGGCCGGAAACGGCCATCGTCATCGCCCGCATCGCCGCCGACCTATGCCGGCGTCTGGCCGTGCTGTTGGACCTGGGCCTGGGCTACCTGACGCTGGAGCGCAGCACGCCCACCCTGTCGCCGGGGGAATTGCAGCGCCTGCGCCTGGCGACCCAGGTCGTCTCCACCCTGTTCGGCGTGGTCTATGTGATGGATGAGCCGTCAGCGGGCCTGCACCCGGCTGACACCCAGGCGCTGCTGCGGGCACTGGACGGGCTGAAGGCCGTGGGCAATTCCCTGTTCGTGGTCGAGCACGACCTGGACGTGGTGCGCCATGCCGACTGGATCGTCGATGTCGGCCCTGCGGCCGGTGAGGGCGGCGGGCGCATCCTGTACAGCGGGCCGCCCAAAGGGCTGCGCCGCGTGGCGGCCTCCGAAACCGCCCGCCATCTGTTCGCGCCAGACCACGGCCAGCGGCGGACACCGCGGGAACCCCAGGGCTGGCTGCGCCTGGCCGATGTCACCCGCAACAACCTGACCAACCTGAACTGCGCCTTCCCGCTGGGCGTCATGACCACCGTCACCGGCATCTCCGGCTCCGGCAAGTCCAGTCTGGTCAGCCAGGCGCTGGTCGACCTGGTGGGCAAGGCCCTGGGCGCGCCGGTGGCGGTGGAGGAGCCGCCGGCCGACGCCGAGGCCATGCTGGAACAGGAACCGGTGGCCGAGACCGAGGGCCGCATCGAAGGCGGGCCCAAGGACGCGCTGGGCGGCATCAAGCGCCTGATCCGGGTGGACCAGAAGCCCATCGGCCGCACGCCCCGGTCCAACCTGGCGACATACACCGGCCTGCTGGACCATGTGCGCACCCTGTTCGCGGAGACGCCCGAGGCCAAGCGGCGGCGTTACGATGCCGGCCGCTTCTCCTTCAACGTGGCCAAGGGGCGCTGCCCCCGCTGCGAGGGCGAGGGCTTCGTCATGGTGGAGCTGCTGTTCCTGCCCAGCGTCTACGCCCCCTGCCCCGTCTGCCACGGCACCCGCTACAACGCCCAGACGCTGGAGATCACCTATCGCGGCAAGACCATCGCGGACGTCCTGGGCCTGACGGTGGCGGCGGCATCCGACTTCTTTCATGACGTACCGGCCATCCAACGGTCGCTGACGGTGCTGCGTGCCGTGGGGCTGGATTATCTGCGGCTGGGGCAGCCGGCCACCGAGTTCTCCGGCGGGGAAGCGCAGCGTATCAAGCTGGCGACGGAACTGCAGCGGGCCCAGCGGGGCGGCGCCCTTTATGTGCTGGATGAGCCCACCACGGGCCTGCATCCCACGGATGTGGAGCGGCTGGTGGCCCAGTTGGACGCCCTGGTCGCGGCCGGCAACACGGTGGTGGTGGTGGACCACGACATGGGCGTGGCGGCGGCCAGCGACTGGGTGATCGACATCGGCCCCGGCGCCGGCGACGAGGGCGGGCGCGTGGTGGCGGCCGGGGTGCCGGCTGTGGTGGCGGCATCGCCCGACAGCCGCACGGCGCCCCACTTGCGGCCCTTCCTGCGCTTGGGTTAGGGAAGGCCGAGCCGCCCCGCCACTCAAGACCGGACGCCGATGACCACCCTTCCCTGGATTGCCCTGGCGCTGGCCACGGCCGCCGCCTGGACGGATCGTTCCCGCCTCTGGGCCTTGGGGGCCCTGGCCATGGGCTACGCGGCGGCGGCCGTGAATGGGCAGCTGGGCTGGCCGGCGGGCGGGGCCTTGGCCTTGCTGGGTCTTGCGGCCTGGGCGGTGGGGCCGCACCGCCCACCCTTGGTCCGGTCCCTGGGTCACGGCCTGTTCCTGGCGCTGGTCGTCGCCTTGTCGGCCCATCTGTGGCCGGGTTTTCACAACCCGCGCGCCCTGGGGCCGGCGCGCATCACGCCAGATGCCGTGCCCTTCAGCCTCTACCTGAACCTGGACAAGCCGCTGGCGGGCCTGTGGCTGCTGATGGTGATGCCGGCGATCCGCGATCTGCGGCCGCCGCGTGCCACGCTGACCGCGGCGGCCGCAGGCTGGCTGGGCGCCTCGGTCGCCTGCCTGACGGCGGCCCTGGCGCTGGGCGCCGTCGCCTGGGCACCGAAATACCCGGCCGGCGCCGGCCTCTGGCTGGTCGACAACCTGGCCTTCGTGACCGTGGCGGAGGAGGCGCTGTTCCGCGGCTACATCCAGGGCGGACTGACGCGTCTGCTGGAACGCCGGCCCTGGGGACGGACGGCCGCCCTGCTGGCGGCCTCGGCCCTGTTCGGGCTGGCCCACCTGGGCGGCGGCCCGCGCTGGGTGGTGCTGGGCACCATAGCCGGCGCCGGCTATGGCCTGGCCTACCGCCGGGGCGGGTTGCCGGCGGCCATCCTGGCCCACGTGGGCCTGAACGCCACCCACTTCTTCCTGTTCACCTACCCCATGCTGCATGCGGCGGTATGACCGCCGGCCGCCAGGCGAGGTCACACGGTCGCCTGACACCGATCAAGGTCACGTCCCATCGCCTGGTGTAGTAGGCGATGGAGGCCTACTTCAGTGCCTGTCCGCAGCAGACGGCGTCATCCTGGATGTCCGGCCAGGAAGTTCAGGATCAGGCGCGCGATCTCATCCGTCTGTTCGTCGAGCGCGAAATGCCCGGCATCCAGCAGGTGCACCTCCGCGTCGGGAAGGTCCTTCTTGAACGCCGTGGCTCCCGGCGCGATGAACGACGGATCGTTGGCGCCCCACGCGACGAGGGTCGGAGGCTTATGCTCGCGAAGCCATGCCTGCCACTGCGGGTAGGCCGCGACGTTGGTCCGATAATCGTAGAGCAATGCCGATTGGATTTCGCGCTGGCCAGGCTTCGACAGGTGCGCGAACTCGTCCGTCCAGGTATCCGGATTGTAGCGCTCCGGATGGGTGCTCCCCGCCGTGTGACGCAGCTCCGTCGCCTCGAACGACAGGAAGGCGTCAACCACCTCCGGATGGCCTTCAGGATCGGCCCAATATTGGGCAATCTTGGACCATTTCGTGCCCAGCCCTTCCTGATAGGCATTGCCGTTCTGGGTGATGAGCGCCTGCAGCCGTTCCGGATGCGCCACCATCATCCGAAATCCCACCGGCGCGCCATAGTCGTGGATGTAGAGGCTGTAGCGGTCGATCTCAAGGTCTGTCAGAAGGTCATTCATCACCCCCGCGAGATGGTCGAACGTGTAGGCGTAAGCCGACGCCGCTGGCGCATCGCTTTGCCCGAAGCCCGGAAAATCAGGCGCGATCACGTGATAACGAGGGGCCAGCAAAGGGATCAGCGTGTCGAACTCGCGAGACGACGACGGAAAGCCGTGCAGCAGCACGATTGTCGGCGCATTCCTCGGCCCGGCCTCACGATAAAAGATTCCGACGCCGTCGACCTTCACACGGTGATAGCTGGTGGTCGACGCCGTCGATTCCAGCGGTGCCGCAGACGCCGGCGCAGCCATGGCCAGCGTTGCGACGGCAACGGCCGCCACCCTCAACAGACGGGCTTTGATGTGAGCGAATAATATTCTGGTCATTGTAAATCTCCATGCGACGCATGTTTGCGTCATCGTCGGCGCTCTGAAACCAGGTTCAGACGACTTTCGTCTCGCCACCATCGACCCGCAGCGCCGTCCCGGTCATCCAATGGCTTTCCGGCGCGAACAGAAAGGCGATGGCGTTGGCGATATCGTCAGGCTCGCCGTAACGGGCGATGCCCATTTCGGCGGCGAATTTTTCAGCCGCCGCCTCAAGCGGCAGCCCATGCCTGTCGGCATAACCTTGCAACATGGTCCGCCGGCGGCCGGTCATCACCGAACCCGGCAGGATCGAGTTCACCTGGACGCCGTCCTTGATCCCGCTGTCGGCAAAAGCCTTGGCAAGTGCCACGATCGCCGCGTTGATGGTGCCAACCGCCGCAAGCGATGCCTTCGGGGTATAGGCCGACGCGCCCGAGGTGATCGCCACCGAACCCCGCGACGCTTTCAGCG
Source organism: Nitrospirillum bahiense (assembly GCF_007828025.1). Lineage (NCBI taxonomy): Bacteria > Pseudomonadati > Pseudomonadota > Alphaproteobacteria > Rhodospirillales > Azospirillaceae > Nitrospirillum > Nitrospirillum bahiense. The sequence continues at coordinate 558,628 of NZ_VITO01000001.1, forward strand.
CATCCCACGCCGAGAGAGTCAGGCGACGGGCGGAGTGGAACTTCAGCGCAAGGCCGTCGTCCCACTGTTCGTCGGTCAGAGCGAAGAGGTCCGCCTGGGCAACCGCCCCGGCGATGCAGGCCAACGCATCGATGCGACCGAAGCGGTCAAGCGTGGCCCGGATGACCGACGCACAAGCCTCCGGTGTCCGCAAATCCCGTGGGAGCGCCAGGGGCTCGGCACCCGCCGAGCGAACGATGTCGGCGGTCTCGGCCAAAGTATCGGCCGATCGCGCGACGATGGTGACCGCCTCGAAATCCCGCGCGAGACGGATGGCCGTGGCGCGACCGATGCCCCGGCTCGCGCCCGTGACGATGGCAACGCGGCTCATGATCGAGCCCCTTCCACCGCAAGCGTGTCGATATACTGGCGGAACCGGACGATCAGCCCGTCCCGGACGGTCCATACGTGGGCATAGCGGGCCCGAGCTTCCTTGCCGGTCGTTCCATGGACGCCGGTAAAGTCGCCGAGCGAGACGACGGTGTCGCCATCGACGATGAACTCCGTCGAAACCAGGGAATGCCGCGGCCATTCGGCGACGAGCGGCTTGATGATGCCGTCAACGACACCGACCACCCCGGGGCCCGTGACCTTATAGTGCCACATGGTGATCCACTCGATGGTTGGAGCGATCAGGTCGAGAACACCGGCCACATCGCCGGCGCCAAGCTTTTCGTAAAAGCCGCGGATGGTTTCAGCGGGGTTTTTCATGTCGGCCTCCTGGTGCCGGCCTTGGTGTTGCCGGCTGTTGAGCAAGCCTCGGGCGTCACCGCAGCGACGCCCGGGGTGTGGTCGCGGCCTCAGCCGACGTGCTTGACGAGGAATTCGCGCATTGCCGCGCCGATCTCGGCGGCGTGGGTCTCCAGGGCGAAGTGTCCGCTATCGACGAACCGGACATCGGCCGAGGGGACGTCGCGCTTGAAGGCCTCGGCGCCGGGCGGAATGAAGAACGGGTCGTTCTTGCCCCAGACCGCAAGGACCGGCGGCTGATGCGTGCGCAGATAGGCCTGGATGGTGTCGTACAGCGCGACGTTCCCCTGGTAATCGAGGAGCAGGTCGAGCTGGATCTCGTCGTTGCCCGGGCGCGCCAGGTAGAAGTCGTCGAGAGTGCGGCCATCCGGCGAGACCAGGCTCGGGTCGGCGACACCGTGCGTATACTGGAACAGGGTCGTTTGCGGCGCGAGGAAGCCACGCAGGGCATCGCGATTGGCTGGGGTCGGATCTTTCCAGTAGGCCTGGATCGGCGCGAAGGCTTCCGACACGCCTTCCAGATAAGTGTTGCCGTTCTGCGTGATGATCGCGGTGATGCGCTCCGGGTGTTCGACCGCCAGCCGGAAACCGACCGGCGCGCCATAGTCGAAGACGTAGATCGCGAACTTGGCGAGGCCAATCACCTCGGTGAAACGGCCGATGACCTTGGCGAGGTTCTGGAAGGTGTAGTCGAATTTGTCGCGTGACGGCTGCTCCGTCTGCCCGAAACCCGGCAGATCCGGCGCAACGACATGGTATTGGCCGGCGAGTTCCGGGATCAGGTCCCTGAACATGTGGCTGGCGCTGGGGAAGCCGTGCAGAAGCAGAACCGTTGGCCGGGTCGCATCGCCGGCTTCGCGGTAAAAGACCTTGAGGCCGTCCACGTCGGTGGTCTTGAATTGAACAGTCATTGCACTTCTCCTTGTTCGAGGGCGTGAGCCAGGGTTCGCCGACGCGTGTCAGCGCCGGCGGTGTTGAATTCCAAATGATTGAGCGGTCAGGTCGGCCGGCGGGTGCCGACCTTGGGGAAATCGATTTCCGTCTTCAGGGCTTCATTGATGAAGTTGGTGAAGACGTTGAGAGCGACATGCGCAACGATTTCAACGATCTCCGCATCCGAGTATCCCGCCCGCTTGACGTCATCGACATCGCGCTCGGTGACATGCCCGCGCTCGCGCGCCAGCTTCTTTGCAAAGCGCAGAGCCGCATCCACCGTGATGTCGTTCGAGGCGCCGTTCCTGTTCGCCGTGATCTCGGCATCATCCAGCAACCCGGCCCTGCGGGTCCGGTAGGTTTGCGCCGAAAGGCAATAGTCACAGCCATTCACCTCAGCCACCGTGAGCGCGATACGCTCGGTGACCAGGCCGTCCAGTGCGCCGCCCTGAAGCGTGGCCTGGAAGCCCAGCACGGCCTCAAGCGCCGCCGGGCTGTTGGAAACCACCCGGTAGAAATTCGGTATCGCCCCAAGCCGCTGATCCACCTCGGCGAGCAGTGGCCGCGACCGCGCCGGCGCTTCCTCCACGGTGGGGGTCGGTATCCGCGCCATGGGCTCTGCCTCCTGATCAACTCGGCTGTGATCTGCCTGTGGGAAAAGAATTATCGCCTTCCACATTCCCACAGTAGACAGTAGGTTTGGAACCCAGGCTTCCGTTATGTGAGAGGATTGATGGATCGGTTCGAGGCAATGCGTACCCTGGTGGCCGCCGTGGATGGCGGAAGTCTATCGGCCGCGTCGCGGACCCTGAACATTCCCCTGCCCACTGTCAGCCGGCGCGTCTCGGACCTGGAGACCATGCTCGGATCGCAACTGGTGGTGCGCACAAGCCGAAAGCTGCTTCTGACCGAAGCCGGATCGGCCTATGTCGCCTCGGCCCGGCGCGTTCTGGAAGAACTGGCCGAGGCGGAACGTGCCGCGTCGGGCGAATACCGGGCGCCACGGGGCGAACTGCTGGTCACCGCCCCGATCATGTTCGGCAAGATGCACGTCGCGCCGATCATTCACGACTTCCTCAGCGCCTATCCGGAGGTGACCGTCAGGCTGGCGCTGACGGATGGCGTCGTCGATCTGATCGAGTCACACGTCGACGTCGCCGTGCGGCTGGGCAATCTTCCCGACAGCACGCTGGTGGCCAAACGCGTGGGCGAAGTCCGCTGGGTAACCTGCGCCAGCCCAGACTACATCGCCCGCCATGGCGCCCCCTCGTCTCCGGAAGAGCTGAGCAATCACGCATGCATCGCCTATGAGGGGCTGAAACTTTGGCGAGATTGGACCTTCGCGGGCCCGCGCGGCGAGCAAACCACGATCATCCGCCCGCGCTATTCCGTGAACACGGCAGACGCCATCATCGCGGGAGCGGCCGCCGGCATCGGCATCGCCTACATCATCTCCTACCAAGCGGCTGACAGCGTTCGCGACGGTGTTCTCGTACCGGTTCTCTCGGAATGGGCGCCGCCACCCTTTCCCGTGCAGATCGTGTATGCGCCGCGTCCGCATCAGCCGCTAAAGCTCAAGGCGTTCCTCGACTTCGTCGCGCCACGCCTGCAGCAGCGGCTACGAACCGTAGGACAGGTGTTCGAAGCGGAACAGGCGCGGGTCGAGGTTCCGGTTTAAGCAACAGACTGTGAACCGGCGCCGAAAGGAAGCCCCAGGCTTGTTCGCGCTCGACAGCCTGACAAATCAGCAGAAAGTGTATTGAGGGCGGGGCCCGACCGGCGCCGGTCAGGATCCGGTTCTTTGTCACTTCTTCAGCTGTTTCAACACATTGCGTCTCTTTTCCCAAGAGGCCCACTTCGATGCCAGTCCACAGTCATGCCGCCCGATGCCGCTTGACTTCCCAGGGCCGAAGCCGACATCGTCAGGGTTAACACCTGTGGGGGGTGGCGGGCCGGAGACCGGCTTGACGCCTGAATCCGCAGGAAAAAATAGGAAACAGGTGCACGTGTGTTTCCCAGCTGGACGCGCGGGTGCCCTGGTGAAGGCAGGTGGGGCAAGGCTGGGCGGCGACATGCGTTTGAAGGCGCTGGAGGTTTTTGTCGAGTTGGGCGAGGCGGAATCCTTCCGTCAGCTGGCCCGTGCGCACGGGGTGAAGGCCAGCGCCATCAGCCGCCAGATCGAGGCGCTTGAATACTATTTCCGCACGGAGCTTTTCGACCGCAACGCCGAAGGGATCACGCTGACCGAGTCCGGCCGGCTGCTGCTGGGGTATGCGCGCACCATCCTGGCCAACGTGCGCGAGGCGCGCGCGGCGACGGACGAACTGCGGGGGCTGGAGCGCGGCAACGTGACCATCTATGCCGCCGGCGCCCCGGCGGCCGGCATCCTGGCGCGCGTGGTGGCGGATCTGCACGTCCAGTACCCGGGCCTGCTTTTCCACATCGAGACGGCGAGCGCCAGCAACGTGTTCGACGCGGTGGAAAGCGGCAAGGCCGACCTGGGCCTGACCATGTTCTCGCCTGAGACCAGCAAGGTCGAAATCCGTCTGAGCAGCTATGTCGAGCACAAGATCATCGTGGCGCCCGGGCACCCGCTGGCCGGGGAGGAACGCGTGTCGCTGCGCCAGCTGGCCAGCGTGCCGCTGGTGCTGGCGGGGGCCAGCCACGGGTCGCGCATGCGGCTGAACCAGATGGCGCGCGAAGCCCACGTGACGCTGGAACCGGTCTTCGAGAGCAGTTCCGTCGAGGTCCACAAGGAACTGGCCTTGCGCAAGGTGGCGGCGCTGGTGCTGCCCCTGATGTGCTGCCAGCGCGAGATCGAGACGGGACAGCTGATCGCGCTGCCCTTTGAGGAGCGCGACGCGATGATCACCACGGTGGACCTTTGCTGCGCCCGCGGCCGGCGCCTGTCCTTCGCCGCGCGCAAGCTGTCGGCCGCCATCGGCCACGCGCTGGAGGGCGCCTGAACGCGGCCTTGCCGGAGACGAAGGAGGGGGGCCGGACGCACCGGCCCCCCTCCTTCGCCCCCTGCCCCGGCCCCGGTCAGTAGGTGACCGAGAAGCGCATGCCCCAGGTGGCGGGCTCGCCGGCCAGCGCGATGTTGTTGCCCGCGACGAAGAAGTTGCGGGTCACGTCATACCGCTTGTCGAAGATGTTCTTCCCGAAAAGCTTCAGGCTCCAGCGGTCGTCCTTGGGCGCCAGGGTCATGCTGGCGTCCACCAGCGTGTAGCCGGCCACGTTGTAAAGCGAACCGAAGATGGAGTTGTAGGTGCTGCGGCTTGAATAGGACATGTCCGTCGTCAATCCATAGTCACCCAGGTTCCAGAGATAGGAAACCGACCCGTTCGAGGTGAACTTGGGCGCGAACTCGGTCTCGCCGGCCCGGTCGGTCGGCACGCCGACATAGATCCCGCCCACCTTCACCGCGGTGCCGATGGTGGAGAACTCGTCGAACGAGCCCTTGGCCAGGGCCAGCGATTCATTGATGCGCAGGTTCTTGATCGGCTCCCAGATGAAGTCGGCCTCGCCACCGTACAGATGGGACTTTGGCGCGTTGATGATGGAACCGACCAGGCCCGTCAGCGGGTTGACCACCGCCGACTGCACCTGCTGGTCGCGATAATCATAATAGAAGGCCGAAATATTGAAGCGCAGGTGATATTCCGGCACCGCCAGCTTGTTGCCGATCTCATAGGCAAAGATCGTTTCCGGCTTGAAAGGTGTGGTGGAGGTCTGGGCGACGTTCGAGTTGTAGGCGGTGAAGCCGCCCGACTTGATGCCCCGGCTGAACGAGACGTAGGCCATGTCGTCGTCGGTGAAGCGGTACTGGAGTTCCGCCTTGCCCGACGGTTCCAGGAAATCGGTGTCGCGATAGGGCACGACGTTGCCGGGGTTGGTGACGACGCCGTTGTTGACGTAAAAGGCGTCGAAGTCGCGCAGTTCGCGCTTCTCGTATTCCAGGCGCAGGCCGCCGGTCAGGCTGAGCTTGTCGGTCAGGTCGTAGGTCACCTGGCCGAAGGCGCTGCCCGTATTCACCGTCTGGCCATAGGTGACGTTGCGGTCGAAGCCGTTCAGTTCGTAGTAGCCGGTGGCGTAGCGGTCGTGCAGGACTTGGTTGGCATAATACAGGCCCGTCACCCAGTGCCAGTCCTGGTCCCCGGTCGAGGTGAGGCGCAGCTCATTGGCGGCCACGTTGGCGCGGGTATCGAAATAGACATCGCCCGTGCTGCGGGGTGAGCCGTCGAAATTGTCGTATTCCTGCCGCGTGGCGTGGTCGAAGCTGGCCAGGTCGGTCAGGGTGGCGAACTCGAAGTCCCAGTCGGCCCGCACGCTGGTGCCAACCGTGTCGATGTGGGAGAAGGGCTTGGTGGTGGGCGAGATGCCGATTTCCGAGGCGAACTGCGGCGTCGTGCCCCATCCCGTGGCGTCGCGCGCGGTATCGGCCGGGTAGACCGGATACTGGCTGGGGTATTTGGCGTTGAGCGCCGTCAGCGGGGAGAGGAGATAGGTGCCCGCCGCGTCGGAGCGGTCACGGCTCCAGTGAAAGTTCAGGCCCACACGCAGGTTGGAACCGCTGTCGTAATCCAACAACGCGCGCAACGCCTGCCTGTCCGCGTCGCCCAGCGCCTCACCGGTGTCGCGGTTATGCTGCCAGGCGCCCCCTTCCTGCACCTGTCCCGCGACGCGAAAGGCGAGCTTGTTGTTCAACGGGCCGGAGACGAAGGCATCCGACGTCACGGCGTCGAAGCTGCCGTACTGGACCGCCACGCCGGCCGTCATCTCCTTGGTCGGCTTGTTCATGATGTAGTTGATGGCGCCGCCCGTGGTGTTGCGGCCATAGAGCGTGCCCTGGGGCCCGCGCAGCACCTCGACGCGCGACACGTCGAACATGGCGCCGTTGCTGGCGAAGGGGACGGGGTAGGCCACTTCATCGACATAGATGCCCACCGCCGGCGCATTATTGCTGGCGTAGTCGTTGAAGCCCACGCCGCGGATCTGGTAGGCGGGCTGGCCGCTGCCGAACTGGGGCGTCACCTGCAGCGACGGCGTTAGGTATTGCAGGTCGTAAACGTTCTGGACATTGCGGTCGACCAGGTCGCTGCCCGTCACGACGTCGATCGAGGTGCCCACCCGCTGGGCGTTCTCCAGACGGCGGTTGGCTGTCACCAGGATGGTCTGCACGTCGATTTCTTCCAGCCCGGCCCCCTTGTCGGCGGCCTGCTCCGCCGCTGGCGCCTGGTCGGCCGCCCGGGCGGCATTGCCCGCCAGGGCCAGCAGCAGCGCCAGCGCCGTGCCGGTGCGCAGCGCCGCCCGGTCCAATCCCGTGCTTCTTCCTTTGCCGGGCACGCCGCCACGGAAGTCATCGCGCCACGGATGGGCGCCCTTATCAAGGACAAGCCTGCTCATCTGTCATCCCCAAACATGAATGGTCATAGGGGGGCTCCCCCTCTCTCAACCAGGGCGCTTCGCTGTTTTCTCGCGATTTATGCGCCGTACCTAACCTGTTCGCATTCATGCTGCTGCAACGCACAATCGGGTGAAAGCACTTTAAGGCGGTCACCCTGTCGCATTTTCCGGGGCACGTCCTCCGGCGGTAACCCCCCTGCAATGCCGGCCGATTTGCGCGACACCCTGTCCCGCAGGAGGTGCTAGGCGGCGGCGGGCGGGCACGGCATCCTTCGAACATGGGCCGGCGTCCCTTCGCGGGTGCCCGCGTGGAGGTCGCCCCCAAACCAAACCGGAAGGAGCCCCGCATGGCGGAAAAACGGACAGAGGACGGGCTGGGCAGGGACATGCCGCGATCGGGTTTGGCGTTGTTGGCGCTGGGCCTGCCGGTCACCCTGCTCTTTGGGTTGACGCTGTGGGCGCCCTTCGCCTCGGTCACGTTCCTGGGCATCCGGGGTTCGATCTGGTGCCTGTTCGCCTGCGCGCCGGCCACCAGCCTGTGCCTTCTGGCCTGCAACCGTCTTTTCGGCGCCCAGGGAAAGGGCCAGGGGGAGGGGAAACCATGATCCCGGCCTTCGTCACGATCATCGCCGCCTCCCTGCTGCTGGCGCTGTTTTCCAAGCGCGGGCACGCCCATCAGGGTGCGAAGGAATTCTTCACCGCCTCCGGACAATTCGGCGCCGTCCTGTTCTTTTTCCTGTCGGTAGGGGAAACGTACAGCGTGACCAGCATGCTGGGCTTCCCCGGCGGGGTCTATGCCAAGGGCGGCGACTTCATCACCTGGTTCTTCGGCTACATCCTGTTGGCGGCCCCGGTGTTGTATTGCGTGGGGCCGGTCATCTGGCGGGCCGGCGTCCTCTACGGCGCCGCCACGATCCCCGATTTCTTCCGCAGCCATTTCGACAGCCGCGCCCTGGAGCTGGTGATGGCCGGCTCCGCCATCCTGCTGCTGGTGCCGGTGGGAACCACGCAGTTCATGGGGCTGAAGATCGTGCTGGCCTCCCTGGGACTGCCGGTGGCGCCGGTGGTGCTGCTGGCGCTGGCGGGGGGCATGGCCTTCCTCTACGTGATCATCGCCGGGCTGCGCGCCTCCGCCTTCGTCGCCATCCTGAAGGACGTGCTGATGCTGTCGGCGATCCTGCTGGTCAGCGGCGTGGCCATCGCCCACTGGCACATCGATGGCGGGCAGGCCGGTGGTGGGCAGGTCGGCGGCGCGGCGGCATTGGCAGCATCCGCCCAGGCCGGCAGCGACCATAAGGGCCTCGTCTTCGCCCTATCGACCATGGTGCTGCAGGCGGCGGGCTTCGCCATGATCCCGCAAACCTGGGCCTTCCTGTTCTCCGCCCGCGACCCCGGCGCCATCCGCAGGGCGCAGGTGGTTTCGCCGCTGTACCTGCTGCTTTTTCCCCTGCTTATGTGCGTGGCCTACTTCGCCCGGTTCCATGGCCTGCAACCGCCGCAGCCGGACTTCGTGTTCATCACCACCGCCCAGGCGCTGCTGCCGGAATGGGTGGTGGGCGTGGTACTGGCCACGATCACGCTTTCGGGCCTGGTGCTGCTCAGCAGCGTGTGCCTGGCCATCAGTCCCCTGGTTACCCGCAACATCGTCTCAGGCCTGACCGAGGCCGGTCAGCGGCGCTGGGCCAAGGTCGTCACCGCGCTCTACATCCTGCTGTCCATCATCGGCACCGAGGTATCGGGCAAATTTATCGTAACCCTCAACAACATCTTCTATTTCGGCATCGCCCAGTCGCTGCCCGCCTTCTTCGCCGCGCTGTTCCTGCCGCGCGTCAGGGCCAGCGCGGTGATCCTGGGCATGGCGGCGGGGTACGCCACCGCCTTCTGGATTTACCTGGCCGCCGTCGACGTGGGCGGCCTCAACGCCGGGCTGGTGGGGCTGGTGCTCAATACCGCCGTCATGCTCACCGCCGCGGCCCTGCACCCGCGCCGGCAGGCTGCCACCCTGCTGACGCGCCTGCGCGCGGCCCCTTCCCTTCCTTCACATGACTAGGATCCTGAGAATGCTTGAAGATGTCGCCGGCAGCCCGCCGCTGCGGAGCAACGAGGCCGACCTGTCCACCTTCTGGATGCCGTTCACCAACAACCGCTTTTTCAAGAAGAACCCACGCCTGCTGGCCAGCGCCAGCGGCATGACCTACCGCACGCCCGACGGGGCGGAGATCCTGGACGGCACGGCGGGCCTGTGGTGCGTCAACGCCGGCCACGCCCGGGCGGAAATCGTGGACGCCATCGCCCGGCAGGCCGCCACGCTCGACTTCGCCCCCACGTTCCAGCTGGCCCACCCGCAGGCCTTCGAGCTGGCCAGCCGGCTGTCGGCCATCATGCCGGCCGGGCTGGACCGTATCTTCTTCACCAATTCCGGTTCGGAGTCCGCCGATACCTCGCTCAAGATCGCATTGGCCTATCACCTGGCCCGGGGCCAAGGCGGCCGGAACCGGCTCATCGGCCGGGCGCGCGGGTACCATGGCACCAATTTCGGCGGCATGGCGGTGGGCGGCATCGGCGGCAACCGCAAGGGGTTCCAGACGCAGCTGCCGGGGGTGGACCATCTTTCCCACACGTATCGGCCGGCGGACGCCTTCACCCGCGGCCAGCCGGCCGGCGGCGCCGCGATGGCCGACGAGCTGGAGGCGCTGATCGCCCTGCACGGGGCGCACACCATCGCGGCGGTCATCGTGGAGCCGGTGGCCGGTTCGACCGGCGTGCTGGTGCCACCGGTCGGCTATCTGGAACGCCTGCGCGAGATCACGCGCGCCCACGGCATCCTGCTGATCTTCGACGAGGTCATCACCGGCTTCGGCCGGGTGGGGGCGGCCACGGCGTCCGAACGGTTCGGGGTCACGCCGGACCTGCTCAACATGGCCAAGGGCATCACCAACGGCACCGTGCCGATGGGCGCGGTCGCCGTCTCGCGCGACGTCCACGACACCATCGTGAACAGTGCCGAGCCGGGCATCGAGCTTTTCCACGGCTATACCTACTCGGCCCATCCCGTGGCCACGGCAGCGGCGCTGGCCACGCTGGAGATCTATGAGCGTGACGGGCTGTTCGCCCACGCTCGGGCGCTGGAAGACCATTGGGAAACGGCCGCCCATTCCCTGCGGGGGGCGCCCCATGTGGTCGACGTGCGCAATTTCGGCCTCATGGCCGGCATCGAACTGGCCCCCCGCCCCGGCGCCCCCGGCGCGCGGGCGATGGAGGTGTTCCACCGCTGCTTCGATGAGGGGGTACTGGTGCGTGTCACGGGCGACATCATCGCGCTGTCGCCGCCGCTGATCGTCACACCGGCGCAGATCGCCCGCATTTTCGAACAGATCGGCAAGGTTCTGACCGACCTCGCCTGACATCGTAGAGGCCCGCTGGTCCCAACGGCAGAGCGCCGCCGGGACCAGCGTTTCAGAACTGCGGGCGATAGCGTTCGATCAGCTCGTCCAGGAACTCCACCACCGCACGCACCCGCGGCTGGTGCTGGTGATCGACGTGGAACACCAGCCAGTAGCTGCGCTTCACCTCCACCTCCGGCAGCACCCGCACCAGGCGCGCATCGGCCTCGGCCGCGAAGGCGTGCAGCAGGCCCAGCCCCAGCCCCGCGGCCACCGCCCCCTGCTGCGCGGAAATGGACGTGGACCGGAACACCGGCCGGGCATCGGGGATCACCTCGTTGAGGTAGAGCAGCTCGGGATCGTCGATCTTCTCGTCCATGTACCAGACGAAGGGATGCCGGCGCAGCTCCGCCCGGCTGGCGACGGGGCCGTGCTCCGCCAGGTAGTCCGCCGACGAATAGAGACACAGGCGGAAATCCACCAGCCGCCGTGCAAAAACGCGCCCCTTGGGCGGGCGGTTGAGCACGATGGCGATGTCGGCCTCATGATTGGCCAGGCTGACCTGCCGCGGCTCGGGCGCGAGGTCCAGCCGCAGATCCGGATAGCGCCGGTGGAACTCCGCGACATGCGGGGCCACGATGGCCATGCCGAAGGCCTCCGGGGTGGCGATGCGCACCACGCCCGACGGTGCCGCCCCCCGGGGCCCCAGACGCGCCACCGCCGCCTCCATCTCGCTTTCCATGCGCTCGGCATGGGGCAGCAGCAGGCGCCCCGCCTCCGTCAATGTCACGCCGCGCGGCGAACGGTCGAACAGCCGCACGTCCAGCGCCGCCTCCAGCGCGCCGAGCCGGCGGGCGATGGTCGTATGATCCACGCCGACCGCCTTGCCGGCCGCGACGAGGCGCCCGCTGCGGGCCACGGCCAGGAATAAGTGCACGTCGTCCCAGTCCGGCATAGGCATATTCGCCCAACAGTTTCTCGATAATGCGCATTTTTCCACATATGCCCGGTCTTTATCCTATCCTCAAGTTGAAAGCCGCCGCTGGCTCTCGGGCGGGGCGGTGATCGACCCGAGCTTCGTCATCCCCACCCTATGTTGAGGCCCCTTCCCGTTCCTCACCTTCTCCCGGCCAACTGAAAGAGACAGCCTGATGACCAACCTCGCCGACCTGACCGCGACCGCCCTGTCCGACGCCTTCGCCGCGGGCACGCTTTCCCCGGTGGAGGTGATGGAGGCCGTTCTCGATCGGGTGGAGAGGCTGGAGCCGCTGCTGCACGCGACCTACGCGCTGGACGGCGACGGCGCGCTGGCGGCCGCGCGGCTTTCGGAGGAGCGGTGGCGGAAGGGGGCGGCGCTGGGCCCGCTGGACGGGCTGCCGGTGACACTCAAGGAACTGATCGCCACGCGCGGCGTGCCCAAGCCCATGGGAACGGCCGCTGTGGAGCTCATCCCCCAACCGGAGGACGCGCCCATCACGGCGCGCCTGCGTGAGGCCGGGGCGATCGCCTTCACCAAAACCACCGTGCCCGATTACGGCATGCTCTCCTCCGGGCTTTCCAGCTTTCACCCGTTGACGCGCAACCCCTGGGACCTGTCGCGCAACCCCGGCGGGTCCAGCGCCGGGGCGGGTGCCGCGGCGGCGGCGGGTTACGGCCCCCTGCATGTCGGCACGGACATCGGCGGCTCGGTGCGGCTGCCGGCGGGCTGGTGCGGCGTCTTCGGGTTCAAGCCCAACAACGGGCGCATTCCCATCGACCCGCCCTATATGGGCCGTTCCGCCGGCCCCATGACGCGCACGGTGGACGACGCAGCACTGCTGATGACGGTGATCTCCCGCCCCGACGCGCGCGACTTCATGAGCCTGCCGCCCGCCGACCTGCCATGGCGAAACCTGGCGGGCGACGTCCGGGGCCTGCGCTTCGGCCTGATGCTGGACGCGGGATGCGGGTCCCCCACCGAGCCGGAAGTGGCCGAAGCCGTGACGGCGGCGGCCCGCCTGTTCGAGCAGGCCGGGGCGGTGGTGGAGCCGATGGCGCCCTTCGTCACACCGGAGATGTTCGACGGCTTCGACCATTTCTTCCGCATGCGCTTCTGGGCCGAGACGAAGGATCTGCCCCAGGACCGCTACCGGAAGATCCTGCCCTATATCCGGGCCTGGGTGGAACCGGCCGCGGCCTATGACGCGATGACCATCTACAGCGGCTTCAGCGGCCTGATGGCCATCCGGGAACAGGGCGTACGGGCCAGCCAAGCCTATGACTACATCCTGTCGCCCGTGGCGCCCATGCCGGCCTTCGCGGCCGAGCTACCCAGCCCCAACAACGACCCCGCGCGGCCCTTCGACCACATCGGCTTCACCATGCCCTTCAACATGACCGAGCAACCCGCCAGCTCGATCAACTGCGGCTATACGTCGACGGGCCTGCCCATTGGCCTGCAGATCGTGGGACGGCGCTTCGACGATATGGGCGTGCTGCGCGTCTCCCGCTGGTTTGAGGACGCACGAGGGCCCCAGCGCCCCTGGAGCGAATTGTCGGAATTATTGGAAGGTTCTGCGCAGGTGCGTGGGTCGTGAAGACGGCGGCCGTCGCCTGGATTCCGTATTCGCCGTGGACAGCCCGGCCAGTACGGTCACCACCTTCCATCAGGGCTTTTGGCGGGAAGTGACAAGAGCCAGAGTGGCCGATCTCAGTGCCCCGCAACCAGGCCCCGACTTTAAGATCCCGTCGCGTCAATGTTGCCCGTCCTTGTCACCCTCCGGGCGGTTCCCCTCCGAATGGTTCGGCGTGGACGAGCAAACGAAACTTTCCGCCGCGCTGGTCGAACCGCGTCCGTCATACGACGCCTTTTGCGGATACGCGCACAGCGGCCGTTGAAGCTGGATCGTCTTCGGGTCTCCCATCGCGAACTTCGTGGCGATCACGCGGTCGGGCGCGCGTCCCCCGTTGGCCCAATCGACCAACGAGGCGAAAAGGTCGTCCCCCGGACCGCCGACGGGCGGTTGCGGCGTGCCGCCAAGCGCCGAGTTGAACGCGTCGGGGCCGGGGCCGCCACCGCAGTGCATCAGCCCGGGCGCCAAAAAGAGCCTGGCAACATCCCGGGCCTGGTCCATGCCCCCCAGTTCATGCACCTGGCGGTCATAGAACGCGACCGACTGGCCCGGCGGCACCAGCGTGTCAGCCAGGCCATGATAAATAATCAGCTTGCCGCCGCGCGCCTTGAACGCACGCAAGCTTCCCCGGGTCGCGTCGTTGACATCGCCGCCCAGGGCCCGGTCGACCGTGGGCATGTCACGATCAAGGTCGAAGCCCCGCCAATCCCAGTCGGCGCCGAACACCCATTTGAACAGGCTGCCGAATTGCGGCTGGCCGTTGGCAGCACTCTGCAGGAACGCCCAGCCGAACCGGCCCTGAACCTCGCTGCCCGGCGGCCAGCCGAAAAAGACCGCGCGCCCGTCCGCGGTGGTCGGGCCATCGTAGAACGCGCGGGCGGTCGCGACCTCGGCCGACGTCAGGCATTGGTCGGACTCCGCGCCCTGGCAGCCCAGTTCCGCAGGATCGAAGGGACAGCTGAGGGGGTCGGTGATGAAGGCGTCCCCCTGCAGGCCGTAGCCGCGACGGTTGCAGCTTGCGACCGCCGCGTCGTTCAGCAATCGAAGCTTGGCATCCGACAGGTGGCTGCCGGGTGTGCGATTGGCGGCGATGAAGTCCCACAGGACGGCGGCGTGTCCCCAGGTCCGATTGATGACGGGCGCGCCGACCAGGATGCCGTCATAGTCCGCCGGATAATAGAGCGCCTCGATCAGCCCCTGCTGCCCCCCGGTCGAACAGCCGGTGTAGTAGGAGCGCGTGGCACCCCGGCCGTAATAGGCCTGGGCGATGGCCTTGCCGGTCACCGTCATGATGTGGGTGGACAGACGGCCCCAGTCCTTCCACTTGCGCGGATGACCGATAAGCGCATCGCCGTCCAGCGGCGTCGCGGGTGCCGTTCCCGTATCGGTCGTCGCCACGGCGTACCCGCGCCGCAACCCGCTGACCATGCTGCCGTACCCGCCCTGAAGCACGCCGGCGAATCCCCCGTTGCCGTTGCCGTGAAAGACGCCGCCCCAGGTGCCGACCGGCAACCAGACCTCGACCCCGATATCGGAATCGGGGGCCGATCGGACATGGGCGACAACACGGCAGAAGGCCGGCAGGGTCGATGCGTCGCGGAGACCCGGAGGGACCCCCGCCCCTTTTTCAACCATCGCGGCGCTGTCGACGGTGGTGTCCTTGAGGCGCAGTTGGGTAAGCGCCTCACAGCGGGCGGCATCGGCCGCTGTCGCCGTTTCGGCCGCCGGTGACGGCGTGGCGAGCGCGAAAGCCGCCATCGCCATGGCGAGCGGGGTCAAGAGCTTTGAAAAGTTAAGCGCTGAAACCTTCATGGTCATGAACCTCGCCTGGCGGAAGATGATTTGGCGTCCCGGGTCAAGAAATAGGTGCATGTCAGCGATATGAAGCACACGCCGAACAGGAAGATGGAGATCGGCAGGGTCGACGCGTACTTCGCGAACAGGGCGGTCGCGATGATCGGGGCGAACCCGCCGCCGATGACGGCGCCCAATTGGTAACCCAGCGAGGCGCCGGAATAGCGCACTTCCACCGGGAACAATTCGGCGAAAAGCGCCGCCTGCGGGCCGTACATCACGCTCAGGCACAGCAGTTCCACGACGAGCGCCACCAGGACGGCCGGATAGGACAGCGTCTCCAACAGCGGGAAGAAGGCGAAGGACCACAGCCCGGTCAGTGCCGCCCCGGCCATGAAAAGGGTTGATCGCCCCCACCGGTCCGACAGCGCCCCGAAGAACAGCAGGCCGGGCACCATGACAACGCTCGCCGCCACCACGGACGCGAGCATTGCGCTTCGCGACAGGTGCAGGACCGAGTCACCATAGGACACGGCATAGGTGATCGCGGCGTAGAAGCATGTGTTCGAGGCGATGAAGGCCCCACCCGCCAACACGATCTTCCTGGGGTGGCGTGCCAGAACCTGAAGGACCGGTGACTTGCGCTTTTCCTTCCGGGGGAAATCCTGCGTCCGAGCGGCCTGTTCGAATGCCACCGACTCCTCCAACCTCGTCTGGATATAGAGGCCGACGAAAACCAGCGCGATGCTCAGGATGAACGGCACGCGCCAAGCCCAGGTTTCGAACGCGTTCTGCGGGAAGGCCGCCACCACGAAGAAGTAGACGATGTTGGACAGGACCACGCCCAACGGGACGCCCATCTGGACGAAGCTGCCGTAAAAGCCGCCCCTGCCTGGGGGAGCGCTTTCGATCGCCATGAGGGCGGCACCGCCCCATTGCCCGCCGACGGCGATGCCCTGGACGAAGCGCAGGGCCAGGAGCAGCAGCGGGCTGAAGACGCCGACACTCGCATATGTGGGCAGGAAGCCGATCGCGGTGGTGGCGAGGCCCATGGTCAGCAGCGCGACCAGCAGGGCCTTCTTGCGGCCGAACAGGTCCCCGAAATGGCCGAATACGATGCCGCCGAACGGCCGGGCGATGAAGCCCACGGCGAAGGTGCTGAACGCCGCGAGCTGGGCCACCAGCGGTGGCAAGTCCGCCGCGAAGAAGATCTTCGGAAAGACCAGGGCGGCGGCCGTTCCGTAGACGAAGAAATCGTACCATTCGATGGTGGCGCCGGCACCGGCCGTCAACGCGACCTTGAAGAGCGAGGTCCCTTTGGTCGCCGCCCCATTGTTCGCCGCTGATGAATCCGTCATTTGTTCTTCCCGGGCCGGCGCCCGCCCGTCAGCCACGGGCTGCGCGGCAGACGGTTGACGCAACGCTTTATCCACTTGCCGCGCGTTCATCCAATGTCACCCCTGGCAATGTCCCCCCCGGCTTTCGTTTCCGCAGCGCCCGATCGTTCCCGCCAGGCCTCGGCCTGCGTGATGTACCAGGGAATGACGCCGGGATTCTCGGTCAGATTGGGATCAATGACCTTTGCCACGGGCCAGCCCTGGAACAGGCGCTTGATCGGCAGTTCCTGCTTCTTGCCGGACAGGGTACGCGGAATCGCCGGTGCCGGAATGAACGCGTCGGGGATGAACCGGGGCGAGAGCGTGTCCCGGATGGCCGCGACCACGGCCGCCTCCAGGTCCGGACCCCAGGCGCGCCCGTCGCCGGGGACGACAAACATGAGCAGCTTGCTGTCGCCGGCGCCATCCTCGAGGTCGATCACCAGGCTGTCCGCAATGGACCCCAGGCGCTCCACGGCGGCATAGATGTCGGCGGTGCCCATCCGCAAGCCGTGCCGGTTGATGGTGGCGTCGCTCCGTCCGGCGATGACGCAGCTTCCGTCAGCCTCCACCGCCAGCCAATCACCATGCCGCCAGATGCCGTCCCACGCGTCGAAGTAGGTCGAGCGATAGCGGCTGCCGTCCTCGTCACCCCAGAAGAACAGCGGCATGCTGGGGAAGGGCCGCGTGCAGACAAGCTCGCCGACGCGCCCGCGCAGCGCGTGTCCATCCTCATCCCAGGCCTCGACCGAGGCGCCCAGGTGGCGGCATTGAAGGCGGCCAGGCGTCGGAGGCAATTCCCGGTTCCCCGACAGGAACGCGGCGGCGATGTCGGTCCCGCCGGAGATGTTGCACCACCAGATGTCGGGGGTGCCCACGGCGTCAAACTGCGCGGTGCCCCAGTCCTGGACATCGGCCGTCAATGGGGAGCCGGTACTGCCCAGCGCGCGGATGGCCCTCAGGTCACCGATCCCGTTCAAGGCCAGGCCCGCCTTGCGGCAACTGGCGAAAAACGCCGCCCCGGCACCGAACCAGGTCACGCCGTGCCGCGCGGCGAACGCCCATAAAGGCTGCCATTCCGATTGCCCCGCGGCACCTTTCGGCGAACCGTCATAGAGGCAGATCGTCGTCCCGGTGAGAAGTCCACCGACCTGGATGTTCCACATCACCCAGCCCGTGGCACTGTACCAGTGGAATCTTTCGCCGACCGTGTTGAGCGAATAGCTGGGGCCCAGGTCCAGGTGCATGTTGCCGACGCAGGCCGAAACGACGATGCCGCCGTGCCCGTGCACGATCGCCTTGGGCAGGCCTGTCGTTCCGCTGGAATAGAGAATCCACAGCGGATGATCGAAAGGCAGCCATTCGGGCTCGAACGCCGCGACCTCCGCGTCGTCCGCAGACTGGGCACCGTCGAAGTCGACCGAGTCCCGTATGTGCGCCGCGCCATGTCCTGTCTGGATCGCGAACAGGGACGCGACGGTGGGCAGCCCGCGCCGGATCGCCTCGACGGTGGCGGAGCGATCCATGCGCCGGTCGCCATAAAAGACCCCGTCGACGGCGATGAGCGCCTTGGGTGCCGCCTGCCGCAATCGATCCAGCACCGCTGGCGTGCCCATATCGGGCGAGCACATCGTCCACACCGCGCCCAGGCTGGCACAGGCGAGCATGGAAACGACCGCCTCGGGGATATTGGGCAGGTAGGCCGCGACCACGTCGCCGCGCCCTATGCCCCCGCGACGCAAGGCGAGGGCCAGCGACGCCGTGCGCCGCCGCAACTGGCCCCAGGTCCATTCGATGGCCTGCCCGCCTTCCCCTTCCGCGATGATCGCCGGTTGCCCGGCGGCATCGGCCAGGTCGGCATGGCGAAACACCTGGCGTGCATAATTCACCTGCGCGCCCGCGAACCAGCGTGCGTCCGGCATCGCCCCGTCCACGATGACGGTCGGCGGCGTCGGGGATTCCAGCGCGTGATAATCCCAGACGCTCAGCCAGAACGCGGCGAGATCGGATCGCGACCATTCCCACATCGCCGCGTAATCAGGAAATGTCAGGCCGCGTTCCCGATGCAGCCATTCCCGATATAGTCTTATCTGGGGGACGCTGTCGCCCGCCCCGCGATTTGTCATGTCGGACTTTCCTCGTGAATCAATGGCCAGCGCCGCTCCGGATCGCGGCGCCGGGCCCGGTATGGGGGCCGCGGTCGAGACCCGGATGCCGAGCACCGGCCCATCCGGACCGCGCGGTAACCCGGGCCTCGCCGCCCGCTCAAAACCGGTGATAAAGCGTCGCCCCATACATGCGCGGCATGCCGATGGACCCGGCGGTGTACGCCGTCGCACCGGGGCTGGTGTTCGCCTGGCTGATATAGCGGACGTCGAAGGCGTTGCGGACCCAGCCGGTCAGCGACCAGGCCTTGTCGAAGGTGCCCAGGCCGATCGACGCGTTGAACAGCCCGTACCCGTCCTGGGAGACGAGCGGATTGTTGTAGATGTCGAAATAGACCCTGCTCTGCCATTTGTAATCGGCGCGCGCGGTGACCTCCAGGGCGCCGGAAACCGGGAAGACGTACTCGCCGGATACGTTGAACTGCCATTTCGGCGCCTGGGTGAGCGTATTGCCTTCCAAGTTCTTGGCACCGGGCGGCAAAGCCTGGCCATCGCTGGTCACACCCACGCATGCGGCGGCGGTCGGCAGGGCCGGATACAGCGGATCGTTGTTGCAGAACTTCCCAAATGCCGTATCGAGGCGCGTGGCCGCCCCCGCCACCTTCAGCCCTTCGGCCAGAATGGCCTCGACTTCGAATTCGACGCCCTTGATCGTGGCGGCGGACGAGTTCTCGACCTTCGGGAACTGCACCCCCGTCTGCACGTTCGTGCGGAAGACGGTCTGCTGCAGGTTGGTGTAGTCGGCATAGAACGCGGTAAGGCCCATACGCAATTTGTTGTCGAACAACTTGGCCTTGGTGCCGATTTCGTAGTTCCAGACATATTCCGGATTGAAGAAATTAACCGGCTGCGTGATGTCGCCCAGGGTGTTGAAGCCACCCGACTTGAAGCCACGGGACACGCTTGCATAAACCAGCGTGTTGTCCTGGGGCGCGTAGTCAAGCACGAAGCGGGGCGTGAAAGCCTTCCAGATATCCTTGTCGGCGAGAAGATAGTGGAGCCCGCCCGACGTGGCATCCATCGCGTAAGACTTGGAGTCGAGAGTATAGCGCCCGCCGGCCGTCGCACGAAGATTGTCGGTCAGGTTGTAGCGGAACTGCGCGTAGGCCGCATACGAGTCCAGCGTTTCGGCCGGAAGATAGACCAGCAGGTTCTTGACCGCCGCCGTGCTGAGGTACAGCGGCTCACTCGAATCCCCGTGCATGTAGAACAGGCCGGCGACCAGATCCGCCCGGCTGCCCACGTCCGTGGTCGCGGTGAGTTCCTGCGTCACCTGCTTCGCGTACAGGCCGATGAGATCGAACCGCGCGCTGGGCACCGGCGTCAGATCGACATCGAGGTTGGTCAGGTCGATATCGTGCTTGATGAAGCCCGTGGTCGAGGTAATCGACGTGTCCGGCCCCAGGTCCAGGTGCGCGGTCAGGGTGGCCCTGATGTCCTCCACGTCCCGTTGATTGGGTTCGTTGAAATAGAAGGTCAGGTCGTCAATGTTGTTGCGGGGATAGGCATACCCCGGCACTTCGGCCGGCGTGGGCCTGGCCGGATCGGCACGGCCCAGCAGAAGATTGAACGATGGGTCACTGCGGTCACGCGTGTAATCGACCAGCGCACTGATGCTGAAGATTTCGGACGGCTTCACCAACACCTGGCCGCGCACCTCCGTCAGGTCGGCATTGTCGTTGTGACGGCCGAGATACGCGTTGTCCGTCCAGCCATCCGCACGGTCCCGCTGGAAGGAGACGCGGGTCAGAACCTTGTCGGACAGCGGCACGTTCACGAAGCCCTTGGCCCCGAAACGCGAATAGTTGCCACCGGTAAGTGCCAGTTCGGCATCGGTCTGATCGGTCGGGGCCTTGCTGTTGACATTGATGGCGCCACCCGTCGCGTTGCGGCCCTGGATGGTGCCTTGCGGCCCGCGGAGAACCTCCACCCGTTCGACATCGAGGAAGGACGGGTTCATCATGAAATGGTTGAGCAAGGGAACGCCGTCGAGCGACACGGTCACACCCGACTGGCTGCCGATGTCCTGCCCGGCCTGGCCGATGCCGCGCATGGCGATGAACACATTGGTGGAGCGCGTGCCGAACTGGAGGCTGGGCGCGAGTTGGACGAGGTCGCCCACCTCCTTCACGCCGGCCTTCTCCAGCGTTTCGCCCGAGACGGCGGTGATCGCTATCGGGATGTTCTGCAGCCCTTCGGCGCGCTTTTCGGCCGTCACGAGAATTTCCTCCAAGCCGAGGTCGCGCGAGGCGTCGGCCGGGGCGGCCGAGGCGCCATTCTGCGGCTGAACGGCGGCCCCCTGGGTGGCGCCCTGGGTCTGGGCTTGCGCCCACACCTGGCCCGTGGCCAGGCATCCACCGACCAGCGCCGTCGCCCCCAACCCCAGCGCGCGCCCACGACGGATCAGCCTCAAGCTGCTCATGTCCTCCCCTCCCTTTTTTTTGATGCGATTGACGCCGGGGATCTCACGCCCCCGGTCGAGGCGGATCTTCGCATTTGCCGGATGAGAGGCAATGACACGGGTGACGCCATGATTTGGCGGAAGTGACATGGGGGGCGGCGCGGCCCCATCCCGCCCTATGCGATGCGCCGATCCTTGAGAAGGACGGTCGCGGCGCCGACCTTTGCCGCGTCGGCCATGTACTCGGTGCGATAGGCCGATGGCGTCATTCCGGCCCAGGCGCAGAAATGGCGCGAAAAGCTGCCGGGTTCGCTGAACCCCACGGTAAGGCCGATCTCCGTGATCGGCAGATCGCTCGCGAGCAGGTAGGCCGCGGCCAATTCCCCGCGCAGGCGCGTCCTCATGTCCTGGAAGCACTCCCCTTCCAGCGACAGATCCTGGCGAAGCCGCCTGGGTCGAGTGCGCAGGCGCGCGGCGACGACCTCGACCGGCGCCGACCAGAGGCCGGCGCGCTGGAAGTCGATCAGCACCTGCTGCGTCCGCTCCCGCCAGGTGGGGCCACGATCGGGAATGTCGAACCAGTCGGGCTCACTCGCGTAGTAATCGTCATATTCCTTGATGGAACTGTGCACCAGGCGCACCGCCAGATCGTCCCAGTCGTAAGACAAGGCATCCACCGGCGCGTCGAATTGCACGGGACAGCGGAACAGCGCGAACCGGTCGAAGCCGTTTTCCTGCATGGGGCGCGGCCCCCGGATGGAAAGGCCGCGAAGCACCAGCGGACGGCCGATCAGCCAACTGAAGAACTGGTATATCCAGACGAACCGGATCCAGACCAGGATGTCCCGGTTCACACCCGGGATGGTCTGGTACTTGCAGATGTGCTGAAGGCCGGAGCCGTGCTCCTCGGTGATGCCCGGCCCCACATCGGCGGACATCGCGTCGGTGAAGCGGATGCTGACCCGCAGCGCCTCGCCCAGGGTGGCGCAATGCAGGAAGGACAGGAGACGCTCGGCCTCGAGCGCGAGGCGACAGCCTTGGGCGAAGAAGCCGAGATAGACGTCATCAAGCGCGAACTGAATCCGACGGATCAGCCGAACCAACGCTTGCCCATCGATCGCGGCGCGCGCGTTCCCGTAAACCGCCGGATCGATCGCCGCGTCCCGTAAAAGCGCGTGGGGGTCGAACCCTTTGAGCACGGCGCCTTGCAGCAGTTGCCGGACCGCCTCGCCATCCAACCCCATTTTTCCCGTGGGTTCTTCTTCCATCCCGTATTCGTTCTTATGGCGACATGGCCGGGCCGATGTCGCGTACCGCAAGGCGTCCATTATTTGCAGCGCCCCATCCGCGCCGCAAGGGCCGGGTGACTGTCGCGTGTCGCACGGCAGTTCCCCCACGACAGCACGCGCACCGCCACGGGCGATCGCTGGGACGTACAAGGGACCTTGACACGCCAAGTCATTTATTCACAGTCTAATAAAAATTAACAGCAAGCGCCTGGCCTCCTCACCCCCCGCATTCCTTGAACGGAATGCTCCGGGGCCGTGCCCGAAGGTCGCCGCGACGGGAGACTTCCGGTGATCAACCGACGTGATTTGGCGGTCGCGATGGCCGCGATGGCAAGCGTGCCGGCCAGCGTCCATGCCGAAGGCAAGGTTGCGGGAAAGGTGCGCAGCGTCACGCTACGATCAGTCAGCGCCGGTTCACAGCGACATCATCCTGATCGCGTTTCGCTTCAAATGCCCGGCGGCTTCGTCCGATCATGTCCCCGGCCGTCAGCGATGAGGGCGGCCAGCACGGCCTGGCCCAGCGCCAAGCCGCCGTCGTTGGCCGGCACCTGGCCGTGTATCACGGGCCGCCAGCCCGCGGCCCGCAGGCGGGCCTGGAGTTCGTGCAGGATGATGCGGTTCTGCAGGACACCGCCCGACAGCGCGACCAGGGCACCGGGACCGGCGCCCACCCGCCCCGTCGCCTGCACCAGCGCCTCGACCAAGCTAAGGTGGAAGCGGGCGGCGATCAGCCCCGGCACCTCTCCGGCGGCCAAGTCATCGAGCAGCGCCCGCCACATCGGGGCCCAGCCGACCACCACGGGATCATCACCCCCAAACGCCGCTGGATAAGGACGTGCGGTGGCGACATGGGGTCGCGCCAGCGCTTCCAGCGCCATCGCGGCCTGCGCCTCATGCCCGATGCGTGCGGGGTGGATACCCAGCGCCGCCGCGACCGCGTCGAACAGCCGGCCCGCCGAGGAACAGGGTGGCGCGTTGGTGCCGGTTTCCAGCATGCGCTCCAGCACGGCCACATGCGCGTCAGCCGGCAGATGGTCCAGCACGGGCGCGGCTTGGTCCCGCCACGTTTCACCGAAGGCTTGGCGTAGCTGGGCCACCAGGTTGCGCCACGGCTGGCGCATCGCGGCCGCCCCGCCGGCGAGGGCCACGGGGGCGATATGAGCCACACGGGTCACGCCGCGGTATCCCCCGCGCAGGATCTCGCCACCCCATAGCGTTCCGTCCGCGCCCAGGCCCAGGCCGTCGAGGATCAGCCCGAAGGTGCCGTCCCCACCTTCCGCCAATCCGATACCGGCATCCGCCAGGCAGGCGGCCATGTGGGCATAATGGTGCCCCACGGACACCAGCCGGGCGCCACACTCCCGCGCTAGTGCTGCGCCCAGCGTGGTCGAGAGATAATCCGGATGGGCGTCAACGGCGATCACCTCCGGCGTGAAATCGAACAGGTCGCGGTAGAGGCGCAGCAGGACCCGGTAGTCATCAAAGGCAGCCGCGTTTTCCAGGTCGCCGATGTGCTGGGACAGGATGGCCTGCCCCTCCCGCAGCAGGCAGAAGGTCGCCTTCAGCTCGCCGCCCATGGCCAGGGTGGGCGGCAAGCCGTCGAGGCCCGGCGGCAGAGGCAATGGTGCCGGAGCGTAACCCCGGGCCCGGCGCAGGATGGCGGGCGCACCGCCGGTGGCGGCGACGACGCTGTCGTCCAGGCGGTTGAGGATGGCGCGGTCATGCATCAGCCAGGCGTCGGCCAATCCGACCAGGCGAGCCCGCGCGTCCTCATTGGTGATGACTTGCGGTTCATCCGACCGGTTGCCCGACGTCATCACCAGGGGGCCGTCCACCCGGGCCATCAGCAGGTGATGCAGCGGCGTGTAGGGCAGCATGAAACCCAGATGGTCCTGGTCCGGCGCCAGCCCGTCCGGCAGCGGCGCGCCATCGGGCCGCCTGGGCAGCAGCACGATGGGCGCCGCGGGCGATTGCAACAGGGCGCAGGCCGCGTCGTCCAGCCGGCAATACCGGCCGACCTCATCCACCGATCGGGCCATCACCGCGAAGGGCTTGGCATCGCGCGCCTTGCGCCGCCGCAATTCCGCGACTGCCTTGGTGTCGGCGGCATCGCAGGCCAGGTGGAAGCCACCGATACCCTTCACGGCGACGATGGCGCCGGCGCGCAGCAGCGCCGCCGCCGCGTCCAGCGGGTCCGTCCCCGCCTCCGGGGCGGGCTCTAGCCACAGCCGGGGCCCGCAGGCGGGACAGGCCGTCGGCTGGGCATGGAAGCGGCGGTCGGCGGGGTTCGCGTATTCGGCGGCGCACGCGGGGCATAGGGTGAAGGCCGCCATGGCCGTGTTGGCGCGGTCATAGGGGATGGCGCTGACGATGGACAGCCGGGGACCGCAATGGGTGCAGTTGCCGAAGGCATAGCTCTGGCGCCGGTCGGCGGGGTCGAACAGTTCCGCCCGGCAGGCGGGGCAGGTGGCGGCGTCGGGCACGATGCCCGTCCGTGCCAATCCAACGGCACTGGCGGCGATGGTGAAGCCATGGGGCGCCGGACCACGGTGGGGGAAGACCTCGATGGCGTCGATGCGCGCCAGGGGCGGCGCCTCGCGGCGTAGCCGGTCCTGAAAGCCGTCCAGCGCCGCAGGATCGCCCCAGGCGTGGATGATCACGCCTTCACCGTCATTGGCGACATCACCGGCAATATCCAGCACGCGGGCCAGGCGCCACACATGGGGCCGGAAGCCCACCCCCTGGACCAGGCCCCGCACCCGGATGCGACGGCCCGCCATGGCGCCGGCGGCCTCCATCAGTGCACCGTGCAGACCATGCAGGGGTCGAAGGAACGGACGATGTGCTGCACGGCCACCGGCTCGCCCTCCCCCTTGCGGACGGGGGCGCCGCGCAACGCCTGCTCCAGCGGGCCGGGCGTGCCGGCGGCGTCGCGGGGGGAGAAGTTCCAGGTGGTGGGGGCGATGATCTGGTAATTGGCGATGCGCCCACCCTGAACGGTCACCCAATGCCCCAGGGAGCCGCGGGCGGCCTCCGTCAGGCCGGCCCCCTCGCCCACCATCGGCAGGGGTGTATGGTCGATGAAGGGAGCCGCCGGGTCGATGGCGCGCACCCAACGTTCCATGGCCATGGTGACCAGGGCGACCTCCAGCAGCCGCGCCACCACCCGCGCCTCAACCGTCGCGCCGTCCCGTGCCACCAGATCGCGCGGCAGCGGGTGTCCCGCGACCAGCTGCCGCGACAGGGCGCCCGCCTCCGCCACCTCGCCGTCCAGGCGCGGCGCCTTGCACCAGGAGTAGGCGTCGTCCCGCGCGGCATCCGGCGGCATCCCCGGCTCGCGCGGGGAACGCGGTGCCGCGTCCGGGTCGGACCGGTACCAGGCGTGGCTGACATCCTCCGTGATGCGGTCGACCGGCAGGATGCTGCCGACGCCCTGCCTGAACATGCCGCGCGGAAACAGTGGCCCCTCCGCGGACGGATAGGCGCCGAAGCTCATATGCCGCAGGTCGGTACGGCCCAGGCGATTCAGGCCAACCGCCTGGGACACGGCGACGAAGCGGGCGAAGTCACCCCGGTCGGCCTTCGCCTCCGCCCAGGCCAGCAAAGCGTCGCGGGTCGACAGGGCCGCCACCGCCTCCAGCGCATCGCCGAACAGGGTGCGCTCCAGGAAGCGGCGGAAGGCGGCCAGCAGGGCGCCCAGCCGCGCCAGTTCGGCCCGCGATACGGCGCGCGTCGATCCGCCGGGCTGAACCGCCAGGGTATGGGGCCACTTACCCGCCAGGATGCCCAGCAGGTTCATCAGTTCCGCCCGGGCGGGCAGAAACTCCTGCGCAGCATCGCCTTTCACCGCCGTGAACCGCGCAGCCGTGCCCGCATACCAAGGCTCCCCCGCGTAAACGGCGCGGGCGAAGTCGGGCATGAAGAACAGGTAGAAGTGCGTCAGGTGGTCGGCGACGTTCTCCACCGCGTGGATCAGATTCATGGCCAGACCGCCATTGGTTGGCAAGGGCCCGGAACCGGTCGCCGCCAGCGCGCGCGCCGCGGCCACGGATTGCGACACGGAACAGATGCCGCAGATGCGCGGCGCGTAGACCAGCGCGTCCAGCGCCGGCTTGCCCACCAGCATGGCCTCGAACCCGCGATAGAGCGGGGAGACGACGCGGGCGTCGGCCACCATGCCGGCGCTGATGTCGAGGCGCACCTCAAGATCGCCCTCGACACGGTTGAAAGGACCGACGATCAGGCGGCTCATGCGCTGTCCTTGCGCTTGTCATGGGGAAGAAGGACCGGTGCTGGCCGCGCGGCGTTGTCGCGCAGCCGCTTGGGCGTCGCCGCCTTGGACAGGGATGCCAGCGCCACGAACCACGCCTTGGGCATGTCCGTCGGCAGGCCGATGGGTATGCCGGCCACCTTGGGTGTGACAGCGAAGGCGTGGCCCGGCTCCTCAAAACCCGGGGCCGTGCAATTGATGCATGCGTAGTTGCCGTCCAGGCAGGAGCCGCCGCCGTTCCACGGCCGGATGTTGCAGTCGGCCCGTGCCTGCGTGCCCTTGCAGCCTAAATTCTCCATCATGCAGCCCAAATCACCCGGCTGTTCCGCGCTGGCCTTGAACTCATAGAATTCGTTGCGGGCGCATCCGTGATGGACCAGGTGAGCGGTATAGGCCAGGGGGCGCTCCCACTCATCCAGGTCGGCCCCGGTCAACGTGCCGGCGCCGATCTGCAGCAACGTGTCGGTGAACCAGCCGGGGTGGATGGGGCAGCCGGCGATATTGATGACGGGCAGACCCTTGGCGGAGCGGAACCCCGCCCCCAGCAGGCCGCCGGCGCGGGTGCCGTCATAGGCCAGGCCGCATGCCTCCACCTCGTTGCCGCCGGCGGCGGTGACACCGCCGAAGGCGGCGCAGCTGCCCACGGCCACGACATAGCCGGCCCGGCGGGCGATGGCGGCGATCCAGTCGCGCATGGGCTTGCCCGTCCCGGCCATCAGGTGGAAGCGGCCGGTGCCGCCGGGCCCGTTGATGACCGATCCCTCCAGGCACAGGATGTCCACCGGCTGGTCGCCCGCGGCTGCGGCCTCCAGGATGGCCCGCGCCTCCCCGCCCGTCGCCTCGCTGAGGGACGGGTGCCACAGCAGTTCGACGTTGGCCGCCGCCAGGGCCGTCAGCAGATCCGGCTTCTCCGCCCCCAGCAGGGACAGGGTGCAGCCGCCGCAGCCACCGGATTGCAACCATAAGAGCCGCAGCGGGCGGGCCGGTTCAGATACTGCGGTCATCGACCGGCACCTTCAGGGTAAAGGCGGCGCCACCGCCTTCCGCTTCGGCGTGGCTCAGGCTGCCGCCCAGTTTTTCCGCCATGTTGTAGCTGACATATAGCCCCAACCCGGTACCGCTGCCGATGGGCTTGGTGGTGAAGAAGGGCTCGAAAATCTTGCCCTGGTTCTCCGGCGGGATGCCAGGGCCGTTGTCGGCGACCGTCAGGACGATCCACCCGTCCTGTTCCCCCGCTGTGATGCGGATAAGGGCGCCGTCGCGGCCGTTCACGGCGTCCACCGCGTTCTGCACCAGATTGACCAGGATCTGGTGCAACTGGCCCTTGAGGCCCACCACCTCCAACGCGGCCGGCAACTCCAGCCGCACCTCCGGCTTGGTGCGCTGCGTCTTGATCACCCAGTCGGTGGCCGTGTGGATCAAGCGGACCAGGTTGAACGCCTCGGGCTCCTCACGCTGGTTGGAGGAGAAGCGCCGCAGATCCTGCACGATGTCGCGCACCCGCTCCGCCCCTTCCAGCGTACCGTCGACCAGCGGGCCTATGTCGGCCAGCACCTTGTCGATGCGCAGGCTGTCGCGCAGGGCCGCCAGCTCTGCCCGCGGCTTGCCGGCATCGATGGCCGCGAGATAGCCGGTGATGGCGGCGCCATACCGCTTCAGCGCGTACATGTTGCCGAACACGAAGCTGATGGGGTTGTTGAGTTCGTGCGCCACCCCCGCCACCAGCCGGCCCAGCGCCGCCATCTTTTCCGACGTCAGCAGCTGCTGCTGGGTCTGCCGCAGGCGCTGGTGCGCCTTGTCCAGATCCCGGTAAGCGCGCAGCAGTTCGCCCACGGGCCGGCCGGCCAGGACCATGCCCGCGAACCGGCCGCGCGCATCGCGACGGGGCGCCCCATTCACGGATACCGCCGCCCGCTGGCCGTCCGCCGCCAGCAGGTGCCAGCCCTTGTCCTCGATGGCGCGCCCCTCGGCCAGGCAGGCCCGGATGTCGGCATGGTCGGCGGGATCGAACAGATCCAGCAAGGGGACCGCCAGTAAATCACCCTCCTCCCGCCCCAGCGCCGCCGTCAGCGCGGCGTTGACCCGCAACACGGCGCCAGCCGCGTCGCAAACGATCAGCACGTCATTCATGGCCCCGAGGACGGAGTGCATGAAGTCGCGCGCCTGCTGCAGGCGCTGGTTCTGTTCCTCCAGCGCCACCTGCGAGGCCACGAGGTCGCTGTAGACCACGTCCATGCGGCGGATGACGTCGATCCACAGCTGTTCACCCTCGCCTTCCGCCTCTGGCGACCGGTCCCCGAAGGGCAGCGCCGGCTCGTGGCTGCCCATGGCTCAGCCCCCCGTCACGCGCTTGGGCGCCGCGGGGGGTGCCAGAGGGTGGACGTTCTCCAGCCCGTAGCGTTCCAGCTTGGCCCGTAACCCAACGCGGGACAGCCCCAGTTCCCGCGCCGCTTGGCTTTTGTTCCAGCGGTGGCGGATCAGGGTTTCCCGGATGATGCGCGCCTCCATGGCGCTGACCCGCTCGCGCAGGTCGCCGGCCAGGCCGGCGATGTCGGCGAAATCGTCCTCGCGCGCGCCGACCTCCTGCGGTTCCGCCCGCAGGATGTGGGGGGACAGCAGATCCGCCTCCAGCCGCCGGCCTTCCGTGGCCCGCACCATCAGGCGCTGCACCTCATTCTGCAGCTCGCGGACATTGCCCGGCCAGTCATAGCGGGCCAGGCACTCCAGCGCTTCCGGCGAAATTCCGGGCACGCGCTTGCCCATCTGCGCCATGGCGCGGTCCAGCAGCACCTCCACCAGCAGGGGCAGGTCGCCCTTGCGGTCCTTCAGGTCGGGCAGGCGGATGATCATGCCGGCCAGGCGATAGAACAGGTCGGCGCGGAAGCGCTTGGCCCGAACCTCCTCCTCCAGATCCTTGTTGGTGGCGGCGATCACCCGCACCTCCACCTTGCGCGTGCGGGTTCCCCCCAGGGGCCGTATCTCCCCCTCCTGCAGCACACGCAGCAGCTTGACCTGGAAGGCGGGGGAAACCTCGCCGATTTCATCCAAGAAGACGGTGCCGCCGTCCGCCCGCTCGAACAGGCCGACATGGTCCTCGATGGCGCCGGTGAAGGCGCCCTTCTTGTGCCCGAACAGCTCGCTCTCCAGCAGTTCGTCGGGCAGGGCGCCGCAATTCTCCACCACGAAGGGCTGGTTCCAGCGCAGCGAGCCATAGTGCAGGGCGCGCGCCGCCAACTCCTTGCCCGTGCCGG
Organism: Nitrospirillum bahiense; assembly: GCF_007828025.1. Classification (NCBI taxonomy): domain Bacteria; kingdom Pseudomonadati; phylum Pseudomonadota; class Alphaproteobacteria; order Rhodospirillales; family Azospirillaceae; genus Nitrospirillum; species Nitrospirillum bahiense. Next base: position 588,297 of record NZ_VITO01000001.1, read on the forward strand.
AGGAACCGAACAGCAGGACCGGCACGTCGAAGGGCGCCACTTGGGCCAGGCTGCCGCACACGGCCTCCATGGGGCTGCCCTTCGCGCGCACGATGCCGTCGTCGAAATTGTAGGCGCGGCGCAGCTTCTCCTTCCGCTCCCCCACCACGCGGGACGCGGCGGCCGGCAGCATCTTCATCTCCACCGCCAGCAGTTCGTTCTGCCGCTGCAAGGCATAGAGGCGGCAGGCGCCCTTCAATGTCAGCAGCAGGTTTTCCGGGTGCCAGGGCTTCGTGACGTACTGAAAGATGCCGGCCTGGTTGATGCCGTCAATGATGTCATGGGCGTCGGTATAGCCGGAGATGATCATGCGCACGACCTCCGGCCAGCGCTCCTTGACCTCCGTCAGGAATTCCACGCCGCTGCGTTCCGGCATGCGCTGGTCGCACAGCACCACCTGCACCGGATTGTCGGCCAGCCGCCGCTCGGCCTCGATGGTGCTGGCGGCGGTCAGCACGTCGAAGTCCTCCTCCAGGATACGCCGCAGCGATTCCAGGGAGCGCAGCTCGTCATCGACGATCAGGACGGTGGGAAGGTCGGCCATCGCTCCTCTCCGCTAGCAGATGCGCGGAAGCTGTTCGCCCGACAGCCAGTCAACCACGCGCTGGCCGCCGATGGCCGTCGTCATGCGGACGAAGCCGGGCTGGCCCACGGTAACATGACCGATCAGCGCCGCGTCACGGCCTTCCGCATGGTCCCGCATCACTGCCAGCAGCGTCTCCGCGTCCTCCGGCTCGCAAACACAGACCAGCTTGCCTTCATTGGCGATGTTGAGTGGATCCAGGCCCAGCAGCTCGCAGGCCGCCGCCACCTCCGGCCGGACCGGGATGGCCCGCTCATCCAGCAGCATGCCCACGCCGGCGGCGTTGGTCAGTTCGTTCAGCGTGGCGGACAGGCCGCCCCTGGTAGGGTCGCGCAGGACCGCGATGCCCGGGACGACAGCGACCATGTCGGCCACCATGCGGTGCAGGGCGGCACTGTCGGACCGGATTTCCGTGCCGAATTCCAGGCCCTGGCGCTTGGACAGGATGGCGATGCCATGGTCGCCGATGGGGCCGGACAGCAGGACGGCCTGCCCAGGGCGCAGCCGGCGTGGGCCGATGTCCACGCCCGCCGGCACCACGCCGATGCCGCTGGTGGTGATGAAAACGCCGTCGCCCTTGCCGCGCTCCACCACCTTGGTGTCACCCGTCGCCACCGGCACGCCGGCCGCCCGGCAAGCTTGCCCCATGCTGGCGGCGATGCGGTCCAGGTCCGCCAGGGGAAAGCCTTCCTCGATGATGAAGGCGGCGGTCAGCGCCACCGGGCGGGCACCGGCCATGGCCAAGTCGTTGAGCGTGCCGTGCGCGGCCAGGGAACCGATGTCGCCACCGGGAAAGAACAAGGGCGAGATGACATGGGCATCCGTCGTCACGGCGATGCGGCCGGAACCGGCGTCGATGCGCGTCGCGTCGTGCCCCTGGTCCAGCAGCGGGTTCGCCAGGTGGCGCAGGAAGATGTCGCGGATCAGCCGGGCCATGGCCCGGCCGCCACCACCGTGGCTCATGTCCACGGCACCGGAAAGATCGGGGGGCGGGATGGTCATTCGGCCGCCATCTCCGCCAGGGTCTCCATTCGCCGGTAGGTCCAATAGGCGGCGCACGCCCCTTCGGAGGAAACCATGCAGGCGCCCATGGGCGTTTCCGGCGTGCAGGCCTTGCCGAACAGCTTGCAGTCCTTCGGCTTCTTCACGCCGCGCAGGATGGCGGGACATTCGCAGGACTTGGTCTCGCGGCTCCGCTTCTCGCTGAGGGTGAAGCGTTTCTCTGCGTCGAAGGCAGCATACTCCGCCCGGATGGCCAGTGCGCTGTCCGGCACGCTGCCCAGCCCACGCCATTCGAAGCTGGGCCGCAGCTCAAAGATGCCATCCACCAGTTCCTGCGCCTTGGCGTTGCCGTCCCGCGTCACCACCCGAGTGTATTGGTTCTCGACCTCCACCCGCCCCTCGTTCACCTGGCGTATCAGCATCAGGACCGACTGCATCACGTCCAGCGGCTCGAACCCGGCGATGACCACCGGCTTGGCATAGCGGGCGGCCAGGAACTCATAGGGCCGGGAACCGATAATGGTGCTGACGTGCGAGGGGCCGAGGAAGCCGTCCAGGCGGGCGGCCTGACTGGGATCGATCTCCGGCGCCTCCAGGATGTGGCGGATGGCGGGCGGGGTCAGCACATGGTTGCAGAAGACGGAGAAATTGGCGATGCCCTCCGCCTGGGCCTGGGCGATGGCGGCCGCGCTGGGCGGGGTGGTTGTCTCGAACCCGATGCCCAGGAAAACCACCTCGCGCCCCGGATTGGCGCGGGCGATGTCCAGCGCGTCCAGCGTCGAATAGACCATGCGGATGTCGGCGCCGTCTGCCTTGGCCTTCAGCAGCGACCGCCGTCCCGTGCCCGGCACGCGCAGCATGTCGCCATAGCTGCACAGGATGACGCCGTGCCGTTCCGCCAATTCGATGGCGTCGTCCAGGCGGCGGGCGGGCAGGATGCAGACGGGACAGCCGGGGCCGTGCACGAAGCGCACATTGGCCGGTACCAAGTCCTGCACGCCATAGCGGAAGATGGCGTGGGTGTGCCCGCCGCAGAACTCCATGAAATTATAGTCGCGCGCCGGGTCCGCCGCCGCGGCGATGGCGGCGGCCAGGGTGCGCGCCAAATCCCGGTCGCGGAATTCATCAACGTATTTCATGCACCACCCCCGCGCTCTTCGCTGTCCCGCCCATATCCGCCACCTCGGCCTGCAGCAGTCCCGCCTCGGCCATCATGGCCAAGGTGCGCCGCGCCTCCTCCTCACTGACGCGGTGCAGGGCGTAGCCGACGTGCAGCAGCACATAGTCGCCCACCGCAACCTGCTCCAGCAGGGCCACGGAGACCTGCTTGGCGATGCCGCCGACCGAGACGCTCGCCATCGCGCCGTCATGCAGCGCCGTCACCAGCGCGGGTATGGCCAGGCACATGGTTCCCCCTATTCCGCTGCCTGGGAGGGCCGGCCGGACAGCGCCATGAGGCGGGCGCCGCGGACCCAATCCAGCCAGGCCTGCATGCCTTCGCCCGTGCGGGCCGAAACCTTCAGCAGGCGCACCCGGTGATTGACCTTGCGCGCATTGGCCATGGCCAGGTCGACGTCGAAGTCGAGATGGGGCAGCAGGTCGGTCTTGTTGATCAGCACCAGGTCGGCGGCGGCGAACATGTCCGGGTATTTCAGGGGCTTGTCCTCCCCCTCCGTCACCGACAGGATCGCCACCTTGTGCGCCTCCCCCAAATCGAAAGCCGCCGGGCATACCAGGTTGCCGACATTCTCGATGAACAGGACGGAACCGTCGGCAGGATGCAGATGGTCGACGGCGTGGCCCACCATGTGGCCGTCCAGGTGGCAGCCCTTGCCGGTGTTGATCTGGATGGCCGGGGCGCCCGTGGCGCGGATGCGGTCGGCGTCGGCGCTGGTCTGCTGGTCGCCCTCGATGACCGCGCAGGGGAACTCACCCGCCAACATGCCCAGCGTGCGGCACAGCAGCGTCGTCTTGCCGGACCCCGGGCTGGACACCAGGTTCAGCGCCAGGATGCCCGCCTCGGCGAACCGCGCGCGGTTGGCGGCGGCATAGCCGTTGTTCTTGCCCAGGATGTCGGCCTCGATCTGAATCAGGCGCGCCTGGCTCATGCCCGGGACGGCAGTGCCCGCAGGCCCGCCGCCGTAATCCAGCGTCCCGTCCGCGCCGTGGGGGTGATGATCATGGTCATGATGGTGATGGTGGTCATGATCATGGTGGTGATCATGTCCATGGGTGTCGGCCTCGATCTTGACCTGGCCCTCGCCGCATCCGCAGACCGTGCACATCACGTCACCTCCAGTTCGCGTATCTTCATCTCTTCCCCGCCCGTCACCTGCATCTGGTGCGAGCCGCAGCGGGGGCATGGGTCATAGCGCCGGCCGATTGTCACGGTCACGGCACAGGGCAGGCACCAGGCGGTGCCGGCCGTTTCGACGATCTCCAGCCGGGCGGCGGCGGCCACGCTGCCGCGCATGACGACGTCGAAGCCGAAGCGCAGCGCCTCCACCTCCACGCCGGACAGGGCGCCGATTTCCAGACACACCCGTTCCACCCGGTTGAAATGCTGGGTCCGGGCCTGTTCCTCGATCAGGACGCGGATGTTCTCGCAGATGGCCATCTCATGCATCAGGCCACCTCCACCGCGTAGTCCACACACGGGTCCAGCGCCAGCATCATCACCTCGGCCCATCGTGCGCGATCGGCGGACGGCCACGCGCATAGCCCCTGGATCTGCCGCTCCGCCCACCCACCCGGCGCGAAAGCGCGATCCGTGGGCGACAGGATACGATAGCGCTCCACCCGCCCGGCCACCACGCCCACCTCATGGACCAGGGTGCCCCGGGCGCAGGGCACCGACGCCATCCCCCAGCCCGGCCCGGCCGTCGTGCCACGCAAGGGGGCGGCATCACCGGCGCGCAACACGTTCAGGCGTGCCGGCACGCGGCAAAGATCGATCAGCCGGGCGACATGGCGGGCGATGAGCGAACCGGCGGGCAGGGCGCGGGACAGGAGGGGGTGGTCGGCATGACGCGCCGCCAGCGACCCCGGATCCACCTCGCCCGTCGGCGTCAGCATCGACGCGTCGAACAGGGTGGCGATGAAGCGCGCGGCCACCGTACGGCCAGCCCCGGCCCAGCGGGCCAATTCGACCGTCGAGGTCATCGCCAGCCACCGTTCGGGCGACAGGCCGGCCACCGCCTCCCCGATCAGGACTGCGGGGTCATCGGCGGCGGACAGGGTCATAAAGGCGCGCGCGGCGGCCAGATCCGGCGCCTCCCCCAGCAGGCGGGCCCAGTCCAGGCTGATACGCAGGGCGTGCTCCCGCACCACCTCCGTCCATGTCCGGATTTCACGCGCCACCAGTTCACCGGTGGTGGCTTCCAGGCCGAGCGCCGCTTCCATCGCCAGCTCTGCCGCATGCCCCTGCGCGTTGGCGCAGATGGCGAACAGCGTCCGGACCAGGGATGGCACCCGTTCCACCGGCACGGCCGCGAGCAGGCTCGCGACATCACCGCGTGGCGCGTAGCTCAGCGCGGCCGTGCCCTCGGCATCGGCCGGAAGCCGCAGAATGATGGCCGGACGAGTCATGGTCCCGCCTGCCATGGTCCCGTCTGCGATGGTCCCGTCTGGCCCAGGCCGAACAGCGCACGCCGGCTGGGCGGCGGCGCCGGTTCCGTCTTGGCGGGCGGGGGAACGGCAGGATTTCCCGCCCAGATCGTAGCCATACCATCGTCATCGGCGTCCGGCTCAGGCACCGCCATGATTTCCGCAAGGGCGGCGTCCGCCGTCGCCACCGCCGTCTCCTGATCCGCGAAGTCGAACATGGGGGAAAACAAGGAGCAGCTCCAATACCCGCCCAAGTCGTCCTCATGCCCCCAGATGCCTTCGTACCTGCCGGACGGCAACGCCAGGGCCGTCTTCGCCCCCACCTGCCGGGGCCCTTCCTCCGCCACGGGCAGCAGCAGCAGGTTCATGAACCACGGGGTCACCAGCACGCCCACCCAATGCCCGCCATGGCGGTGCACCCCCCGCATCGCCACCGACAGCGCCGGGTTCATCACCGGAACGCCGGCCATGCGCGTCACCGCGATGCGGGCGAAGGCGGTCTCGATGCGGGCGGAAAGGGCGGGCGCGTCGGTCATTCGTCAGCAATCACCACAAAGCCGGTCTTGGCGCTGTCGCACTCGGGACAGGTCCAATGCTCCGGCAGGTCCGCGAAGGCCGTGCCGGGCGGCACCTGCCAGTAGGTGTCGCCCACCGCCGGGTCGTAGACATGCCAGCAGATCTTGCACTCCAGCTTCGTCCCGGGGCTGATCTTGCTGACATCGCCCCCGAACGATCCGGCGAAGAAATGATCCGTCACCGGTAAATCTCCATGATCTCGCGCAGTCGTTCGGCGGAATCCGCCAAGTCCTCCTCCGCCGCTAGGGCGACCAGCGGGATGGCGCAAATCTCGATGCTGTTGAGAATCAACGTGTCCTGGGAATTGAAGTATTGCGTCCACCAGCAGCCTCGCGTCCCCGTCGACCGGATGCGGCAGTTGCCGTAGCCGCGCGACAGGATGACAAGGCCGCCGCGCCCCAGCGCCTCATCCAGAAAGGCCAGGTCCTCCTCGGTATGGGGCAGCAGGGACAGGTTGATGACATGGCCCGCGCCGCCGGCCTCCCCGACGCGGGGAATATGCTCATTGATCTCGGCGATCAGCGGCGGCGCGTTGAAGATGTTGGGGCGTGCCGTTTCCGGCAGGACGGCCGCGCCCCTCGCGCCGTTGAAGGCACGTTCCGCCAGCCCGGCCGGGAAAGGGGCGCAATCGACATAGTCGCGCAGGCGCCGGCCGGCGGCGTCGCTTTCGCGCACCCGCCAGACACCGGCAAGGACGGACTCCTGGGCCTGGATATCGGTTCCGAACACCACCGATACCTCGCCCTCGCCCAGCAACTGGTCCACGAACGCCAGGTTGGCGGCATCCAATCGCGTCAGATCCACCCACTGCGGTCCCGCGCCGTCCACCGCACGGGTCAAAGCCGCCAGGATGGCGTGACCCGCCGCCACACCCTGTGGCACCGCCTGGGCAGCATCCGCCTCCGGCACGTTGGCGGCGGAGAAGATGGCCATGCCGTCGGGCATCACCATGTAGTCCAGCCGGTCGCCGTCGAAATCTTCGGGCTGGCTGCCGGGCCCGACCAGGGCACCGCCATGGGCGTCGTTCATCAGTCTCTCCTCAATGCACAGCGTCGGTGCCGCAGCCGGCGGGCAGGCGGAAGGCAGGGGGAACGCTGGGTTCGCGCCCGAGGATTTCCGGAATCTCACGCATATAGTCCGCCCAGTCGCGGATGCCTTCGATGGCGCCCAGATAGTCGCCCAGGCGCAGGAAGACCAGGGCGGGATAGCGAGCGAAGCGGAAGCGCCGCTGTAGCGCGCGCTCATCCGCCCGTGCGGCGATCAGGGGCACGACATGGCCGCCCATGGCACCGTCCAGCTCCGGCAGGATGGCGGCGACATCGTCGCTCTCCGCCACCCGCCAGTGGTCACCGGACAGGAACAGCATCGCCAGCGGCTGCCCGACGCAGATATCCGCCAGCTCCGCCTCCCCCACCACCCGGTAGTCGCACCGGGCCATGACGGACCGCAGCAGGGGGGAAAAGTCGTCGCGCGCATCGCTCATGCTTCAGGCTCCGGAGTAGGACGCAAATGGCTGGGTAGTTGAGGTTCACGGCCGATCAGGTCGGCGAAGGCGGCGTCCAGGTCGGCCGGTTGCCCCCGCATGACCGCCTCCAGGGCGCTCAGCGCCGCCAGGGACCGCTGGGCGGCCTCAGGGCTCATCACCTCCCGCGCGGCACCCAGAAAGGTCATCAGCCAGGTGCCCGGGGCGACGTCGCCCACCAGGCTGGTGTCGATGGATAGTATCTCCGCGCCGGACCGGCAGCGGGCATGGCCGGCGCCGACCTCCACCACCTGCATGGGAATGCCGATGCACATCAGGCGTCCTTCCCGGGTGCGCCCGCCAGGGGGCGGGCCACCAGGGCCTGCATCTCCACCTCGAAATCCGCAGGTCCCGTCCAGCCGCCGGCGCCCAGCACCCGCGCGTCGCCGCCGCGGAAGGCCGCCGCCTCGTCCGGGCGCTCCGTCTCATAACGTTCCAGCATCATTTCCAGCGATCCGATGCCCTGCTCGGCCGGCAGCGTCACCGGGCGCGGGTTGGCCGTTATGCCGAAGCCCGCCAGATACTCCAGCGCCAGCGCGATGGCCGGCTCAACCTGGGCCTTCACCTCCGGCCGCAGGCTGCCGCCGAAATCCTCCAGCTCAACCGGTTGCACGCCGATCAGCAGCTGGTGGGCGGGGCTGTCGCCCATCATCTCCGCCATGGCCAGCACCTCCTGGAAGCCGGTCTGGTGCAGGGAGATCTTCTTGGCGCCCAGGAACTTCGGCACCTCGGCCCCCTCCACCCGCTTCAGGGTGCCGGGCGGCAGGGCGTAGTCGACAGCGTCGAAGACGACAAGGATGTCGGCCTCGCGGATTTCCTGAACCAGGTAGATGCCCTGCGTGCCGCCGTCGATCAGGCGGACGTTGGTGGGAAAGGCATAATGGCGGTGCATGTGCTCCACAGCCCGCACGCCGAACCCTTCGTCGGCCCACAGCAGGTTGCCGATGCCCAGCACCAGCACGCGGGGTCCGCTTGCCGTCGTCACTTCCACGCCTCTCACTCCCCTGTCATCCGACGGGCCGGATGTTGGGGGTGGATCAGCAAGGGGCATGCCAGCGCACCGTTCAGCGCCGAAACGGCTGAAGCTTTGGGGGACGGCGGGTCATCCTCATCTTCTTATTGGATAGAATCCTTCCAGTTGGAAGGGGAACTGGAAGACAATTTTCCAAATGAAAAAGGGGGCCGCGAAGCCCCCCTTTCCGACTGGAAACTTGCCTGGACCTCAGTGTTCGTCGGTGGGGCCGCCATCGCGGAAGGTGCGCCAGCCCGAGAACATCGAGGAGATGATGGACTGCCGGGACATGATGTCCTCCCGCACGGCGGCATAGATGTGGACGATGGCGAAGATCACGATCACCCACATGGCCATGTGGTGCCAGGTGTGGACCGTCTGGCTCTGCCCGAACAGGGGAATGACCCAGCTGGTGAACAGCCGGTGGATCCAGCCCGGCCCCTGGCCCTCGCCATACAGGGCCAGGCCGGTGATGATCATGAACAGCGTGCCCCACACGAACAGGACGTGCATGGACAGGATGGCCAGCGGGTTGTGCCCGCTGTACTTCTTGGGCGCCTTTTCCAGCATGGCATACCAGCGGATCTCATGGATCACACCCAGCCAGAAGCTTTTGCGCCACACCGGCGGCCGGAAGATTTCGCGGGCGTGGTCATTGCCCACGAAGGACCAGTAGAAGCGGAAGACGAAGCCGACGACCAGGATTTGCCCCGCCGAGAAATGCAGGAAGCGGATCCAGCCGAACAGGAAATGGGCGCTGGGCTCACCATGGATGGACGGCGGGGGTGAGCCGATCAGATAGCCGGTGACGCACAGCACCAGAATGGCGGCGGCATTGGCCCAGTGCCACAAGCGCACCGGCGCCTCATAGACGTAAACCGCCTCTTCCTTGTGTGTCCCCGCCTTATGAGTTCCCGCCTTATGTGTTCCCAGGGAGGCCTCGCTCATGGCGCGTCCCCCCTTACAGCGCGGCGAGCGCGAGGCCCGCTGCGCCCAGGGTCAGGCCGGAAGCCCAACGCCCCCAGCGGGTGGCCAGCAGGCCGGCGCCCAGGCGCCATCCGGCGGCATGCAGCAGCGCCGACGCCACCATGAAGCCGGCGAAGTAGCCCGGCAGGTGGCCTCCCGCCTCCATGCCATGGGCATAGCCATGCACCGTGGCGAACAGGGCGATAAGGCCCAGGCCCGCGGCGTCGGGCAGCAGGGGGGCCACGATCAGCATCAGGCCCAGCAGGGTCACCGACAGCGCCGCCAGCGTGTCCACCGGGGCGAAGGCCCCCCCGGCCAGGCCGGCCAGCGCACCGACCGCCAGCATGGCCACGAACAGCGCCGGCGCCTGCCAGGCGCGCGCCGCCGGCCGGGTGGCCGCCCACAGGCCGACGGCCACCATAGCGGCCAGATGATCCAAGCCCGTCAGCGGGTGGACGATGCCGGCGGCGAAGCCCCCGTCATGCCCCGGATGGGCCACGGCCGGGGTGGTGATGAAACCCGCCGCCAGGACAGCCGCCGAGACGCGGGGGACCGATTTCGTGATGAAGGTCTTCATGGGATCAGTCTCCTTTGGTTCAGCGGACTTTGACTTCGGCCAATTCCTGCCCGTCCGGGCCCATGACATGGGTGGAGCAGGCCAGGCAGGGATCAAAGCTGTGCAGGGTGCGCAGGATTTCCACCGGCTCTTCCGCGCGGGCCACCTTGGTGTTCATGAGCGACGCCTCGAAGGCGCCGATGTTGCCCTTGTTGTCACGCGGGCTGCCGTTCCAGGTGGTGGGCACCACGCACTGGTAATTGTCGATCTTGCCGTCCTTGATGCGGATCCAGTGAGCCAGCGCGCCGCGCGGCGCCTCGGTGAAGCCCACGCCCTTGACCTCGGACGGCCAGGTCTTGGGATCGAACTTCGCCGTATTGGCGGTGGAGGTGTCGCCCGCCTTGATGGTGGCGATCAGCTTGTCCAGGAAATAGCGCTGCTTGCGCGCCGCCCACTGGGCCTCCAGCGCGCGCGCGGCCGTCCGCCCCAGGGTGGAGAACAGCGCGTCCAGCGGCACGTTCAGCGCCGCCAGGGTGCGGTCGACCTGGTCCTTGATCTCGACATTGCCCTGCATGTAGCCGACCAGGTAGCGGGCCAGCGGCCCCACCTCCATGGCATGGCCGCGCCAGCGCGGCGCCTTGATCCAGCTGTACTTCGCCCCCTCGTCCAACTGGACGATGTTGGTGCTGGTGCCCTTGGCGTTGGGGCCCAGCTGGTAATGGGGTTCGGTCACGCCGTCCCAGGGGTGCAGGCCCTTGCTCTCGTCCGGGTACTTGTACCAGCTGTGGGGCACGAACTCCTGCACCTGCTCGGGATCGGTCAGGTCGACGGGGTGCACCTCCGACAGCTTGCCGTCGATGATGGCGCCGTGGGGCATCAGCAGGTTGCGGGGGCTGTAGTCGTTGGCCCGGTCGGGGATGTCGCCGTAGGCCAGCACCGACTTGTTCGACAAACCGCCGCCGTACAGCCAGTCCTTGTAGAACCCGCCGATGGCGATGATGTCGGGAATGTAGACGTTCTCCACGAACTCGATGCAGCGGTCGGTGATGGAAGAGACGTAGTTCAGCGACGCCATGTTCACCGGCGCGCCGGCCGCCATGTCGCCATCCAGGTTGATGGCGCAGGGAACGCCACCCACCAGCCAGTTGGGGTGAATGTCCTTGCCGCCGAAGATGGTGCGGACGCGCATGATCTCCTTCTGGAAGTCCAGCGCCTCCAGATAATGGGTCACCGCCATCAGGTCGGCTTCGGGCGGCAGCTTGTAGGCCGGGTTAGTCCAATAGCCGTTCTTGAACGGCCCCAGCTGCCCGGATTCCACGAACTTGCGCAGGCGGGTCTGGATGTCCCGGAAATAGCCCGGGGAACTGTTGGGATGGTGGGGCGAGACGGCCTGCTGCAGTTCCGACGTCGCCTTGGGGTCCGCCTTCAGGGCGTTGACCGGGTTCACCCAATCCAGGGCGTGGAGGTGGTAGAAATGGACCAGATGGTCATGCACCTGCAGCGACAGCTGCATGATGTTGCGGATGCTGTTGGCGTTCTCCGGAATCTGGATGTTCAGGGCGTTTTCCACCGCGCGGACGGAGGTCAGCGCGTGGGTGCCGGTGCAGACGCCGCAGATGCGCTGGGTGAAGGCCCAGGCGTCGCGCGGGTCGCGACCCTTCAGGATCACCTCCAGCCCGCGCCACATGGTGCCGGTGGAGACGGCGTTGCGGATGACGTTGTCGCCGTCGAGGTTGACCTCACAGCGCATGTGGCCCTCGATGCGGGTGACCGGATCGACCACGACGCGCTTGCCGCTGGTGTCGAGCTGGTAGCCGTTGGGTGTCGCAAGCGTGGGCATCAGTCCCTTCCCTCTCTCTTATCGTTCGTGCCGCTGTTGGAGCGGGCGCGCTTGACCGCGCTGGCCGCGGCATGCACCGCGGCGGCGGCACCGACGATGCCGGCCGCCGTGCCGCCGATCTTGTCGGCGTTGGCCTCGACGCCGAAGCCGTGGACGTCGCTCAGGCGCTCATAGAAGCCGCCCTTGTCCCAGAAGCCGTCCTCGGAACAGCCGATGCAGGGATGACCGGCCTGGATGGGGAAGCTGAGGCCCCCGTTCCAGCGCACGGTGGAGCAGGCGTTGTAGGTGGTCGGGCCCTTGCAGCCGACCTTGTAGAGGCAGTAGCCGCGGCGCGCGCCTTCGTCATCGAAGCTTTCCACGAACTGGCCGGCATCGAAGTGCGGGCGGCGGTAGCATTTGTCGTGGATGCGCTGGGAATAGAACATCTTCGGCCGGCCCTGCATGTCCAGTTCCGGGAAGCGGTCGAAGGTCAAGATATAGGCGATGACCGCCGTCATGACTTCGGCGATGGGCGGGCAGCCGGGCACCTTGATGATGGGCTTGGCCGGCAGGCCCGGCACCTTGTGGATGGGGGTGGCCTGGGTGGGATTGGGCCGGGCCGCCTGGACGCAGCCCCAGCTGGCGCAGCTGCCCCAGCTGATGATGGCCTTGCAGTGGTCGGCCGCCTTCTTCAACTGTTCCAGGTACGGCTTGCCGCCGATGATGCAGCTCATGCCCTCCTGGTTCAGCGGGGGGTTGCCCTCGCACGCCAGGATGAAGTTGCCGTTATACTTCTCGATGGTCTCGTCGATGATGGATTCGGCCTGGAAGCCCGCCGCCGCCATGATGGTGTCGTCATAGTCGAGGCTGATCATCGACAGGATGACGTCCTTGGCCAGGGGATGGGCCGACCGGATGAAGCTTTCCGAACAGCAGGTGCATTCCAGGCCATGCAGCCACAGCACCGGGATGCGCGGCTTGGTCTCCATGGCGGTTTCGATGGCCCGGGCGTAGGAAGGGCCCAGGCCCAGCGCCGCAGCCGTCAGGCTGCAAAATTTGGTGAAGCTTCGCCGGGTGATGCCCTGCCGGCGCATCACCTCGTAAAACGTCTCGCTCGCCATTCCGGCATTTCCTCCAACGTCCCCGGCGGGGCTGTCTCGCTCCGCATCGGTGACGTTTGGGCAAAAAGCGTGCCAGGCAAAAAATTGAGGGCGCAAAAGGCTTAATGGTATCGGCGCTTCCCCTCAGGGGTGGAAAGCACCTTTCCAATTGTAAGGTAACCGCGCATGCGGAAGCCACGGCGCCTGACCAGCGGATGGATGAGCCCATGATCGCGGAGGCGCCGTTCCCGCAGCCGCCCTTTGCCTCATCGGCACCCGCGGCCGCGGCGAGCCGTCCCGGCTCTTCCGAGGGTGATCGTCGCTATGGGAATGTATTTCCGCTGGCGTCCCGCGGATCCCTCTGTCCCAGATTGTCCCGCCAAATCCAGCCCAAACGCTGGAAGCGTGGCGTCCCCTACGGGATTCGAACCCGTGTCGCCGCCGTGAAAGGGCGGTGTCCTAGGCCTCTAGACGAAGGGGACATGAGGCGGATGGAGGGTAATCCATCCTATGTGCGGCCACCCGGGGGATGGCCTTCCTACGGCAGACTTCACCGCAGGGGGATACAAGATACTGTATTCGCTTGCGGAAAATACGCCACCCCTTGAAAAAATCAGGGCGCCGCAAGCGGGGTGAACATATGGCACATGGGATCGGCTTGGCGCAACTGGGTTTCGCAGATGTCCGACATCTTTCTGACGCCGCCCTGCAAGGCTTGGACTTTCCACGCCTTCCGCGCCCAGGGGGTCCTTGAAGACGGGACCTATGGCTTTGCCAGCCGTCAACCTCTGGCGGCTAGGTGGCCTTTGAAAATCCACCCCGCCATCCCGCACTAAAGCGATAGCAACTTACCAGCGTATTGATGCCACGCTCTTTACCGTGTATCCGGGATCCGGACACTGGTGGGGGATGATGTCATGTCGCAGTCGGAACTGGAAAAACTGAAGGCCCTGATCGCCTCGGACACGGAAATACTGAAGGGCATAGCCGGCGGGGGCGATGTGAAGGCGGCGGCCAAGGCGCTGGCGGACTTCGCGGCCACGCGCGGCATCCAGCTGACCGCCGATGAGATCGAGGGCGTCTTCGCCGCCCGGGCCGGCAGCGCGCCCACGCAGATGGAACCGCTGGACGACGATGCGCTGGATCACGTTTCCGGCGGCGGCTCCCCCTACTGCATATACACCAAAGGCTGCTACTGCATTTTCACCAAGTAAGGCCGGGCAAGCCGCCCGCGGTGACGGCGTCGCCTGTGGACACCCCGTTCCTGGACATCCTGGCGCCGCTGGTCAACCGGGCGGCGGAGCGTCTTGACCGGTCCCTGGCCGGCGGCATCGTGTTGCCGCTGCCGGCCAGGCGGGGCGCGACACGGGCGCTGGCGGCCCGCCTGGGCGAGATTGCCGGCCCGGCCCTGACGGCGGCGTTCCAGGCGGCGGAAGCAGTGCCTGCCATCGCCCGCCTTTATGATGAGCCACCGGCCTGGGTGCACCGCGACCGCTATCGCGCCTTCGCCACGGCCGCCCGGGGACCGCACGTCGATACGCTGCTGGCCGACTGGCCCATACTGCGCCGCCGCCTGGACCGGATGTGCACCGATTGGGTGGACGCCATCACGGCCTTCGCCCGCCATTTCCACCAGGACGCCGCCGCCCTGGCCGTCCGGCATCCCGCGTGGCGGGGCACCGTGCCGGCGGTCGCCGACCTCACCCCCGGCCTGTCCGACCCCCATGGCGGCGGCTGCACGGTGATCCGCGTCACCTTGGCCGACGGCACACGCATCGCCTATAAGCCCCGCGCCCTGGCGGCGGAGGCGGCGTTCGGGCACCTGCTGGACCGGCTGAACGCCGCCGGCACCGCCCCGGCCCACCGCGTCCCGTGGGTGATGGACGGCAGCGACCATGGGTGGATGGAATGGGTGGCCCCTGCCCCCCTGCCCGATGCGGCCGGGGCGCACGCCTATATGGAACGGTGCGGCGGCCTTCTGGCCCTCATGTTCCTGCTGCGCGGCAGCGACATCCATCCCGACAACTTGATCCCGGCGGGCCTCTTTCCCGTCATCGTCGACCTGGAATGCCTGTTCCAGCCCGGCCCGGCGGATCTGGGTGTGGCCGATCCCCTGGACGACCCGCACCTGTTCGCCAACGGCATCCTGCCGGTCTACACCTCCTTCGACGGAGGGGCGACGCTTGCGCCCCTGGCCGCCGCTGGCTCCGGCCCCCTGGCGCCCCGGCCGCAAACCGTGGTGCGTCACGCCGGCACGGATTGGCTGCACCTGGGCGAACAGCCGGTGCCCAGCTTCGCCCCCGGCCCCAGTCTGGGCGGCGTCCCCCTGGACGTACGGAATTTCAGCACGGCCGTCCTGGACGGCTTCCAGGCCACCCTGCGCACCCTGGTGGCGCACAAGACGGCGCTGATGGCGCCGGAGGGTTCGCTGGCCCGGTTCCGTAATGTCCGCTGCCGCCTGCTGCTGGCCGCCACCAACCTCTATGGGCTGGTCCTGGCACCCGCGCTGATCGGCGAGGGGGCCAAGGATGAGGCCGCCTTCACGCGCCAGGTGGCGCGGGCCGCCGGCCGCGCGCCACTGCTGGGCGATCCGGCCGCCTGGCGGCGGGCGCTGGCGGCGGAAGCGCGGGCCCTGGACCGTCTGGACATCCCGGCCTTCACCTTCCGTCCCGATGGCCGCGAGGCCTGGAGCGTTGAAGCCGCAGGCACGGCCGCCAGCCCCCTGGGCCCGGTATTCGCCATCCCCCCGTACGACCAAGTGACGGCGGCGCTCGCCGCACTGGATGACGCGGCGATCAACCGAACAACGGCCCTGCTGCGCGCCGCCCTGCGTCCCCCCGCCCTGCGTCCCCCCACCCTGCTTCCTCAGAACGTGGGCGTCGTAGCGGAAGCCGTCCCAGGCCCCGACTTCCGCACCACCCTGCGCGCGCTGGCCGACCGGGTGGCCGATCTGGCCGTGGCTCAGGAACCGGGAGCGCTGCGCTGGGTGCGGCTGTGGGAGCAGATGCCGGCCCTGACCGCCCCGGCGGGGCCCGGCCTATGCTACGGCGCCGGTGGCATCGCCGTCTTCCTGGCGGAGGCCGGGCGCGCCTTGGACGACGAGCGCCTGCTGGACCTAGCGCGGCAGGCGCAGCAGCCCTTACGGGCCGCCATCCATCGGGGGGAGGCACCGCGCCTGGCCCGCCGCTTCGGGCCCGGCTATGGGCGCGGCCTGGGGGGGATGATCGCCGGCTTGGCCTGGTGCGCCCGTCTGCTGGCCGACCCGGCCCTGGCCCATGACGCCTTGGCGCTGGCGGTCGAGACGCCCCTGGCGCTGGCGATCGAGAATGGCCCGGTGGGCGATGCGTCCGATGTGATGGACGGCGCCGCCGGCCTGGCCTGGGGTTTGGCCGTCCTGGATCCCGGGCCGGTCGTTGCCCAGGCCATGGCCGCCTGCGGAACGGCACTGCTGGCCGCCTCCCAAACCGATGGCGTGGGTGGCCGGCACTGGCCCGGCCGGCGGCGGTCGGGATTGGCCGGCCTGTCCCACGGCGCCGCCGGCATCGCCACCGCCTTGGCCCACATCCATGCGGCCACCGGCGATGCCCGGTGCCACGCCGCGGCATGGGAGGCCGTGGCCTACGAGAACGCGCTGTTCAATCCGGCCGCCGGCGATTGGCAGACAGGCCGCCAGCAGGGCTCGTCCACATGGTGCCATGGCGCGCCCGGCATCGCCCTGGCCCGCACGCTCTTGATGGATATGCTGGGGGACAAGGACGGCCGGCTGGCCGCCGACCTGCACACCGCACTGGCAACCTTGCGAGCGTCCCCCCTGGACCAGGTGGACGACCTGTGCTGTGGCGAGGCCGGACGGCTGGAGATCCTGGCCACGCTGACCACCCGGTTGCCGGGCGTGGAGGATGAAATCGACACCGCCCTGAACACCCGGCTGGCCGACTGGGCGGCCGGACGGGGCCGACTGATGGTGGCGGACGTGGCGGGCGCACCCGACGATGCCGCCCTGTTCCGGGGCCATGCCGGCCTGGGACACCTGCTGGTCCGACGCCTGGCGCCGGACTTCGCCTGCGACGTGCTGCTGCCCCGTCAGGTGTCTCGCGTCAGTTGACGCCGGGCGAAGGCGGCGAAGAAGCCGTCGCGGGCCATGAGGGTATCGAAGGCGCCCTCTTCCTCCACCCGGCCCTGGTTCAGCACGATGATGCGGTCGGCCCGCCGCACCGTGCTGAGGCGGTGGGCGATGACCAGGCGGGTGCCGGCGATCTTGTCCAGGCTGGCGGTCACTGCCGCCTGGGTCTGGTTGTCCAGCGCGCTGGTCGCCTCATCCAGCATCATGATGCGTGGCCGGGCCACCAGGGCACGGGCCAGCAGCAGGCGCTGGACCTGCCCGCCCGACAGGCCGGCGCCGCCGTCGGTGATCAGGGTGTGAAGGCCCATCGGCATGCGCCGCACGTCGTCGGCCAGTGCCACCTGGGCCAGCGCGTCCCAGGCGGCCTCCTGCCCCAGATGGGTGGCGGCACCCAGCACATTGTCCATCAAGGTGCCGGGCATCAGGCGGCCGTGCTGCAGGACCACGCCGCACTGTCGGCGCACGGCCCGCAAATCCAGACCCGCCAGGTCGACGCCATCATAGAGCACCAGGCCGGCGTCCGGCCGCTCGAAACCCAGCAGCAGGCGGAACAGCGTCGACTTGCCCGTACCGGACGGGCCGACGAAGGCCACGAACTCCCCAGGCCGGACGCTGACCGACAAGGCGTCCAGGATGCGGGGAGTGTCCGGCTGATACTGGAAGGTGACGCGCGACAGCTCGATGGCGCCGGTCAGCGCGCCCGGGTCTGCCTTGTCCGCCGCCTCCGGCAGGGCCTGGAGGATGGGGCGGGCGTGCTGCACGATGGGCGCCAGGCCCACCATTTCCACGGCAGCCGCCGCCAGGCCGCGCAGGCCTTCCAGGGCGGCGGTGAAGGCGGTGACGAAGGCGGCCAGCAGGCCCAGGGCGACGGTGTCGGTCCAGCCGCCCATGACGCAGACCGCCAGCAGCGCCGCCGTGGCGAAGGCCTGGTAGCCCACGCCCACCGTGTCCAGCAGGCCGGCCGCCCGGTCGGCGCCGAACTGGGCGCGGCTGGCCTCGGCGTACAGGCGCGCCCAGCGCAGGAAGGCCCGGTCCTCCGCCGCCGCCAGGCGCAGTTTGGCGATGCCGCTGGCCAGTTCCAGCGTCAGGCCGGACATGCGGGCATCGCCCCGGATGGCCGCCGCCTCGTGCCGGACGCGCAGCAGCCCCAGCACCACGGTCACGACGGCCAACATCAGGGTCAGCGCGATAGCCACCAGGCCCAGGCGCCAGGAATAGCCCAGCATGACGGCGTAGGAGACCAAGGCCACCATCCCCGTCATCACGGCATTGATGGTGGAGGCGGTCAGCGCCTTTTCCAGGCGGGCCACAGCCATGACCCGGGTTGCCATGTCACCGGTGGAGTAGCCCCGGAAAAAGCCGGTGGGCAGACGCAGCAGGCGGTCCATCACCGCCGCCTGCACCCGGCTGCCCTCCAGCCCCTCGATGCGCAGCATGGTCAGTTGGGTGGCCAGGCGCAGCAGCAGGGTCATGACCGCCAGCAAGGCCAGGGCGACGGCCACCTGCACCACCCGGCCCAGATTGCTGTCGGGGATGGCGCCTTCCAACAGGTAGCCCATGGCCAGCGGCACACCCATGGTGAACACGCCGGCCAGCAGGGTGCCGCCGGCCAGGGTGGCGATGTCGCCCATCCGGGCGCGCAGCAACCCCTTGGCCAAGCTGCCCGGCGTCAGTGCCTGGTCCGGCAGCGGCGGGTACAGGGCGTAGGCCTGGCCGGCCAGCAGCACCGCCTCGGCCGCCGGCAGCGGCCGCGCCACGCGTGTGTCGGGGTCATAAACGGTGTAGCGGCCCCGCCCGCCGGGGCTGAGCGCCAGGGGCGACAGCGGCGCCGGCCGTAGCAGCAGGAAGGCGCCGCTGTCCTGCCGCCACCAGCCGGGATCCAGTTGGACGCCCCGAAGGCGCACGCGGCTGGCCCGGGCCAGCGCCTCCAGCGCCGGCATCGGCGCCCCCTCCTGCTGGCGGGGCGGCAGGCGCACCTCAAAGCCCAGCAGCGCGCCCAGATGCGCGAAGGCCAACACCAGGGGCTGTTCCGACAGGGGGGCCAAGAGGGACGCGTGAGTGGCGCCGCGGTCCGGTCCCAATACCCCGCCCCCCAATACCCCGCTCAGCGCCTGCAGGGCCAGCAGGCCGGCATGGCGATCGCGGGCCGCCCGCTCCTCCCCCTCCAGCCGGTCGGTGTCGTCCATGCTCACGACTCCACCAACTGGCGATAGGCGCCGCCCGCCGTCATCAGCGCCTCATGGCCGCCGCGTTCCAGCACCCGGCCGTCCTTCAGGACGATGATCTCGTCACAGTCGCGAATGGCGCTGAGGCGGTGGGCAATGATCAGGCAGGCGCAGCCGCGACGGCGGACATTGTCCATCAACGCCTGTTCTACCGTCGGATCCAGGGCGCTGGTGGCCTCGTCCAGGATCAGCAAGCTGGGCTCCATCACCAGGGCGCGGGCGATCTCCAGCCGCTGGCGCTGGCCGCCGCTCCAGTTGCGGCCGGCCTCCTCCACCCGGCCACCGTAGCCGCCGACGCGGGCGACGATGTCGTCGTGGATCATGGCGTCCTTGGCCGCGCGGATGATCCGGGCTTCGGGCACGGCCTCGTCCCACAGGGTCAGGTTGTCGCGCACCGTGCCCTCGAACAGCAGAATATCCTGGTCTACCATGGCCAGCAACGCGCGCAGCCGGTCGCGCGGCACGACGCGCAGGGGATGGCCGTCCAACAGGATGGTGCCGCCCAGCGGGTCGAACAGGCCGGCCACCAGGCGGCCGACGGCGGACTTGCCGCTGCCCGACGCCCCGACCAGGGCCACCCGGGCGCCGGGAGCGATGTCCAGATCCACGCCGTTGACCACCATCGCCCCTTGAGAGGTGTAGCCGAAGGTGAGGTCGCGGACGGCCAGGGCGCCGCTCAGCTTGGCGCCACCGCGGATGGCGGGTGCCGCCGGCGCGTCCGGCCGGTCGCCCGCGAATTCCCAGGCCAGGGGCGTGGTGGCGACGTCGGCCAGTTGATCCAGCGGGCTGCGCACCTGCTTCAGGCTGGTGATCTGACGCATCAGGGTGGACAAGGTAGCGGCGAAGGCGGTAATCAGGGTTTGGAAGGCGGCCAGTTCGCCCACCGTCATGCTGCCCGCGATGACGAAGCCGGCGGACAGGGCCAGCACCAGGCCCCGGTTCAGCAGCATGACACCGTCGGGCACGGCGCCCAGCAGCGCCTCGATACGGCCGGCCGCTTGACGGTCGCGCACCAGGGCGGCCAGCAGGCCGGCCCACTGGCCGAAGAACACGTCGTCGGTACCGCTGGCCTTCAGGGTTTCCACCATGCCGATGCCCTGGATGGCCCGGCCATGTACCTTGATGGCCGCCATGCCGGCCTTGCGGACCCGCTCCTCCAGCCGGCGTTGCGTCAGCGCCAGGGCGGCGATGGGAATGGCGGCGGCCAGCAGGGTGACCAGGGTCAGGATGGGGCTGTAGAGCAGCATGGCCAGGGTGAAGAAGACGCTGGACGCCAGGGCCAGCGCCGCCTTCACCGGCTGTTCCGCCGCCTGCAGGCCCAGGGGACGGGCCAAGTCCACGCGGCCAGCCAGGGCGCCGGCGTGGCGCTGGCCGAAGAAGCGCACGGGCAGGCGCAGCATACGCCAGACCACGCGGCCGGCCGCCAGGATGGCGATGCGGGTGTGCAGGCGCACCAGCAGGCTGTTCTGCAGGCCCGTCAGTCCCCACTGCACCACCGCCGTGGCCAGCAACACCCCCAACAGGGGCACGCCCCAGTCCGCCTGGCCCTGCACAAGATAATAGTCGACGAAGACCTGCGTCGCCGCCGGCACCACCAGCCCAGGCAGGATCAGGGCGACGCCCGCCAGCATCGCCAGCGCCAGGGGCCCATGTGTTCCCGCCACAAGGGCCGCGATGTCGCGCCAGGTGCTGGGCGCGGTGCCGGACCGGCGGAAATCCGCCCCCGTCTGGAAGGTCAGCACGATGCCGGAAAACAGCGCATCGAACTCCGCCGCTGTCAGGACGCGGCGGCCGGCAGCGGGGTCGTTCAGCTGCACCCTGCCGCCCGTCATGCCCTCCAGCACCACATAATGGCTGAGGTCGACGAAGACGATGCAGGGCATGGCGATGTCGGCCAAATGGTGCGGCTCACAGCGGAAGCCCTTGGCCTCCAGCCCATAGGCCCGGGCCGCCCGCACGATGTTGGAGGCGCGGCTGCCGTCGCGGGAAACGCCGCAGGCCTCGCGCAACTCCGGCAGGGGCGCCCATTTGCCGTGGTGGGCCAGCACCATGGCAAGGCAGGCGGCGCCGCACTCCGCCGCCTCCATCTGGAAAACGGTGGGAACGGGGCGTGGACGTGCCGCCATCGCCTTCCGGACCGCGCCGGACACCGCCGCCGCTGCCGTCACGGCTCAAGCCCCAGGGCGTCCAGCACCGGTTCGATGGCGGGGAAGGCCAGGGCGATGATGCGCGTGCGCTCCACCACCACCCCGCCCTTGATGACGGTACCGCTTTCCACCGGCCGCGCGGCGCCCCGGGATGATGACCAGGCGAAACCGCTGACGGTCGCCGGATCGCGCCGCAGGGCCACCCGCACCTCGAACGGCGGACCGTTGGCCATCAGACTGGTGACGAAGGCGTCGTTCTTCAGCGTCTGCTGCACCGCCTCCCGCGTCGCCGCCGTCTCGGACACGCGGATGACCTCGCCATGGATGAAGCCGTCACGCTCCACCTTCACGGTGGAAGGAATGATCTGCACCGCCATGCCGGGGCGTATCTTCTTACCATCGGCTGGGGCGACGTAGAGGATACCCACCAGCCCGTCGCCCGCCACCACCCGACCTTCCGGTACCAGGCGCATCAGGGCCGAACCCGCGGCCACCCGGTCGCCGGTGGCGGCCGACAGCTCGATCACCCGGCCGGTGATGGGCGCGCGAACCTCGGTCCGCGCCGCGCGTTCGGCCAAAGCCTCGGCCAGATCCTGCCGACTTTGGCCGATCTTGCTCTCCAGCTCCAGCAGCTCGCGCTCGTCCTCGATGGCGCGCTCGTCCGCCTCCACGCCCAGAGTGTTCAGCGCGTTCAGGGCGGCGGTGATGTCGCGCTGGGCCTGGGCGCGGTCGTTCTCCGTCATCAGGATGCGCTCACGCGTGGCATAGCCGCGGCCCATCAGCTCATGCTGGCTGGCCAACACCTGGCCCAGCGCCGCCTCCCGCTGGCGGGCCTGCTGCAAGGCCTGCTCCCACCCCTGGCGCCGCTGCTCGTCATCGCGGGTGCGGGCCGCCCGAGCGCGGGCCTGGAAGTCCTTCAGCCGCCCCTCCTCCGCCTCCAGCCGGGCCAGGCGGGCCTGGACCGTCTCCAGCCGGGCGTCCAGTACCGGGTCCGCCAGCACGGCGACGATCTCCCCCCCATGAACGGCGCCGCCGACACTGGCCTTTAGCGCCGTGATGGCAGCACTGCTGGGCGCCGTCACCAGGGCCACGCCGCCGCTGCCCTGCAGCACGCCGTTGCCCGCCACCTTGACCGGCGCGGTGGCGACCAGGGACCAGGCCAGTCCGCCCAGCACGGCCGCCAGGAAGATGCCGAACACCAGCCAGCCCAGCGGGAACGACACCCGCACCATGCGGTCGAGCTGGTCCGGGTTCGCAGGCCGGAAGGCGGGGGCGGAAGAACTCATAAAGGCGACCGCTATGACGGGAAACAAACGTCATTGGTGCGGAAGTTCATCCGAAAAGGCAAGGTGCGCGAGGAGGATGGAAAGTAATGCCAACGGCATGAGACCGGCGACTGCCTTCGCAAGAGTCGATTGCGTTCGCCGCAGGTCCCCGGGGGAGCGGAGCGGGCTAGAGACCGAGGACGGAGCCAAGCGGTGGGATGGCCACGCCCAACCCCGGTGCGGTCGCGGCGCTTCCATCCAGGCCGGCACTACGCCGCATCATCGATCTGACAGGCGCCCTGGGTTAAACAGGCTCCACCCCGTGGCCTCGGCCAGGCGCTCCAGGGCGAGGCTGCCCAGCTGGGAGTTGCCGTTGGCGTTCAGGCCGGGGGACCAGACGGCGATGGAGGCCCGGCCGGGAACGATGGCCAATATGCCGCCGCCGACGCCGGACTTGGCCGGGATCCCGACGCGGAACGCGATGTCGCCGCTGGCGTCATAGTGGCCACAGGTCAGCATCAGGGACAGGATGCGGCGGGCCCGTATGGATGAAATGGTGCGTCCGCCCCCGGGATGGCGGCCATCCAGCATCAGGTAGCGTCCGGCGGCGGCAAGCTGGCGGCAGGTCATCTCGATGGCGCAGGCATGAAAATAGGTGCCCAACACCAGGTCGGGCGCATGCCGCAGCACGCCATAGGATTTCATGAAATGGGCCAGGGCCCGGTTGCGTTCGCCCGTACGCTCCTCCGACCGGGCGACCTCCTCATTGATGGCGATGGATTCATCCTCCGCCAGATAGCGGACGAACTGGACCAGTTCGCCGATGGCCTCACGGGGCGGATGCCCCGCCAGATTCACATCCGTCACGACGATGGCGCCGGCATTGATGAAGGGGTTCCGCGGAATGCCCCGCTCCGCCTCAAGCTGGACGATGGAATTGAACGCCGTGCCGGAGGGCTCGCGCCCCACCCGCTCCCACAGCTGGTCTCCCGCCTTGCCCAGGGCCAGCGTCAGGGAAAAGACCTTGGATATCGACTGGATGGAAAAGCCAATCTCATCATCCCCGCCGGCATGGCATTCCCCATCGACGGTATAGACCGCCATGCCGAACCTGGCGGGGTCGACCTTGGCCAGGCTGGGGATGTAGGTCGCGACCTTGCCACGATCAGGCGCGGCCCGCATCTCGTCGACGATGTCCTGGATGATACCTTGGAGAGTCACGGGCGCTGCCATATCAGACGGGCGGGAAAGGGGCCGATGCCCCGGCGGTTGGGCAGGGTAGCAGTCGCGTCCCACAGCGTCACGCCGCACCGGGCCGGTCCCTTGGGGTCAACCGGGCCATTTGGGGATTAGCGGGCCGCCTGTGGCAGATGGAGCGAGACGCTGAGCCCACCGGTCGGCGAGGTGTCCAGGCTGAGGCTTCCGCCATGAAGGCGCGCCAACTCCTCCGTTATCGTCAGCCCCAGGCCGCTACCCGGCACCGCCTCATCCAGGCGGGCACCCCGGGCCAGAACGTCCGACCGCCTGTCCGCCGGAATGCCGGGTCCATCATCCTGGACGGTGATGACAATCCCGCCGCCGGCCGCCACGGCCGTCACCCGGACCACCGCTGTACACCATTTGGCGGCGTTGTCGATGAGGTTGCCGGCCATTTCCTGCAGGTCCACCGGGTCGGCTCGAACCCGGGCTAGCGCGTCGCCATCAACCTGGATATCGACCCCGCGCTCGGTATGCAGGTGAGCCACAGTGCGGGCGATCTGCCGCAGCACCGGCAGGACAACCGTTCCGCCTGAGGAATGAAGCAGCGCCGGCGCGGCCCGCGCCCGGGCCAGGTGCCGTTCGATCTGACCCCGCATGCGATCCGCCTCGGCCGCCACCACCGCCGGGTCCATGCCGCCCGGCGCGGCGGCGGCGTTGGCGATGACGGCCAGTGGGGTTTTCAGCGCATGCGCCAGATCAGCCGCCTGCGCCCGCGCCCGCTCCACCATCGTCCGGTTCTCCTCCATCAGCAGATTGAGGTCGTCCACCACGGGCTGGACCTCGCCAGGGAAGGCGCCCTCCAGACGGTTCGACCGCCCGGCGCGCAGATCGGCCAGGGCCGCCCGCATCCGCCGCAGCGGGCCCAGCCCCAGGCGCACCTGGACCGCCACCGCCGCCAGCAGACCGGCGGCCAGCACCGCCAGCGACAGGCCCAACGCTCGGGAAAAGCCGGCCGTCGCGGCCTGCACGTCGCTGGCGTCGACGATCACGGCCGCACGCACCGGTGTTGCCGCTCCCGGCAGGCGCAAGCTGCGCTCCCAAGCCACCAGCGGGGCTCGGTTCGGTCCCGTCAGCGTGTGGCGATGGACCTCACCATCCTTGGGGGTGTCCGCCGGCAGGTCCAAGGCCTGGTCCCAGAGCGACCGCGACCGCAGCACCCGGTCCCCAGGGCCATCCACCCGCCAATACAACCCTGACAGCGGGCGGCGGAAACGGGGGTCGCTCAGGTCCCGGGCCAGCGCCACCGCGCCGTCCGGCGTCACTTCCAGCACTGCCGCCAACTCATCCAGGTGCTGGGCCATGCGCCGGCTCAACTCGGCCTCGGCATGGGTGCGGAACAGGTCGGTCAGGATGATGCCGGTGATGATCAGCGCCGGAGCGATCCAGAGGACCGACAGCAGGAAAAGACGCCGGGTCAGCGAGGAGGTTGTCAGCGAAGAAGGTATCACCGCGCCGCCTCCAGGCGGTACCCCAGGCCCCGTTCCGTCCGGATGAGGTCGCCGCCCAGCTTGCGACGCAGCCGGCCGACGAACACCTCGATGGTGTTGCTGTCGCGATCGAAATCCTGCGCGTAGACATGCTCGGTCAATTCGGTGCGGGACACGACCTTGCCAGGGTGGTGCATGAGATAAGACAGCACCTTGAACTCATGTGCCGTCAGTGCGATGGACCGGCCGTCCACCGTCACCCGGCCGGTGCGAGTGTCCAGCGCCACGGGGCCGCAGCGCAGTTCCGCCGCCGCCAGCCCGCCGGCCCGGCGGATCAGGGCGCGCACACGGGCCAGCAGTTCTTCCATCCGGAACGGCTTGGCCAGGTAGTCGTCGGCACCGGCGTCGATGCCCGCCACCTTCTCCTGCCAGGTTCCACGGGCCGTGAGGATCAGCACCGGCACTGTGATGCCCGCCACCCGCCATGCGCGCAGGACGGACAGGCCGTCGCGCACCGGCAATCCCAGATCCAGCACCACGGCGTCATAGGGCTCGCTCTCCCCGAGGAAGGCGGTCTCTTCGCCGTCAGCTGCCATGTCAACGGCGTAGCCGGCATCTGTCAGCGCCTCTGCAAGCTGACGGCGCAGCGCCGGATCATCCTCGGCAAGCAGTATCCTCATGGCCTGCGGTCCTTCTCCGCCCCCCGTTCCTTGACCGCGAGGAGGTCGCCCGTTCGGGCGTCGTAATGCAGCTTCACGACACGCCCGCCGTCCATCAGCAGTTTGATCTCGTAGACCAATCGGCCGTGCTCCTCCTCCAATTCCGCTTCCAGAAGCTGGCCGGGGAAGCGGGCCGCCGCGCGGTCCAGGATGGTGCGCAGGGGCAGCGCGCGCCCCTGTTCCACGGCGGCGCGGGCGCGGTCCTGGTCCTGGTCCGCGTCCGCCAGGGCGGCGGGCACGGCCAGCAGGGGCAGCAGAAGGGCAACGATCCATCTCATCGGCACAGTTGACCGTTCCTTTCCTGAACGCAGGCTGAACGCGCCGTTCAGCCTGCGTTCAACGGAACCCCGCCAGGATGATGCCACCATCCAATCCCAATACGGAGGACACCATGATGTATGGCAAAATCGCCGCGGCGGCGCTGTTGGCGGGTTCGCTGGCCATCGGCGGCTACGCGCTGGCCGTCGAGACCGCGCCACCCGGTCAGGCTCAGCCGGGGAAAGCGGCGAACGCAAGCACCCTGACCGTCCCGCAGCTGGTTGAGCGCCTGGCCGCCCAGGGCTATTCCGATATCACCGAAATCAAGCGGCACCGCGACAAGAATTACAAGGTCGAGGCCCGCGACCCGCAGGGCAAGCGCGTCGAACTGGCCGTCGATGCCCGCACGGGCGATATCCTGAAAACGGAAAAGGATGAGGACTGATGACCATGCCCATCTCCTCCGATGGCGCCTCTACCCACAGCGTACCCAAGGGCGCCGTTTCCCCCGACGCCGCGGTTCCCACCGGCACGGTGAGAGTGTGGGATCCGGCCATCCGCATTCTGCATTGGACCATCGCCGCCTCCTCCGCCATCGCCTGGCTGTCGGCCGAGGAGATCATGCCGGTGCATGAGGCCGCCGGCTTCGTGATCCTGGTGGCGGTTGGGGTGCGGTCCCTGTGGGGCCTCGTCGGCACCCCACATGCCCGGTTCGCCGAGTTCGTGCCCGGCCCAAGGGGCCTCCTCTCCTACATGGGAGCCCTGGTGAAGGGGCGGGCGGGCCGGTATGTGGGCCACAACCCGGCGGGCGGCGCCATGATCGTGGCTCTTCTGGCCAGCCTGCTCCTGACCGTGGCCACCGGCATCGTTCTGGATACGGGTGGCGGCGTTCTGGGAGAGGACGCGATGGAGGACATCCACGGCGCGGCGGCCACGGTGACCCTCATCCTGGTGGCCCTGCACATCGGCGGCGTGGTCCTGTCCAGCAGACTGCACCGGGAAAATCTGGTCCGCGCCATGGTCACCGGGCGCAAGCGGGCCTGAGGCGCCACGGCCGGCGTGAAGCCCCTGCCTTAGGTGAACCAGATGGGATTTGGAGGCCGATCAGCACATCAACTGCCTTATTATTCTAAAATCCGCAGGGCCATGTGATCACGCCGATTTTATACTTCAGGAGGCAGGCTCGGCGCCGCTGCGTCGTATAGGGAATGGTTTATATGTGATTGGGCGCAGGCGCGCGACCAGGTGCGGGCCTGCGGCCTCCATCACGTGCGCGGCAGGGCGGCCGTCGAGCCCCGGGCAACGCAACGGCCGGACAGCACCACTTTGCGCGTCGGAGCGTCCGGGGTCTTCAGGCGCTGGAACAACAGGGCCATAGCCTCGCGGCCTATGGTTTCGACCGGCTGCTCAATGACGGTCAGGCCCGGTTCAACCAGTTCCGTCCAAGGTTCGTTGTCGAAGCCCGCGACGGCGATGTCGTGGGGGATGCGCAGCCCCAGGGTGCGGGCCGCCTTCACCACGCCGGTGAGGAACAGCCCATTGCTGACCAGCAGGGCCTGAGGCCGATCAGGTTGGCGCAGCCAGGCGGCGGCGGCGTTCTCGGCGGCCTCCGCCGACGGCGGTGCGAAGCGCGCCTCCCCCGCCAAGCCCCGGGCCGCCATGGCTGCCAGATAGCCGTCGCGCCGTTCGACGCCGGTGGTGCTGGTGGCACCGAACAGGCCGCCGATGCGGGTGTACCCCCGGGACACCAGGTGATCGACCAGGGTGGCGCTGGCCTCGCGATTGTCCAGCAACACGGTGTCAAATTGCCCGCCCGGACCGGCGCGGTCGATCAGCACCATGGGAAAATCCAGGGCATCGGCCTGTAACCGATCAAGCGTGGCGCGGGTCGGGGCGAAAATCAGCCCCGTCACCCGTTCTTCCTGCATCAGGGTCAGGTAAAGCGCCTCGCGCGCGGGGTCCTCATCGGTGTTGCACAGGATAACCCGCATGCCGGCGCGGTAGGCCGCGTCCTCCACCGCCCGGCCGACGGCGGTGAAGAAGGGGTTGCGGATGTCGGCGACGATCAGGCCAATGGTCTGGGTGCGTTGCGAGCGCAGCCGCCGCGCCGACAGGTTGGGCTTGTAACCGGTGGCGCGTACCGCCGCCTGCACCTGTTCCCGCACCTCGGCGCTGACCGGCCCCTCCCCCAAGGCGCGGGACACGGTGGAAACCGATACACCGGCAACCCGGGCGACGTCCTTGATGTTGACCGTCATCTTCGCAATCGTTTCCAGTTATTTTGCCTCAGTCTAAAGCCTTCCGCCGCGCGTTCAAAGGGAATACGGCGCATATGCCCAGATAGACCCTAGGGATTCCCTTTGACAATTTTTGTGGAAACGTTACCACTAAGCACAAGAATGAATTCGGGAGGTTCCGAGAATGCCTTTCGCCGTTGAGAGCGACCTGCTGCCCCGCGAGCTGATCCGCATCGGCGCGCGTCCGGCTGGAAAGCGTGACGCCATTGGCGAGGCGGCACAGCTGCTGGTCGCCGCCGGGTGCGTCGATCCCGCCTATGAACAAAGCATGGTCCGCCGGGAAGAGGTGGCCAACACCTACCTGGGCCAAGGTGTCGCCATTCCCCACGGCCTGGGGGAGGATCGCCACCTGGTCCGCCGCAACGGCCTGGCCATCCTGCAGATCCCTGATGGCGTGGAGTGGAACGCCGGCCAACGCGCGCGCCTCGTGGTCGCCATTGCCGCCCAGTCCGACGCGCACATCACCATCCTGCGCCGCTTGACCCGCCTGATCCAGGACAGCGACCGGTTGGAGCGTCTGTTGGTGACGACCGATGCCGGCGAGATCGCGGCCGCCCTGGGCCGCGACACGGCCCTGGTCGGGCGCACGGACGAAAACGCGGCCGGTGCGCCGGTGGGTGATCTCGCGCCCGGTTTCGACTGGACGGTGGATTATCCCAGCGGCCTGCACGCCCGGCCGGCGGCCCACTGGGTGGACACCGCCCGCCGCTTCGCCGCCCAGATCCGGGTCCGCCATGGCGACCAAGCGGCGGACGCCAAGAACCTGATCGCCCTCCTGCAACTGGGCCTGTGCGCCGGTGACACGGTGGTGGTGTCCGCCGCCGGCGGTGATGCCGCAGGGGCGCTGGCGGCCATGCGGCAAGCCATGACCGGCCTGAGCGCCCAGGAAAAGATGGACGCGGCCCTGGCGGCCAGCCGCGCGCGCCAGACGCCCCGCACCGGCTGGACGCCCCCGGCGCCGCTGACCGCCATCGGCGGCGTGCCGGCGGCGCCAGGACTGGCCATTGGCCCGCTGCATGTGCTGAAGGCGGCGGACCCGGTGGTGCCGGACAATCCCGCCGCCCTGGCGGAGGGGGGCAGCCTGTTGCAGGAGGCGTTGAGCCGCACGCGCCAACAACTCAAGGCGCTGGCCGATGACACCGCCCGCCGGCTGGGTGCAGCCGACGCCGGCATTTTCAAAGCCCAGGCGGAGTTGTTGAATGACACCGACCTGATCACCCTGGCCTGCCAGTTGATGGTGGACGGTCATGGCGTGGCCTGGGCCTGGAATCAGACGGTGGATCGCATGGCCAGCCGGTTGGCGGCGCTGGGCAATCCCGTCCTGGCCGCCCGCGCCGCCGATCTGCGCGACGTGGGCCGCCGTGTCCTGGGGCATATCGACCCCTCCTTGCGCGCCAACTCGCTGCTCGACCTGCCCGACACACCCTGCATCCTGGTGGCGCCGGACCTATCCCCCTCGGACACCGCCGGCCTGGACCCGGCCCGTGTGGTGGGCTTGGCCACGGCTTCGGGCGGCCCCACCTCACACACCGCCATCCTGGCCCGCACACTGGGTTTGCCGGCCCTGGTGGGGGGCGGTGCCGCCCTGCTGGAACTGGCGGATGGCACCAACGCCATCCTGGATGGCCAGTCGGGACAACTGTACTTGGAGCCGAGCGACGCCGACCTGGCATCCGCGCGGCAATGGCTGGCGGTCAAGGCGGAGGCCCGCGCCCGTGAAGCGGAGGCCCGCGCCCTGCCCGCGCGCACCCGTGACGGCCACACCGTGTCCATCGGGGCGAACATCAACCTGCCCGACCAGGCGGCCTTCGCCCTGTCGCAGGGTGCGGAGGGCGTCGGCTTGATGCGCACCGAGTTCCTGTTTCTGGAAAGGGGCGAAAGCCCCAGCGAGGACGAACAGTTCGACATCTATCGCGCCATGGCGGTGGCTCTGGGCAACCGGCCGCTGATCGTCCGCGCCCTGGATATCGGCGGCGACAAGCAGGTGGCCCATCTTAACCTGCCGCATGAGGAAAACCCCTTCCTGGGGGTGCGCGGGGCCCGGCTGCTGCTGCGCCGGCCCGATCTGCTGGAGCCGCAGCTGCGCGCCCTGTACCGCGCGGCGCGCGCGGGCGCCAGCCTGTCCATCATGTTCCCCATGATCACCACGGCGGCCGAGATCATCGCCCTGCGCACGGTCAGCGAGCGCATCCGGGCCGAGGTCGAGGCGCCGGCGGTGCCGCTGGGCATCATGATCGAGGTCCCCGCCGCAGCGCTGCAGGCCGAAAGCATAGCCCGCCATGCCGACTTCTTCTCCATCGGCACCAACGACCTGACCCAGTACACCCTGGCCATTGATCGCCAGAATCCACAGTTGGCCGCCCAGGCGGATAGCCTGCATCCCGCCGTGCTGCGTCTGATTCAGGCCACCGTGGCGGGGGCGGCCAAGCATGACCGCTGGGTTGGCGTCTGCGGCGGCATCGCCGGAGACCCCTTCGGCGCCGCCTTGCTGACCGGCCTGGGCGTGCATGAGCTGTCGATGACCCCGCGTGAGGTGCCGTCGGTGAAGGCGCGCCTGCGCGACAGCGAGTTGACGGCGTTGCGCGCGCTGGCGGCCCAGGCCTTGGCTTGCGAGGCCGCCGAGGACGTGCGGGCGCTGGAAGGAGGCATGGCATGAGCATTGATCTGCACACCGTCACCCTGAACCCGGCGATCGACGAGACCGTCACCCTCGACGACTTGCGGCCAGGCCATGTGCACCGGGCCGCGGCCGTGCGCCACAATGCCGGTGGCAAGGGCGTGAACGTGGCCTCCTGCCTGGCCGACTGGGGCCTGCATGTGGCCGCGACCGGGCTGCTGGGCATCGACAACACCGCCCCGTTCGAGGCGCTGTTCGCCGCCAAGGGCATCCTCGACCGCTTCCTGCGCGTTCCCGGCGAAACCCGCACCAACATCAAGCTGCTGGATCGCCACGACGGCCGCACCACGGACATCAACCTGCCAGGCTTGGCGGCAGCCCCGGAAACGGTGGAGCGGATCCAGACCTATCTCGAGGAATCCGTCGGCCCCGGCACCTCGGTGGTGCTGGCCGGCAGCCTGCCTGACGGACTGCCCCCTGACACCTATGCCCAGATGGTGGCCGGCCTGGCCCCTACCGGCGCCCGGGTTGTGCTGGACAGCAGCGGGGAGCCGCTGGCGCGGGCCTTGGCCGCCGACGTCTTGCCCCATTGCGTGAAGCCCAACCGACATGAGTTGGAGGGCTGGGCCGGCCGGCCCTTGGCTCCGCCTGACTTGCTGGCAGCGGCGCGGCACCTGCAAGGGCATGGCATCCCCCTGGTGGTCGTGTCCTTGGGCACCGGCGGCGCCCTGTTCGTGGACGGCGACACCGCCCTGCACGCCCAAGCCCCCGAGGTGCGGGGCAGCAGCACCGTGGGCGCTGGCGACGCGATGGTGGCCGGGCTGGCGGCCGGGCTGCATGCCGGCTTGGGATTGGAGGCGATCGCCCGCCTGGCGACCGGGTTCGCCGTGGCCAAGTTGGGCCGCGCCGGCCCCAACCTCCCCGGGGTGGAGATCGTCCAGGCCCTGGCCGACCAGGTCACGATGACACCGGCCGATGATTGGGCATCAACCACCGCGACGTATGCGCCGCACTGAAGGATGAAGGGCGGGCCGAAGACCCGGCCCGGGGAGGAACCATGTCCACACTGTTGGCTGTAATCGGCGCCGGCGAAATGACCATTCACGCCCTGCTGGCGGCGGAGGCCCTGCGCAAGGCCGCCAGCAACAGGGGCCATACCATCGCCGTGGAGGTGCGTACCGGGCAGGGCGTCCTTGGCGCCTTGGAACCGGCGCAGATTCAGGACGCGCACGCCGTCCTGCTGGTGGGATCGGGCATCCTGGACGCTGATCGCTTTGGGGCACTGCCCCACCACAGCACCAGCATCGAGGCCGTCCTGGCCGACCCCGCCGCAGTCTTGGACGCGCTGGTCCTGGCTGAACCGGAATCGGCCAAGCCGCATCGGGTCAAGCGGGCCCAGGCCGCTACCCCGTCGATAGCCGAAGGTCCACGACACATCGTGGCCATCACCTCCTGCCCGACGGGCATCGCCCACACCTTCATGGCGGCCGAGGGCCTGCAGCATGGCGCCAAGACACTGGGGCACATCATCCGCGTGGAGACGCAAGGATCGGTCGGGGCCCGCGACGGCCTGACGGATGACGAGATCGCCGCCGCCGATATCGTCATCATCGCCGCGGACCGCCAAGTGGATCTGGGCCGCTTCGCCGGCAAGCGGGTGTTCCAGTCGGCGACCAAACCCGCGATCTCCGATGGCGCCGGCCTTATCCAGCGGGCCCTGGCGGAAGCGACGCCCCTGGCCGAGGCGGAGGACGGCGGGCCGGACGAGGGGCGCGCCGAAGGCCCTTCGCCGCAAGCCGTCGCCGGGGCGAAGGCCGGGCGCGGTGGGCGGACGGGCCCCTATAAGCATCTCATGACCGGCGTTTCCTTCATGCTGCCGTTCGTGGTGGCGGGGGGCCTTTTGATCGCGCTGGCCTTCGCGCTGGGCGGCATCTACGCCTATGACGACGCCCACAAGGGCACGCTGGCCTACGCCCTGTTCCAGGTTGGGGCCAAAGGGGCGTTCGTGCTGATCGTGCCCGTGCTGGCGGGCTACATCGCCCATTCCATCGCCGACCGGCCGGGCATCGCGCCCGGCATGATCGGCGGCATGGTGGCGGCCAATCTTCAGGCGGGCTTTCTGGGGGGCATCCTGGCCGGGTTCATCGCCGGCTACGGCACCGCCTTCCTGAACCGCCATATCCGCTTGCCCCGGACCCTGGAGGGCCTGAAACCGGTGCTGATCCTGCCCTTGCTGGGCACCTTGCTGACGGGCCTGCTGATGATCTACGTCGTGGGCGGGCCGACGGCCGGCGCGCTGGCCGCCCTGACCACCTGGCTGAAGGGCATGCAGGGCAGCAGCGCCATCCTGCTGGGCGTGCTGATCGGCGGCATGATGGCCTTCGACATGGGCGGCCCCATCAATAAGGCGGCCTACGCCTTTTCCACGGGCCTGATCGCCAGCCAGGTCTACACCCCGATGGCGGCGGCCATGGTCGCCGGCATGACCCCGCCCTTGGGCCTGGCCTTGGCCGCCCAGGTGTTCGCCAGCCGCTTCACGGCGGAGGAGCGGGAGACGCGCGGCGCGGCGGCGGTGCTGGGCCTGGCCTTTGTGACCGAGGGGGCCATCCCCTTCGCCGCCCGCGATCCGCTGCGGGTCATCCCGGCCCTGGTGGCGGGATCCGCCGTGGCGGGCGCCATTTCCATGGCCATCGGCGCGGAACTGCGGGTGCCCCACGGTGGCGTGTTCGTGCTGCCCATCCCCAACGCCGTCAGTCATGTCGGCGGCTATGTCGCGGCGCTGGCCATCGGCGCCGGGGTCACGGCCGTCGCCCTGCGCGTCCTGAAGCGTCCGGTCTGAAGACCCGAACCACCCAATCAACATGGTCGCCACAAGGCCGTACCCAGAAGAACCCAGGGAGGGATGATATGCGTCACGTTGCACCTTCGGTGCCCAATCCATTTTTGCGCCCCGTTGTGGAAACGTTTCCAGTGGCCGCCCTGGCCATAATGCTGTCCGGTGCCGCCCTGGCCGCCGAACCAGGCACGGGCGAGACCGTCGACTGGCTGGCCAGCTACACGGGCGAGGCGGCGGCCAATCCCAGCGGCGGCATGCGCCAAGGGGCTGCCTATGCCGGCCAAATTCTACTGGGCGCGGACGTGAACCTGACCAATGCCCTGGACTGGAGCGGAGGGACCCTGCATGTCGCCGCGGTGAACCGCCACGGCAGCAACCTGGCGACCCAGTATCTGGGCAGCACCACTTCGCTGCAGGAGATTTATGGCGCGCAGAACACGCGCCTGGCCCGCTTCACGGTGGAACAGTCCCTGCTGGACGGCCGCCTGGTGGTGGAGGGTGGGCGCACGGTGGCTAACATAAGTTTCCTCGGGTCAGCGCTCTGCGCCAATTTCCAGATCAACTCCGCCTGCGGCAACCCCACCTTCGTCTTCAAAACCAGCAGCTTCACTTGGTGGCCGGTATCCAGCTGGGGTGCCCACGCCACCGCCTGGCTGACGCCGACGGTCTATCTGCATGTCGGCGCCTACGAAGTGAATCCCAGCCACCAGTCCAGCACCGAGCATGGCTTTGATTGGGGCACAGCCACCGCTACGGGCGCCATCGCGCCGATGGCGCTGGGATATCAGACGACGTTTGACAACGACCGCCTGCCCCGCAAATACGAGGTCGGCGGCTGGTACGATGGCGCCGATTATACCGACCCGCTCCGCGACGCGAGCGGACGCGCCGCCGTGGTCAGCGGCCAGCCCAACGCCACCCTGAACGGCCGATCGGGCGTGTTCTTCCGTTTCGAACAGATGGTGCTGCGCCCCGACGACACGTCGCAGCGGGGCTTGACCTTGTTCGGCGTGGCGATGACGGGCGTGAGCGGCCAGCTGATCGAGGACCATTTCCTGGAATTGGGCTTGGTCCAACGCGGCACCTTCGCCGGGCGCGACGACGATACCATCGGCTTCGTCGTGAACCAGCAGAAGTACAGCCACGACGCCCTGGAGGCGCTAAGCTTGGCCCGCGCGGCGGCTGGCGGCCGCGGCACGCCGGCGGATGACCAGATCATGATGGAGCTGAGCTACGGCGTGCAACTGGCCCGCGCCGTTCGCATCCAGCCCAACCTGCAATACGTCATCCATCCAGACCAGTTCAGCGACCCCGCCCGCCTGCGCGATGCCCCGGACGCTTTCGTCGTCGGCTTACGGTTCGACCTGGACCTCGCGGCGCTCCTCCGGGGACGCTAGCGCCCCGATACGGACATGCTGTATCGGCATGCGGTTTTGGCTCTGACTCAAAAATGATGAAATCCGGGAGTCTCCTTGAGATCGCTTTTCCAATGGGAATAAGGCGATGCGAACAGATGCTCTCCACTCAAGGTTTGTCCTTCCGGGGGTGGGCTCAAGTCGAAGTGCGACTTGGCTTTTTCATCCTAACCAACCGCCCCAAGTTCCGCGAGCTTGGCGTGGAAGACCTCCGCTGGCGTTCGGTAGTTAAGGCATCGGCGAGGCGTCGCATTGAGGCGCTCGCACAGAGCCGACAGTGCGCCGGGGGATCGATCCCCCGGCGCACTGTC